>NZ_JBITGV010000025.1:0-138946 GCF_044457385.1 Streptomyces sp. NPDC050548
CCGCCGGAGAAGAGGATCACCGGCCGCTCGAACTCACCCGCCACCTCACGGAAGATGTGCACCGCCTCGGACTCCAGAGCGTCCAGATGCGAGAGCGAGAAGGTCACAGCAGCCCCCGCTCGGCCAGCACCGCGTACACCGCGTCCGCCGACTCCCGCGGGCTCTGCGTCTGCGTCGCCAGCGTGAGCGCCGGGTCGGTGGGCGGCTCGTACGGGTCGTCGACGCCGGTCAGACCGGTCAGCGCGCCCGCGGCCTGGCGGGCGTAGAGGCCCTTCACGTCGCGCTCGCTGCACACCTCCACCGGGGTCGCGACATGCACCTCGATGTACGGCGTCCCGCTCGCCTCGTGCCGTTTGCGGACGGCCTCGCGGCTGTCGGCGTAGGGGGCGATGACCGGGACGACGGAGAGCACGCCGTTGCGGGCGAGGACCTCGGAGACGAGGCCGATGCGCTGCACATTGGTGTTGCGGTCCTCGCGGGAGAAGCCGAGGCCGGCCGAGAGGAAGCGGCGCACCTCGTCGCCGTCGAGGACCTCCACGCGACGCCCTTCGGCTCTCAGCCGGTCGCTCAGGTGCTGGGCGATCGTCGTCTTGCCCGCACTCGGCAGTCCGGTGAGCCAGACGGTGGCTCCCTGAGCCCTTGCCGTGGTGGTCATGCGCAACAGTCCTCTTTCTTACCCGACGAGCGACGTCGTCGAAGGCTAGGTAAGAACTCTGAGAGGACCTGTTAAAGAGGCTGAGGTTTAGCTGAGTGACTGGTGGTGCGCAAGAGATCACTGCGCTTCGTCATGAACTGTTCATGATGCCCGCGAACACCGCCCCCGCGTCCCGGAGTCGTGCGTGCAGTCCCCGGAACACCTCGGCCGAGCGGGCGCCCGGCCAGTCCCGGGGGAGCAGGCCGGCGGGGAGGCCGGGGTCGACGTAGGGGAGGTGGCGCCAGGAGTCCAGGGCGAGGAGGTAGTCGCGGTAGGCCTCCTCGGGCGGGGTGTCCGCGCGCCGCTCCCAGTCGGCCAGCACGCGCGCGTGGCGGTCGAGGAACGCCTCGTGCTCCTTGGCGATCGCGGTCAGGT
The DNA here is from genome assembly GCF_044457385.1 of Streptomyces sp. NPDC050548. NCBI lineage: Bacteria > Bacillati > Actinomycetota > Actinomycetes > Kitasatosporales > Streptomycetaceae > Streptomyces > Streptomyces sp. NPDC050548. Next base: position 1,070 of record NZ_JBITGV010000025.1, read on the forward strand.
CCCACCAGCGGGCCACGGCGTCGGCGGTCGCCGCGAAGCCGAGGTGCTCGCCGCGGAAGAAGTCCACGTACGGGTCGAGTCGCAGCCGCCCGAGGATGTGCCGGGTCTCCTCGTACAGGCGGGCGGGCGCGATCCACACGCCCGGGGCGGCGGTGCCGAAGCCGAGGCCGGACAGCCGGGAGCGCAGGATGTGCCGCTTCTGCCGTTCGGACTCGGGGACGGAGAACACCGCGAGCACCCAGCCCTCGTCGTCCGAGGGGTCGGCCGCGTAGATGCGCCGGTCGCCGTCGTCGAGCAACTGCCGTGCCTCGGGCGAGAGTTCGTAGCCGGCGGCGCCCTGGGCGGTACGGGCGGGCAGCAGCAGCCCGCGCCGTTTGAGCCGGGACACCGACGAGCGCACCGAAGGCGCGTCGACGCCGGCGGCGGCCAGGAGCCGGATCAGTTCCGCGACCGGAACCGGGCCGGGCACGAAGCGGCCGTACGCGCCGTAGAGCGTGACGATGAGAGACCGTGGAGCATGCTGGTCGGACACGTTGATCATCTTAGGTCGTCAGCATCGCTGCTGGTCACCTCGGGTACGCAAGCTCAACCTTCACGGTTCGAAGATCACCGTGGGCGGCGCGTCCATGAAGACGATCACGCGGGAATGATCAGGTGGGAACGGTCAGGCGGCGACGGCGAGTTGGCCGGCCGGTACCCGGTGCGGGGCGACGATCCGGCCGTCGGGGAGCAGCAGGCCGCTGTCGTCGAAGACGATCGCGCCGTCGCACAGCAGCGTCCAGCCCTGCTCGGGGTGGGCGGAGACGACGTGCACGGTGTCGGTGTCGGTCACGGGGCACGAGGACTGGTGGGAACACATGGCGTACCTCCACGTCGGATGCGATCCGTTCCGGCGGCTCCTTCGCCGCCCGCATCGCATATACAGACCATCCTCCCGTCGCGAACTCATCGGAACAGGCTGCTGTGAAGCGTGACAACACGCGGACAACACTCGGACGGTTCCACGACGCTCGGTGCGGACTCGCCACCGAAGGAGTGACGATCACGGGAGTTGGGCCGCTCGACCGGTACCAGTGGACACCTCTGCTTCGGATACTTCAGGAGGTATTCCCATGTCCCTGCGTTCCGCCCTCGGTTCGGCGGCCGGTGCCGCGCTGCTGCTGGTCGCCGCCGCCCCCGCCGCGACCGCGTCCGCCGGCCCCTACGAGACGGTGACGGTCGACCCCACGGGCAGCATCGCCCCGGACGGCACCGTCACCCTTTCCGGCACCTACCGCTGTCTCGGCAACTCGGGCCCGGCCTTCGTCAGTTCCTCCGTCTCCCAGGGCGACTCCGCGGTCCGGCACGGCATCGGCGGCACCCGGGCGGTCTGCGACGGCACGGAGCACAGCTGGGAGAACTCGGGCAAGCCGTCGTCCGACCCGCTGAACCCGGGCCCGGCCCAGGTCGAGGCCACGGTGATGGAACTGTCCCCCCAGGGCGGTCTGCCGCTGCCCCGCTTCCACGCGGTGCAGCACCAGGACATCACCCTGACCGAGAGCTGAGTTCCGCGACTTCGGCCCGCCGACCTCAAGGGCGGCGGGCCGAAAGGGAGTTCAGGTCGCTCAGTGCTGGGTGTTGCTCGCCCAGATCGCGGTCGAGCCGCCCGAGTAGATCACCATGTTGCCGTCGCCCTGGAGCCGCAGGATCGAGCCGTCGTGGCCGCCGGTCTGGCTGGCCCAGACGGGCTGGTTGCTGGCGGTGTAGACGACGAGGTTGCCGTCCGCCTGGAAGACCGCGTGGTAGTTGGAACCGAAGGTCATGGTGGCCCAACGGGGCTTGTTGTTCTCGTCGTACAGCACGAAGTTGCCGTCGGTCTGCATGCGCAGCCGCGCCTTCTTCGCGTTGATGGACTGGCCCGCGCTCAGCACCCGGGTGGCCGTGACGAGGACGTCCGACGGATAGCTCGACGTCGTGGTGGAACCCGAAGTCCCCGACTTCGTACCGGACTTGGTCGTGGTGGACTTCTTCGTCGGCTTCGCCGCCGCGGCCGGCTTCTTCGTCTTCACGGTCGTCGGCCCGCTCACCGGCTGCGCGACGCTCGTCTTCCCCGGCGAGGACTTGTGCGGTTGGGCGATCTTCGGTGTGCCGGACTGCGCCGGAGCGGACGGGTCGGACGAGGCGTACGCCCCGGTGCCCTGCGTCGCGCCGTCGCCGAGGATCGTGCCCGCCTGGTCGGCGACGACCCGGTCATGGTTCTCCGGCGTTCGGTCCCCCCGGCTCATCAGCAGCCCCGGTACGGCGATCAGCAGCGCGCCGAGCACCGCCGCACCGGCCAGCAGCGGGCGGCCCGGGCGGCCGACCGACGCGGCGGCCGTGTCGCCGGGGGTGGGTCCGTCCCCCTCGGGGGCGCTCGCGGCCACCGCCACGGCGGGTGCCTCGGGCTCGGCGGCCTCCTGCCGCGCAGGTCCGGCGGCAGCGGACTCCGGGCCGGCCGGCCCGTCGGGTTCCGCCGTGCCGCGGCCGGCACCGGCGAGCGCCTCGGTCTCCGCGGCCGAGGTCGCGGGAGCGCTCAGCTCCGCCGCGACGGATTCCGCGGAGACCGTCCCGGCCGAACTGACGGCCCCTGAGCGGGACTTGGGTGTCGCACTCGCTGTGCTCGTCGCCGCGGATTCTTCGGTGGCCGAGGTCGACGCGGTGGCGGTCTCCCCGGCCGGGGTGGCCGCTGCCGAGGTCTCTGCCGCTGTCTTCCTCGCGGTCGGTCCGGTTCGGTCTGTCATCCGCCCTGTCCGCCCCAATCGCCCAACAGTTCGTCATACGCGTGTATGGACAATCCTTTCACGCGCATACACGCGCGGGTGTCAACAGCGGTTCCTTTCCCGGGAGTTAACAATCGTCACGCACAAGCTCCGGCGCTGGTACGGCTGTTGCGCGACGGCACATAATTTGCCGTACGGCATGATGGGGTTGGCCGCAACCGACAGGTGCCGACACGAGGAGGTCAGCTGAGTGCGCCAGGTACTGACGGTCTGTCCGGAGGGCACCGGGGACGCCCGGACGATCGGAGAGGCCCTGGCCAGGGCGCGTGGAGGCGCGGTGCTGAGTGTGCGCCCGGGGACGTACGAGGAGAATCTCGTCGTCACCACCCGGGTGACCATCGTCGCCGAACAGGCGCGCGGCACCGTCCGGTTGGCACCGCGCAAGGGCATCGTGATCTCGCTGCGCGTGGACGCGGTGATGCTGACCGACCTGGTGGTCCAGGGCCACGACGAGGAACAGCCCGCCGTGGACGCCTCGCACGGGCAGGTCGCGATGCAGGGCTGCGATCTGTCCGGCGCCTCGTGGACGACCGTACTGGCCCGCAACTCCGGCTCGTTGGCGATGCGCGAGTGCCGGGTCTCCAACCGCACCGGCGCCGGAGTCGTCGTCACCTCGCCGACCGAGAGCTCGCTGGAGTCCTGCACCCTCGAACACCTCGGCACCAGCGGTGTGGTGATCGGCGAGCGCGGCCGGGCCACCCTGCGCGGCTGCACGATCCGGGACGCGCGCGGCAACGGCGTGCTCGCCAACGGCGACGCGCAGGGCTCCGTAGAAGACTGTGATCTGGCCTCGACGGACAAGCCCTCACTGGCACTTGAGGAGCGCAGCGCGATCCGGGTGCTGCGGACCGTGGTCCGCGACACCTCCATCGGGGTGCATGTGACCAGCTCCGCCCGCTGCGAGCTGGAGGAGGTGCGGGTCACCGGGTCCAGCGGCCCCGGCATCATCGTCTCGCACGGCAGCGACCCGGTGCTGCGCCGCTGCCGCACCGCCCGCACCACGGGCAACGGCCTTCTGGTGACGGACCGTTCGCGCGGCACCTACGAGGACTGCTGGCTGACCGGCGCCCAGACGGCGGCGCTGCGGGTGGCCGGTGCCTCCTCGCCGACGCTGACCTCGCTGACCGTCCGGGACGGTGAGTCCGACGGCGTCCTGCTCGAAGAGGACGCGGCGGCCGAGCTGGAGCGCGTGGAGATCATCGACGTCAAGGGCGCCGGTGTGGTGATCCGCGGCAACGCCAACCCGCTGGTGCGGCGGGCCCGCATCACCGGCGCGGGCGGCTCCGGTGTCTCCGTGCGCGACGGCGGACGCGGCCGGGTCGAGGACTGCACGGTGGAGGCACCCGGCGGCGCGGGCGCGGAGGTCGCGGCGGGCGGCAACGTCTACCTCGCCGGATTCCGGGTCAACAACCCCGGCGGCGCGGGTCTGGAGATCGGCGGCGAGGGCACGGCCGCGCTCCGCGACGGCGAGCTGGTCTCGGCCGGCGGCTGCGGTGTACTCGTGGACACCGGCGGCGAGTTGACGGCCAACCGGGTGCGGACCGCGGCTTCCGCCGAACACGGCTTCCTGGTCCGCGACGGCGGCCGGGCCTCCCTGAACGGCTGCGAGGCGGCCGGCAACGAGCGCGACGGCATCCGCGTCGAGTCGGAGGCGCCGGTCTCGGTCGTGGGCTGCACGGTCCGCGACAACAAGGGCGGCGGCCTCGTCCAGGCCAAGGCGGGCGGCCGGCTCGCGGTGGAGAACCTCACCAGCACCGGCAACGAGGCCCGCGACGCCTGGGGCTTCGGCGAAGCCGAGGGCACCGACCCGGCGGGCACCGTACCGGAGTCGGAGGGCCCCGGACGCCCCGACGGACCGATGGCCGCGCTGGAGGGCCTGATCGGCCTCGACAACGTCAAGGAACAGGTCCGCACCCTCGTCAACCTCACCCAGCTCGCCGCCCGCCGCGCCCAACTCGGCATGTCCGCACCGCCGATGAGCCGCCACCTGGTCTTCGCGGGCCCGCCCGGCACCGGCAAGACCACCGTGGCCCGCCTCTACGGCACGATCCTCGCGGAGTTGGGCGCCCTGCGCTCCGGACACCTCGTCGAGGTCTCCCGCGCCGACCTGGTCGCCCAGGTCATCGGCGGTACCGCCATCAAGACCACCGAGGCCTTCGAACGGGCCCTGGGCGGCGTCCTGTTCGTCGACGAGGCGTACACCCTCACCTCCGACTCCCGTGGTTCCGGGGCCGACTTCGGGCGCGAGGCCGTCGACACGCTGCTGAAGCTGATGGAGGACCACCGCGAGGACGTGGTCGTCGTCGCGGCCGGCTACTCCGACGAGATGCGCAGCTTCCTCGGCTCCAACCCCGGTCTGGCGTCCCGCTTCTCGCGCACCGTCGAGTTCGAGAACTACTCCGTGCCCGAGCTGGTGGAGATCATGGAGAGCATGTGCGTACGCCACCAGTACGCGCTCGCCGACGAGACCCGCCACGCGCTCGCGGTCCACTTCGAGCGCATACCGAAGGACGCCGGGTTCGGCAACGGCCGTGCCGCACGGCAGGTGTTCGAGGAGATGGTGGACCGCCAGGCCGTACGGCTCTCCGCGCTCACCGACGTCACCGAACAGGACCTCTCGCTGCTGCTGCCGCAGGACATCAGCGAAGAGGCGGCCCGTACCGCCGCCGACGGCCCGAACGCCGTCGACCCCGGCGACGACGCGCTCAGCAGGCTGGACGCGCTGGTCGGACTGCACGCCGTCAAGCGGGACGTCACCGACCTCGTCAACCTGGTCTCCACCGCCAAGCAGCGCGAGGCCGCCGGACTCCCGGTGCCCCGCCTCAGCCACCACCTCGTCTTCACCGGCCCGCCCGGCACCGGCAAGACCACCGTGGCCCGCCTCTACGGCGAACTCCTCGCCTCGCTGGGCGTGTTGCCGCGCGGCCAGCTCGTCGAGGTGTCCCGCGCCGACCTCGTCGGCCGATACGTGGGCCACACCGCGCAGTTGACCCGGGAGGTCTTCGAACGGGCCCTGGGCGGCGTCCTGTTCGTCGACGAGGCGTACACCCTCACCCCGCGCGAGGCCTCCGGCTCCGACTTCGGCCGGGAGGCCGTGGACACGCTGCTGAAGCTGATGGAGGACCACCGGGACAAGGTGGTCGTCATCGTCGCCGGCTACACCCAGGAGATGGAGACCTTCCTCGCCTCCAACCCGGGCCTGTCGTCCCGGTTCTCGCGCCGGGTGGAGTTCGCCGACTACTCCTCCGACGAGCTGGTCACCATCGTCCGCGAGCACGCCGTACAGCTCGGCTACGAGTGCGCGGCCGGACTTGGACCGGTCCTGCGGCAGTACTTCGACGCGCTGCCCCGCGACCGGTCCTTCGGCAACGCGCGCACCGCCCGTCAGATCCTGGAGCGGATGATGACCCGACAGGCGGGCCGGCTCAGCAGACTGGCCGTCCCCAGCCTCGACGACCTGCGCCTCCTCCTCCCGGAGGACCTCGCCGACCCGACGGCCACCTCTCCCTCCTCCAGCGGCGCGGCCCACGCATGACGACGACACACGGCAAGATCTCCGCCGCCGCTCTGGCGCTGCTGCTGACCGCTTCCGCGAGCGCGCTCGGCACCGGGTCCGCCGCGGCGGCCGGGAACACGGTCCAACTCCCCGTACTGGCAACGCGGTTGGACGCCGACGCGGCCTGTACGGCGGGCTCGGCCGTCCGTGCCACCGACGTGCCGTGGGAACAGGTCTCGCTGCAACTCACCCGGACCTGGCCGTTCGCCTCGGGCGCCGGAGTGACCGTCGGCGTGGTCGACACCGGCGTCTCGGCCTCCGCCCCCGCCCTCAAGGGCCGGGTCACGGCGGTCGGCGACGCCGGGACCGACTGTGTGGGACACGGCACCTTCGTGGCCGGGCTGGTCGGCGCCGCCGTAGCGGACGGGGTGCGGTTCGCGGGCGTGGCGCAGCAGGCGCGCATCCTCGCGGTGCGGGGCAGCGACGCGCGCGGGGCGGTCACCGCGGAGCGGGTCGCGGACGGCATCAGGGCCGCCGTGGACGGCGGGGCGAAGGTGGTGACGGTGTCGGCGGCGCTCGCGGCCAACACCCCCACGCTGCGCTCGGCCGTCGCGCTCGCGGCGAAGAAGGACGTCCTGGTGATCGCCGCCGCCGTACCGGACACCCCGGCGACGGCGACCTCGGCGACGGACAGCCCGCCCGCCCGGAACTACTACCCGGCCGCCGACGACGGTGTCCTCTCCGTCCTCGACGTGGACGTGGACGGCAAGCGGCCGACCGGCGCGTACACGACTGACAGCGCGGCGATCGCCGCGCCCGGTGACGGAGTTGTCGGCATCGGCCCGAAGAAGGCCGGCCACTACATCGGCTCGGGCGCGTCACTGGCCGCCGGGTTCGTGGCGGGGGCGGCGGCGCTGGTGCGCTCCGTCCACCCGGACCTGACGGCCGCGCAGACCGCGACCCTGCTGCGCGGCTCCGCGTACCCGGCCGACGTGCCACGCCTCGACCCGTACGCGGCGGTCACGTCGGTCCTGACCGACGCCACCACACCCCCGCAAGGTGACTCCGCCTCCCCGGTCCACCTCCCGGCCGACAAGGCCGCCGGACCGCTCCGCCGTGCCCTGTGGCCCGCTTCGGCCGGCCTCGCCGTGATCATCGCGGTGGTGTGGCTGGGGCTGGTGCTGCCTCGGGGGCGGCGCTTGGGGTGGAAGCCGTCTGTCCGGACGGAGGGTGCAGAGAACACGGTTGCCGTGGAACCGGCGGTCCCGGCGGGCGCGGGCACGCCACTGGAAGGTTGAGCCCTTCGGCGGTGCCGGACCGGTCAGTGGGCATCTGCGGGCCGGTGGGGGCTGGTCGCGCAGTTCCCCGCGCCCCTGGGGGGGGTGGGGCTTGGGCAGTCTTGAGGTGTGGGGCGGCCGAGCACCCGGCCCGATGTACCCGCGCATGCCCAACGCCCCGCGCCGACTCAGCCGTAGCCCCTGCGGCCCACGGGCACCCCTGCCGACTCGGATCCGTACGGCGGCCCCCCGAAACACCAACCGCCCCAACCCACTACGGCCCCCGGGACGAGTCACCCCGCCCCAGGAGCCGTAGCACGGCGGCCAGTTGTCTACGCTTCCTCCTCCGCCCCCGCAGCCAGTGCCGTCTGGATGAGTGACGGCTTGCGGCGGACGATGTGGAGGGCTCGGCCCGGGGGGAGTACCCGGGGTTTGACGTTGCCGAAGACGTAGCCCTCGGACGGGGAGCAGGACATCAGGATGCCGGGGGTGTTGACCTCGTCGAGGCGGCGCAGGAGCTGGTCGTTCAGGCCGCGGCCCGCGCCGGTCGCCGAGCGGGCGACCACCACGTGCAGGCCCAACTCGTGGCCGAGCGCGAGGTGTTCGAAGAGCGGGGCGAAGGGGTGGTCCATGACCGTGCCGCCGCCGATCATGTCGTAGTCGTCGACGAGGACGAACAGGCGGGGGCCCGTCCACCAGTCGGCCTGCCGCATGCGGGCCGGGGTGATCTCCTGGCCCGGGACGCGGGTGCGCAGGGCCTTCGCCGAGCCGCCGACCAGTTGCTTGAGGGCCTCCAGGGCGACCGCGTGACCGAGGCGGTACTCCTCGGGGACCGCGTCGACCAGGCCGCGGCGGTAGTCCACGACCAGGATGCGGGCCTCGGCGGGGGAGTAGCGGGCGACGACCGAGTCCGCGACCAGGCGCAGCAGGTTGGTCTTGCCGCTCTCCGTGTCGCCGACGGCGACCAGGTGCGGGGTGCGGGAGAAGTCGTGCCAGACGGTGCCGAGGGTCTCCTCGTCCTGGCCGAGCGCCAGCTTGAGGCTCTGGCCGTCGCCGAGTTCGGGCTCGGACAGTTCGGCCGCGGGCAGCCGGTGCGGGAGCATCCGGACCTGCGGGGCGCGCGGCCCGTGCCAGGCGCTCGCGATCCGGTCCACCAGGTCCGCGACGCCCTCGCTGAGCGTCTCGGGGTCGGTGGAACCGTCGCCGCGGGGCAGCGCGGACAGGAAGTGGAGTTTCGTCTCGACGGTCAGACCCCGGCCGGGGATCTGCGGCACCGCGCTCGCCTTGCGGATGTCCACGACGGAGTCCATCGTGTCGCCGAGCCGCAGCTCCAGCCGGGTCGCGGACTGGTCGCGGACCGGGGCGGTGAGTTCCAGCCAGCGGGCGGTCGCGACGATCAGGTGGATGCCGTAGTTGAGGCCGCTGGTGGCGATCTGGTTGAACGTGGGGATGTACTGGTCGAAGTTCTGCCGGACCGCCGACCAGCCGTCGATCACCAGGAAGATGTCGCCGTGCGGTTCGTCGGGGAACTCCCCGGCCGCACGCCGGCGCCGGTAGGTGGACATCGAGTCGATGCCGTTGTCGAGGAAGAACTGCTCGCGCTGGGTGAGGACGGCGGTGACCTCGGCGACCGTACGGCTGATCCGCTCGGTGTCGAGGCGGGCCGCGACCCCGCCGACGTGCGGCAGACCGGTGAGCTGGGAGAGCGTGCCGCCGCCGAAGTCCAGGCAGTAGAACTGCACTTCGCGCGGGGTGTGGGTGAGCGCGAGCGCCATGATGAGGCTGCGCAGCACCGTCGACTTGCCGCTCTGCGAACCGCCCGCGACGGCGACATGGCCGCCCGCCCCGGCGAGATCCACGACGAGCGGGTCACGGCGCTGGTCGAACGGCTTGTCGACCAGGCCGACCGGGACACGGAGTTTCCCGGCGCCCGTCCAGCGGGACGCGGTGAGACCGCGGTCCGGGTCCTCGGCGAGACCGCCGAGCAGCGTGTCGAGCGGGGACGCGGTGTCCAGCGGCGGCAGCCACACGCGGTGCGCGGGCGGCCCGGAGTCGCGCAGCCGGTCGAGGGCCACCGCGAGCAGGCTCTCGGCGGCCTCCTCCGCCTCGGGCTCCGGGGCCGCGATCGCGGCCGGCGCCGGAGCGCGCGGCACGATGTACCCGGTCGACCAGGGCACCACCTGCGTGGCGACCCGGGCCTGCGCGACGGCACCGCCGCGCCTGCGGTACGGGCCGGAGACGTAGGCGGCGCGGAACCGGGTCAGGGCCTCGATGCCGCTCTTCAGGTAGCCGCTGCCCGGCTGGGACGGCAACTCGTACGCGTCGGGCACGCCGAGGACACCCCGGGACTCCATCGCGGAGAAGGTGCGCAGACCGATCCGGTACGACAGGTGCGACTCCAGCTGGTGCATACGGCCCTCGTCCAGACGCTGCGAGGCCAGCAGCAGATGCACGCCGAGGGACCGGCCGAGGCGGCCGATCATCACGAACAGCTCCATGAACTCCCGGTGCGAGGCGAGGAGTTCGCTGAACTCGTCGACGACGACGAACAGGCTGGGCAGCGGGGCGAGATCGGCGCCGCCGGCCCGCGCCTTCTCGTACTCCAGTGCCGAGGTGTAGTTGCCGGCCGACCTCAACAGCTCCTGGCGGCGGATGAGTTCACCGTGCAGGGCGTCCTGCATGCGCTCCACCAGGGCGGCCTCGTCGGCGAGGTTGGTGATGACGGCGGAGGTGTGCGGGAGTTCGTCGAGACCGAGGAAGGTCGCGCCGCCCTTGAAGTCGACGAGGACGAAGTTGAGGGTCTCGGAGGAGTTGGTGAGCGCGAGACCGAGGACGAGGGTGCGCAGCAGCTCGGACTTGCCGGAACCGGTCGCGCCGATCAGCATCCCGTGCGGGCCCATGCCGCCCTGCGCGGACTCCTTGATGTCCAGCTCCACGGGCCGCCCGTCCGCGCCGACGGCGACCGGGACGCGCAGCCGGGCGGAGCCGGTGTGCCGCCGCCAGATCGTGTCGGGGTCGAGCCGGTGCAGGTCGGCGATACCGAGCAGGGTCGTCAACTCGGTGTCGTTCGACAGCGGTTCGACCGCGTCTGAGGACAGACTCATCCGGTACGGCGCGATCAGCCGGGCCAGCGACTCGGCGGCCACCGGACCCACCCGGTCGGGGCGGCCCAGGACCGTGGTCTGCTCCTTGCGGCTGCGGTCGGTGCGCACCAGCGCGACCGCGTCCGGGGTCACGTCCAGGCGCAGCGTGGTGCGGCCGGGCCGCCAGGTGAGCGAGTCGGAGAGGTCGAGGACGATCGCGTTGCGGTAGCCGGGCCCGTCGAAACGGTGGCCGGACGGGATGCCCGCGCCGTCCACCACGACCACCACCAGCGGCTCGTCACGGCCGGGCACCGCGTCGGGGTCGAACGCGGGCCGCTCGGAGAACTCACTGCCGAGCTGGTCCTCCAGATCGGTGAAGGCGGAGGCCACCATGCGCAACGGCCCCGCGCCGTCCGTCTCCTGGGGGTGGTGGTTGTGCGGCAGCCACTTCACCCACTCCCACTCCGCGCGCACCTCGTCGGCGGCGCAGACCGCGATCCACAGCTCCTCCGGCGGGTGGAACAGGGCCAGTTGGGCCAGCGCGGCGCGCAGCATCCCGCGGGACGCGTCCCGGTCGCCGCGGACCAACACCCTTGACCAGGAACGGAGATACAGCGCGATGGGCTGGCCGGGAACGGTGCTGTAGGCGCGGATGAAACGGCGCAGCGCGTGCGCGCACAGCGGTTCCAGGTCCTCAACGGGCTTGCTGGAGACGGGAGTCAGCCGCATGGCGAGCTGCTGGTCGCCGACCGCGATCCGCACCTCGCCGAAGTCGTCGTCCTTCACCCGGCGTTCCCACAGCCGCGTGGTGCGGACCATGGTGCGCAGCACCCGGGGCTCGGGATGCCGCCAGGCCAGCGCGAGCTGCTGCTCGATCACGGCCCGCTGCACGGTACGCCGGCTCTGCGCCAAGTAGCGCAGATAGTCCCGGCGTTCACCGCGCAGCCGCTGCTTGCGGTCGCCCGCCTTGCGCATGACCTGACCGACCATCATCGCGCCGGCGGCCATCACCATCATGCCGAGCGCGAGATACATGAAGATGCCGTTGGACTGACCGCCCGACCGCATGAACATCATCATCATCGAGACCGACATCATCGCCATCGGCAGATACGTCCACACCGCGGAGGTGTCCGGGACGATCTCCATGAGAGTCGGCGGCTCCTGGAGGACCAACTCGCCGGCGGGCATGTCGGGTCCGCGACGGCGGGCCGGGCGACGGAACAGGACCACGCTCAACGCTTGGGGCTCCTAACGGACTTCGCGCACCGCGGCGGTACGTGGGGGGCGTGCACCGGATCAGGACTCGGCGATGCACGGTGGAGGACGCCGTCAACGTCGTTCGTGGGGGCTTCAGTTGACACGCGTCGTAGGGAGTGTCAGTAGTGTGCACCCCGTCAACTCTGTACGTCCATGTCACCCCCGCACCACCAGCGCTCTATTCCCCCCACCCTGCTCTCCCCCACCCAGCCACCCTGTTCTCCCCCACCCCGCACGCCGCGCCGCGTGCCCCCGTTTCGATGTCCAGGAGACGTGAGCCCCGGTATGACCGACACTTCCGTGACCGGCCTGTGCCATCTGACCGTGCGGGCACCGGCCCGCACCATCGACCTCGCCGTGCCGTCCGACGTGCCCGTGGCGGACCTGCTGCCCACGGTGCTGCGGTACGCGGGCGAGGAGGCCGAGGAGACCGGTCTCGAACACGACGGCTGGATACTCCAGCGCCTCGGCGGCCGGCCGCTCGACGAGGAGGCGACCCTCGCCTCCCTCGAACTGACCGACGGCGAGGCGCTCCATCTCCGCCCGCGCACCGAGGCGTTGCCCGAAGTACGCCTCGACGACCTGGTCGACGGCATCGCCGCCGTCACCCGGGACCGGCTGCACGGCTGGAGTCCGGAGGCGGCCCGCCGGCTGCTGCGCGGCCTGCTCGCGCTGGCGGTGCTGACCGGTCTCGTCCTGCTCGCCCTGCCGGGCGCCCCGGCGTCCCTGCGCGCGGCGACCGCCGTGGGAACGGGCCTGTTGCTGCTGGCCGGGGCCGCGTCGGCGAGCCGGGCGGTGGACGATCCGGCGACCGGTGCGGTCCTGGGTCTGCTGGCGTCCCCGGCGCTCGCGCTCGCGGGCTGGCTGGTGCCGGGCGGTGAGCTGAGCGGTCCGCAGGCCCACCAGGTGCTGGGGGCACGGCTGTTGGGGGCGGCGGCGGCCTGGGCGGGCGGCGCGGTGCTGGCCCTCGCGGCCTCCGCGACCCGCACCCCGCTGTTCCTGGCCTCGGCACTGGTCGCGCTCGCCGCGGCGACCGGCGGCGCCCTGATGACGGTGTTCGACGTACGGCCGGCCGCCGCGGCCGGGGTGATCGCCGCGCTGACGGTGCTGCTCGGGGGCCTGGTGCCCTCGCTGTCGTTCAAGTTCGCCGGGATGCGGATGCCCCCGCTGCCGACCACCCCGGAACAGTTGCAGGAGGGCATCGAGCCCTACCGGGGCAACGACGTCACGATCCGCACCGAACTCGCCGGCGAGTGGATGACCGCGCTCTACGGCGCGACGGGCGTGCTCTCGTCGGCCTGCCTGGTCGCCCTGGCCCGCCGCCCGAGCCTCCCGGCACTGCTGGTCGCCCTGGTGCTGTCGCTGCTGCTGCTCCTGCACGGCCGGGGCCTGGTCAACACGGCCCAGCGGCTGGTGCTCGTACTCCCGGGCGCGTGGGGCCTGTTGCTCCTCGCGTTCGGCTGGGGCCTGCGCCTGTCCGGCACCGAGCGGACCCTGCTGGTCGCCGGGCTGCTCGCGGTGGCGGCGGCGCTCACGGTCGCGGTGTGGACCGTACCGGGCCGCCGACTGGTCCCGTACTGGGGCCGCGCGGCGGAACTGCTGCACTCCTTGCTGGCGATCGCCCTGCTGCCGCTGGTGCTGTGGCTGCTGGGTGTCTTCGGCACCCTGCGCGGCATCTTCGGCTGACCGGGCGCCTCGGTCCCGTTCACGCGGGTCGGGTCAACCGGCCGCCGTTCCGGGCCGGTTGGAGAACTCCCGGTCCGGTGCACGAGGGCCGGGTGAACCGGCCCTGAATCCGCGGCGGTTCGAGAACCGCCGAACCACGAGCAAGGCCCCGGAACAGCCGGGCGAACACGAAGCAGAACGACCAGCCGGGAGGAAAACGTGCGGTCCAAGCGCGACCAGGTGCAAGCGCACACGTTCATGATGGGCCGCCTGACCTCGGGCATGCTGCTGGCCGACCCGGACGCACCGGAGAGCCCCTTGGGCCGGACCAGCAGAGGCGCGCTGGTCGGGCTGATCGTCGGTGCGCTGGTCTGCGGTGGCGCGCTGGTGTACGGGCTGATCAGGCCGGGCGGCAACGACGCCTGGCGCAGCGGCGACACCCTGATCGTCAACAAGGACACCGGCGCCCGCTACCTGTACGCCGACGGCCGGCTGCGCCCGGTGCGCAACTACGCCTCGGCCGTGCTGATCGGCGGCTCCGACCTGAAGACCACGTCGGTCGGCTCGGCGTCGCTCGCCGGCACCCCCGTCGGCCGGCCCGTCGGCATCACCGGCGCCCCCGACTCCGTACCGTCGACAGGGGAGTTGGAGTCCTCGCCGTGGCAGGTCTGCTCGACGGGCTCCGGCGCGCAGACGACCCTCGTGCCGGGTGCCCCGGTGGAGACGGCCCCGGTCGGCGCGAAGTCGGCGCTGGTGGTGAAGGGCCCGGACAAGCACACCTACCTGGTGTGGCAGGGCAGCCGGCTGGAGCTGGACGAGGACTCGGGCGCGGCGGAGTCCCTCGGCTACGCGTCCGTGACCCCCCGCCCGGTGTCGGCGGCCTTCCTGGACGCCCTGGTCACCGGCCCGGACCTGGCCACCCCGAAGGTCGAGGGCCGCGGCACGGCAGGGCCCGAACTGGGCGGCCGGGCCACCCGGATCGGGCAGGTCTTCCGGGTGGTCGCGGGCTCCGGGAACCAGGAGTACCTCCTGCAGAAGGACGGCCTGCACCCGGTGACGGACACCCAGTCGGCGCTGCTGCTCGGCGATCCGGACACCCGCACCGAGGCCTACGACGGCGGGGCCCCGAACGTCGTCACGATCGACGTCTCCGACCTGCGCGCGCACCAGGCGCCGGGGTCGGCCGGGACGGACCCCTCCGTCGCCGGCCTGCCGGACAGCCCGCCCAGCGCGCTGGCGCTCGCGGCGGGGGAGTCGGTGTGCGCCCAGGTCGACCCGGCCGACGGGCAGGTGCGGGTGACCTCGGTACGGGTCGCCGAGTCCGCGCTGGCCCCGGCGGCGCAGGCCGACCCGACGGCGCTGACCGCGGCCTGCGTGCCGGTGGACCGGGTGGTGGCCCGGCCCGGACACGGCACGCTGGCAAGGGCGTTGGGCGCGGCCGGCGAGACGGTCGGCGACACCACGTTCCTGATCGGCGACGACGGAGTGAAGTACCGCATCCCGGACGCGAACGCGCTCGCCGCCCTCGGCTACGACGGGGCGACCCCGGTCAAGGTGCCGTCCACGCTGCTGGCGATGCTGCCGACCGGGCCGGAGCTGAGCGCACGGGCCGCCGCCTCGGACTCGGGCGGGGCGGCACAGGCGCCGGGCACGGCGGCACAGTGCGGGACCGGTGGGTCCGGCACGGGTGGGACCGGCTCGGGTCCGGCCGCGATCGCCGGGCGGGCCCCGGCGGGCGGTTCGGCGGGGGTCCCGCAGTCGGCCGTGAACCCCAACTCGCTCTCTGCGTCCGGGAACTGACGGATTCACGCCGATCGGGATCGTGTTCACGCCAATCCGGAACAAGTCCAGAACCGGAATCCGCGGAGTCTCGTGTTCCGGTCAAGTTGCCTAGCAGTAAAAGCATGTGACGGGAAGCCGGATGCAACCTCAGATCTTCCTCAGTTCGTTGCGGCCGCAACTACCGCCAATCTAGGCTCAGTTGTACTCGTACTGTAGATCGACTTGCGAAAGGTGGGACGATGGCTGGAGATGGCCAGCAGTCAAGCGAAGGCTCGACCCGGAACGGAATCCAGGCCCTGGAGAGCGCCTTCAGCGGCATCGTGAAGATCCGCCAGGACGTCGACAGCACCCGTTCCGCCCTGGGCAGCGGCTACCAGGGCAGCGACGGCGGCCAGTACGGCCAGCTCCTCGCGCAGTGGGACGGCCAGTGCAACGTCATCCTCAAGAACCTTGAGGACGTCATCGACCGGCTGAACCAGAGCCTCGTGGAACACAACAAGACCCAGGGCTCCTCGAACGACTCCATCAACCAGGCCTACAACGCGGCCCAGTCGGCCTTCGACCAGCTCGCCGGCTGACCTCCCGGTCACGTCCGGTCCCCCCATCGCGTAAGAGAGGCAAGCTGTGGCAGACAACCTGTCCGACGGTGTCATCTACGTCAGCTACAACCACATGTCCAACGCCGCGGACGACATGGTGGCGCAGACCAAGGCGATCGCCCAGACGCTCTCCAGCCTTGAGCAGGAACTCGGCGAGCTGTCCAAGACCTGGTACGGCAACGACGCCGACACCTACCGCCAGAAGCAGGCGGCCTGGGACGGCGCCGTACAGAACATGGAGACGCTGCTCACCTCGCACTCGCAGCTGCTCAACGAGATCTCCAACAGCTACAAGTACAGCGAGAACTCCCTCAGCCAGATGTGGTCCGAGGTCACCATCGGCCGCTGAGCCGGCCGCACCGCACCGACCGGTCTCCTCGCGGTCGGTGCGGGTCCAGGCTCCTTCCCGTTCCGTCGCCGCGCCCGTACGCCAGGCCCGGCGCGTTCCGCCCGCGGAGGCACTCATGGCTGACCTGACCCACCTCGACTCGACCGCGCTGAAGAACTTCAAGAACACCGACGTCGCAGACTTCATCAACGATCTGCTGGCCATCCGCAAGGACAACGCGGGCGTCCGGTCACTGAAGAACCTGATCGCCGAGACCGGTGCCGGCTCCGCCCAGGGCCTCGCCAAGATCCTGCGCATCGGCCTGATGAACGGCGGCGACAGCTCGGACCCGGTCGGCGGGGGCACGCTCGTGGAGGCGCTCAAGACGCAGGCGACCGCGCTGGACAAGATCCTCACCGATCAGAAGACGCTCTTCGACGACATCGACTCCGCGCTCGACGAGACGATCACCAAGCTGCTGAAGACCCAGGGCGACAGCCTCGACTCGATCGACGGCGAGAAACTGCTCGACATCTTCGACACCGTCGACGGCGACATGGGCGGCGGCGACTCGAAGACCTGAGGCCCGTGCGCGGCCCGCCGACTCCCGCCGAGCCCCGAGCCCCGAGCCCCGAGCCCCGAGCCCCGGGCCCCGGGCCGCGCACCCCGCTCCCGCCCTGTCCTCGCCCCCACATTCCCAGCAGCGGAGTTCCGCCCCATGGCCGACAGCACTCCTTCCTCCGGGTCCCCCACCTACGACCCGGACGACTACTTCGCCCAGGCCGTCACCGACTTCACCGGCTATACGATCCCGACCCGGTCGAGCCTGTTCACCAAGCTCAGCAGCTCGAACGACGACTCCTTCGGCAACCTCAAGCTGTTCCGGATGGACATCCAGGGCATGGACATGAGGTCGGTGACCGCGGCCGACTACTCGGCGATCGGCGGCTGGCACGTCAACAGTGGCGAGGACTACGACTTGGCCTTCTACGACGCCGGCGGGGACGGCGCGCACAGCAGCGTGGACATGAAGAAGGCCCGGATCGTGATGATCGGCGTCACCGTCGACGAGAACGGCCGCGCCACGCTCTGGAACGGCGGGGACGTCGTCGGCGGCGGCGCGTTCGAGGGCTCGTACTCGCACGTCCAGTGGGACTCGGGGCCGATGGCCCAGTACATCTCGGGCAGCAAGCTGGTCCTCGACCACATCCTGGCGTCGCCGTACTCGACGCAGGGCTTCTCGTACAGCGGACTGTCGGTCGTCGACGCCAACGCCGTCGACATGCTCTCCTTCGAGACCACCGGGCAGTCCTTCGACCGGGTGGTGCAGTTCTTCAAGGACCACTCGGACATCGTCAACCAGTGGATGACCTCGCTCGGCGAGGACCAGGCGGCCTGGAAGGGCAAGGCGGCCAGCCTCTTCTGGCATCTGCTGGACGAGCTGAAGACCAACTACGACGGCTACGTCTCGCAATTGGGCGGCACCGACTACACGGCGACCAATAGCACCCTCGGCGGCTACGTCCCGAAGTCGAAGCTGAGCGACGCACTGGCCGCCGCGCAACTCGCGCTGAAGAACGCGATCACCACCCTGCAGGCCGCGTGGACCGACTGGGCGTCGGACGGCCAGCACGACCCGCATTACCACGTGAAGAAGATCCTCGACCAGATCAGTCAGTGGGTCATCAACAACAACATCAACCACGTGCTCTCGGAGGACTGGGTCTCCGACGGCGCCAGTGGCACGAGTTACTCCACCGACGCCAACTTCAAGCAGAACGTCCCCGAGTACGGCGACCTCACCCAGAAGACCACCTGGCAGAAGGTCGCCGACGCCGCCGTCAAGAGCTGGTCGGATCACGCGGACTCCAAGCTCAAGCAGCCGTCCATCGACGCGCTCAGCAATGTGAAGAACGCCTGGGCCGATGTCGAGGACGCCTTCGCCCAAGAGGTCAAGAACAAGAACAACGAGACGCTCTCCGAGGTCCTCCAGAAGGAGGAGAACGATATCGCCGAGGACAATGCGAACAAGGCCAACGACAAGCTCAACGACGACCTGAACAACCTCGGGAACAACCTCAACAACCTCGGCGACAACCTGAACAACCTCAACGACAACGTGAACGACAACCTCAACAACCTGGGGGACAACCTCAACAACCTCAACGACGGCCTGAACGACAACCTCAACAACATCGGCGACGGCCTGAATTCGAGCCTCAGCAACCTGAACGACGATCTCGGCAACAGCCTGAACAACGTCGGCAGCGGGCTCGACGACCTCAACAGCAACAGCCTTCTGAACAACGACGGTTCGGGCGGCAACGACCTGAGCAACCTCGCCAACTCCCTGCTGAACGGCCCGTCGCTCCTGAACCCCGGCAACGACCCCACCAAGGACGGCTCGACCACGCTCAACTCCCCGACCGGGGGCACCACCCAGCTCAACGGCGACGGCACGCTCACCACGACGTTCCCGGACGGCTCCACCCAGACCATCGACCCGTCGACCGGCCTGGTCACCACCACCAACCCGGACGGCACCACCTCCGTCTCCCAGCTCAACCCGGGCAGCACCATCACCAACCCGGACGGCTCGACCACCACCCTGAACGACGACGGCACCCTCACCACGAAGTTCCCCGACGGCACCAGCCAGACCCTCGACCCGACCACCGGCCAGGTCAGCACGCTCAACCCGGACGGCACCACCTCGCTGTCGCAGCTCAACCCGACCGCCGGCTCCTTCACCACCCCGGACGGCTCGACGGCCCAGCTCAACGCCGACGGCTCGGTGACCACCCACTTCCCGGACGGCTCCACCGAGACCCTCAACCCGGACACCGGTCAGATCTCCGTCACCGACCCCTCCGGCAACGTCACCACCACGCACCTCAACCCGGGCGACTCCTTCGCCAATCCGGACGGCTCCACCACCACCCTCAACAACGACGGCACGCTCACCACGAAGTTCCCGGACGGCTCCGTCCAGACCCTCAACCCGGACACCGGCGCGCTCACCACCACCGACCCCTCGGGCCACACGACCACCACCGACATCGACGGCACCGGCCTCCCCTCGTCCTCGATCGACACCAGCGGCCTCAACGGCAGCACCATCGACACGAGCGGGCTGAACAACGGCAGCGGCCTCGACACCAGCGGCCTGAACACGACCACGACCGGCCTCAACGGCGGCGGCCTCAACACGACCGGCGGCGGCCTGGATTCGGGCCTCGACAGCGGCTACGACGACTACGACAGCACCCCCTACACCGGCGGCGCGCTGCGCTCCGACGCCCTCGACACCAGCAGCCTCGCCGCCGCCTCCACCGACGCCCAGAGCGCGTCGGCCGGCGGCACCCCCCTCAACCCGATGGGGATGGGCGGCATGGGCGGCATGGGCGGCGGCATGGGAGGCGGAGGCGGCGGGCAGGGCGGCAACACCGAACGCACCCGGGCCGTCCTCACCGACCCGTCCAACACCTCCACCCGGCGCGGCCGGAACACCCGTGCCGCATCCGTGGACGAGGACGAGGACGTCGTGCTGACCCGGCCCACCACCTCCAGCGCCCCGTACCCGGTGGGCGGCCCCGGCACCAACGGCGCCGGACAGAACGGCCGCTCCACGGAGAGCGGCGACCGCGCCCGCGACGCGTGGCTCACCGAGGACGAGGACGTCTGGGGCACGGACGAGGGCGGTTCGCCGGCGGTGATCGGCCGATGAGCGGCGAGTCGATCGAGCAGAAGCTGGCCAAGGCGGTGGCCGAACTGGAGGCCACCGAGGCCGCGGTGGCCCGCGCCGAGAGCGAACTCGCCCACGCCGAGAGCACGGTGCGCTCCGCGGACCGCGCCGTCGAGGTGACCGTCAGCGCACAGGGCGACCTGCGCGCGCTGACCTTCCTGGACGACAAGTACCGCACCATGCCCGCCGGTCAGCTCGCCGCGAGCGTGCTGGAGGCGGTGCAGGAGGCCCGGGCCCGGATGGCCCGCCATGTCATGGCCACCTTCGAGCCCTTCACCAAGGCCAACCCCGAGGCACCCGAGATCGCCGGCTTCGACGTGGACTGGAACAAGATCTTCGGGCCCGGTGTGCTGGAGGGCCCCAAGGCCGGCCGACGGCGCGGGGCCGGCCGGCTCCGCGACGAGATCAGCGAAGACCCGGAGGACTGAGAAGACGATGTCGGAGAACGCCTACTCCGCCAGCCCGGCGGCGCTCATCGTCGGTACCCGGCAGATCGAGCAGATCAGCCGGCTGGCCAACGAGATGATCAGCGAGTTCATCAGCGATGTGTCCTCCACCTCCGGCTGGCCCGGACACGACGACGACTTCGCGAAGCAGATGAAGCCGCAGGAGAAGAAAGAGCGGGAGGGTTCCGTCGACACCGGCTCGTCCCTGTCCGAGGCCATCGTCAGCATCGGCGACGGCACCCTCACCAACCTCAAGAGCGTGGTGGGCACCCAGAACGGCGTACTGGACGCCATCCACGACTCCAGCACGGGCGACACCAACACCGGTTCGCACAACGGAAAGCACTGACGCGGCGGACCGCCCCTGATGACCATCCACGCGACGCCCCAGCTGAACAACCTGTTGTTCGTGCTCATCGGCGAGAAGTTCCTCCAGGCCGACGAGGACATGGCCTACGCCAACGGCAAGCCGTACGAGCGGCTGGGCCGGCGTATGCGTGACCTCTCGGACCTGATCGAGCAGACCGCCGGTGGGGTGGGGCGCGCGCTACCGCCGCAGGTCGGGAACAACTATGTGCGGGCGATGCACATGTTCCTCGACACCGACGGCGTCAACTACCTGAAGGAATTCGCCGACCAGCTCGACGGCATCGGGCAGTCCCGCACCAAGTCCTCCATGGACATCATGGAGTCCAAGTGGCAGATCATCGCCGAACTGGTGCGGCTGCTCATCGAGTTGATGGTCATCGCGGTGCTGTCCGCCTTCACCGGCGGTTCCGCCTCCAGCCAGGCCGCGGTGGCGAAGGCCCGCAGCCGGGTCGCCATTCTCACCGTGATGGACTGGCTGCTGAAGAAGACGCATCTGCTGCCGAGCCTCACCGAGGCGATCGAAGAGGCGTTCACCACCTTCGCGGTACGGCTGGCCATGATGCTCGGCGCGCCCAAGGGCCGCCGACCCCACGGCTTCGACTGGTCGCAGATCGTCCAGGACGGTGTCTTCGGCGCGTTCACCGGACTCTTCCACGGCCTGCTCACGGACGTCGGCAAATACCTGAAGAAGAACCTCAAGAACATCTTCAACGGCCACAACCCGTTCAAGGACATCACGGGCAACGGGGCGAAGTTCAACAAGAAGTTCGACAACCCCGACATCAACGCCAAGCCCAACCCGAAGCCGACCCCCACGCCGAACCCGAAGACCACACCGACACCCACCCCGACCCCGCACCTCACGCCGACACCGACACCGACCCCGAAGCCGAAGAGCTTCGGCGACAAGGTGAAGCACGAACTTGGCGAGGACTTCGAGCACTTCGTCACCGAGGGCGGCGCGGAGACACTCGGCGAGGTCGTCACGGCGTCCATCTACGGCTTCCCCATCGACTCCCTGAACACCTTCCTGGGCGGCGGACTCAGCTCGATCAGCGAACGCCACCTCGGCCAGGGCGCGAACGAGTTGGGCAGCAAGTTCAACTTCAACACCCCGACGCCGGTGAACACCCTGGGCACCGCGAACATCCCGAACGAGTCCGACTCCGACTCCGACACGGACACCGGCTCCTCGAAGAACAGCCCGTCGTCGAACTCGCCCACCACGACGGGCCCCGGCTCGGTCAACACGACCTCGGACAACGGCAGTTCCTCGACGGTCAACACCCCCCAACGCACCACCACGAACACGTCACCGCCCCGCTCGACCGACGTCGACACGGACCTCGCCGACACCGGCATCGACACCGGCACGCACTTCGACGAGGTGAAGGTCGGCGGGGGAGACCTGCAGAGTCAGCAGGGTGACACCCCGGACATCTCAACTCCGGTGTCCTCGCAGGGCGTTCCCGTCACGGGCGGGCCCGACACCAGTGTCGTACCGCCGAGCACGACCGGGGCCGGCACACCCTCGAACTCCGGCAGCAGTCCGCACACCACGGGCACCGGAACTCCGGCGCCCGTACGGACAGTTCAGCAGGGCGACACCTCGGACACTTCAACTCCGGCTTCCTCGGCGGACGTTCCGGTCGCGCCGGTCGCCAATGGGTCCAACACCGGTGTCGTGCCGCCGAGTACGAACACGAGCACAGGTACGAACACGACCGGGTCCGGTGTTCCCACCCAGAGCGGTAACAACTCGGGGAACCCTGCGTCGGGTTCTGGCGCGTCCTCGAACTCCGGGGGCAGTCCGCGTACGACGACATCGGGGCGCCCCGAGAGCACGACGTCCGACGGCGACACCGTCAGCACGGACACGACGCACGGCACCGATGCCTCCCCGAACTCCGATTCCGGCGTCGACAGCAGCACCGGTACGGACACGAACACCAACTCCGGCACCGACACGACCACCAGCGCCGATCCCACCCCCGGCGACACCCACTCCAATTCCGGCACCGACCTCCCCACGCCGGTCACCACCACCTCCAGCAACAGCGCGCCGCCCACGACCAGTTCGGTGCCGGACAGTGATCCCGCGCCCGAGACGGTGGCGTCGTCCCACTCCAGCACTGTCACTCCGGTGCCGGACAACACGCCCACGCCCACCCCCGCCGCCCCGGCACCCGTGGTCCTCACTCCCTCCGTGAACCCCAACACCGCGCCGGAGCCCGGCAGTTATGCGGACTCGCGGGCCGGGGCGGCGCCCTCGGAGCGGAGTCATACCTGGGTCGACCCGGTGTCCCGGCCGCTCGGGGCGGACGGTGCGCGGACCCAGTACGTCGTGCGGGCCGGTTTCGCCGTGCGGCGGTTCAGCCACGGCGGTGAGCCGGTCACCGATCTCACCGTCACCTACCAACTGACCGGCAACCCGAGCCTGGGGTCGCAGGTCGACGGCGTCCAGCAGCGGCTGGCGGACGGTGTGCAGCGGGTGTTCAACACCCCGGGCCACCGGCTGGGGGACGGGAGCCGGCTGCACGTCACCGTCGTACCGGCCGCTCCCGGTGAGACGGCGCACCTCGACGTCACGCTCACCGACCCGGCGGACGGTACCCCGGCCACCCACCACTCATGGCCGGCCGACATCTCCGACTCCGACCTGGCCCACGAGGTCGGCCACCAACTCGGACTGCGCGACGAGAGCGGCTTCGACTCGTCAGCCCCGCACCGCGGTGGTACGGCCAGCCTCATGGGCGACCCGACGCTGTTCACGCCCGCGGCGGACCCGTCGTACACGTCGGGCGGGCTGAGGCCCCGTCACCTCGCCCTGATCGGCACGCTGGTCGGCGACCCCGCCGACGACCACCGGGGCACCGGTCCGCGGGGACCGGTCAAGGGCTCGTTGGGCGCGGACCCGCCCGCCCCGGTCAAGCCCACCACCGACGCGACCGACACCGGACCGACCCCGGTGGCCACCACGTCCCAGCACACGGACCCGACACACACCGGTCCGACAGTGGCAGCGGCCGAGGCTGAGACGGAGACCGAGCCCGTACCCCTGGTCCCGCCGGTCCCGGAGATCGTCGTGACCACCCCGGAGGGCGACACCACCGCGCCGACGGAGTTGGTGGCCGGCGGTGGGCGCCGTCCCTCCTACCTGGGCGGCTACGGGCAGCGGCACGACGGCCAGGTGGGGCTGGTCATGATGGAGCCGTTCTCGCCGGACCTGGTCGACGGGCTGCACCGCCAGGTGCTCACCGCGCTCGGCAGGCCGGACCCGGGCCCGGACGACGCCGTGCACGCGCAACTCCGGGACGTGCTGTCCGAGCAGCAGTTGACGCAGAACATGCCGTATCTGCGCAGCCTGGGCGGTCACCGGATCGTGCTGAACGTCGACGGCGCCCGCCGTGAGGTGGACGTACGGCTGACGCTCGACAACAGGCGGCCGTCCGCGCGGCAGGGCGCGCTCGACACGAGCGATCCCGACAAGCATGTGGAGCGGCGCGGGCAGGGCACCCGGGAGATCGTCTCCGCGCAGCCGTCCGGCACGTTCTCGACGCTTCCGGTGCCGTGGACCCTGTCGGTGCCGGTCGGGGCGGCGGGCGTGGTCCGCGGGGTGGACATCGCGCTGTCCGCGACCATCACCCACAACCAGTTGGAAGGCTCCTCCACCGTCACCCAGGTCGTGCAGACCACCAGCGCCCAGCGCAGCAACGAGCCCTCCCGCGCCTACGACTTCACCGACAACTGGCAGGTGCGCCTGGACGCGCCGCCCGCCATCGCGGACGTAACCGACGCAACTGATACGGCAGTTGTCGTCGCGGACCCCGATCCCGCCCACGACTGGAGTCCGGCCGAGCAGCACGGTTCGGTCACCGTCTGGTTCCCGCAGCACCTCGTGGACGCCGACCGGGATCACGGCCAGGCACTGCCCGCGCCCGCCGAACTGCGGCAACTGCCCATCTACGGCGTGGACTCGGTGCTGAACCCGCGGCGGCTGTACGAGGGTGCCGCGGCGAACTTCGCCGACGACCTGGACGAGGAGTCGTCGGCCCAACTCGCGGACTTCCTGAGCGAACCGGTCCTGCGGGGCACGCTGCCGATGCAGGTCGAGGGCGGGCTGTACTCGCCGGTGCTCACCGACGCGCACGGACGTGCGGTCGGCATGATGCGGCTGGACGCGCGGGTCACGCGGAACACCCCGGTGGCCAAGAGCCTCGACAAGAAGATCAACCTTGAGAGCCATCTCGTCAACGTGGTCAAGAACGACCAGAACACGACGTTCACCAGCGGGGTGACCCTCGCCGGCAGCCTCGGCCCGACCTTCACGACCGACCATGGCGTGGGGCACCCGGACGCCTCCCACGGCATCGGCGGCACCGTCAACGCCAAGGGCACCGCCTCCCTCGCGGCGCAGAACGCGTTCGGTACCAGTTCCGTCGCGGGCACTATGCACGCGGTGCGCACCAACCGCAGCCATCTGCTGACCGAGGCCGACGTCGAGTACATCCTCACCCTGATCCGGCCCGACGGCACCATGTCCGCCTACACGCCCGGGAGTTGGACCCACGCGCTCGATCTGCGGGTGCTCAGCGACACGGACGCCACGGGCCACGCGCCGACGCCGGACGAGGTCCGCGCGCTGCCGCACGAGCTGGCGACGCTGGAGTCGATCGGGCAGTCCACCGCACCGCTCGGCGTGGACGGTACGGAGACGCTGTTCGCGGACGCGGAGACCTGGCTGCGGGACAACGGCTTCCTGCCCCCGGCCCCACCGGCGGAGGGCACCGCGCCGCAGCGGAGCCGGCTGCCCGACGAGAAGCTCGTGCAGGCCCAGTTGAACAATCTGCGGCGGCTGCGGGAGCTGCGTTCCCCGCTCGGGCTGCGCGCGGCGACGGACTCCATGGTGGACGGCGGCCACTCGCTGTTCCTGGAGATCCCCGCGATCACCGGGCGCCGCCGGGTACGGCTGGAACTGGGCGCCCGGCACATCGCGGGCGAGCAGCCGACGCACCGCACGGTACTGCCCGACATCCAGGTCATGGGCCTGGCGCAGGGCGGGGGCGGCGGCACCGCGCGGCTCGGCAACACCTACGGCGGCGGCCTCGGGGCCGGCGGCGGGCTCAACGGGCCCACCCCGCACGGGGGAACCTGGACCCTGAACGGGACCGGCGACTACCAGTACGTCGGCCAGGCCACGCTCGGCAACACCACCGGCAGCACGCTCGGCCACGACCAGTTCTTCATCGCCAGCGGGCAGGACACCCACGAGTTCGCGATACCGGCCCGCATCACACTCGACCTGTACGAGGGCCCGGGCCAGGAACCGGTGACCCGCTTCGGCGATGCGCTGCCCGGGCCGCGCGCCGCGGACGACGTCGAGGCCGCCGGAGCGCCGGGTGTCGCGGGCACGGTCCGGCTGGCCGTACCGCACGGGCGGACCGTGGACGCCGCGGAGCCCGCGCCGGCCGGTGAGCCGTACACCGTACGGCCCGTCGGGGCGCAGGACACCGCGCGGCTGGCCATGACGCTCCCGGGCGACGGCGGGCCGAACCCCCACCCGCGCCCGCACCCGGACGTGGTCCGCGTCCCGGACGACGCGCTGATCGACGTGGTGCGCGGCTCGGCGGCGCTGCAGGACGCCTTCCGCCAGATCGTCACCGGAGCCCATGCCCGTCCCACCGCCGGTGACGGCAACGCCCCCGCCCCCGCCGGTCCGCCCGGGCGGGTCTCCCGGCTGGTCGGTGGCGTCACCGGGTTCCTGAGCAGCTCGCTGGTCGGCAGTCCGTTCGCCGACACCACCACGGTGAGCGCCGAGTCCCGCACCACCGCGCTCTCGCCCGGTGCGCTGGTCGGCCGCGGGCACCAGATCTTCAGCGGCACCTATGTGGTGGAGGGGCTGACGCTGCCCGGGCTCGGTGCGGACGGCCAGCTCGCGATCGAGATCGAGGCCGTCGCCCACACGCCCCGCCACACACAGAGCGTGAACCAGTACCTGGAGACCGGCATCTCCGCCGCCGACACGGCGCAGCAGCTCAAGGGCCTCAGCAAGTCCCACCAGTTCGGCGTGGGCGGCTCGGCCACCCAGAACAACCCGCCGGCTCCGACCCCCGTGGCCGGGCAGCCCGCCGCCCCGGCACCCACGCCGTCCCGCTTCAACCCGTCGGGCCGCTACCAGTACGACCGCAAGATCGACAGGCCCGACACCCTCACCAGCACCACCGCCACCAACCGGACCCCCACCCAGTCCGGCCTCCAGCACCGGATCACGGCCGACGTCACCTATGTGATCACCGTACGGTCCGGACACCGCAACGTGTTCGCCAACACCTTCGGATACGGGCCCGGGGAGACCGTCAGGCTCGCCGTGGACGTGCCGCGCGGACTCCAGTTCCTGATGACGGAGAGTCAACTCCGGCGCGAAGCACGGTGGATGAGCGCCGTCACCCCCCAACTGCCCGCCCCGTCCACGATCGGACGGACGAGCCCGGCACTGCCCGAGCGCTACGTCCGCGACGGCACCCTCGGCCTGGCCACGGTCAACTCGGTCACCGAACTCTCCGACCGGGCAACGGGCCCCACGGCACCCCCGCAGGCCGAGCAGCGCTCCCGACTCCAGGACGACGTACGGCAGTTGGTGGACCGCTACGCCCCCGGCGTGACCACCCCCGGCCACGCCTCCTACCTGCCCGGCGTCGCCGCGCTGATCGCCGACAACACCGGTGTCGCCGGGAAGCGGGCGCTGATCGGACGCGGCGGCGGACAGGCCAGGTTCAGTTTCCGGCACCACCGGTTCGGCGGCTCGGCCCTCGTCGAGGTGACGTTCTCGGCCCGCCCCACGACCAACCCCGCGCACCGGGGCGGCATACGGGGCACCGCCGTGCCGGGTGACAAGTCCGGTATCGAGCAGTGGGGTTCGCACACGGCGGACGGCCGCTCGCTCTCCTCCTCGGGCAGCCGGCAGCACCGCTTCACCTTCAACCCGACGGCCCGTTTCACCCGCCCCGACGCCGACGACCGTACGGACCGCCTCGGCCCCTCCGCGAGCCTGGCCACCACCTCAAGCAAGGTCGCCAAGCAGGGCCGCACCGCCGAGGACCGGTACTGGCTGCGCACCGACAGCGCCGCCGACTTCGACGACCTGGACTACGAGTTGGTCGCCACGGTCCGCTCCACGATGGTCGTCGACTGGCCGCCCAACGTGCTGGGCGCGCTGGTGCAGCGCGGGGTCATCGCCTGGGACGACACCGACACGCCGACCCGCTCCTGGCTCAGCCGCACCCTCTCCGGCGAACTCGGCGACCAGGTACGGGTACCCGCCCGGGTGAGCCTGCGCTTCACCGGCAGCGAGACGAACGGCCCACCCGCGCTGCCCGCACCCCCGCCGCCCTCGCTGTCCCGCGTCGACCCCCGCCAACTCACCGACGGCGCGCCCGCGTTGCGCGACGCGGACCTGTTCCACCCCACCGGCAACGTCCCGGTCTACGGCTTCGACGCCTGGAGCCAGCTGTACACCGCTCTCGACCAGGTGGCCCCGACCACCGGCAGCGGCTGGCGCTCCCTGCCGGCCTCGACCTCCGACGAGAACGCGTCGGTACGGCTCGGCGAACTCATCCAGGCCGGCACGCTCTCCCTGGACACGCCCCGTCAGGTCGGCGGCATGCTGCCGACGATGCCGGGCGCGTTCCCGTTCCGCGACGCCCCGGACCAACGGCCCACCCTCGCCGTCTCGTTGTACCGGCCCAGGGCGGTCACCGACGGCGGCGACGTGACCCTCGACCGGCTGCGGATCAGCTCGGAGAACAGCGGCACGGTCTCCGGCGGCGACACCACCACCGGGCTGGCACTGCCGTTCGTCCTGAGCGCCGACGACCCCGACCGCAACCTCCTCGGCGCGACCCCGCCACTGCTCCAACGGCCCCTGCACGCAAGCAACTTCGGCAGCACCGTCTCCGGCGGGCGCCGCGACTGGCTCAAGACCGGCAGCACCAGCCTGCCCGCCGACGGCCGCGGCACCCGCAGCTACGAGGTCCGCGCCGACGTCCACATCGAGGTCTCCGGCCCCGACGGCGTCCGCCATGTCACCGGTACGGCCACGATCCGCGTCGAGGAACGCGACGCCCTCGGCCACGGCATCACCGACCCCCGTCCGGTACCCCGCGTCTACGACCTCCCGGCCCTGCTCACCGCGGGCACCGGCATCGCGCCGGAGAACTGGGCGACGACACCGCTGCGGGACGTGGCGCGCGTCCTGACCAGGGGCGTCGACCCCAAGGACAAGGGACACCAGCTCTGGGTGGCCACCGGCCCCGACCCGGACGCCTCCCGCCTGACCCTCGCCCTCTACGGCGCCTCGCGGGTGGCACGGTTCCACGGACACCCGGTGGAACTGGTCACCCGGGGCCCCGAGGGCCTGCGCATCTGGACCTTTGACCCGGACGGCATGCTCACCGGGCCGGGGACGGCGGATGCCGCACCGGGCTCCACCACCGGAGTAGCGTCCCTGGACCGGGCATGGACCGACTTCGAGAACGCCGCCGAGGTGTTCGACCAGGCCGAGCACGACCACGCCGTGGCGCTCCACGACGAGGACGTGCAGCGCGGACTGCGGGGCGAAGCGCAGGTCGCCCTGGACGCGGCAGCCGCCGAACTGAGGGACGCGGCCACCGACGCCGATCTGACCGACACGGCCGCGACCACCGCCGAGCAGCAGGCGGACCGGGCCGAACACCACCTCCACGACCTCAACACCCGCATCGGCACCCTGACCGGCGGGATCTCCGACGCCCGCCGCACGCTCGACCCGCTCCGCGACGCGATCGCCGAGGGCGAGCGCGGGGAGATCCGTCTCGCCGCCCAGCTCAACACCGCCCGCCGCAACCTGACCGACCTCACCGATCGCGCCGCCGCGGCGGCCGCGGCCTCCGGCCCGGGCGGCACGGACGGCGCTACGACGGTCGACAGCACGACGCCGGATACGGCCACGCAGGACGCGGCGACGGACACGGCGACCGACACGGCGACCGACACGGCGACGCAGGAACCGCCCGCGCCGGACACGGTCGTAGGACCGCCGGTCGGAGACGACACGGCCGCCCCCGCCCCCGCAGTGGACCCCCGTCTCCAGCGGCAGATCGACGAAGTCACCGCCGAGGTCGGCAAGTTGGAGACCGATCACGCGGCGGTGCGGGCCGGGCTGGCACGGGACCGGGCCGCGCTCCAGGACGCCGAGGCCGGGCTGCGACGCGACCAGGAGACCCTGAGTGAGGCGCGGGCGCAGCTCCCGGGCGTCCGGAGCACGGCCGACACCCTGCGCGCGAACGCGGACACGGCTCGCGGACACGCACAGGACGCGGCACGGGTCCACGAGGACACCCGCGAGACCCACGACCAGGCGGAGCAGGTGCTCCGCGAGATCGACGACCGGATCGGCAACGCCCTCGGCAGGCGCGACGACGCCGCGGCCCGCCGGGTGTCCGCGGAGACGACGCTGCCCAGGGCGACCGGCCCGGTGCTGGCCGCCGGCCCCTCGACGCTCCCCACCTCACACTCGACGCTGGCCTCTGTCACCCCGCGCTGGCCGGGCTCGGGCCGCCCCCGTACGGCGGGCCCGTCCACCGGCAACACACCGCGCGCCGGCGACACGCGTCCCGCAGGCGACGGGAACATCGCCGCCACCGGGAACGAGAACCCGGGGGGCGACGCAGTCTCGACCGAAACCACGACCGATCCGATCACCGACCCGATCACCGACCCGATCACGGACCCGATCACCGCCACAGCCTCCGAACAGGACAGTGCGTTCGACGCCCTGGTCGGAGGCAACTCGGGCGAGGGCAACGGGAGTACGTCCGCCGACCTGCACACCGCATCGGCGAGCGACGCGGACCACACGTCGTACCGCCGCATCGCGTCCCAGCCCCCGGTCTTCCAAAGGCGGCGGGCCCGAGGGAACGCGGTCGACACCCGCGGCGACGGCCGTTGCATGCTCTACACGTTCATCGGCACCGACCCGCAGCGGGTCCGCGACGCCCTGCCCGGACTGCGCGACGAGGCCCCGGAGACCTACGCCTGGCTCAGCCGGCCGAGCCAAGTCCGCGCCGGACTGCACGAGTTCACCCACTGGAATGCCGCGACCTCCCCGATGCCCCCGGCCGGCCGCCATCTGATGGTCGCGGCGGACCGGCTGCGCAGCCTCGCCGATCAGCGACTGCTGGAGGCACGCGTCACGCGTCCGTTGCCGCCCGAGGTGGTGGGCCAGGTACGGCGGGCGCTCGTGAGCTGGTTCTCGAATCGCACCGCGGCCATGAGCCGACCCGAACTCCTCAGCACCCTCGGCGAGTACGGCATCGAAGGGGTGACGGAGCCGGAGCAGCTGGACGATCTCGAAACGCGCTACATCGAGGCGTTGACCGCGGCCGACGAGACCGGGTCGGCGACGCCCGGCGCCCCGGCCATGTTCGCCTATCTGCGCGACAGCGACCGGCTGCCCACGCTGGACGACCTCTCCGACGAACAGCTCCGCACGCTGCTCAGGCAGGGCTACACGGTGAGCGAGGCACAGTTCACCGACGACGAGCTGGCCCACGTGGTGGACGCCGTCGAGAACTGGTCGGAGAGATACGAGAACGACGAGGCAGAGGTGTTCCTCCCCCTGCTCGCGGACACCCTTGACCTGGCCGTGGAGGTACTGCGGCCGGGCCCGACGGCCACCACCTCCACCGTGGCCCTCATGGGGCCGGCCACCGCCACCCGGGTCATCGAGGTCCACTACACCAACCTCAACCACTACAGCGCGACCGACGCCGACATCCTCGTCGTCGACCCGACGACCACCACGCCGTCGAGCGCGCCCCGGGGTCCGGAGGACGTCAACAGCGTTCAGCCGAGCGGCCGTTACCGTCCCGCGCCGACTCGCGACGATGCCGACGACCTGCCCGCGTCCCGTGTCGCCGACCCTGCTGCGAAGGACTCCTGGTTCGGGTTGCGTGCGTATGCCCGTCCTGCCGTGCATTCCACGGAGCGGTTCGATCCGCACGCGGATCAGTCCAGCCCGCCGCGCCCGGGGGTTCTCAGCGGTGCGACGACTCTTGTCCGTACGAGCGTCCGTCGTATCCAGGCGCCCAACGGTCAGTGGGTTCGGGACTACACGCTCAATCTTCCGGTCACCGCCAACGACCCTGCCCTCACCCAGCAGTTCAAGGAGCGCATCACCGGTCTCCTGGACGCGCACCTCAACTCCGGCCTGGAGCTGCCCAGTTCGGGCGATCAGTTGCATGTCACTCTCAATCTGATCGACGACCCGTCCCACCCCGAGGCGATCACCCTCACCGACACCGCCGACCCGGCCCGTGCCGACCAACTCCACCTGGACCTGGGCCACTCGGACGCGGACCTCCTCCACGAAGCCCTGCACTACCTCGGACTGCCGGACGAGCAGCGCGACAACGACTTCCTGCTGCGCAACCACCCGAACAGCACGACGGTCCGCACCACCGGTCTCATGGCCGACACGCAGAGCCCGGTTCACATCCCCGGCCGTTACCTCCGCACGATCGAGAACGTCACCGCCGCCGGTCCTCAACTCCACAACCACACCGGCCAGTTGACGAACGGACCCGCCCAAGACCCCGACGCCACCCCCATTCCCGCAGACGGCACCCCCACCTGGCCCACCTCCAACGCCCCGGCCGTCCCGCCGCCCGCGCGGGTCCAACTGCCGTCGACGTACGTGACGTCGTACGGCGCGCTCCCGGACGGGACGGTCGGGTTGGTGTACGCGGAGCCGTTCTCCGATGAGGTGATCGCGGGGTTGCACGGGCAGGTCTACGAGGCGCTCGGGCTGGATGCTGACGACCCGCCAGAGGCGGTGCGTGGGCAGGTGCGGGACGTGTTGAGCCGGGAGAGTCTCGCGCTCCAACTGCCGTATCTGCGCTCGAACGGCGGGTATCGGGTCACGGTTCGGGTGGACGGGCGTGATCGCACGGTCGACGTGCAGTTGACGTTGTCCGATGCTCGGGAGTCGTTGCGGCAGGGGCGTTACGACGCGCGGGACGCGGACAAGCATGTCGAGCGGCGTGGGTTCGGGACGCGGGAGAACTTCTCCAGTCAGCCGTCGGGCACGTATCGGACCTTCCAGGTGCCGTGGACCGGGTCCTGGCCGATCACCGCGCCGACCGCGGTGCGGGCGATCGACGGATCGCTGACGGCGGCCATCACCCACAACCAGGCCAGTGACGCGACGACCGTCACGCAGGCTGTGCAGACGACGTCCGCCCAGCGTTCCAACGAGCCTTCTGATCCGGTGGAGTTCACCACCCGGTGGCGGGTGCGTACCGACGCCCCGGCAGTCTCCGCGCCCGCGCCCGCCACCGCCCCGGCGGGGGACGGCTGGAGCGCGCCGGTGTCGCACGGTTCCACCACGATCTGGTTCCCCCGGCACCTCACCACCGCCGATCCGGCGCCGGGTTCGCTGCCCGCGCCCGCCGATCCGGCCGATCTCCCGCTCTACGGCGTCGACTCGGTGATCGACCCCAGGGCCTTGTACGAGCATGTTCATCAGACCTTCCACGCGGATCTCGACGCCAACGCCGCCGGGCAGGTCGCGGACTTCCTCTCCGAGCAGGTGTTGCGCGGCACGCTGCCCATGCAGGTCGACGGCGGGATCTACTCGCCCGTGATCACCGACGCCGACGGCAACGCGGTCGGCATGCTGCACCTGGTGACCGTGCCCACCGTCGGGACCCCGCTGCGGCAGAGCACCCCGGGCCAGATCAACCTGGAGAGCCACCTGGTCAACACCGCGAAGGTCGACCTCTCGTCGAGGTACACCAGCGGTCTGGGGGTCAGCGGCAGCGGTGCCGCCGCGCTCACCGGTGACCAGAGCAAGGGCCATCCGGACGCGTCCAGCGTCATCGGCGGCAGCCTCGGCCTGCGCGGACAGACCCAGGCGACCGTCACCAACACGTACAGCGCGGGCAGTTCGGCCGGCACGATGCACGCCATCCGCACCAACCGTGGCCATCTGCTCACCCCCTCCGGCGTCACCTACCGCGTCACCCTGATCCGGCCCGACGGCACCGGGACAGCGGCACCGGCGCTCACCCTGGCGCATGGCATGGATCTTCGGATCCTGAGCAAGACGGACGCCACGGGGCACGCTCCCGCCCCCGACGAGACGCGTGAACTCCCGGACTCGCTGGAGCGGTTGGACGGCATCGGGCTGAGCGCGGCGCCGCTCGGCGTCACCGGAACGGACGGTCTGTTCGACGAGGCCGAGGCGTGGCTGCGCCGCGAGGGCTTCCTGCCGTCCGCTCCCACCGGCGTCGGCGTGCTGCGCAACCATGAGCCCGAGCACCAGATCCGGCTGCACGCCCAGCTCAACAACCTGCGCCGGTTGCGTGAGGCCCGTTCCCGCACCGGTCTGCGTGCCGCCACCGACTCGATGGTGGACGGCGGTCACTCGCTGCACTTCGAGGTGCCCAACAGCACCGACACGGGCGTCCGCCGGGTCCGACTGCTCCTCACCGCCGTCCGTGACAGCACCCAGGCCAGCACCCACAACCTCGTTCTTCCGGGCATCCAGGTCATGGGTCTGGCCCAGATGGCGGGCAGCGACGCCGAGCAGCGCGGTGAGTCCTACGGTGGCGCGCTCGGACCGATGGCCAGCGTCAGCGGACCCACGGGACCCTGGGGGTCGATCGGGTTCGGGGGCGACTACCAGTACGGCCGGCAGATCACGCACGGCGACACCGTGGGCGGCGCCACCGGGCACGACCAGTTCTTCATCGCCACCAACCAGGACAGCCACGCGTTCGACGTGCCGGTGCGATTGGCCCTGGACCTGTACGCGGACGACGGCGACCGGCCCAGCGAGCGGTTCGGGCAGAACGTGAACCGGCAGGCCGCCCCGGCGCCGGTCGTCGCCCCTGCCCCCGCCGTCCCCGCGCCTGCCCACGCGCCGACCGTCACCGGCTCGCTGCGGCTGGCGGTGCCGAACGGCCGTACCCGCGCGCCTTCGGCGGCCCCTGCGACGACCTCCGCGGCGCCGCCCCCCACAACGACCGCCGCCACGCGCCCCGCTCGTGTCGACGGGGCGCCGCGTCCGGCCAACCCCGTGGACATGGCCCGGTTCGACGGCACCGACGCCCACGGTGTCCCGCGCCCGGAACTGGTGCGCATACCGGACGACGCGCTGATCGACACCGTGCGCGGTGCCGCGGCCATCGAGTCGGTCTTCCGGCGGGCCGCCGCGGACATCCGCCGCCAGGCCCAGCCGACGCCCCCCGCCACCACGGCCACCGGCACCGGCCCGATCCTCCCGGTCACCGCCCCGGCGACCACCGGCACCGCCCCGGCTCCCGCCACCGGCCCGACCGTCGCCCCGCCCGCACGCGACGGTGTCTCCCCGCTCGCCGGGCGCGGGCTGACGGACAGCAGGACGCGCGCCGCCGAGACCCGGCATGCCGCGATCACGCCGGGCAGTCTGGTCGCCCACGGCCACGAACTGTTCAAGAACTCCTACGTAGTCGAGGGCCTGAGTCTGCCGGGGACACTCGCGGACGGGCAGTACTCGCTGGAGATCCAGGCCGTCGCCCACCGGCCCCGGTTGCTGGACACCACCCGGCAGTACCTGGAGACCGGCGTCTCCGCCACCGACAGCGCCCAACAGCTCAAGTCCCTGGGAAAGTCACACCAGTTCGGCGGCAGCGGGGTCCTCACCCAGAACCCGCCCAAGCAGCCGGCGAGCCCGGTGAACGCGGCGGGGCAGGGCAACACCGGTCCGGAGTCGGACGGTTCGGTCTCCACCAGCCAGACCAGCGGCAAGTCGTACAAGGGCCTCTTCAACCCGTCGGCACGGCTCGGCCATGTCTCCCGTACCGACACCGCCGACACGCTCGCCGCCAGTACGGGCGTGAACCGCACCCCCACCGAGAGCGGCGATCTGCACCGGGTGGTCGCCGACGTCACCTATCTGGTCACGGTCCGCGCGGGCTCCCGCACACTGCTCAACGGCGTCGGCGAGCCCGGCACGGTCGCCCCCGTCACCTTCGCGGTCGACGTCCCTGACGGCCTCCAGTTCCTCATGACCCAGGGCCAACTCGCCCGCGACGCACGGTGGATGGGCTCCGTGCAGGGGCTCACCCCCGCACCCGCCCCGACCCTGACCGCGCCCCTCCCGGCGTCGTACACACGCAATCGCGAACTGGGTCTCGGCGGAGTCCTCTCGGTCATCGAGTACGACCGGCCCGTCGCCGCCCCCGTCCCCACGACCGGGCCCAACGCGGGTCAGATTCCGCTGGGGCCCGTCGCCCAGAGGGAGCGGCGCGGGCGGATCAGGCGCGAACTGCTGGCGCTGGTGGAGGCCGAGGCACCCGGCGCGGTCACTCCGGGGCACCCCGGTTACCAGCAGGGTGTGCACGGGCGCGTCGCGCAGCTCACCTCGTCCGCCGGACTGCGCTCGCTGCCCGGGCGCGGTCCGGACGGCACCCCGCGCCGGGCCACCACCCGCTTCCATTTCCGCCACCACGGCTTCGGCGGTGAGCGGCTGGTCGAGGTGACCCTGACGGCGGTGCCCCGGCGGACCCAGAACCTGGCCGCCGTGCTGGGTGCCTCAACCCCCGGCTCGGGCCTGGAACAGTGGCAGTCGCACACCGCCGCGGGTCGCACCACGACCCGTGCCTCGGTCCGCCAGACGCAGCTCCCGGTCACCCTGACCACCCGCTATCTCCGCCCGAACCAGGGCCCCGACCCCTCGAAGACGGACCGTTCGGGGCCCGTCTTCACCCCGCAGTCGGCGAGCAGTATCTCCGCGCGCCGGGCGACCACGGCCGACAACCGCTTCTGGCTGCGCACGGACAACGGCGCCGACTTCGACGGGCTGGAGTACGACTACGAGCTGTCGGTGCGCTCCGCGCTGGTCGTCGACTGGCCGCCCAATGTCATCGGCGGTCTCATCCAGAACGGTGTCATCGCCTGGGCCGACGCGGACGGCGACGTACGCCGGTTGACCGAGAGCCTGCTCGCCCGCGGCAACCCGCGCACCAGCACCGTCCCGGTCCGGCTGGCCCTGCGGTTCACCGGCACCGAGGCCACCCCGCCACCCGGTGGCCCGGCCCGCGTGAACCCACCGTCCGCCGTCTCCGGCGTCGACCCGCGCAACCGCGTGCGGCCGGCCGGCCCGTATCTCGTCCCCGCGCAGATGTTCCACCCGGTGGGGCCGACCCCGGCGTTCCACTTCGACGGCTGGGCACACCTGGAGACGGCCCTCGACGACGTGGCGCCGCGCGGCGGACGCGGCTGGCACGCGCAGATCACCTCGGTCTCGGTGGAGGGACAGGCCGTCCGGCTGGGCCAGTTGATCCAGGCTGGGCAAGTGGCCCTCGACCGCCCCCGGTTGGCCGCCGACCTCACCCGCAAGATGCCCGGCACCGCGCCCTTCGAAGGGGCGCCGGACCACCCCCCGACCATCGCGGTGTCCCTCTACAACCCGCGCCGCTCCACCAACGCCGACGACGTCACGCTCGACCAACTCCACAACACGACCGACACGGTGAGCACCGCCGCGGGCGCCGACCACTCCCTCGCGACCTCGTTCACGCAACTCCTCAGCGGCGACGACGACAACCACGAGATCGCCGGGGTCGGCGTGCCGCTCGCGCAGCGGCAGACCCAGCCGTCGACCTTCGGCGGCACCACCACGGGCAGCCGCCGTGACTGGCTGAAGTCCGGCAGCACCTCCGCACCCGCCAACGGGGCGCGGGGCACGCGCAGTTACGTCGTCGACGCCGATGCCCACTTGCTCGTCGAGGGACCACAGGGAACCCGCCACGTCACCGGCACCGTCACCCTGCGAGTAGAGGAGCGCGACCTCCTCGGTCACGGTCTGCTCACCCCGGCCGAGTCCCCGCCGAACGTCCATGACCTGCCCGCGCTCGTCCCCGACTGGGCCACCGCCCAGCCGCACACCCTGCCCGAACGCCTGAACGCGGCGATCCCGGCCGGCCGTCACGGCGTGCAGTTCTGGGTGGCCCTCGGCGCCGACCCGCAGGGCGCACGCCTCGGCCAGGCCCTGTACGCCGCGTCCCGTGCCGCCGTGCTCGGTCACCGTCCGCTTGAGTTGATGACCCGTGACCAACAGGGTGTCCGCCGTTGGGAGTTCACGCCCGAAGGTGCCCTCGTCACCGCCGACCCGGACCTGACCACCGCGTGGAACGCCTTCGACGCACAGGCCGAACTCCTGCACACCGCCACCAACATCCTCGCCGACACCCCGCAGCTCCTGAACCGCCTCACCGCCGCCCTCCAGCAGGCCAACCGCGCGCACGCCACCGCCGTAGAAACCCATCGGAAGGCGCAGCTCGCGGTCACGGGCGCGATCGACGTCCACCGGCGGGCGACGGAGACGGCCGCCGAATCCGCCAAGGCCGCGCGCAAGGCGGAGGCGCTGGTGGCACGGCTGAGGCGGGACCTCGCGGAGGCCCGGAACACCGCCACCACCCTGCCGTCGGTGATCGAGCAGCACGCGCGGGACGAGGCCAAGGGCCGTCACGATCTGCAGACGGCCCTCACCCGGCTGACGCAGACCGAGAACGCCGTGCGCGCCGAGCGGATCGCCGCCGCGCGGGCCGCCGCCGAACAGGCCGCGAAGAACGGGCGGTCGAGCGCCACC
Source organism: Streptomyces sp. NPDC050548 (assembly GCF_044457385.1). Taxonomy (NCBI): domain Bacteria; kingdom Bacillati; phylum Actinomycetota; class Actinomycetes; order Kitasatosporales; family Streptomycetaceae; genus Streptomyces; species Streptomyces sp. NPDC050548. Next base: position 39,589 of record NZ_JBITGV010000025.1, read on the forward strand.
CCCGCCCCCGCGCCGGCCGCGCCGACTCCCGTCGTGCCCGGCGCCCCGCGTTCCCACGACCCGGCGGCCGACGTCGCCGACGATTCCCGGGTGCAGGCCGTGCTCCCCGCGATCGCCGCCGCCGACAACGCGGCCCGGCAGGCCGCCACCCAACTCGCCGCCGAACGGACCGCGTTGGAAAGGGCGGAGCACATCGTCGACGTGGGTCCGGCCCGTATCCGAGCGGAGGAGGCGAACCACGAGGAGGCAGTTGAGGAGGCCCGGCAGGACGCGGCGGACGAGGTCCTCCAGGCCGACAACCTGCGGGACGCCAGGCAGCGGGAGACCAACGCCCGCGGCCGGGTGACCGAGGCCGAGAACGAGGTCGCGCGGCGCAACGGGCTGGTCGTAGCCGCCGTCACCGCACAGTTGCAGGCCGCGGCCGACCAGGTGTCGGCCACCGCAGCGCTGCCAGGGTTGTCCACCGCCGTCCACGACAGTGCGCCGACCCCTGAACAGTCCCTGCGCACCACCTTCGCCACGACCCCGCCCCGTTGGCCGACCCCTGACGGTCGGCCCGCTCCTCTCCCGGCGGGCGGCCAGACCCACACCCCGCCGCCCGCCACCACCACGGCCACATCCACCTCCACGCCCACACCGACCCCGGCGAAACAGCAGCCGAAGAAGAGCGGGCCGTCCAAGTCCGGTACGAGCAGCGGCAAAACGAACAAGACCGGCAAGGCGGGCAAGGGCAAGACACCGGCCCCCGGCACCACCACCCCGGCCGCCCCGCCGTCCCCGTACATCGCCCCCACCGGCAACGCCGTCCCGACCCCCGGCGACGGCAACTGCCTCCTGTACGCCGTCATCGGCAGCGCGCCGCACCTGGTCCGCGCCCGCCTGCAGCAGGCCGACCCGGCCACCGCCGCCTGGCTCGCCCGGCCCGACGACGTACGACGGACCCTCACCACGGTGACGACCAACCCGCAGACGACACACCGGGGAGCACGCCATCTGCGCGCCGCGCAGCAGGGGGTGCAGGACCTGGTGCTGGCCCGGCTGACGGCGGCGCGCAACGGCACCCGGCCGCTCCCGGCCCAGGTGCTCGGCCAGCTCCGGGGTGTCCTCGTCGGCAACTTCGCGACGGCGGTGCAAGACATGACCCCCGCCGAGATCGACAACGAGCTGCTCCAGTACGGCATCCAGGGCGTGACCCATGCCGAGGACCTGGACCCGGTCGACCTCCAGACCCGCTATCTGCAAGCCGTCTCGATGCCGGGCGCTCCGCCCCCGCTGGCCGGTGCCGCGCCGAGCAACCGGCGGATGTTCGCCTATCTGCGTGCGGTGGACGAGCTGCCGACGCTCGCCACCATGACACCGGACGAGCGTCGCTCGCTGCTGATCGCCGGGTACCACCGGAGCACCGCCCCCCTCACCGACGACGAGGAGGCCGTACTCCGGCACGCGGTGGGCAACTGGTCGGCCGCGTGGGCACACCCGGTCGGCGACACCTTCCTGCCGCTGCTCGCCGACACCCTCGGCGCCCCCATCCACGTTTTCCAGCCGATGCCCGCCGCCGTCGCCGGCACCACCGCGACCGGCGGCCCTCGGGGCATCGTGCTGCGCTACGGCCCGACGACCACCGCCACGCCCGCACTTGAGGTCCACTACACGGGCCTCAACCACTACAGCGCCAGCGATGTGCACCAACCCGCCATCACCCCCTCGAACGCGCCCCGGGGTCCGGAGGACGTCAACAGCGTTCAGCCGAGCGGCCGTTACCGTCCCGCGCCGACTCGCGACGCCGACGACGACCTGCCCGCTTCCCGTGTCGCCGACCCTGCTGCGAAGGACTCCTGGTTCGGGCTGCGTGCGTACGCCCGTCCGGCTGTGCACAGTACGGAGCGGTTCGATCCGCACGCGGACCAGAGCAACTCGCCCCGTCCGGGCGTTCTCAGCGGTGCGACGACGCTCGTCCGTACGAGCATCCGTCGTATCCAGGCACCCAACGGCCAGTGGGTCCGCGACTACACGCTCAACCTCCCGGTCACCACCAACGACCCCGCCCACACCGCCCAACTCCAGGAGCGCATCACCGGTCTCCTGGACGCGCACCTCAACTCCGGCCTGGAGCTGCCCAGTTCGCGCGATCAGCTGCACGTCACCCTCAACCTGATCGACGACCCGTCCCACCCCGAGGCGATCACCCTCACCGACACCGCCGATCCGGCCCGTGCCGACCAACTCCACCTGGACCTGGGCCACTCGGACGCGGACCTCCTCCACGAAGCCCTGCACTACCTCGGACTGCCCGACGAGCAGCGCGACAACGACTTCCTCCTGCGCAACCACCCCAACAGCACCACAGTCCGCACCACCGGCCTCATGGCCGACACCCAGAACCCCGTCCACATCCCCGGCCGTTACCTCCGCATGATCGAGAGCGTCACCGCCGCCGGTCCTCAACTCCACGACCACACCGGCCAGTTGACGAACGGACCCGCCCAAGACCCCGACACCGCCCCCATCCCCGCAGACGGCACTCCCACCTGGCCCACGTCCAACGCCCCGGTCGCGCCGCCCTCTTCGACGTTCGTTCTCGGCTACGGGTCCCAACTGGACGGCAACGTAGGCCTGGTGCACCTCGAACCGCTGTCTGCGGAGGTCGTGAACGGGCTGCATCAGCAGGTGATGACGGCGCTCGGGCTGGCGCGGGCGGCGGACACGCATCCGGTGCGGGAGCAGTTGCGGACGGTGGCGAGTGCCGAGACGCTGGTGATCAACCTGCCGTATCTGCGCGGCAGTCTGGGCTTCCGGATCGCACTGACCGTGGACGGGCGGGAGCGGACGGTGGACCTGCGGCTGCGGCTCGCGGATCCGGTCGCGTCGGCTCGGTACGGGCAGGCCGAGGGTGCCGAGCGGGACGTACGGGTGGAGCGGCGTGGTATCGGTTCCCAGGAGTCGGTGTCGTCGGAGGCGTCCGGCAACATCCGTACCCTGCTGCTGCCTTGGACCGCGCTGTTCCCGGTGAGCAGGGCGATCCCGGTGCGCGGGGTCGACGCCGCGCTGACCCTCGCGCTGACCCTGAACCAGCTCTCGTCCTCCGCGTCGGTGACCACGGCGGTGACATCGACGACGGCGCAGCGCAGCAACGAGCCTTCGGAACCGTACGACTTCACCGCCCTGTGGGACGTACGGCTGGACACTCCGGCGCTGGCCGCGCCCGTCACCTGGGGAGCGCCGCAGTCGCACGGGCCGGTGACCTTCTGGTTCCCGCAGCATCTGGCGCGGGACGAGGAAGGGGAGTTGCCCGCGGCGGCCGGTCTGGACGATCTGCCGGTGTGGGGCGTGGACACGGTGGCGGAGCCGGGGCGGCTGCTCGCGGAGGCGTTGCAGCGCTTCGACGCGCGGCTGCGGACGCTGGACAAGGACTCCCTGGGCGAGTTGGAGACGTTCCTGTCGGAGCCGTTGCTGCGGGGCACCCTGCCGATGCAACGGGCGGGCGGCGTCTTCTCGCCGGTGCTCGTCGACACGTCGGGGCGCGCGCTCGGCATGTTCCAGTTGCTGACCGAGGTGGAGGTGGGGGAGCCGCTGCGGCGGAGCGTTGCCGGGAAGGTCAACCTGGAGGCCCATCTGACGCAGGTGGTGAAGATCGAGGCCCAGTCGAAGTTCAGCAGTGGTGTGTCCCTGTCGGGGAGTGTCGGTCCTGCGCTCACCGGCGACCACGCCGAGGGGCACCCGGACGCCACCCGGCGGGTGAGTGGCGGTGTGCTGGGGCGGGCCGCGGTCCAGGCGGGGACGAGCGACGCGTTCGGCCAGAGCGCCAGTGCGGCGCTGATGCACCAAGTGCGCACCACCCGCAGTCACTTGCTGGCACCGGCCACCGTGCGGCACACACTGGTGCTGCATCTGCCGGGCGGCGGGCGGGAGATCTTCGAGCCCGGCGACTGGGCGCGCGGGATGCATCTGCGGCTGATGACCGCCGAGGACGCCCTCGGGCATGCCCCGGCCGAGGACGAACTGCGGCGGCTCCCGGCGGAGTTGGAGCATCTGCGGTCGGTCGGCGCCAGCGTGACACCGCTGGCCGTGAGGGGTGCCGAACCGCTCTTCGTGGAGGCCGAGAACTGGCTGCGCCGCGAGGGCTTCATCCCCGGCGACGCCACCGCGCGCAACCGGGTGCTGCCCGACGAGGCGCTGGTGCAGGCCCAGTTGAACAATCTGCGCAGGTTCGAGCAGACCCGGTCCGCGATCGGGCTGCGGGCCGCGACGGACTCCATGCTGGACGGCGGCCACTCGCTCTTCCTGGAGCTGCCGACGCTGACCGGCGGCACCCGCCGGGTACGGCTGGTGCTCAGCGCGGTGCGCGGTACGGGCCGGAGCACGCACACCACGGTGCTGCCCGATGTGCAGGGCGTCGGCCTGGCCTCGCTGTCGCTGGCCGGGAGCGACCAGAACGGGTCGCAGTACGGGGTGTCGTACGGCGCCGGCGGTTCCTTCGGGCTGCCGGTGCGCGGTGGCGCGTGGACCCTGGGCGGCACCGCCGACCATGTGCGCGGCCACCAGGTGCAGCACGAGAACAGTGTGCAGTTGTCCGTCGGGCACGACCAGCAGGTCGTCAGCAACGGCGCCGGACAGCGCAGCGAGGTGTTCGACGTGCCGGCCGAGCTGGCGCTCGACCTGTACGAGGGGCCGGGGGAGACGCCCCGAGTGCGGTTCGCGCACGGGACGGTCCAGCAGCCGTACGTCCCGCACGGCGCCCAGCAGGTCCCGCCCGCGACTCCGCCGCCGGACCGGATCCCGGGGACCGTGCGGCTGTCCGTGCCGACGCTCCGTACGCTGCCCGCCGATCAGCCCGTCCCGGCGGCGCCGCCCGCGCCCACCGTGCGGGCGGCCACCGACGCCGACACCGCGCTGCTCGAACTCGCCGACGAGCAGGGCCCGTTGCAGGACGCGGTGCCGCTGCCGGACGACTCGCTGGTGGAGGTGTTCCAGGCGTCGGCCGCGCTGGACGAGGCGTTCCGGGCGGTGCTCGGCAACACCTACCAGGGGCACCCGGCGCGCGGTCTGCTGGACGGGATGCGGGACACCGCCGCGGAGTACACCCCGCGGCCGGTGGCGCGTGCCGGGCGGGCCGTGGGCGAGTCGCTGGCCGGCGCCGACGCCACCGACCCGACCACGGTGGCGGCCGAACTGCTGACCGCCGCCCGCAGCCCCGCCGCCCTGCTGAACCGCGGCCACCAGGTGTTCAAGGGCGCCTATGTGATCGAGGGACTCACCCTGCCCGGGCTCGCCGCGGACGAGGTGCTCTCCGTGGAGATCCGGGGCGCCCTGCGCCGGCCGCGGGCGCTGGACACCCTCACGCAGCAGTTTGAGTCCGGCCTCAACTCCGTGGACGGTGCCGGGCAGCAGCGGGGTGTGGCCGGCACCTCGCAGTGGGCGGCCGGCTTCACCTCGGTCCGCAACATCTCGTCGGGCGCGACCCCGAGCGCCGACCAGGCCGCGGGCAACGACGGAGACGCCGGCGGCCTCGACGACGGCACCCTGCGCCGCCGCGCCGACGAACCGGAGCAGCAACAGGGCGGCGGCACAACGGGATCCACGTCCCGGCCGACGGTCCTCAACCCCTCGGCCCGCTACACCCGTACCACCCGGACCGACCAGGCACGCGGCCTCGGCTCCTCGACGGTCGTCCACCGCACCGCCATCGAGAACAGCCCTCAGTACCGCATCGCCGCCGACGCGACCCTGCTGGTGACGTTCCGCCGGGGCCGCCGCAACGTCGTCGGCAACGCGCTCGGGCAGGGCGAGGGCCGTGCCGTGACCGTGGTCGTCCAAGTCCCGGACGCCGTACGGTTCCTGGCCACACCGGCCCAACTCCGGCGCCACGCCGCCTGGTTCACACCGGTGGCCGGTCTGACGGTGCCCGCCGAGACACCGGGCTCGGTGCCGCTGCCGCGCCGGTTCACCGCCTCCGGCGAGGTGGGCTTCGGCAGCGTCAAGGCGATGGACCAGTTCACCGACGCCACCCGGACGGTGCGCCGCCGCGACGCGCTGCGCCACGAACTCCTCACCCTGATCGAGGACGAGGCACCCGGCACCACCCGGCCCGGCCACGCCTCGTACCTCCCGGGCGTGGCCACCCGTATCGCGGACCTCACCTCCACCGCGGGCCTGCGCACCCTGCCCGGCCGCGGCCCCGCCCACATCCAGCGCTTCCGCTTCCGGCACGTCGGCTACGGCGGCGCCCGCCTGGTCGAGGTCACCCTCACGGCCAGGCCGGACGCCGACGACCACGCGCTACGACAGCTGCGCGGCCACCCCGCGGCGAAGGCCTCCGGCATGGAGAACTACCTGGGCCACACCCCGTCCTCGGTCACCGACCGGACCGGCCGCAGCACCCGGCACGCGGGGTTCGTCCAGCTCCAGACCCGGATCCCGAGGCCCACCGGCGGCCCCCGCACCGACCGGGCGGGCGCCCTGCTCAGCGCCGACACCGTGCGCGGCAACTCCGCGCGGGTCAGCCGGACCGCCGAGGACCGGCACTGGCTGCGCACCGACAACGTCGCCGACTTCGACGGCGTCCCCTACCGGATCACCGCCACCGTACGGTCCACGGCGACCGCCGACTGGCTGCTGGACCTGCCGGGCAGCGTGTTCCAGCACGGCGTGCTCAGCCTGACCGACGCCAACACCCCGCTCGCCGACCGCGTCGCCCATCTCCTCCTCGGCCGCCCGACGCGCACCACCACGGTGCACGCCACCGCCGCGCTGCGCTTCACCGGCAGCGAGACCGCCGAACCCGCCCCGGCCGAGCGGCAGTTGACGGCGGGCCGTGCGGAGCGCCGGCCGACGGCGACCGGGCACCGCTTCACCCCCGGCGGCCCCGCGCCGGTCTTCGGCTTCGACGCGGGCACCCAACTCGCCGCCGCGCTGGGCGAGGTGGCCCCGGCGCTGACCAACTCCTGGCAGTCGCTGGCCGCTTCCGACTCTGCGGACACCACCGCCGTACGGATCGGCGAACTCCTCCAGGCGGGCACCGTCTCGCTGGACCACCCGCGCGGCCCCGGCGGCCTCACCACCACGATGCCGGGCGCCCGCCCGTTCCAGGGCGCCCCCGGCACCCCGCCCCGGCTCACCGTGGAGCTGTACCGGCCGCGCCCGGTGACCGACACCGGCGATGTGACGGTGGACCGGGTGCGGCTCAGCACATTCAGCGCGGGCTCTTCCTCGCACGCGGGCCTCACCGGCGGCCTCTCGGCGCAGGGCGGCTTCAGCGCCCACGACTCCAACCGCCAGATCCTCGGCTTCACCATGCCGGTGGTGGCCCGCCAGGCGCAGGACCCCGGCTCGGGCGCGGGCGTCGCCGGCACCCGCCGCGAGTGGTTCAAGCACGGCGACACCAAGACCCCGGAGGGCTCGCGCGGCACCCGCAGCCACGAGATCCTCGCCGACGCGCTGCTCACCGTCCACGGCCCCAACGGCACCCGGTACGTGTCCGGCACGGTCCGGCTGCGCCCCCTGGAGCGCGACCTCCTGGGCCACGGCGTCACCACCCCGCGCACCGACCCGGGCGTCTACGACGGCGCGTCCCTGACCCGCGCGGCGGCCGACGCCCAGGCCCCGGACGGCCGCGCCCCCGACGTCCTGCGCGACTGGCGCACGGTACCGCTCCGCGACCTCCCCACCCTGCTGGCCCAGGGCATCTCGGCGGCCCAGGACCCCACCCCCGACACCGCCGCCACGCTCCAACTCTGGCTGGCCACGGACGGCACCGCGCCCCAGACGGCCCGCGCCCTGTACGCCGCTTCGAGTACGGCCGTCCAGCTGGGACGCCCCGTCGAACTCGCCCTCCGCGACGGCGAGGGCGTGCGCTTCCGACGGTTCGACGTGAACGGGGACCCGGAGGTGACGCCGGGGGGTGAGGAGCGCGGCGCGGGGGTGGGCGACGAGGAGCGGGACGGGGAAGGGTGGGGCGAGGAGGCGTGGGACGCGGAGGAGCTGGACGACCGGGGTTCGAGTAGCGCGGGCCCGAGCAGTGCGGGTCGCCGTGGGGCGGACTCGGGCGGCAGTCGTCGGCGTGGGCCGGGCTCGGGCGGTGCGGGTCGGGGCGGCGCGGACTCGGGCGCTGGGCATCGGCGTGGGCCGGGCTTGGACGGCTCGGGTCGGGGTGGCGTGGGTCAGGGTGACATCGGCCCGGGTGGCGCGGGTCAGGGAGACGCCGGTCCGAGCCGTGCGGGCCGGGACGGTGTGCGGCAGGGTGGCCGAGGTGGCCTGGACGGCTCGGGTCGGGGTGTTCGGGGCCGGCGTGGTGTGGTCCAGGGCGACGCCGCTCACGACGCCGGCTGGACAGCCGTACGCGATCAGATCCGGATGTTGGAGGCGGCCGGGCAGGCGGAGGACGACGCCCGGAGGCGGGAGGCCCGGCTCCAGGAGCGGATGCCGGAGGCCCGACGCGTGCTGGCGGAGGCGTTGCCACCGGTGGCGCGGGCGGAACGGGACGTGTTCGACGCCGGTGCCGCCGCGGACACCGCGGCCGACGAACTCCTCCTCGCCGAGCGGGCTGTCACGGACGCCGCCGAGGTCGATCGTGAACGGCGTGCCCGCGTAACGGAGTTGACCACGGACCTCCAGGGCCACACCGAGCGGTTGACGGTCGCGACCCGGGCGGCGGCCGAGTCCCACGGGACGGTCCGCACGGCTGAGGGAGAACTCGCGGCGGCACAGGAGGCCGCGCGCGAAGCGGCGGAACGGGCCGCCCGGCAGCCCCGCCAGTCTGCCGACTCGGCCGCGCGGGGCGGGAGTTCGGCTCGCGGTGAGGGCAACTCCACCTCGGGCGGGCCCACTTCGCTCGCCCGGAGCGAGTCGCGCCGCAACCGGGCGCAGCGCGCGCTGGACCAGGCGCGGACGGCGGCCGCGGCAGCGGACCGCGCCGTCGAGACCGCCCGGCACGCCGTCGACGACACCAGGGCCCGGCTCGGCCTGGCCCAGGACGCGGCCCGTTCCGCCGCCGACGCCCTGACCCGGGCCCGGAAACTCGCCGTGACGGCGACCGCGACGGAGCGTACGGCCCGGGCGGCGCTCACCGCGGCCACCGCACTCCACGACCGGGCGGTCGCCGTGCGGGTTGCGGCCCAGGAGTCGTTGGACGCCCTCGGCCTCGACATCACCGACGCGCTCGCCGAGCAGGCCCGGCAGGCGGCCCGGCAGCGCCACGCGCAGCGGGACCTCGGCGATGTCGTGGCCCTCCTGGAGGCACAGCGAGCGGCGGCGGGCGACGGCACGGCACTCCTGACGACCGGCTCCCTCGCCGCCACCCCGGCCGCCTGGCCCGGCCGTACGCCCCGTCCGACACCGGCCCGCAGCGGTGCCCGTCCGACACCGGTTCGGAACGGGGCCCGTCCGTCGGTCGAACCGACGGAGGAGCCGGTGCGCGAGCCGGAGACCGAGCCCCAAGCGGCGCCCCAGGAACCGGAGTTGCGGCCGGGCGGAGCCGGGAACGAGGCCGACGAGGAACTCGGAGGGATCCGTCACCGCCCCGCCGTGTCGCGGGCGCAAGGCCCGGAGACGTTCGCCCGTTCACTGGCCCAGTTGCTCACCGCCCCCGGCACCACCGCCCCCGGAACCACCAGCCCCAGCACCACCGCCCCCAGCACCACCGCCTCCGACACCGCCCCCACCTGGCCCCGCACCGACGACCCCCACACCGCGCTCCTCACCTGGGCCCAGGCCGACGTAGCGGCTCATGGCGCTCCCGACGACGCGGGGCTCCCGGCCCCGGACACCTCGGTGCCGACCGGCACGCTGGCCGAAATCGGCGCTCTCACCGAGGAGTTGCGCGCCCAGTCGATCCTCCAGAGCGGCACCGTGACCGTGGCGGACGCCGGACTGGACGACCCCGCGCGCCTCGCCCTGGTGCTGGCCCGCCCCGACGACACCCTCGGCTACGTGTCCACCCTGGCGGCACTGGTCGCACGGGACACCGGCCGACGGATCCAGTTGCTCGGTCCCGACGGCCGCACCGACCGCTTCGGCCCGGCCGACGGCACCCCGCTGACCCTCTACTTCGACGGCAACCGGTTCTCGGTCAACCCGCCCGCCCCGGACGACAACTGACCGGTCGTCACCCGATCATCCTTCTGGAAGGAAACAGCATGTCCGGCAAGAACAGCCCGCAGCACCAGGCAGCGACGGGCGGGACGGAGCCCGCCCCGGCCCCGGACACCACCACGGGCGTCGCCCCCGAGACCGCGACGGCACTCCCGCCGACCAGCGGTGAGACGACGACCGGCGCCTCGGAGACCGCGGCCCGGGAATCAGGTGCCGGCGTCGGCGCAGGCACCCGCGCGGCAACGGAACCGAAACCGGAATCGGAACTGGAACCAGAACCGGAACCGGAACTCGACACCCACGCCGCCCCCACCCCGACCGCTGCCTCCACCTCCGCCTCCGAGCCGGACCCCGACCCCGACCCCGACCCCGAGGCCACCACGGCCACCGCGACCGCAGCCTCGTCGGAATCCGGTGCCGGTGCCGGTGCCGGTTCCGGCGCCGACGAGGGCACCGCCGCCGCGGCCCCCGCCTTCGGCCGCCCCTCCCGGGGGCTCCTCGCCGGTGCCGCGATAGCCGGCGCGCTGCTGATCGGCGTGCCGTTCCTGGTGTCAGGCCTGCGCGGCGGGTCGAGTTCGGACGGCAAGCCCTCGGAGCAAGTGGCCGACGCCGGAACCGTGTTGAACGGCGCGACGGCGAACATCGGTGCCGGCGCCTACGGTTCGGCCAGCCCGGACTCGGCCTCGCCGAAACCGACCCCCTCGAACACGGCGGGCGGCGGCAAGAAGAACACGGTGAAGAACGATGGGGGAGCCGCGGCCGCCGGTGCCGGTTCGGGTGCCGGAGTGATCGCGGGCAGTTCCGCCGAGGCCCCCAAGAAGGCTTCCTCCGGCGGGAGTTCGAAGAAGTCCACCACCAAGGTCACGGCCACCAGGACGGTGACCACCGCGCCCGGCACCACCATCTACAGCCACGCCTCCAACAAGTGCATCGAGATGGTCGCGCACAAGGGCACCGACGGCTCGCCGCTGCAGATCTGGAGCTGCGGTACCAAGAACTGGCAGAAGTGGGACTTCCGCTCGGACGGCACGGTCCGCTCGATGGGCCTGTGCATGGACGTCGCCTGGGGCTCGTCGGCGAACGGCGCGGTGATCCAGCTCGCGGTGTGCAGCGGCAACCCGGCCCAGCAGTTCCGCCTCAACTCCAGCAACGACCTGGTCAATCCGCAGGCCAACAAGTGCGTGGACGTCAAGGACCAGAAGACCGGCAACGGCACCCGGCTCCAACTCTGGGACTGCAACGGCCAGGACAACCAGAAGTGGAGCACCCGCTGACGGAGGCGGCACCACCTCGCCGTTCTCGTCCGCCGCGGACACGTACCCTGCTGCAGGAGAAAACAGGGGGAGACGATGAGCGACGACCGCAGGACGACCGTGCCCGTGTGGACGCTGGCGACCGCCGACGTGAAGGCCCCGGGGTTGCCCGCGGGCGAGTCGATGACGGGTGAGCGCCTGGCCGAACTGCGCGGAGTGCTGGCCGTCATGGCCGACGAGCCGATCGTCACGCTGGAGGCGCATCCGCTTCCCGACAGGATCGACCGCGGCCGTGGCATCCCGCTCGACGCCGCGAGCCCCTTGGCCCAGCACCTGTCGCAATTCATCACGCAGTCGGCGCGCACGTCCCTCACGGCGGCCAGGGCTACCGCCTCCGGCGAGTGTCTGTACCGCATGGTGGTCCCGGCGAAGGTAGCCGCCCAGCTCGGGCAGGGCACCGTTCGTTCGATGGTGTCGAAGGCGGGAGCCGGTGGCGTCCTGAGTCCGCTCGTGGGGCCGTCGGGAAAGATCGCCGCCCACGCGAGCTACGTGCCGGTCGGTCGCGCGGCCGCGGTGGGCACGGTGGGCGGGGCCGGTGCCACCGCCGGTGCCGCTGCCGCCGGCGGTACGGCGCTCACCGTCGCCGCCCCGCTCGTGCTCATGGCCGTCGCGGTGGGCGTGAGCGCGTACGCCGACCAGCAGCGCCGGCAGGCCATCGAACACATCACGGAACTCCTGGAGCAACTCCAGGAGGACAAGCTCGACGACGAGCGCAGCGCGCTCAACGGCTGCCGTGCCGCCATCGACAAGGCCACGGCCATCCTGCTCGACCAGGGCAGGCTCGGTGTCTCGCTGGGACTCGACTCGGCGGTGCACACCATCGACACGGCCCTGAGCAAGGTGGAGATCCGCCTGGGGCGTTGGCGGAGCGCGCTCGACGGAATTCCCGAGGACGCGGCCGTCGAACTCGCCACGCTGACCAAGGCGTTCCCCGGCATCGACGACCAGGGCGGCGCATTCCGCGTGCACCTCGAACTCGCTGCCCTGGCCGTCGCGTTGAAGCGCCGGGTCGTCGTCCTCCAGGCCGTCGAGCACGCCCAGAGCGATCCCGGCAACCCCTTCGAGAACTTCACCCGACAGCTCAAGCGCGATCAACAGTGGCTCGACGAACTGGAGTTGGGCGTCGCCGCTGTCCTGGTACGCCTGTCGGCCGTGAAACTGGCCCGCCCGAGCGGTCTGCGACCCGTCTTCACACCGAGCGAGGTCGATCGCCTCATGAACGCGGCACACCGGATCCATCAACTGGGCGTCGGCGTCACGGTCGACGGTCGCCCGACGGACGTGGCGATCGAGATCGCCCGCGACAAGGACGGCTCGGTGACCGTGTTCCCCGCACTGCCCGCGTAGACGAAGCGGCCGGTGGCCGACGAGCGGGAGTTGCTTGTTTGCGCAAGTCCAGGGACGGCGACGTGTCGCCGCGCAACGCCACGCCCCTACACTGGGTGGGCGCGTGAGTATCGGCTGTGACGTGGGCACGACGGAGAGAGCGGACTGTGGCGGAGAAGGTCGGTGGTCACGGGGATCCGTCCGCCGAGGTTCTGGTGGAGGCGGCCGCGGCGTTCGGGCTGCTCGCTTCGGCGGCCCGGCTGCACATCATGTGGGCCCTGTCCCAGGGGGAGTGCGATGTCACGCACCTCGCCGACCGCGTGGGCGGCGCGCTGCCGGCGGTCAGTCAGCACCTGTCGAAGCTGAAGCTCGCCGGACTCGTCCGCTCCCGCCGTGAGGGCCGCCACCAGGTCTACTACGTCGACGATCCCGACATCGTGACGGTCGTGCGGGTGATGGTCGGGCAGCTGACCGCCCGCTCGCATCAGGCCCTCGCACCGGTACGCCGGCTGCACGAGGTCGGCGGCTGAGACCACTGCGGCCGGTCACCCAGGGCACCACCGCCGTCCGAGCCGCACGCCGTCTCAGGTGGCGTCGGGGTCGAAGGCGGAGCGGGCGGACGCCTCGGGGCGGTCGGTCTTCTTGAGCGTCACCGGCGGTGCCGCCGTCGGTGAGTCCGTGTCGGCCGCGGCATTCCGTACGGCGTCGGCCACCTCCGTCAGCTCCTTCCTCGGGTCCAGGGCGCTGCGGATGTCGTCCAGGCCCAGGTCGAGGCCGCTGCCGTCGCCGTCCAGGACGTGCTTGCGCACGAATGTCTTCGGGTGCAGGTCCTCGAACTCGAAGTCCTTGAACTCCGGCCCCAGTTCGGAGCGGATCTCCTCTTTGGCGCTGTCGGAGAACGCCCGTACCTTGCGGATGAACTCCGCCACGCTCTGGATGATCTCCGGCAGCTTGTCCGGGCCGAAGAGAAGGACGGCCAGGATCGCCAGTGTGAGCACTTCCGGCAGTCCTACGTCCGGGAACATTCGCCGCTCCTCGTTGTCCGCGCCGCCTGGCTCGCTGTCGCCGGGGTCCGCCCCGGTGATGTCACTTTAACTGTTGCGCAAGTATGAGAAGTGTCGCGGTGGGCTCCGCGTCGGAATCCGGTGACGTACGGACGGCGCGCGGTCGGGAGAAACGAGCGGCGGGAGTCTCCCTGGGCGACGTCGGGAGCAGGCCCTGACGGCCAACGCCCGCGACGGCTCATTAGGCTCCCCCTGTGAACAACATACGGTGCACCCAGTGCGGTGCGGTGGGACTGGAACCAGGCTTCGTCGAGGACTCCGGCCAGGGCGCCCGCGGGTTCGCGCGCTGGATCGCGGGCCCCCTTCAGCGAGGCCCGCTCGGCAACGCCAAGAGGATGGGCCGGCCGCACTGGCAGATCGACGCCTACCGTTGCCCCACCTGCGCACACCTGGAACTGTTCGCCGCCCAGCCGGACTGAGGGGCCCCGTCGGTTCAGCCCCGACGGGCTTGTTGCCGTGACTACCTCCGTGAGGTGATGGATCCGTGTCCTGTTGTCGTTGATGGCACCCGAGGCGTACGTCGGTCCCGGCGGCGAGCCCGCCTGCATGGGCATGCGGCAGGAGTCGGCGAACGCCGAGGCCGTGTGGCGAGCTGCCGGGCCAGGGGTGGCCGAGACTCCGCGCCTCATCGCCTGGGGAGCGGATTCCAGCGCGGACATTCTGTGCCGGCCGGCCACGGACAGCGATCCGGACAAGTGGCCCGTGGTGGTGTGGGGCCGGGGCGACGCACGATGGACCGCATACCCGTGCGGAATGGTGGAGTTCCTGTGCCGCCTGTTCCGCGCGGAACTCGACGAGTGCCCGCTGGGCGCTGTCTCCCTCTGGGGGGTCGGTTCCGTCCGCTTCCTGCGCAAGGAGGAGGAACAGCGGCTTCGGAAGGCCGGATTCTCTCCGTGGACCGGCGAACCGGACCCGTATGCCGGAATGTTCGGAGACTGAACCGTCGCGGATGCCGCCGCACCAGTGAAAGGCACGGCGGCATCTCCCCGGGTACGACTCAGATGTCCCGGAAGATCTCGATCTGCGCCCCGATGGAGTTGAGCCGCTCCGCCAGGTCCTCGTAACCCCGGTTGATGACATACACGTTCCGCAGCACGGACGTGCCCTCCGCCGCCATCATCGCCAGCAGGACGACCACGGCCGGCCGCAGCGCAGGCGGGCACATCATCTCGGCGGCGCGCCAGCGGGTCGGGCCCTCGACCAACACGCGGTGCGGGTCGAGGAGTTGGAGGCGTCCGCCGAGGCGGTTGAGGTCGGTGAGGTAGATCGCGCGGTTGTCGTAGACCCAGTCGTGGATGAGGGTCTGGCCCTGCGCGACCGCCGCGATCGCCGCGAAGAACGGCACGTTGTCGATGTTCAGGCCCGGGAACGGCATCGGGTGGATCTTGTCGATCGGCGCCTCCAGTTTGGAGGGCCGGACCGTGAGGTCCACCAGGCGCGTACGGCCGTTGTCCGCGAAGTACTCGGGGGTGCGGTCGTGGTCGAGGCCCATCTCCTCCAGGACCGCGAGCTCGATCTCCAGGAACTCGATGGGGACGCGTCGTACCGTCAGTTCCGACTCCGTCACCACGGCGGCGGCCAGCAGGCTCATCGCCTCGACCGGGTCCTCGGAGGGGGAGTAGTCGACGTCGACGTCGATGGTCGGCACGCCGTGCACGGTGAGCGTGGTGGTGCCGATGCCCCCGACCCGTACGCCCAGCGCCTCCAGGAAGAAGCAGAGGTCCTGGACCATGTAGTTGGAGGACGCGTTGCGGATGACCGTGGTGCCGTCGTGGCGGGCGGCGGCGAGCAGCGCGTTCTCGGTCACGGTGTCGCCGCGCTCGGTCAGCACGATCGGCCGGTCGAGGGTGACGGACCGGTCGACCTGGGCGTGGTACAGGCCCTCGGTCGCCGCGATGTCGAGGCCGAAGCGGCGCAGCGCGATCATGTGCGGCTCGATGGTGCGCGTACCGAGGTCGCAGCCGCCCGCGTACGGCAGCTTGAAGCTGTCCATGCGGTGCAGCAGCGGGCCGAGGAACATGATGATCGAACGGGTGCGGCGGGCCGCCTCCGCGTCGATCGACGCCATCTCCAGCTCGGCCGGCGGCACGATCTCCAGGTCGACGCCGTCGTTGATCCAGCGGGTGCGGACGCCGATCGAGCCGAGTACCTCCAGAAGGCGGTACACCTCCTCGATCCGCGCGACCCGGCGCAGCACTGTGCGCCCCTTGTTGAGGAGCGAGGCGCACAGCAGTGCCACGCACGCGTTCTTGCTGGTCTTCACGTCGATGGCACCGGAGAGCCGACGTCCGCCGACGACCCGCAGATGCATCGGGCCGGCATAGCCCAGTGAGACGATTTCGCTGTCCAGCGCTTCACCGATTCGAGCGATCATCTCAAGGCTGATGTTCTGGTTGCCGCGCTCGATGCGGTTGACGGCGCTCTGGCTGGTGCTGAGTGCCTCGGCAAGCTGTGTCTGTGTCCAGCCCCGGTGCTGGCGGGCGTCACGGATGAGCTTGCCGATACGTACGAGGTAGTCGTCTGCCATGAGGCCGAGGTTATCTCAGATATGAGATGGCGCCTCTTGAGGGGGCTGTTCGGGTGACGCCCGGTCAGTCGTCCTTCTTGGTACGAGTCTTGCGCCACCCGAAAGGTCCGGGCAAATCCATCGATGTCGTACGACGTCCTGATGTGCTGCGCGTGTAGCGCGGACCCCGCTTGCCCCCTGTCGTGAACGACATGGACCCCTTGTTGATGTTCAGTCGGAGCCAGGGAAGGATCCGGAAACTCTTGCGGAACGTGAGCGGCATGCCCGCCCCCTTTCGTCCCGCACCGGGTACCCCGAACTCCCGGGAATATGGCGTCGGTTCAGCGGAGCGGGCGCCGGGGTGCCGTAGAAGGTGATCGTGAGCTGAGGGGGTGGGGGCGGCCGGGCATGACCAATCCGCCCCCGTGTACTAGAGTTATCTCGACATCGAGATATCTGCCGAGGTGCACCGCAGCCGCACACTCCGCCGGTCCCAGCAGTAAGGCTTGCCTAACTTAGCCTTACCTTAGCGGATCGGCCAAGACGTTGTGGCGGCAGGATGCGGTGGGAACGCGCACATCAATGAAGGAGACTGTCGTGTCGGCGAACAGCTTCGACGCCCGCAGCACGCTGCAGGTGGGCGACGAGTCGTACGAGATCTTCCGCCTGGACAAGGTGGAGGGCTCGGCCCGGCTCCCCTACAGCCTTAAGGTCCTGCTGGAGAATCTGCTCCGCACCGAGGACGGCGCGAACATCACCGCCGACCACATCCGCGCCCTCGGCACCTGGGACTCGCAGGCCCAGCCGTCGCAGGAGATCCAGTTCACGCCGGCCCGTGTGATCATGCAGGACTTCACCGGCGTGCCCTGCGTGGTGGACCTCGCGACCATGCGTGAGGCCGTGAAGGAGCTGGGCGGCGACCCGGCGAAGATCAACCCCCTGGCGCCGGCCGAGCTGGTCATCGACCACTCCGTCATCGCCGACAAGTTCGGCACTCACGAGGCCTTCGCGCAGAACGTCGAGCTGGAGTACGGCCGCAACCGCGAGCGCTACCAGTTCCTGCGCTGGGGCCAGACCGCGTTCGACGAGTTCAAGGTCGTCCCGCCGGGCACCGGCATCGTCCACCAGGTCAACATCGAGCACCTGGCCCGGACCGTCATGGTCCGAGGCGGCCAGGCGTACCCCGACACCCTGGTCGGCACCGACTCGCACACCACGATGGTCAACGGCCTCGGTGTGCTGGGCTGGGGCGTCGGCGGCATCGAGGCCGAGGCCGCGATGCTCGGCCAGCCGGTCTCGATGCTCATCCCGCGCGTCGTCGGCTTCAAGCTGACCGGCGAGCTGACCCCGGGCACCACCGCCACGGACCTCGTGCTGACCATCACCGAGATGCTCCGCAAGCACGGCGTGGTCGGCAAGTTCGTCGAGTTCTACGGCGAGGGCGTCGCCGCCACCTCCCTCGCGAACCGCGCCACCATCGGCAACATGTCGCCGGAGTTCGGTTCCACCGCCGCGATCTTCCCGATCGACGACGAGACCCTGAAGTACCTGCGTCTGACCGGCCGCAGCGACCAGCAGGTCGCGCTCGTCGAGGCGTACGCCAAGGAGCAGGGCCTCTGGCTCGACCCGGCCGCCGAGCCCGACTTCTCCGAGAAGCTGGAGCTGGACCTCTCGACGGTCGTCCCCTCGATCGCAGGACCGAAGCGCCCGCAGGACCGCATCGTCCTCGCCAACGCCGCCGAGCAGTTCAAGAGCGACGTACGCAACTACGTCGCCGACGACGACGAGGCGGGCAAGGAGTCCTTCCCGGCCTCCGACTCCCCGGCCGCCAGCAACGGCGTCCCGTCGAACCCGGTCACCGTGACCGCCCCCGACGGCTCGACCTACGAGCTGGACCACGGCGCGGTGACGGTCGCGGCCATCACCTCCTGCACCAACACCTCGAACCCGTACGTCATGGTCGCCGCCGCGCTGGTGGCCAAGAAGGCGGTCGAGAAGGGCCTGACCCGCAAGCCGTGGGTCAAGACCACCCTCGCCCCGGGCTCCAAGGTCGTCACCGACTACTTCGACAAGGCGGGGCTCACCCCCTACCTCGACAAGGTCGGCTTCAACCTCGTCGGCTACGGCTGCACCACCTGCATCGGCAACTCCGGCCCGCTGCCGGAGGAGGTCTCCAAGGCCGTCAACGACCATGACCTGGCCGTGACGTCGGTGCTCTCCGGCAACCGCAACTTCGAGGGCCGGATCAACCCCGACGTCAAGATGAACTACCTGGCGTCCCCGCCGCTGGTCGTCGCGTACGCCCTCGCCGGCTCCATGAAGATCGACATCACCACCGCCGCCCTCGGCACCGACCAGGACGGCAAGCCGGTCTACCTGGAGGACATCTGGCCCTCCGAGGCCGAGGTCAACGACGTCGTGGCGAACGCCATCGGCGAGGACATGTTCAACAAGTCCTACGCCGACGTCTTCGCGGGCGACGCCCAGTGGCAGGCGCTGCCGATCCCCGAGGGCAACACCTTCGAGTGGGACGCGCAGTCGACCTACGTCCGCAAGCCCCCGTACTTCGAAGGCATGACGATGGAGACCACCCCGGTCTCGGACATCGCCGGCGCCCGCGTCCTCGCCAAGCTCGGCGACTCGGTCACCACGGACCACATCTCGCCCGCCGGCGCCATCAAGGCCGACACCCCGGCCGGCAAGTACCTCACCGAGCACGGCATCGAGCGGCGTGACTTCAACTCCTACGGCTCCCGCCGAGGCAACCACGAGGTCATGATCCGCGGCACCTTCGCCAACATCCGCCTGCGCAACCAGGTGGCGCCGGGCACCGAGGGCGGCTTCACGCGTGACTTCACGCAGCCGGACGCCCCCGTCTCCTTCATCTACGACGCCTCGCGCAACTACATCGAGCAGGGCATCCCGCTGGTCATCCTGGCCGGCAAGGAGTACGGCTCCGGCTCGTCCCGCGACTGGGCCGCCAAGGGCACCGCGCTCCTCGGCGTCAAGGCCGTCATCGCCGAGTCCTACGAGCGCATCCACCGCTCGAACCTCATCGGCATGGGCGTCATCCCGCTCCAGTACCCGGCGGGCCAGTCCGCCGAGTCCCTCGGTCTGACCGGCGAGGAGTCCTTCTCGGTCTCCGGCATCACCGAGCTGAACGACGGCACCACCCCCGCCACGGTCAAGGTCACCACCGACACCGGTGTGGAGTTCGACGCGGTCGTCCGCATCGACACCCCCGGCGAGGCCGACTACTACCGCAACGGCGGCATCCTGCAGTACGTGCTGCGCAACCTGATCCGCAACTAGCGGACCCGGCAAAGCAGTTGAGGGCCGCATCCCCGGCGACGGGGGTGCGGCCCTCCGCGTGTCCGGGCCGCACGATTCCGCAGGTCATCGCCAGTGCTCAGGTGGAACACAGGGTTCCCCCAGCGGGCCGGGACAGAATCGGGACATGACTGGCACATCGGGGTCCCGCAGCAGCCGCGTGCGCGTGCTCATCGTCGACGACGAGCCCGCGCTCACCGAGCTGCTCTCCGTCGCGGTCACCGAGGCCGGCTGGCGGCCCTACCCCGCGCCGGACGGGCACAGCGCGCTGCGGCTCGCCCGCGGCTGCGCCCCGCACGCCGTCGTCCTCGACGGCATGCTGCCCGACCTCGACGGCGTCCAGGTGCTGCGCCGGCTGCGCTACGAGAACCCGAGACTGCCCGTCCTCATGCTCACCGCCCGCGACGCCATCGAGCACCGCCTCGACGGCCTGGAGGCGGGCGCCGACGACTACGTCACCAAGCCCTTCTCCCTGGAGGAGGTCGTCCTGCGGCTGCGCGGACTGCTGCGCCGCGCGGGCAGCGAACGGCTCCCGGCCGACGACACCGTACGGGTCCTCGGCGATCTCGTACTCTCCGGCGAGACCCGCGAACTGCGCCGCGCCGGTGAGCCGATCCAGCTCACCGCCAAGGAGTTCGACCTGCTCACCCTGCTCCTCGACCATCCCCGCCAGGTGCTGAGCAAGGCGCAGATCCTCGACCACGTGTGGAGCACCAGCTTCGACGGCGGCGGCAACCTCGTCGAGGTCTACATCTCCAGCCTCCGCCGGAAGATAGACCGGGGCCGCGCCCCGATGATCCACACCGTCCGTGGGATGGGATACGCCATACGGCCCGTGGAGGACGGCAGATGAACCTCCTGACCCGCAACCGAGGCCGCCTGCACGGCCGTTCACTCCGCACCCGCCTGCTGCTCTTCATCAGCGCCGCCCTGGTGGTGGTCTGCGCCACGATGGCCCTCACCACCGTCTTCGTCCAACGCGCCTATCTGCTGGGCAACTTGGACGACCGGGTCGGCGACGTCGCCCAGCGCAGCCTGGGCGGGGCCGAACTGCGTTCGGGCTTCGACGACGACCTCGGGTTCCTCTCGGAGAACGGTCACGCGGCCGGGACACTCGCCGCGCGGCTGGACGGCAAAGGTGCGATCATCGCCGCGGCCGTCGTCAGCCAGGACGCGCCGCCCCAGAACCTCACCACCGCCCAGCGCACGGCTCTCAAGGGCATCACGGCCGACGGCGCGAAGCACACCCGCACCGTGCCCGGCCTCGGCACCTACCGGATCACCGTGCTCGACGACGACAACGGCGTCCGGGTCCTCGCCGGCCTCCCGATGGACGACGTACAGGACATGATCAGCGGCCTGGTCGTGGTCGAGGCGGCCGTCGCCCTCACCGGACTGACCGTGGCGGGCTTCCTGTGCGCGGTGGTCATACGACGGCAGCTGCGGCCGCTCGGCCGGGTCGCCGCCACCGCCGTCGAGGTCTCCCGCTCACCGCTCGGCCACGGCGAGGTCACCGCGCTGACCCGGGTCCCCGAACGGGACACCGACCCGGGCAGCGAGGCAGGCCAGGTCGGCGCCGCGCTCAACCGCATGATCGACCACGTCGAGTCCTCGCTCGCCGAACGCCAGCGCAGCGAGGAGCAGATGCGCCGCAGCGAGGAACGCATGCGCCGCTTCCTCGCCGACGCCAGCCACGAACTCCGCACCCCGCTCGCCTCCATCGCGGGCTACGCCGAGCTGATGAACCGCGGCACCGACCGCATCGAATCGGGCCTCGCCTGGCGCCGGGTCACCGCCGAGTCCGCGCGGATGACGGGCCTGGTGGAGGACCTGCTGCTGCTCGCCCGCCTCGACGAGGGCCGCCCACTGCAGTCCGCCGAGGTCGACCTCGCGGCCGTGCTCGCCGAGGCGGTGTGGGACGCGCGCGCCGCGGGCACCGGCCACGACTGGCAGCTCCAACTGTCGCTCGACGCCCCCGCTTTGGTGATCGGCGACGAGGCCCGCCTGCACCAGGTGT
This sequence comes from Streptomyces sp. NPDC050548, assembly GCF_044457385.1. Lineage (NCBI taxonomy): Bacteria > Bacillati > Actinomycetota > Actinomycetes > Kitasatosporales > Streptomycetaceae > Streptomyces > Streptomyces sp. NPDC050548. The sequence continues at coordinate 61,231 of NZ_JBITGV010000025.1, forward strand.
TGGCCAACCTGTTGGCCAACGCGCGTATGCACACACCTGTTGGCACGACGGTCACGGCGAGCGTCGAGGCCACGGCCGACCGCACCGTCGTCATCCGGGTGCGCGACGACGGCCCCGGCATCCCCCCGACCCTGCTCCCCACGGTCTTCGAACGCTTCACCCGCGCCGACGCCTCCCGCGCCCGCTCCGGCGGCAAGGAGGGCGGCTCCGGCCTCGGCCTGGCCATCGCGACGGCGATCACCGGAGCCCACGGCGGCCGCATCGACGTGACCAGCGTCCCCGGCCGCACCGAGTTCACCATCGAACTCCCGGCGGCCGAACTCCCGCCCGCAGAAACACAGATGCGCGCCCGTACGGCGCCGGTCTAGCCGCCGCACAGGCGCGCATCCGCTACCGACTCGCTGCTACGGAGTGGTCGTGAACGAGTCGAAGTCGGCCTCGCCCGTGGTGCCCGAGGCGTGCGAGGTCTGGGTCAGGCCGACGTCCTGGGTGGCCGCGGCGGTCGGGACGTCGATGGTGCCGACCAGGTTCCAGGTGACGTCGTCGGTGGAGTAATAGCCGCTGTAGGTCGTGCCGTTGCGGACCAGCTTCAGCCACGACGGATAGACGGCGGTGCCGGTGGAGTCCTGCGAGTCCAGCTTTCCGTCGCCGTCGCTGTCCCAGTCGAGCAGATAGCCGTTGCCCGGGGTCGCGACGAGGGCCAGATAGCCGGGGGAGGTGTCGGGCTGTGTGATGTCGTTGCGGACCATGATTCCGGCCTTGGCCCAAACATCGGTGTCCGACTGGGAGTTGAGCTTCACGGTCGTCACCGAACCGTCGTGCTCGGCACCCGGCAGATAGACCGTGCCGTATTCGTTGGTGCCGTTGTAGAGGTCCGCGCCCTGGGCCCGGATGCCGAGTTGGGTCCCGGACTGGCTGAAGCTCGCCGTGGTGGAGGCGAACGTCTTGTAGGGGGCGGTCACTTGGTGGTTGACGGTGATCGTGTCACCGGCGGCCAGCCGGGTCTGCCCCGCCGACTTGAAGCGGTAAGTGGCGCTCCCCTTGAAGTCGCTGGAGTCGAAGAGCTTCGCCGAGGACGGGATGGAGACGGAGTAGGTGACCTTCAGCGCCTGCCCGCCGCGGATCGTCTTGGCCCGGGTCGCCGAGTGCGTGGTGATCTTCGTGCCGGCCGGTCCGGTGAGGGCCAGGGCGGCGTCGGTGATCGGCCGCGACCCGTTGTCGGACAGGACCGCCGTCACCGTACGCGTGGTGCTGTCGCTCGACGCGGGCGCCCAGTTGAGCCCGAACGAGACATCCGGAGCCGCGCCGCTCACCACGTGCCGGCTGCCGTGCACCCGGTACAGGACCACGCCGTGCGCCGGCACATTGGCGGCGATCCGGCCCGCGGACTCGGTCAGTCGCTTGCTCCACAGATCCCGCAGGGAGTAGTCGCGCGCCTTGGCCAGCCCCAGCGCGGACGCGGTCGTGGCCACCTCCCGGGGCGCCGACCCGGTGTTGAACAGACCGACCACCGCATCGCCGTTGGGCTCGGTCTTCGCGAACACCTGCGCATTCGCGTCCGAGGAGATCCGCTTGGCGTCGATGCCGTCCTGGTCGACCGCGAGGACATCGGCGTTCTTCAGCAACGCGAGGTCGGCGGGGTCGAGATGGGTGAGATCGGTGCCGAGGAAGAGCGGCGAGGCGGCGAGCGACCACAGACTCATCTGCGTCCGGCGCTCGTCGGGGGTGAGCCCGTTGTTCGCCCCGTTCCCGATCTCCAGGGAGTCGTAGTCGTTGTACCCGCCGGGTCCGCCGTACGGCGCCCAGGCCGCGACCTGGTCGAAGCGCGAGGCGACCGAGGCCCAGGTGGTCAGGGGGTAACTGCTGCCGTCCGGACCGCAGTAGCACTCGATGTCGCCGCCGGTGCGCCAGCCGTTGGAGAGTTTCTTCCAGGTGGCCGCGTTGTTGATGTCGAGGTTGTTCGACAGCTCCAGGTGGATGGGCCGGCCGGTGTGGTGCAGGGCGTCCGACCAGGCCTGGACGTCCTGTTGGTCCCAGGTGCCGACGCCGTCGATCTTGAGATAGTCGATGCCCCAGCCGGCGAACTGCCCGGCCCAGGAGTCGATGAACGTCTGCGCGCCGGGCTTGGTGTAGTCGATGCCCACCATGCCGCCGCAGTTGTAGTTGCTCTCCGTCGTCGTGGTCGCGATGTCCCGTGCGTGGTACGGCGTTCCCTCGATCGCGGTGTTCTTGGCGACCGCCTGCTGGGAGATGCCGGGCGTGACGTACAGCCCGAACTTCAGCCCCAGGGAGTGGACGTAGTCGGCCACGACCTGGATGCCGTTCTCACCGCCCTTGGGCGGGAACTTGACGGGGTCGGTCACCCAGCGGCCGTACTGGTCGACGTCCGGCCCCTGGCTGCCCGGGCACTGGTACCAGAAGTCGTCGACGTTGGCGTAGACGAACCCGTTTTTCGCCAGGCCGCTGGTCTTCAGCGCCTTCGCCTGTGCCTCGATGGTCTGTGCGGTCGGATCGCGCCGGACGAAGCTCCAACTGCTCCACCCCAGCGCGGGTTTGGCCCCGACAGCGTTGCCGACAGCGTTGTCATCGGCCCGCGCGGACTGCCCGCCCGTCGCGGTGACTCCCATGGTGAGCAGCAGCGCTCCGGTCAACGCGGCCAGCGCACCGCGGATCTGTCTTCTCATGAGCTGTTCCTCCATCGCAACGCCCACATGACTCAGAAAACGTCAAGAACCAACCCCGTGAACGCGACAAGTGAACATGACCGAACGCCAGTCACCACATAGCGCGCTTGGCCAAAACTGGGTCAAGTCTGTGGGGCGACTGTGGCGAAAGAGGGAGAAGAGTCCGGTCCGTCCCGCCCGGTGTCTCCGTCGACGTGAGCGATGTCCGATGGTTCACCCGCGGCTGCGGCGAGGCTCCGCCGTAGGCGTGTGAGGCGGGCGATCTCCGTGTCCAGGGCCGCGAGGCGATCGGCCACGACATCGCTGAACTCGCCCGGAGGGTTGCCGCAGGACGGGGGCGGGGCCTGGACGAGGAGGTCCAGGCGGTGGGCCCGGCGGTGGAGGTCCTCCAGGGTGAGACCCAGCGCGAGCAGGTCACGGATCACTCGGACGCGGGCCAACTCGGCGGGGCCGTACTCCCGTTGACCGGACGGAGTGCGTGGCGGGGGCCGGAGCAGGCCGCGGGCCTCGTACAGGCGCAGGGCGCGCGGTGTGGTGCCGGCTGCCGCCGCTGCCTCGCCGATGCGCATACGGCTCCCCGTCCTACAGCTCCACGACGGCCGCGCCGAAGGAACGGCCCGCGATCAGTTGGGGCAACGCCCCCGGGGCACGCTCGATTCCACGGAGCGGGGTGCGGGGGAAGTGGATGCGGCCCGTCCGTAGCCAGTCCCCGAAGCGGGCCTCCCACTCCGCCTCGACCTCCGGGTGGTCGGCGCCGTTGTAGCCGGCGATCGTGATGCCCCGGGTCAGCAGCCGGTAGGTGTCGAGCACGGCCGGCGCGCTCCCGCCCGCCCGGTCCGGTGACAGCTGACCGTCCAGCGCGCCCACCAGGGCGAACCGGGCGCCCCGGTTCGCTGCCCGGACGGCGGCTGTCAACTGTTCGCCGCCCACGGTGTCCAGGACGACGTCGATGCCGTCCGGCGCCGCCTCGGCGAGCTGTCCGTCGATCGGTCCCGCTCCGCGCAGCACGGTGGCGTCGTAGCCGAGTTCCCCGCGCAGTCTCCGCGCCTTGTCCGGTGAGCCGGTGCTGCCGATCACCCGGGCGGCACCCAGCAGCCGGGCGATCTGGCCCGCCAGGCTGCCCACGGCACCGGCGGCGCCGGTCACGAACACGGTGTCGCCCGCGTGGACTTGGGTGAACCGGGTCAGCGCGCCGTACGCCGCGGAGCCCTGGGCGAGGTGGGCGACCGGGTCGGGCAGCGTGTCCTCAAGTGGCCTGCACTCGGCGGCGGCCGGTGTCGCGTACTCCCGCCAGCCCTGAAGGTGCAGCACCAACTGCCCCTTGGCCAGCGGCCCTTCGACCACTTCGCCGATCGCGGGGCCGAACAGGGTGTCGCCGGGGTGCAGTGGCGGCAGCGGGACATCGCGGGTCTCGCCTCCGATGAGGGTGCGCAGGCCGGGGAAGACCAGGAAGTGGGTGTTGCGGACGAGTACCTGGCCGGCCTCGGGACGGGGGAGGGGGACCCGCGCGAGGGTGAAGTCGTCCGTGGTCGGCAGTCCGGCGCGGCGGCGGACCAGGCGTACGAGACGGTGAGTCGCAGTCATGCCCGGACGCTAAGCCTTGACCCGTGGGTCAGGGGCAAGCCCGGCTCCCGAACCGGCCGTCCCCGAGCGCCACTTGAAACCCCGCCCGCCGTTTACAGCCTCGCCGGTCCGCGCTAACTTCACGGTTAGTGGGGTGGGAGCGCTCCCATCCGCCCGGCGGTCCGGAACCCGCCGGGTGCGGCCGGGTCGCCCCACCCCACGCCTTCACCTCCGCACGTTCCGCACGACCGCCGAGCGAAGGTAGATCTGTCATGGCTATGACAATCAAGAGAACCGACCCACGATTACCGCGCCCCACCCCTCGACGAGCCCTGTTCCTCGTCCTGTTGGCCCTGCTCACCACCGTCCCCGCCCTGGCCCTGATCCTCGCCACCGGCGGCACCGCGCAGGCCCACGGCACCCCCATGAAACCCGCCAGCCGCACCTTCCTCTGCTGGCAGGACGCGCTGACCACCACCGGCGAGATCAAACCGATCAACCCGGCCTGCAAGGCGGCCCAACAGGTCAGCGGCACAACGCCGTTCTACAACTGGTTCTCCGTGCTGCGCTCCGACGGCGCCGGCCGCACCCGCGGCTTCGTGCCGGACGGTCAACTGTGCAGCGGCGGCAACCCCAACTTCACCGGCTTCAACCTCCCGCGCGACGACTGGCCCCTCACGCATCTCACCTCGGGCGCGACGGTCGACTTCTCGTACAACGCCTGGGCGGCGCACCCGGGTTGGTTCTACGTCTACGTCACCAAGGACGGCTTCGACCCGACGAAGGCACTCACCTGGGACGACATGGAGGCCACCCCGTTCCTCACGGTCGACCACCCGCCGCTCAACGGCACCCCGGGCACGGTCGAGGCCAACTACTCCTGGACCGGGCAGCTTCCGGCGAACAAGTCGGGGCGGCACGTCATCTACATGGTGTGGCAGCGCTCGGACAGCACCGAGACCTTCTACTCCTGCTCGGACGTCGTATTCGACGGCGGCAACGGCGAAGTGACGGGTATTCACGACCCGGGCAACCCCACCGACCCGGTACCCGGGGTCTGTTCGGCAAGCCGCCGTACGACGGGCAGTTGGCCCGGCGGCTACCAGTCCGAGGTGACCGTCACCAACTCCGGCGACGTCCCGATGCTCGGCTGGATGGTCAACTGGACGCTCCCCGGCGGGCAGTCGGTCGCCAGCCTCTGGAACGGCAACGCGACCTACACCGGCCAGAGCGTGATGGTCCACAACGCCGACTGGAACGGCTCGCTGAGTCCGGGGCAGAGCACCACCTTCGGCTACGTCGTGAACGGCGACGGAGGTGACCCGGCAACTGCCCTTCCCTGCCAGGTCGGTTGAACCCAGGTCGGTTGAACTCTGGCTCGGGGCGGACCCGGTGGTCGGGGGCCACCGGGTCCGCGAGCCGGATGGACGATGGGGGTGAGCCCACCCGGGTGGTGCGTGGCTTGGGGCGACACTGCGATGCGACAACGTTGTCAAATGGTCTGCATACGACTCTACCGCGCCAACGGACAACGATGTCAAGCCAGTTGGCCTGCGGACGCCGTCCGAGTGGATGCCGTGCGCGCCCCCGCCGGCCCACGCGCTCTTCCGTGGTACGGGTGGCGCACGTTACTGTCCCTGCGGCTTGTGCGACCTGTGGTGCGCGACCCGTCCGAAGGAGGAGGGGCCGCGTCATGCGTTTCCGTCCCATGTCTCTACTGCTCGCCGCCGCACTCGCGGTCGGCGGCGCCACCCCCGCCCTGGCGGCCACCGCCGCCCCACCGCAACTCGTCAAGGACCCCAGCGCCTACGTCGATCCACTGATCGGCACCAAGAACGGCGGCAATGTCTTCCCGGGCGCCGTCGTGCCCTTCGGCATGCTCTCCTGGAGCCCGGAGAACACCAGAGGCAGCGCGACGAGCACGGCCGCGCCAGGCGGCTACCAGTACGACGCCACCCGCATCCGCGGCTTCAGCCTGACCCACATGTCCGGCACGGGCTGCGCGGGCGGCAGCGGCGACATCCCGTTCTTCCCGTACGCCGGTGAGGTCACCTCCTCGCCCGCGAGCGACACCAAGGACGCCGTCTACGCCTCCGACTTCAGCCACACCGCCGAGACCGCCGAACCCGGCCACTACAAGGTCGGCCTCGCCTCCGGAGTCACCGCCGACCTCACCGCGACCGCCCGCACCGGCTCCGGCCGCTTCACCTACCCCGCAGACAAGCCCGCCTCACTCCTGATCCGCACCGCCAACTCCGAGGTGGGGTCGACGAATTCGTCGGTCACCATCGACCCGGCGACCCGTACCGTCTCCGGCTCGGTCACCTCCGGCAACTTCTGCGGCTACCTCGACCCCGAGGGCCAACGCGCCTACTACACCCTGTACTTCACCGCCACCTTCGACCGCGACTTCAAGACCACCGGCACCTGGCAGGACGACAAGCTCACCCCCGGGTCGACCTCCGCGACCGGCGGCACGGGCGGCTTCACCAACGGCGGCCGTCCCGTCGCGGGCAAGGGCGCCGGCGGCTACGTGGAGTTCGAGCCCGGCAGCGGCCCGGTCGGCGTCAAGGTCGGTATCTCGTACGTCAGTCAGGCCGGCGCCGAGGCCAACCTCGCCGCGGAGAACCCGCCGAAGCGCACCTTCGACGCGGTCGAGGACGCGGCGCACCGCGCCTGGCGCGACCAGCTCGGCGCGATCAAGGTCGGCGGCGGCACCGACGCCGAGCGCACCACCTTCTACACCGCGCTCTACCACTCCCTCCTGCACCCCAACGTCATCAGCGACGCCGACCGCAGATACACCGGCAGCGACGGCAAAGTGCACAAGGTCGGCCGGGGGCATCAAGCCCAGTACGGCACCTTCTCCGGCTGGGACATCTACCGGTCGCAGGTCCAACTGCTCACCCTGCTCAGCCCGCGCACCGGCTCGGACATCGCCCAGTCCCTCTACGAACTCGCCCAGCAGAACGGGGGAGTCTGGGACCGCTGGCTGCACGGCGCGAGCGGCACCCACGTCATGAACGGCGATCCCTCGCCCACCGCCCTGGCCGGCATCCGCGCCTTCGGCGGCACGGACTTCGACCTCAAGGGAGCCCTCGCCTCCCTCGTCCAGGCGGCGACCGTACCGACCGCCCAGGACCTGTCCTCGTCCGGCAAGCCGGTACTGTCCGTCGGCCAACGCCCGTCCCTTGACAAGTACTTGAACCTGCACTACATGCCGTCCGTGTCCAATGCCTGGGGCGGCGCCGCCGAGACGCTGGAGATGTCCACGGCGGACTTCTCGCTCTCCCAACTCGCCACGGCGGCAGGGAAGAAGAGCACGGCGGCCGACTTCGCCAAGCGCGCCCAGTGGTGGCAGAACAACTTCAACATCGCCGCCGACCCCACCGGCGGCTACATCGCCAACCGCAAGGCGGACGGCAGTTGGGTCACCGGCTTCACCCCGGGCACCGGCAACGGCTTCGTGGAGGGCACGGCCGCCCAGTACACCTGGATGGTCCAGCACAACCCCGCGGGCCTCTTCGCGGCGATGGGCGGCACCGACAAGGCCCTCGCCCGCCTCGACTCCTTCTTCCATGAGGCGGACGGAAGTTGGGCCTTCACGGGCAGCGGCGGCGACAAGTCCGAGCTGGACAACGAGCCGTCCGTCAACGTCCCCTACCTCTACGACTACGCGGGGGCGCCCTACAAGACCCAGGAGACGGTCAGGGCGGCCATGAAGCAGCTCTGGACGACCGACCCGGCCGGCATCCCGGGCAACGACGACCTCGGCGAGATGTCGTCCTGGTACGTCTTCTCCGCGCTCGGCATGTACCCCCAGGTCCCCTCCCGCGCCGAACTCACCCTCGCCTCACCGCTGTTCGAGCGCATCGAGATCAAGCGCCCGCACGGCAACGACATCTCCATCCACGCGCAGGGCGCGGCGACCGACGCCCCGTACATCCAGTCCCTGAAGGTCAACGGCCGTAGCAGCGACCGGCCTTGGCTCTCCTCTTCGATCGTCAGGAATGGCGGCACGCTCGACTACACCCTCGCCACCACCCCCAACCGCACCTGGGGCAGCGACCCCGCCGACGCCCCGCCGTCCTTCCGCACCGGTGAACAGCCGTACCAGATCGGCGTCGGCCCGACCGCCGCGACGCTCGCGCCCGGCGACACCACCAAGGTCAACATCAAGGCCCTGGCGCTGAGCGGCGGCACCGGACCCGAGGTCCGCTACAGCGTCGAGACGCCCGCCGGAGTCACGGCAACTCCTGCCCAGGGCACGGTCGTCGACGGCTCCCAGGACATCACCCTCACGGCCGCCACGGACGTCAAGCAGGGCTTCTACGACGTGAAGGTCACCGTCACCTCGGGCGACACGTCGTACGAGCAGCCGGTGTCCCTCACGGTCGCCGCGCCCGGCACCCTGCTCGCCGCCTACAACAACACCGGCGTCTCCGACGACAACGGCGAGCACGACGAGGCGGACTACGACGGCGGCGGCTGGAGCTACTCCCTCCAGGCGCTCGCGGCGGCCGGTCTGACCCCGGGCGGCACCGGCACGGTGGACGGGCTCGGCTTCACCTGGCCGAACTCGCCGAACGGACGTCCGGACAACGTCTCGGCGGCCGGACAGACCCTCCAACTCCCGCAGCCCGCGGCCAACTTGTCGTTCGTCGGCAGCGCGGTCAACGGCAATCAGCAGACGAAGGCGACCGTCACCTACACCGACGGCAGCACCGACGTCGTCGACCTCTCCTTCACGGACTGGACGATCGGCGGGGGCGGCGGAACCGTGCAGTACGGCAACGAGATCGTCGCCAGGACGGCGTACCGCAATGTCGCGGGTGCGGACAAGGACCCGGTCGTCACCTATGTGTTCGCCACCAGGCCCTTCGCGGCACCCACGGGCAAGACCATCAAGAGCGTGACACTTCCGGACGACCCGGATCTCCATGTGTTCACCCTTGCGGTGAACTGACGTCCACCATGTGTGCCCTCGCCCGTTCCGGTGGCGGGGGCACATCGGTGCGTGCGAGCATCCGCAGATGGGTAAACGGCCGCAGCTGCCCGAGGAGTTCCGGGCCGAAGGGCGTTCGGCCTTCGCTTTCCTGGTCGAGGGCGAGGGCTTCGCGCCGCCGGAGGACATAGACGGCGGCCTGCGCTATCTGCGCGCCGACCTGATGGTGCGCGTCTGGTTCCTGGGCGGCGCCGAATCCGAGGTCCTGACACGACTGATCCCCCTGGCGCCGGACGGCACCAGGGGGAAAGGCGCTTGGCTGGACGACCTGTACAAGGCCGCCGCGTGCGGCCCGGCCCAGGACGTTCCCGTCTTCGCGTCGACCAGAAGGGGTGTGCTCAGACGGGTTCACCAGCACGCGGAGGCGTTGCGCCGACTGCTGCCCCGCCTCCCCGTGCCGTGACCGTGCCTCAGGCCAGCAGCTCCACCTCCGCGAGTGTCGAGGAGCTGTCCAGGACGAGGCGGTAATGGGCGTACGAACCAGGTGACTTGACCGAGAACGCCCGCGTCTGCTTGTCCCAGGTGAAGGACTCGCCGGAGCGCTTGTCGAGCGTCTTCCACTTGGTGCCGTCGGTCGAGCCCTGAAGGGTCCAGCCGGTCGGTGCCGCCGTGCGGTCCGTCGACGACGTCAGCGTGTACTGGATGCCCTTGGTGGCCTTGGCGACCGGCAGGTCCACCGAGGTCACCGTGGCGGCCGTGGCCGACGTGTTGTCGAACAGGGCGCCGGTGGCGGCGAGTTGGTCGCTGCGGGGGGTGGGCACCTTGTCGTTCTTGGTGATCGACACCGGCGCCGCGTCCTTGCCGCTGCCCCACGTCGAGGGCTTGGAGCCCATGGAGAAGTCCAGCACTCCGCCCTTCTCCAGCAGCGAGTGCGGGAGCGAAGTCGACGTCCAGGGCTTGCCGTTGACCGTCAGACTCTGGACGTAGACGTTCTTCGTGCTGTTCTTCGGCGCCTTGACGACCAGGTCCTTGCCGTTCTCCAGGTGGACGGTCGCCTTGGTGAACAGCGGGGAGCCGATGGTGTATTCGCCGCTGCCCATCACCAGCGGGTAGAAGCCGAGCGCGGAGAAGAGGTACCAGGCCGACTGCTCGCCGTTGTCCTCGTCACCGTGGTAGCCCTGTCCGATCTCGCTGCCGGTGTAGAGCCGGGACAGCACCTCACGCACGTCCTTCTGCGCCTTCCAGGGCTCGCCGGCCGCGTCGTACATGTACGTGACGTGGTGGGCGACCTGGTTGGAGTGGCCGTACTGGCCCATGCGGACGTCGCGGGCCTCCGTCATCTCGTGGATGACGCCGCCGTAGGAGCCGACGGTGGCGGACGAGGCCTTCTCCGGGGTGGCGAAGTACTCGTCGAGCTTGTCGCCGAGGGCCTTCTGGCCGCCGTAGAGGTTGGCGAGGCCGCGGCTGTCCTGCGGGGCGGTGAAGGCGTAGCCCCAGCCGTCGGTCTCCGTGTAGTCGTAACCCCAGATCTTCGGGTCGTAACTCGCCGACGCCACGCGCCAGTTGCCCTTGGCGTCCTTGCCCTGGAAGAACCCGGCCTGCTTGTCGAAGAGGTTCACGTAGTCCTGGGCGCGGTTGAGGAAGTACTCGGACTCCTCCTTGTAGCGCTTTTCGCCGGTCTTCTTGTAGAGGGCCAGGCCCATCTGCGCGATGCCGTAGTCGTTGTTGTAGCCCTCCATGGCCCAGGAGAAGCCCTCGTTGGTGTCCGTGCTCGTGTAGCCGAGGAAGGGCGAGGTGGTCATGCCCTTGCGGCCGACGCCCGAGGAGGGCGGGACGACGGTGGCGTTCTTCACGGCCGCGTCGTAGGCCGACTTGGCGTCGAACTGCACGCCCTTGATGTACGCGTCCGCGAACGCGACGTCCGAGGAGGTGCCGGTCATCAGGTCCGCGTAGCCGGGGGAGGACCAGCGCGAGGTCCAGCCGCCGTCCTTGTACTGCTGCACGAACCCGTCGACCATCTCACCCGCCTGACCGGGCGTCAGGAGCGAGTACGCCGGCCAGGTGGTCCGATAGGTGTCCCAGAAGCCGTTGTTGACGTACACCTTGCCGTCGACGATCTTCGCGCCGGTGTGCGTCGGGGTGTCCTGGCTCGGCATCGGAGAGAACGGCGAGGCGTACTGGTAGGTCGAACCGACCTTCTCGAAGCCGGAGTTGGGGTACAGGTAGAGCCGGTACATGCTGGAGTAGAGCGTGGTGAGCTGGTCGGGGGTCGCGCCCTCGACCTCGACCTTGCCGAGCAGCTTGTCCCACACCTGCTGGGCCTGGTCCTTGACCGTGTCGAAGGAGGTGCCGTCCGGGATCTCCTGGCTCAGGTTGGCCTTCGCCTGGTCGACGCTGATCAGCGAGGTGGCCAGGCGCAGGGTGACCGTGTGGTCGGCGCCCGCCTTGAACCGCAGATAGCCCTTGACGCCGGTGGAGGAGCCGTCCGTCACGGGCGCGTCGAACACGCCGTACACGAAGAGGCGGGTGGCGCCCGTGGACAGCCCGGACTTGACGTCCGAGTAGCCGGTGACGGTCCCGTCGGTCTTGTCGAGGGTCAGGCCGGCCTGCTCGGTGACGTTGTCGAAGATGACGCTCGCGTCGTCGCCGGGGTAGGTGAAGCGCAGTGAGGCCGCGTGGTCGGTCGGGGCCATCTCGGCCTTGAGACCGTTCTCGAACGTGACGCCGTAGTAGTACGGGCGCGCGGTCTCGTTCTCGTGCTTGAAGGCCAACTCCCGTGCGTTCGGGTCGGTGTTGGGCGTTCCCGAGGCCGCCGACGGCATCACCTGGAAGGTCTGCCGGTCGCCCATCCAGGGGCTGGGCTCATGGCTCAGGCTGAGCGCCTGGAGCGTCGGCAGATTGGCGTCGTTGTTCGCTCGTGCGTAGTCGTAGAGCCAGCTCAGCGACGACGAATTCGTCACCGGGGTCCAGAAGTTGAAGCCGTGCGGCAGCGCGGTGGCGGGGAAGTTGTTGCCGCGCGAGAAGCTGCCGCTGGAGTTGGTGCCGCGGGTGGTGAGCGCGTAGTCGGAGAGATGCGCCTTCGGCTTCTCGGGCGCGACCGACTTGATGCTCACGTCGTCGAGCCAGCCACGGAACTTCGCCGGCCCGCTGGGGGAGTCGTAGGCCAGCAGGATCCGGTCGACGGTCTTGCCGGCCGCGACCGAACCGATCCGCGAGAGGACGTTGTTCCACTGGTTGACGTAGAGGATCTTGGCGGCGCCCTGCCCCTGCGGGGTGAGCGCGAAGCCGTGCGAGTCGCTCGCGCCGAGGCCGCTGAGGTAGGTGCCGTCGGTGAAGGCGAGGTCGACGGAGACGTTCGTGGCGTCGTAGTCGAGGTCGCCGTCGGCCATCTGCGGGAAGATCTTGTACGACAGCTCGGTGTCCGGGCCGACGGCCACGTTCACGTCGAAGACCTTGTTGTACGAGTACGCCCGCCCCGTCGCCGTATGACGGCCCGCGTAGCGCAGTGCGCGCGTCCCGGTGAAGCCGGCGGCCGCTTTGGCCGTGGGGGAGCCGCTGGGGCCGTGGTCGACCAGCGAGAGCATGTCCTCGGGGATGGGGGCGGTGGAGCCACCGGTGGAGAACTGGACGTCGGCGAGCTGCAGGATGTCGCCGCCGTTGTTCTTGCTCACGTCCAGCCGGAAGTGCTGGTACTCGGCGGGCTCGGCGAGGTCGTACGACTTGGTCTGGAACCGGGCGGAGAACGCCTCGCCGGAGCGGGTGTCGACGGTCTTCCAGTCCTTGCCGTCGGTGGACCCCTGGAGGGTCCAGTCCTGCGGGTCGCGCTCGTCGTGGTCGTTGGCCGAAGTGAGCGCGTACGTCACGATTTTGAGTGGTTTGTCGAGATCGAACTCGACCCAGCCCGTGGGTGCGAAGGTGAGCCACTTGGTGCCGGACTCGGCGTCGACGAGGTTCTCCTTCACCTCGCCCGCACCGGTGTTCTCGCCGCTGGCCCGCAGGTCCGTGACATGGTCGTCGACATTGCCGGGGATACCGCTGGTGTATCCGCCGTCGACGCCGGAGGCCCGCTTGGAGCCGTCCGGCGCGGTGTCCACGGTGTTGAGCCAGTCCGGCGCCGGATCGCCCGCCTCGAAGGAGGAGGCGAACTCCCCGGCCGGAGCGGGTGCCTTGACGGGCAGCGCGACGGCCGCCCCTTGAGACCCCGCCACCAGAGCGACGGCGGCCACCGAGACGGCCGCCGAACCCCACCATCTGTGATGCATACGAAGGCATCCTCCCGCCACATGAGACAACGTTGTCAGCTTTGCCGCGCAAGCAACAGTAGGGAGTCAAGTGGCCAGGGATGTCAAGGGTGTTGAGTGCGGCATTCGAGCGCAATAGCGGGGATTTCTCCGGCATCGAACGCACAGGGCCTTCATATTTCCGCGAGGTCTCACTTCGGAAAAGACCGACAACCTACCCTGCATTCGATCTTGCTCTGTCGACCGGAAGTGGACTATACCTGTCGCGTTCGACACCGCTCTCACAGCAGCGCGACACGAAGTACCTCTGCACGACCAAGCTCGAACTGACCGCGGTGCCGGGGAGGATCCGGTTCACCGCCTGAGTCCTGTTGAAGGCGAGGACTTGAGCATGGGATCCACTTCCGCCGAGAACAACTTTTCCGGCAGCACCGGCGCACAGGGTGTCGGCCGCCGAGATCTGATCAAGAGGTCGGCCGCACTCGGTCTGATCTCCGTTCCGGCCATGAGCTTCCTCTCGGCCTGTGCGAGCAGCGACAGCGGCTCGGACAAGAAGGCCAAGTCGGGCACGAAGACCGCGAAGAACCCGCTGGCGGTGAACGACACCGCGCAGATGGAGTTCGTGCTCTTCGACGGCGGCTTCGGGAAGGAGTACGCCGAGGACGCCGTCAAGATCTACGAACAGAACTTCCCCAAGGCGAAGGTCAAGTTCTCCGCCACCCAGAAGATCCAGTCGACGCTGCAGCCCCGCTTCAACCAGGGCACCCCGCCGGACCTGATCGACAACTCCGGCGCCGAGCAGATGGACATGGGTGTCCTCGTCGGCAAGAAGCAGCTCAGCGACCTCACCCCGCTGCTGGACGCGCCCTCCTACGACGACCCGTCGAAGAAGGTCCGCGACACCCTGCGGCCCGGCATCGTCGAGATGGGCCAGTTCGACGGCGACCCCGTCTGGATCATGTACTACGCCTACACCGTGTACGGCGTCTGGTACTCGCAGAAGGCCCTGGACGCGCTCGACGAGAAGTACCCCGAGACCTGGGACCAGATGCTCGCGGTCTGCGAGAAGGCCAAGAAGAAGGGCATGGCGGGCTGGACCTACGCGGGCAAGTACCCGTACTACCTCCCGTTCTCGCTCTACCCGATGATCGGCAAGGTCGGCGGCCGTGAGGTCCTCGACGCGATCGACAACCTGGAGCCGAACGCCTGGAAGCACCCGGCCGTCAAGGCCTGCTTCGACGCCTACTACGAGCTGTTCAAGAAGGGCTACATCCTCAAGGGCACGCCCGGCATCGACCACATCCAGTCGCAGACCGCGTGGGCCGAGGGCAAGGCGCTGTTCATCCCGAACGGCTCCTGGGTGGAGAACGAGTCCGCCAACGTCATCCCCAAGGACTTCAACCTCGCCGTCTCCGCGCCGACCGGCATCGACAGCTCCGACAAGATGCCCTTCGGCACCATCTGGGCGTCCGGCGGTGAGCCCTTCATCGTCCCGGCCAAGGCGGCCAACGCGGCGGGCGGCATGGAGCAGTTGCGCATCATGCTCAGCGAGGCCTCGTCGAAGAACTTCACCAGCAAGGTGAAGTCACTGACCGCGTACAACGGCGGCACCGACGGGATCACCCTCACGCCGGGTCTCACCTCCGGTGTGGCGGCGCTGAAGCTGGCCGGCGACAACGTGCTCAACCCGCGCCTTCAGGACTGGTACGTGCAGTTGCAGAAGGAGCAGATCGGTGTCGCGGGTCTCGGCGAGATGATGGCCGGACGGGCCACCCCGGCCGAGACCATCAAGAAGATCCAGGGCTTCGCCGACGCGGCCGCCAAGGACACGTCGATCAAGCACTACAAGCACCAGTGAGGATCCGTCACCAGCGGCGGCGCCCGCCCAGAGAACGGGGTCGGTAGCAATGCAGCACGGCAAGTACCGGTTCATCGTGGGGTTCCTGACGGTTCCCCTCGGGCTGTACGTGCTTTTCGTCGTATGGCCCTTCATCCAGTCGATCTACTATTCGTTCACGGACTGGACGGGGCTGAGCCCGGAATTCAAAATGGTCGGCTTCGACAACTACAAGAGAATGTTCCACGACGAGATCTTCTGGAAATCGTTGCAGCACAGTCTCCTGTTCGCGTTGGTGCTGCCGCTGGTGACGATCAGTCTGGCGCTGTTCTTCGCTTTCATGATCAATGTGGGCGGACGGCGCCGGACGGGCGGCCCGGTGGTCTCGGGCGTCCGCGGCTCCTCCTTCTACAAGATCGTCTATTTCTTCCCGCAGGTCCTCTCGATCGCGATCGTCGCCCTGTTGTTCGCCTTCGCGTACAACCCGGACAGCGGCGCGATCAACTCCTTCCTCCGCGGGATCGGACTCGGCAGCATCCAGCCGCTGTGGCTCGGCGATCCGAGCCTCGCCCTCTGGTGCGTGATGGGGGTCCTCGTCTGGTCCACGGTCGGCTTCTTCGTGGTCCTCTTCTCGGCCGGTATGGCGTCCATTCCGGCCGAGTTGTACGAGGCGGCGCTGCTCGACGGCGCCAACCGGATGACCACGTTCTTCCGCCTCACCCTGCCGCTGCTGTGGGACACCGTGATGTCCGGCTGGGTCTACATGGGCATCCTGGCGCTGGGCGCCGAGTCGTTCGCGGTCGTACAGATCATGACGACCGGACCGGGCGGTCCCGACTACTCGACCACCGTCATGGTCCTGTACGTGTACCAGAAGGCGTTCCGAGACGGACAGGCCGCCTACGCGACCACCATCGGCGTCGCCCTGCTCGTCGTCACGCTGGCCTTCGCGGCGATCGTGATGCGACTGGGCCGCCGTGAGCGGCTGGAGTTCTGATCACATGAAGACGACCGAGACCCCCGCCCCCGTGCCGGCCGAGCCCGGTGTCCCCGTCGCCAAGGTCGGCACGACCGCCGGAGACGCGCCGAAGCGGAAGACGAAGAAAGAGGGCAGAGTCCTCAACGTCTTCTCGCACGGCATGCTCATTCTGTGGGCGTTCATGGTCGTCCTGCCGCTTCTCTGGGCGGTGATGACGTCCTTCAAGAGCGACAGCGCGATCTTCAGCTCGCCCTGGGCGCTGCCGGACAAACTGCACTTCGACAACTGGGCGCGCGCCTGGACCGACGCCAACATGAGCGACTACTTCTTCAACACCGTTCTGGTGGTGGGTGGTTCACTCATCGGCACCCTCGTACTCGGTTCGATGGCCGCGTATGTGCTCGCCCGGTTCGACTTCCCGGGCAACCGCTTCATCTACTTCCTGTTCATCGGCGGCATGAGTTTCCCGATCATGCTGGCCCTGGTCCCGCTGTTCTACGTCGTCAACAACCTGGGACTGCTCAACACGATCCACGGGCTGATCCTGGTCTACATCGCGTACTCGCTGCCGTTCACGGTCTTCTTCCTGACCGCGTTCTTCCGCACTCTGCCCACCTCGGTGGCGGAGGCGGCGTTCGTGGACGGGGCCTCGCACAGCCGGACGTTCTTCCAGATCATGCTGCCGATGGCCAAGCCGGGCCTGATCAGCGTGGGGATCTTCAACTTCCTGGGGCAGTGGAACCAGTACATGCTGCCGACGGTCCTGAACACCGACCCGGACAAACGGGTCCTCACCCAGGGCCTGGTGCAGCTCGCCGCCAGCCAGGGCTACAAGGGCGACTGGTCCGGTCTCTTCGCCGGTCTGGTCATGGCGATGCTTCCGGTACTTGCTGCATACATCGTGTTCCAGCGACAGGTGGTGCAGGGGCTGACGGCGGGGGCTCTCAAGTAGCGCCCCGCTAGGGGCTCGTGCGCGCCGCTCCAGGCTTCTGGGGCGGCTTGCACGCATGTGTGCAAGTACCTCGATGCGGTTCAACCTCTTGACGGGAGGCGACCCTAACGGCTCTGCTGAGAGTTCACTAGTTGGACATAGACGGGGCCTCATCGATGCGGTCCCGTGCGCAGGAGGTCGTCGTGGAGACTCCGGGGTCGCAGTCGTCGCTGCACCGAGCGAATCTAGAGCGGGTCGTGCGAGCGGTGCGGCTGGCCGGGTCGCTCACGCAGGCGGAGATCGCGAGGACGACGGGTCTGTCGGCTGCGACGGTCTCCAACATCGTGCGCGAGCTGAAGGACGGCGGAACGGTCGAGGTCACACCCACTTCGGCGGGTGGCCGCAGGGCCCGCAGCGTGTCGCTGAGCGGGGACGCCGGCATTGTCATCGGCGTCGACTTCGGGCACACGCATTTGCGCGTCGCGGTCGGGAACCTCGCCCATCAGGTGCTGGCCGAGGAGTCCGAACCCGTCGACGTGGACGCGTCCTCCACGCAGGGCTTCGACCGGGCGGAAGAGCTGGTCAACCGGCTGATCGCGGCGACCGGAGTGGACCGTTCCAAGATCGCCGGGGTGGGTCTCGGCGTACCCGGTCCGATCGACGTGGAATCGGGCACCCTGGGCTCCACCGCCATCCTCCCGGGGTGGACCGGCACCAGACCCGCCGAGGAGCTCGGCAGCCGTCTGGGCGTACCGGTGCACGTCGACAACGACGCCAACCTCGGCGCCCTCGGTGAGCTGGTCTGGGGCAGTGGCCGGGGGGTCAGGGACCTGGCGTACATCAAGGTCGCCAGCGGGGTCGGCGCGGGTCTGGTCATCAACGGCAAGATCTACCGGGGCCCGGGTGGCACAGCGGGAGAAATCGGGCATATTACTCTTGATGAGTCCGGCCCTGTCTGCCGTTGCGGAAACCGGGGCTGCCTGGAGACCTTCACGGCCGCGCGCTATGTGCTGCCGCTCCTCCAGTCCAGCCACGGCACCGACTTGACCATGGAGGGAGTCGTACGGCTGGCGCGGGACGGAGACCCGGGCTGTCGTCGGGTGATCGCCGACGTCGGCCGACACATCGGCAGTGGAGTCGCCAATCTCTGCAATTTGCTGAACCCGAGCCGAGTGGTCCTCGGTGGCGATCTCGCCGAGGCCGGTGAGCTGGTGCTCGGGCCGATCAGGGAGTCTGTCGGCCGCTATGCGATCCCCAGTGCGGCGCGTCAACTGTCCGTTCTCCCGGGGGCACTTGGAGGCCGTGCGGAGGTGCTCGGAGCACTCGCTCTCGCGCTCAGCGAGATGGGCGATTCGACGCTTTTGGACGGGTCGCTGACCGCAGCGACACCTGTCTTCACTTAGAGAACGCACGACGCCGTTGCCATCTCGTTAAGTATTTACTTCTTGACGTCGCACGCGTGGCCGAGTTGACTTCCAGCCACCTCGGCCGCAACGACGCGGCCTCGTCAGGGAGGTTTCTGAAGTGAACACGCGTATGCGTCGTGCCGCCGTTGCTGTCATCGCCACCACGATGGCCGTCGCACTGGCCGCCTGTGGCAAGGCCGGCGACGACAAGAAGTCCGACAGCAGCTCTTCCAGCTCCTCGGGCGGTACCAACGCCAAGATCGGCCTGCTGCTGCCCGACAGCGTCACCACTCGGTACGAGAAGTTCGACAAGCCGTACTTCGAGGCCAAGGTCAAGGCGCTCTGTGCCGGCTGCACCGTCGAGTACAACAACGCCAACGCCAGCGCGGCCACCCAGGCCCAGCAGGTGAGCAGCATGATCACCAAGGGCGTCAAGGTCATCGTGATCAGCGCCCAGGACTCCGCCGCGATCAAGTCCTCGATCCAGCAGGCGGTCGCCAAGGGCATCAAGGTCGTCGCGTACGACCGTCTGGCCCAGGGCCCGGTCTCGGCCTACGTCTCCTTCGACAACGTCCAGGTCGGCAAGCTCCAGGGTGAGGCGCTCCTCACCGCGCTGGGCTCGAAGGCCACCACGAAGTCGAAGATCGTCATGATCAACGGTGACGACGCCGACCCGAACGCCGCGCAGTTCAAGAAGGGCGCCCACGAGGCCCTCGACGGCAAGGTCACCATCGCCTACGAGCAGTCCGGCCTGTGGAAGGACACCGTCGCCAACCAGAAGGTCACGGCGGCCATCACCCAGCTCGGTGCCAAGAACATCGCGGGCGTCTACTCCGCCAACGACGGCATGGCCGGCGGTATCGCCACCGCCCTCAAGGGCGCGGGCATCAGCGGCATCCCGCTGACGGGCCAGGACGCGGAGCTCGCCGGTATCCAGCGCATCGTCGCCGGTACCCAGTCCAGCACCGTCTACAAGGCCTTCAAGCCGGAGGCCGAGGCCGCCGCGACGCTCGCCGTCGACCTGGCGCAGGGCAAGAGCATCACCGGGCTCGCCACCACGACCCAGACCAGCGGCTCCGGCGACAAGGTGCCCTCGCAGCTGCTGACCCCGGTGTCGGTCACCAAGGCCAACATCAAGGACACGGTCATCAAGGACGGTCTCTACACCGTCGCGCAGATCTGCACCGCCGACTACGCCAAGGCGTGCAAGGCGGCCGGTCTGGAGTAACCACCGCCCAGCGGTGACAAAGCCCCTTCGGCGTCCGCCCCACCTTCAAACCCCGCTGTGGGGCGGGCGCCGATCGGAACCCGTGCGAGCGCAGCCGTTGCCAACTGGCACCGGCCGCGCGCATGTTCATCTTGTAAATCTGTGCCTAGGCACAACCCTCCGCGCCTTTAGACAAGCGCGGCATCCCCGCCGGTCAGGCGGCGAAGGAGATGGTTCACGTGTCCGCTACGCCCGTGCTGGCGTTGCGCGGAGTCTCCAAGCGATTCGGTGCGGTGCAGGCCCTCACCGACGTAGAGCTGGAGGTTCACGCCGGAGAAGTGGTCGCACTGGTCGGCGACAACGGCGCAGGAAAGTCCACCCTGGTGAAGACGATCGCCGGTGTGCACCCCATCGATGAAGGAGTCATCGAATGGGAGGGCAACCCGGTCAGCATCAACAAGCCGCACGACGCCCAGGGACTCGGCGTCGCGACGGTCTACCAGGACCTCGCGCTGTGCGACAACCTCGACGTCGTCGGCAACCTGTACCTCGGACGTGAGCTGCTTCGCCGTGGCGTCATCGACGAGGTCACGATGGAGAAGAACTCCCGCGAACTGCTGAGCACTCTCTCCATCCGCATCCCGAGCGTGCGGATCCCGATCGCCAGCCTCTCCGGTGGCCAGCGGCAGGTCGTCGCCATCGCCCGCGCGCTGATCGGTGACCCCAAGGTCGTCATCCTCGACGAGCCCACCGCCGCCCTCGGCGTCGAGCAGACCGCTCAGGTCCTCGACCTGGTCGAGCGGCTGCGCGAGCGCAACCTCGGCGTCATCCTCATCAGCCACAACATGGCCGACGTCAAGGCGGTCGCCGACACCGTCAACGTGCTGCGGCTGGGCAAGAACAACGGCTCCTTCCCGGTGAAGGACACCAGTCAGGAAACGATCATCGCCGCGATCACCGGTGCCACGGACAACGCCGTGACCCGTCGTGCGGTGCGCAGCACGGAGGCGGCAAAGTGAGCGACACGTCCAACACCGTGAAGAAGGAATCGGCGGAGTCGCAGACCACCGTCGCTCCCGCCGACGACCCCACGGCCGCGGCCGTCTCGGTCGTCGACCCGCGGCTGCTGATCCGCGAAGAGGGCTTCAAGGGCTACATCACCGAGTTCAAGCGCAAGGTCAAGGGCGGTGAACTCGGCTCGCTGCCGGTCATCGTCGGCCTGATCGTCATCGGCATCATCTTCCAGTCCCAGAACAGCCGGTTCCTGAGCGCGGACAACCTGTCCAACATCAGCTACTACCTGTCGGCCACCGGCATGCTCTCCATCGGTCTGGTCTTCGTGCTGCTGCTCGGCGAGATCGACCTGTCGGTCGGTTCGGTCAGCGGTCTGGCGTCCACCCTGTTCGCCGTCTTCGTGGTCAACCACGGGATGGAGGGCTGGCTGGCGCTGGTCCTGACCATCGTCACGGGTGTCGGCATCGGCGCGCTGCACGGCTTCTTCTTCGCGAGGATCGGCGTACCGGCGTTCGTCGTCACCCTGGCCGGCTTCCTCGGCTGGAACGGTCTGATGCTGTGGCTGCTCGGTTCGAGCGGCACCATCAACATCCCGGACGAGGGTCCGGTGCACCTGCTGGGCCAGAGCTCGTTCTTCATGGACCAGTCGATCGCCGGCGCCTACATCCTGGCCGGGCTCGGCGTCGCCTCCCTGGCCTACGGCTCGCTCGTCGACCAGCGCCGCCGCAAGGCCGCCGGCGTGCCCTTCCGGCCCACCAGCGAGATCGCGCTGCGGGTCGGTCTGCTCGCCGTGGCCGCGTTCGTCACCGCGGCTGTGCTGAACTCCGCGGCCGGCGTCTCCAACTCGCTGGTGATCTTCCTCGCCTCCCTGGTGATCGTGGACTTCGTGCTCCGCCGTACCCCGTACGGCCGCAAGGTCTTCGCGGTCGGCGGCGGCATCGAGGCCGCGCGCCGTGCCGGTATCAACGTGTCCATGATCCGGATCACCGTGTTCGCCATCTCCGGCGGCTTCGCGGCGGTCGGCGGTATGTTCTTCGCCGGTCAGACCCAGAGCGCCACGCTCAACGCCGGTGGCGGCAACACCCTGATGCTGGCCATCGCGGCGGCGGTCATCGGCGGTACGAGCCTCTTCGGTGGCCGGGGCAGCGTCTGGTCCGCCCTCCTGGGCATGCTCGTCATCCAGTCGATCCAGACCGGTCTCGACCTGCTCAACATGAACACGTCGATCCAGTACATGATCACGGGTGGCGTTCTGCTCGGCGCGGTCGTCATCGACTCCGTGTCCCGCAAGAGCCAGAAGGCGGCAGGTCGCGGCTGACCTGCGTCCTTTCGGACCAGTGCCCGGTACCGATCGCGGTACCGGGCACAGCCATGTCACAGGAAAGGTCGTAGGAAAGGCTGTTCTTGGGTACAGCCGATCGCGTGACGTATGACGCACAGCCCGGGCGCGGTCCGCAAAGGCGGAACATTAGACTCGACAAGCCCGGCAACAGCTCGATCAGCTCTACTCGCAAGGAGGCACGGGTGCCGCTGCTGACCCGCATCAGGGGACCGCGCGATCTGGACCGGCTCAGCCTGGAGCAGCTGGACCAGCTGGCCGAGGAGATCCGGACCTTCCTCGTCGACGCCGTCTCCAAGACCGGCGGCCACCTCGGCCCGAACCTCGGTGTGGTCGAGCTGACCATCGCCCTGCACCGCGTCTTCGAGTCGCCGAAGGACCGGGTGCTGTGGGACACCGGCCACCAGTCCTACGTCCACAAGCTGCTCACCGGCCGCCAGGACTTCTCCAGGCTGAAGATGAAGGGCGGCCTCTCCGGCTACCCCTCGCAGGCCGAGTCCGAGCACGACGTCATCGAGAACTCGCACGCCTCGACGGTCCTCGGCTGGGCCGACGGCCTCGCCAAGGCCAACCAGGTGCTGAAACGCGACGACCACGTGGTCGCCGTGATCGGTGACGGCGCGCTGACCGGCGGTATGGCCTGGGAGGCGCTGAACAACATCGCCGACGCCAAGGACCGCCCCCTCGTCATCGTCGTCAACGACAACGAGCGGTCCTACGCACCGACCATCGGCGGCCTCGCGAACCATCTGGCGACCCTGCGGACCACCGACGGCTACGAGCGCTTCCTGGCCCGCGGCAAGGACCTCCTGGGGCGCACTCCGGTCGTCGGCAAGCCCCTCTACGAGACGCTGCACGGCGCGAAGAAGGGTCTGAAGGACTTCATCGCCCCGCAGGGCATGTTCGAGGACCTCGGCCTCAAGTACGTCGGCCCCATCGACGGTCACGACATCGAGGCGATGGAGTCCGCGCTGGCCCGCGCCAAGCGCTTCGGCGGCCCGGTGATCGTCCACGTCCTCACCGAGAAGGGCCGCGGCTACCAGCCCGCCCTCCAGGACGAGGCCGACCGCTTCCACGGCATCGGCCCCATCCATCCTGACACCGGCCTGCCGATCAAGGCGTCCGGCGCCGACTGGACCTCCGTCTTCGGTGACGAGATGGTCGCCCTCGGGCGGGAGCGCGAGGACATCGTCGCGATCACCGCCGCGATGCTCCAGCCGGTCGGCCTCAAGAAGTTCGCCGACGCCTTCCCGGACCGCATCTACGACGTGGGCATCGCGGAGCAGCACGGCGCCGTCTCGGCGGCCGGCCTCGCCACGGGCGGTCTGCACCCCGTCTTCGCCGTCTACGCCACCTTCCTCAACCGCGCCTTCGACCAGGTGCTGATGGACGTGGCCCTGCACAAGTGCGGGGTGACCTTCGTCCTGGACCGGGCCGGCGTCACCGGCACCGACGGCGCCTCCCACAACGGCATGTGGGACATGTCGATCCTCCAGGTCGTCCCGGGCCTGCGGCTCGCCGCGCCGCGCGACGCCGACCAGGTCCGCGCCCAGCTCCGTGAGGCCGTCCAGGTCAAGGACGCGCCGACGGTGGTCCGCTTCTCCAAGGGCGCGGTCGGCCCGGCCGTACCCGCCGTGGGCCGCATCGGCGGCATGGACGTGCTGCGCGCGCCCGGCACCGACGCCCCGGACGTCCTGCTGGTCTCGGTCGGCGCACTGGCGCCCATGTGCCTGGAGATCGCCACGCTGCTCGACAAGCAGGGCATCTCCACCACCGTCGTCGACCCGCGCTGGGTCAAGCCCGTCGACGAGGCCATGGCCCCGCTCGCGGAGCAGCACCGGGTGGTCGTCACCGTCGAGGACAACTCCCGTGTCGGCGGCGTCGGTTCGTCGATCGCACAGGCGTTGCGCGACGCGGGTGTGGACGTTCCGCTCCGCGACTTCGGCATCCCGCCGCGCTTCCTGGACCACGCCTCGCGCGCCGAGGTGATGACGGAGATCGGCCTCACCGCGCCCGACATCGCCCGCCAGGTGACCGGCCTGGTGTCGAAGCTGGACGGCCGGTTCGACCGGCCCACGGCGGAGGTCGACTCGGTGGAGTCCGCACGCGACTGAGGCACGGCCGCACCACCGAACGGGCCGCTTCCACCACTCTTTGCAGTGGTGAAAGCGGCCCATTCGCGTGAACCCGCCCGCGTCGGGGCATACGCACAACGCCCCCTCTCGATCATGTCGAGGACGCCAAGCGTGGGAGGTACACCCGTGAGCAGCACCCTCTTCCGGACGAAGAGAGTCGAACAGTCCATCCAGGACACCGAGGAACCGGAGCACGCGCTCAGGAAATCCCTCTCCGCCCTGGATCTGACCGTCTTCGGCGTCGGTGTCGTCATCGGCACCGGCATCTTCGTCCTCACCGGTACCGCCGCCAAGAACAACGCCGGCCCGGCGGTCTCCCTGTCCTTCGTCGTGGCCGGCGTCGTCTGTGCCCTCGCGGCGCTCTGCTACGCCGAGTTCGCGTCCACGGTCCCGGTCGCGGGCTCCGCGTACACCTTCTCGTACGCCTCGCTGGGCGAACTGCCCGCCTGGACCATCGGCTGGGACCTGGTCCTCGAACTCGCCCTCGGTACGGCGGTGGTGGCGGTCGGCTGGTCCGGCTACATCCACTCGCTGCTGGACAACGCGGGCTGGCATCTGCCCGAGGCGCTCAGCGGCCGGGACGGCGCCCACGGCTTCGGCTTCGACATCCTCGCCGCCGCGCTCGTCCTGGTGCTCACCGCGATCCTCGTCCTCGGCATGAAGCTCTCCGCGCGGGTGACCTCCGTCGTCGTCGCCATCAAGGTGGCCGTCGTCCTCGTGGTGATCATCGCGGGCGCCTTCTTCATCAAGGGCGACAACTACAAGCCGTTCATCCCCAAGGCCCAGTCGGTGGAGGCGGGCGGCAACCTCAAGGCCCCACTCATCCAGCTGATGTTCGGCTGGGCGCCCTCCAACTTCGGCGTCATGGGCATCTTCACCGCCGCCTCCGTGGTCTTCTTCGCCTTCATCGGCTTCGACGTCGTCGCCACCGCCGCCGAGGAGACCCGCAACCCGCAGCGCGACGTACCGCGCGGCATCCTCGGCTCACTGATCATCTGCACCACGCTCTACGTCGCCGTGTCGATCGTCGTCACGGGCATGCAGAAGTACAGCTCGCTGTCGATCGACGCACCCCTCGCGGACGCCTTCAAGGCCACCGGACACCCGTGGTTCGCGGGCCTGATCAGCTTCGGCGCCGCGATCGGCCTGACCACGGTGTGCATGATCCTGCTCCTCGGCCAGTCCCGCGTCTTCTTCGCGATGAGCCGCGACGGCCTCCTGCCCCGCTTCTTCTCCCACGTCCACCCGCGTTTCCGCACCCCCTACCGCCCGACCATCCTCCTGGGCGTGATCATCGCGATCGTCTCGGGCTTCACGAGCCTCAGCGAACTCGCCGAACTGGTCAACATCGGCACCCTGTTCGCCTTCATCGTGGTCGCGATCGGCGTGATCATCCTCAGGAACAAGCGCCCCGACCTGCCCCGCTCCTTCCGCACCCCCCTGGTCCCGGCCCTCCCCATCCTCTCGGTCCTGGCCTCCCTCTGGCTGATGCTCAACCTCCCCGCCGAGACCTGGCTCCGCTTCGCCATCTGGATGGCGATCGGCTTCGTCGTGTACTTCTTCTACGGCCGCACCCACAGCCGACTCGGACAGCAGCAGGCGGCGGAGGCGGGCGCGTCCACCACACCGCCGGGCGGAAACTCCTCGTAGACACACCAGTTGACCTTCGGCCCGGTAACTCCCGCTCAGCGCGCGGCAGTTACCGGGCCGCGTGCCGTCCAGATCAACCCCGTACGCTGCGCGGCCCGGTGACCTCCGCACCCAACTCCGTGACCCGGCGCCGCAGTTCGCGATCGGCGGTGACCACCAGGCACGGCCGGCCGGCGGCCTCGGCGACCAGTTCGACCATCCGGTCGTCGCCGCTGCCGGGGGCCGAGTCCACCCGTACGCCCGGGACGGACGCCACACCGCGGCTCGCGCCTTCCACGACGAGGACCAGCTCCACGGGGTTCGTGCGGCCCGGCAGACCGTCGCTCGCGAGCCGGTCGCGGAGGCGCTCGGCGGCACCCCTGCGGTCGCGCCACCAGCCGTCGGGCACCGACCCGACGACATTGGCGCCGTCGACGATCACCAGCAGGGGAGTGTCCTCGTCCATGGGGCAAGGGTCCCACGCGGGCGGGGGGTGCCCCCTGCGCGTACGCCCGCCCCAATTACAGTGAACAGGTGAACGGCGACTGGCTCCTCCGCGGCCGTGACGGCCGGCTCAGTGTCTATCTGCCCTCGGGTGACGCCGTCCTGTGCCGGGCGGAACGCGGCCCCGACGGCGTCTGGGGCGCCCCGCGCACGGTGGGCGGCGACCAGAAGCTGCACCCCGGGCTGCTCGGCATCGGACAGGGCGCGGACGGCTACGCCCACCTGGTGTCCTGGCGGCCCACGCTGCCCGGCGAATCCGGGCTGGTCCACTCCACGCACTTCCGGCCCCGGCTCACCGCCCTCGACTGGAACCCGGTCGGTCACCCGGACAAGAAGGGCGACCGCACCGGCGTCCCGGCGGTCGCGGTCGACGCGGAGGGGCGGGCCCATCTCTTCGTGCGCAACGCGGCGGGCGGGGTGAGCATGCTGGCCCAGCGGGAGAAGGGCGGCTGGGATCCCTGGCGCGACCTCAAGGGCGGCGACGTCCACGAGGACCTGGCCGCGGTCACGGGGGAGTCCGGCAGGGTCGAGCTGTACGCGGCGGTGCCCGGCGCGATCCTGCACTGGCGCCAACTGGAGCCGGGCGCGCAGCCGGTCCTGGAGGAGGCGATGGAGGCCGCGATCAGACCGGGCACGCTCCGCGCGCTGGCCACCTCCCCGGAGACGACCACCCTCTACTACACGGACGACTCCGGCGACCTCTGCGCCTGGCGTCCCGGCGGCAAGCCGCTCGCCCTGCTGGCCTCCGCGGGCCCCGGTCCGGTCTCCGCCGTCCGCTGCGAACTCGACGGCTACGACTGCACGTTGCTCGCCCAGCGCTCGGCCAGCGGCCGGGTCGCGTTCGCCGCGTATCCCACCGAGCAGGAGTCGGCGGGCGCCTGGTGGACCGAGTCGGGCCCCCAACTCCCGGCGGACGCCGAGGTCTCGCTCACCCTGGACGAGAACGACCGGGTGGCCGCCGCGACGTTGTCCCCGTCCACCGGTCAACTCCTTCTCACCCGGCGGAAGGACGAGCCGGGCCTGGCCCTGGAGGCCTGGCGCGAGGTGTGAATGCGCCATGATGACCACCGTGGACAGCGAATCACTCATCGCCGTGTGGCGGCGTATCCTCGTCGGCTCCGAAAAGCCGTGGGTCCTGTTCGAGCACGGCACCTGCGTGCTGCTTGAGGAGCCCGACGGTGATCACGCCGAACAGGCCACCGGGATCCTGCGGGAGTTCGGCCCCGTGCAGGTGGCGACATCGGCGGGCGACTTCCGGGTGCTCGAACTCAAGAACGGCGAGGGCTGGTTGGTGACGAGCCATCACCGGGACGTCGTCACCTTCGTCGCGACGGACGAGCCCGACGACCCCTCGCATCTCGCCGTCGGCATCCACGGCCGGTCCAAGCGCGACCAGGACGGCACCGAACTGCGTGTCGTCCACGTCGAGGACATCCCCTGACACGCCGGTGCCCGGTACATCGGCCGATGTACCGGGCACCCGTACGTACAAAGGGAGTTACGCCGGAACGCTCGCCAGACCCGGCGCCAGGAACGGCTTGCCGTTCACCCGCTCCGAGACACCTTCACGGTCCAGGTACGGCGTGATGCCGCCCAGGTGGAAGGGCCAGCCGGCGCCCGTGATCAGGCACAGGTCGATGTCCTGCGCCTCGGCGACGACGCCCTCGTCGAGCATGAGCCCGATCTCCTGCGCCACCGCGTCCAGGACCCGGTCCCGCACCTGCTCCTCGGTCAGCACGGAGTCGCCCTGCTGGAGCAACGCGGCGACCTCGGGGTCGAGTTCGGGCTTCCCGCTGTCGTAGACGTAGAAGCCGCGCTTGCCCGCCTTGACGACGGCCGCGAGGTTCGGGGAGACCGTGAAGCGGTCGGGGAAGGCCCGGTTGAGGGTCTCCGAGACATGCAGCCCGATGGCCGGACCGACCAACTCCAGCAGAACCAGGGGGGACATGGGCAGGCCGAGCGGCTCGACCGCCTTCTCCGCGACCGCGACCGGGGTGCCCTCGTCGATGACGTTCTGGATCTCGCCCATGAAGCGGGTGAGGATGCGGTTGACGACGAACGCCGGGGCGTCCTTCACCAGCACCGCGGTCTTCTTCAGCTTCTTGGCCACCGCGAACGCGGTGGCGAGCGAGGCGTCGTCCGTCTGCTCGCCGCGCACGATCTCCAACAGGGGAAGGATCGCAACGGGGTTGAAGAAGTGGAAGCCGACGACCCGCTCGGGGTTCTTCAGCTTCGACGCCATCTCGGAGACGGACAGCGACGAGGTGTTGGTGGCGAGGATCGCGTGCGCCGGGGCGACCGCCTCGACCTCCGCGAACACCTGCTGCTTGACGCCGATCTCCTCGAAGACGGCCTCGATGATGAAGTCGGCGTCGGCAAAGCCCTCGGCCTTGTCCAGCACACCGGTGACCAGGGCCTTGAGGCGGTTGGCCTTGTCCTGGTTGATACGGCCCTTGCCGAGCAGCTTCTCGATCTCGGCGTGGACGTAGCCCACACCCTTGTCGACGCGCTCCTGGTCGATGTCCGTGAGGACGACCGGCACTTCGAGGCGGCGCAGGAAGAGCAGGGCGAGCTGCGAGGCCATCAGACCGGCGCCGACCACACCCACCTTGGTGACCGGACGCGCCAGCGACTTGTCGGGCGCACCCGCCGGCCGCTTGCCGCGCTTCTGCACGAGGTTGAACGCGTAGATACCGGCGCGGAGTTCGCCACCCATGATCAGGTCGGCGAGGGCCAGGTCCTCGGCGTCGTAGCCCTGCTGGAGGTCGCCGTTCTTCGAGGCCTCGATGATGTCGAGCGCGCGGTAGGCGGCCGGGGCCGCGCCGTGCACCTTGGAGTCCGCGACGAAACGGCCCTTGGCGACGGCCTGGTCCCAGGCCTCGCCGCGGTCGATCGCCGGCCGCTCGACCTTGATCTCGCCCTTGAGGACGTTCGCCGTCCAGATCAGCGACTGCTCAAGGAAGTCGGCGCCCTCGAAGAGCGCGTCGGCGATCCCGAGGTCGAAGACCTGCTGGCCCTTCAGCTGCTTGTTCTGGTTGAGGCTGTTCTCGATGATCACCGAGACGGCCTTCTCGGCACCGATCAGGTTCGGCAGCAGCGTGCAGCCGCCCCAGCCCGGGACCAGACCGAGGAAGACCTCGGGCAGGGAGAACGCCGCGATGTGCTTCGACACCGTGCGGTACTCGCAGTGCAGACCGACCTCGACACCGCCGCCCATGGCCGCGCCGTTGTAGTACGTGAAGGTCGGTACCGCGATGTCCGCGAGGCGCTTGAAGACCTCGTGGCCGCCCTTGCCGATGGCGAGCGCGTCGTCGTGGTTCTTGAGCAGCTCGACGCCCTTGAGGTCCGCGCCGACCGCGAAGACGAACGGCTTGCCGGTGATGCCGACACCGACGATCTCGCCGGCCGCCGCCTCCTTCTCGACCTGGTCGATGGCGGTGTTCAGGTTCGCCAGCGAGGCCGGACCGAAGGTGGTCGGCTTGGTGTGGTCGAAACCGTTGTCCAGCGTGATGAGCGCGAACCGCCCGGCGCTGTACGGCAGTTCGAGGTGGCGGACGTGCGCGGACGTCACGACCTCGTCCGGGAACAGCTCGGCCGCACCCTTCAGAAGCTCGGTGGTGGTGCTCACTTGTCCCCCTCGAAGTGCGGGTTCTCCCAGATGACCGTGGCGCCCATGCCGAAGCCGACGCACATCGTCGTCAGGCCGTAGCGGACGTTCGGCTGCTCCTCGAACTGGCGGGCCAGCTGCGTCATCAGGCGGACGCCCGAGGAGGCCAGCGGGTGGCCGAAGGCGATCGCGCCGCCGTACTGGTTGACGCGCTCGTCGTCGTCCGCGATGCCGTAGTGGTCCAGGAAGGCCAACACCTGTACGGCGAAAGCCTCGTTGACCTCGAACAGGCCGATGTCACCGATGCCGAGGCCCGCCTTGGCGAGCGCCTTCTCGGTCGCCGGGATCGGGCCGTAGCCCATGACCTCCGGCTCGACGCCCGCGAAGGCGTACGACACGAGACGCATCTTCACCGGCAGGTTGTTCTCGCGCGCGAAGTCCTCGCTGGCGATGATCGACGCGGTGGCACCGTCGTTCAGACCGGCCGCGTTGCCCGCGGTGACCCGCCCGTGCACACGGAACGGCGTCTTGAGCCCGGCCAGGTTCTCCAGGGTGGTCCCCGGACGCATCGGCTCGTCGGCGGTCACGAGACCCCAACCGACCTCGCCCACCTGCTCGTTGGTGTTGCGCACCGAGATCGGCACCAGGTCCTGCTGGATCTTGCCGTTGGCGTACGCCTTGGCGGCCTTCTCCTGCGAACGCACCGCGTACTCGTCGGCGCGCAGCTTGGTGATGTGCGGGTAGCGGTCGTGCAGGTTCTCCGCCGTCATGCCCATGAACAGCGCGGAGTCGTCGACCAGCTTCTCGCTCACGAACCGCGGGTTCGGGTCCACGCCCTCGCCCATCGGGTGGCGGCCCATGTGCTCGACACCACCGGCGATGACGGCGTCGTAGGCACCGAAGGCGATGGAGCCCGCGGTGGTCGTGACGGCGGTCAGCGCGCCCGCGCACATGCGGTCGATCGAGTAACCGGGCACCGACTGCGGCAGCCCGGCGAGAATGCCCGCGGTCCGCCCCAGGGTCAGCCCCTGGTCACCGATCTGCGTGGTCGCGGCGATGGCGACCTCGTCGATCTTCGCGGGGTCCAGACCGGGGTTGCGGCGCAGCAGCTCCCGGATCGCCTTCACGACGAGGTCGTCGGCCCGGGTCTCGTGGTAGATGCCCTTCGGGCCCGCCTTGCCGAACGGGGTACGGACGCCGTCTACGAAGACGACGTCCCTGACGGTACGAGGCACGATTGGCTCTCCTCCAGGGTGCGGGATCTGCACTGCTGCGATGCGCTGAGCGCGCGCTCAGAAACCATGCTACTTGTGAGTAACCAGGCTGCCCAGTCCCGGGGCTCCAAGCGGTGAACGTCACACCCCGGAACCCTCGCGATCATGTCCCGGGCGGTCCGGTCGACCCCCGAAGGGTCAGCACCGGAGCAGGCACGGGATGCGAGCCGGAACCCTCCCCGGTGATCACCCCGAACAGCGTCCGCGCCGCCTCCGCGCCGAATCCGTGCACATCATGGCTCATCGCGGAGAGCGTCGGATACGTGATCCGGCACAACTCGGAGTCGTCCCAGGCCAGCAACGACACATCGGCCGGCACGGCGAGCCCCAGCTCGGCGGCGACCGCGAGCCCGGCCACCGCCATGATGTCGTTGTCGTACACGATGGCCGTCGGCCGGTCCGGTGCCGCCGCGGTCAGCAGTGAACGCGTGGCCCGAGCCCCCGCCTCCCCCGACTGATCGGTGGCCAGCTGTCGGGCCCCGGCCAGCCCCAGCGCCCGCGCCGCCGCACCGAAGGCGTCGGTCCGCAGCGCGGTGAGTGCTGCCACCCCACCCACCCGCGCGATCCGCCGATGCCCGAGCCCAACGAGATACCGCACCGCCTCGGTCACGGCACCGGCATCGTCGGTCCACACCGAGGTCAGCCCCCCGGTCAACGACGGATGCCCCACGGCCACCACCGGCAACCCCAGCCGCCGCACCACGCCGACCCGCGGATCATCAGCCCGGAAATCCACCAGAATCGCCCCGCCGACCTGCCGCGCCCGCCACCACGACTCCTGCAGCGCGCCCTCTTCCTCCACGCTCCGCACGAGTCGTAGCAGCAGCGCGCAGGAGTGCTCGATCAGCACGCTCTCCACGCCGGATATGAACTCCATGTAGAACGGTTCGAGCCCGAGCAGCCGCGCCGGACGGCAGAGGGCCAGTCCTACGACGTCCACGCGCGCCCCGGCCAGCGACCGCGCGGTGGGACTGGGCGCCCAGCCAAGCTCCCGCGCGGCCACGAAGATCCGCTCCCGCGTCGCGTCCGACAACCCCGGCTTGTGATTGAAGGCAAGCGACACCGCCCCCTTGGACACACCGGCACGAGCGGCAACGTCCTTGATGGTGACGCGAGTTGTGCTCATCGAGGGGGAGTCTTGCAGCACCTTCCGCCGCGTGTGACCGGTTCGCCGAGTTCAAAGATCTTGGCGCGATATAGACGCTTCAGCTTGAGGCTTTTAGGGGCGCGGGGCTGTATCGATTTGCGGCTCCGCCGCGCGGGCGCGACCAGCCACAGCCGACCAGCACCCGCCACTCAACCGAAACCTCTACGGCGCTTTGGCGGACAAAGCACCCACCAAAACAGGCGCCACCTGCTCCACCTGCCAGGGCCGAGCCCCGTACCCGGCAAGAGCCGCACCCACGGACTCCACATCCACACTCTTCGGCGGCTCCCAGCAAACCCGCCGAACCGTGTCCGGAGTGATCAGGTTCTCCTGAGGCATGTTGAGCCCCTCGGCCACCGCAGAAACCGCAGCGCGCGCCGCGGACAACCGGGCCGCGGCCTCGGGATCCTTGTCCGCCCAGGCGCGGGGCGGCGGCGGCCCGGTGACCGGCTGTCCAGGCTGCGGCAACGCCGAGTCGGGCAGGGCCTTGGCCCGGTCGACAGCCGCCTGCCACTGCTCCAGCTGCCGCCGCCCCATCCGATGCCCGAAACCGTTCAACGCCGCGAGCGCCTGCACGTCCAGCGGCAGCGAGAGCGAGGCCTCCACGATCGCCGCGTCGGACAGCACCTTCCCCGGCGACACGTCCCGCCGCTGCGCGATCCGGTCCCGGGTCTGCCACAGCTCCCGTACGACCCCGAGCTGCCGGCGCCGTCGTACCTTGTGCATCCCGGACGTACGACGCCACGGATCCTTGCGGGGTTCGGCGGGCGGCGCGGCCGCGATCGCGTCGAACTCCTGGCGGGCCCACTCCAGCTTGCCCTGCCGGTCGAGTTCCTTCTCCAGGGCGTCCCGCAGGTCGACGAGGAGTTCCACGTCCAGGGCCGCGTACCGCAGCCACGGCTCGGGCAGCGGGCGGGTGGACCAGTCGACGGCGGAGTGCCCCTTCTCCAGGACGAAACCGAGGACGTTCTCGACCATCGCACCCAGGCCGACCCGCGGGAATCCGGCGAGCCGACCCGCCAGCTCGGTGTCGAAGAGCCGCGTCGGCACCATGCCTATCTCCCGCAGGCACGGCAGGTCCTGGGTGGCGGCGTGCAGCACCCACTCGACGCCGGAGACGGCCTCGCCGAGGCCCGAGAGGTCGGGGCAGGCGACGGGGTCGATCAGTGCGGTGCCCGCGCCCTCGCGGCGCAGCTGCACCAGATAGGCGCGCTGTCCGTAGCGGTAGCCGGACGCGCGTTCGGCGTCGACGGCGAGGGGGCCCGTGCCGGCGGCGAAGGCCGCGATCGCCTCGGCGAGGGCGTCCTCGTCGGCGATCACGGGCGGAATGCCCTCCCGGGGCTCAAGCAAGGGGATCGGCGCCGTTTCGACGTCGTCCGGAGGGGCGCCTCCGGTGGTTCGCAGTGAGCTGTCTGCTGCGGTTTCTTGGGCGTCGGTCACGTGTCAAGGGTATCCGTGTATGGACAACGCCCGCCGACGGAACGTTCCGTCGACGGGCGTCTGGGGGTCGTAAACCAGTCAGGTAAGTGAAAGATCCGGTTCACGGCTCGGCGGGGGAGTGGAGGACGTGGTTCCGGGGCAGGGTCAGTGGATGATTCCGGTGCGCAGTGCCACCGCGACCATGCCGGCGCGGTCACCCGTGCCGAGCTTGCGGGCGATGCGGGCGAGGTGGCTCTTGACGGTCAGTGCGGACAGGCCCATGGAGACGCCGATCGCCTTGTTCGACTGGCCCTCCGCGACCAGACGGAGCACCTCGACCTCACGGCCGGACAGTTCGCGGTAGCCGCCCGGGTGGCTCGGGGCACCCGGGGGGCGGCGGTGCATACGGGCGGCGGCGGAGCCGATGGGGGCGGCGCCGGGTCGGGTGGGGAGCCCGACGTTGGTGCGGGTGCCGGTGACGACGTAGCCCTTGACTCCGCCCGCGAGGGCGTTGCGCACGGCACCGATGTCGTCGGCGGCGGACAGGGCCAGGCCGTTGGGCCAGCCTGCGGCTCGGGTCTCGGAGAGCAGGGTGAGTCCGGAGCCGTCGGGAAGGTGGACGTCTGCCACGCAGATGTCGCGGGGGTTGCCGATGCGGGGACGAGCCTCCGCGACGGACGAGGCCTCGATGACGTCGCGCACACCGAGCGCCCACAGGTGGCGGGTGACGGTGGAGCGGACGCGCGGGTCGGCCACGACCACCATGGCGGTCGGCTTGTTCGGGCGGTAGGCGACCAGGCTTGCGGGCTGCTCAAGAAGAACGGACACCAGGCCTCCTGGGGTGCGGGACGACTTTCAAGGTCACAGTCGTCTTCGGCAGCAAACCCGCGGTCCTTTAGAGAAAGATCACGATTTAGTGAGTAGCAATCAGTGCAATTCGGACACGCTGTCGATCGTTCGGTGAGCGAAACGGTTCGTTCGAGGGGTCACTCGTGATTGAAAGTGGCCGTATCGACAAAGACACCGCAAGCGGTGGGTAAGACCTCGGTGTGCCTCGGGTAAGGCTCAGCGTGACTGCGGACCCCGGCGCTGCGGCAGCGTGACGATGGACGCGTCGCCCGGACCCGCCGGCGGCAGGCCCGCGACCTGGGCCAGCAGATCGCACCAGGAGGCCAGATGCGCGGCCGTGTCCGGGACGCCGCCGAGTCCCTCGCGGGGCGTCCACGAGGCGCGGATCTCGATCTGGGAGGCCGACGGGCGCTCGGACAGCCCGCCGAAGTAGTGGGAACTGGCCCGGGTGACGGTGCCGCTCGGCTCGCCATAGGTCAGTCCACGGGTCTGGAGCGCGCCCGTCAGCCATGACCAGCACACGTCGGGCAACAGCGGATCCGCCGCCATCTCCGGCTCCAGCTCCGCGCGCACCAGCGTCACCAGCCGGAACGTGCCGTGCCAGGCGTCGTGCCCGGCCGGGTCGTGCAGCAGCACCAGCCGGCCGTCGGCCAGGTCCTGGTCGCCGTCGACGACCGCGGCCTCCAGCGCGTACGCGTAGGGGGCCAGGCGCTGTGGCGCCGGCGTCGGATCGATCTCGATCTGCGGTCGCAGCCGACTGTTCCGCAGGGCCTGGACCGCGGCCTGGAAAGCCGGCGGTGCCGTACCGCCCCCATCCCGGTCCCCCTCCTTTGAGTCGTCCATTCCGTCAGCGCCGTCCGACAGTCGTCCCTGAGCCGCAGCCATGCGGGAAGATTAAGGGGAACGGAGGCATCGTGCGGGACTAGACACCCGCTCTTGCGTTCAGCACCGCGTGTAATCGCCTCCTGCCGCCGTGCGAGACTTGCCTCGTGAGTGTCAACCAGAGCCCCACGGGCCAGCAGCCGACCGCCACTTACGACTCCGCCTTCATGAAGGCGTGCAGGCGCGAGCCCGTACCGCACACACCCGTGTGGTTCATGCGGCAGGCCGGGCGCTCGCTGCCGGAGTACCACAAGGTGCGCGAGGGCATCCCCATACTGGAGTCCTGCACGCGCCCCGAGCTGGTCGCCGAGATCACCCTCCAGCCGGTGCGCCGGCACGGCGTGGACGCGGCGGTCTACTTCAGCGACATCGTCGTCCCGCTCAAGGCCATCGGCATCGACCTCGACATCAAGCCCGGCGTCGGTCCGGTCGTCGAGAAGCCGGTCCGCACCCGCGCCGACCTGGCCCGGCTCCGCGACCTCACCCCCGACGACGTCTCCTACGTCACGGAGGCCGTCGGCCTGCTGACCGCCGAGCTCGGCCCCACCCCCCTCATCGGCTTCGCCGGCGCGCCGTTCACCCTCGCGAGCTACCTCGTCGAGGGAGGCCCGTCCCGCACGTACGAGAACGCGAAGGCGATCATGTACGGCGACCCCGAGCTGTGGGCGGACCTCCTCGACCGCCTCGCCGAGATCACGACCGCCTTCCTCAAGGTCCAGATCGAGGCGGGCGCCAGCGCCGTCCAGCTCTTCGACTCCTGGGCCGGCGCCCTCGCCCCCGCCGACTACCGCCGCTCGGTCCTCCCCGCCTCCGCGAAGGTCCTCAAGGCGGTCGAGGGCTACGGCGTCCCCCGCATCCACTTCGGCGTCGGCACCGGCGAGCTGCTGCAGCTCATGGGCGAGGCCGGCGCGGACGTCGTCGGCGTCGACTACCGCGTCGCGCTGGACGAGGCCGCCCGCCGGGTCGGCCCCGGCAAGGCCCTCCAGGGCAACCTCGACCCGACCGTCCTGTTCGCCCCCACGGAGGCCGTCGAGGCGAAGACCGACGAGGTCCTCGAAGCGGCGAAGGACCTTGAGGGCCACATCTTCAACCTCGGCCACGGCGTGATGCCCTCCACCGACCCGGACTCGCTCACCCGGCTCACCGAGTACGTCCACACCAGGACGGTCCGCTAGACGCGCTCACCACGTGTGCCGGGGCCGTGCCCGCCTGCCGAACAGCAGGCCGCGCGGTTCCGGCGGCGGGGGAGTGCCCGCCTTGAGCGGCCAGGCCAGCAGCATGCCCACGAGGAATCCGACGACATGCGCCGAGTACGCGACGGTGCCCGCCTCGGAGACGCCCTCGCCGGACGAGTAGAACGCCTGGAGCACGAACCAGAAGCCCAGCACCAGCCAGGCCGGCAGGCGCAGCGGCAGGAAGAACAGGAACGGCACCAGGACCCACACCCTGGCCTTCGCGTACAGCACCAGATAGGCGCCCAGGACACCGGCGATCGCCCCGGAGGCACCGATCAGCGGGTCGCCCGAGTCGGTGTTGAGAAGCGCGAAGCCGTAGCCCGCCGCGTAACCGCACACCACGTAGAAGAGCGTGAAGCGGATGTGGCCCATGCGGTCCTCGACGTTGTTCCCGAAGATCATCAGGAACAGCATGTTGCCCAGCAGATGGATCCAGCTGCCGTGCAGGAACATCGCGGTGAACACACTCAGGGGCGCCGACTTGTCGTAGCCCGGCGGCGCGACCGCGCAGCCGGCGCCTCCCGGGCCGTTCTGGACGGCACCGGTCGGGACCAGCTGCGGCATCTGATGGTGGATCAACTCCCTTGGCACAGCCGCGTAGTGGTCCAGGAACGCCTGGAGATGGCACAGTTGCGAGAGGTCGCTGCCACCCGCCACGGAACCCGCCATTCCGGGCGTGGCCAGGAAGACGAGCACGTTCGCGGCGATGAGCGCATACGTCACCCAAGGGGTGCGGCGCACCGGGTTCACGTCATGGACGGGGATGACCACAAGGGATTAGTGCCCCCGATCCGCGCGGCGAACCGGTGAACACCGCCGTCCGCCTGTGCGTATGACTCCTCAACCGCCCGCGGTGCGGGGAAGGCGTGTCGCGGGGACGACGTGAGGAACAGGCGATGAACGACCGGATTTCCCCTCAGATGCACGCCACGCCCGACGGCGAGGCCGAGATCTCCCTGGTGGTGCGCCTCCCTTGGGAGGACGTCGCCAAGCTCGGCCAGGAAGCGGGACGCCTCGCCGCGCAGATGCAGCGGCCGGTGACCCTGGACGAGGCGGTGAGCAACCGGCTGCGCTCCACGGCCCTGGGCGCCCACGCGAAGCCGGCGGCGGCGCAGCCCGCCGCGATGATGCCGCCGAGCGCTTCGGTGTCCTCGCTGCCCGCCAGGCCGCCGGCCGAGCAGGCACGGCAGGCCATAGACCGCATCAACGGCACGGCCTAGGAACGTCCGACACGGAACGTCGTAGGAACGTTCAACGAGAACCGGCCTGGACCTTGGCGGTCGCCTTTCGGGCCGCCACCAGGACCGGGTCCCACACGGGGGAGAACGGCGGCGCGTACCCCAGGTCCAGGGCCGTCATCTGTTCCACCGTCATACGGGCCGTGAGGGCGACCGCCGCGATGTCGACACGCTTCGCGGCGCCCTCCCGGCCGACGATCTGCACGCCCAGGAGACGGCCGGTACGGCGTTCGGCGAGCATCTTCACCGTCATGAGGGAGGCCTCGGGGTAATAACCCGCGCGGCTGGTCGACTCGATGGTGACCGCCTCGAACTGCAGCCCCGCGCGGTGGGCGTCCTTCTCCCGCAGCCCGGTGCGCGCGATCTCCAGATCGCACACCTTGCTCACGGCCGTACCGACCACCCCCGGGAAGGTCGCGTAACCGCCGCCCACATTGGTGCCGATGACCTGCCCGTGCTTGTTGGCATGCGTCCCCAGGGCGATGTGCCGCTCCTGCCCGGAGACCAGGTCGAGCACCTCCACGCAGTCGCCGCCGGCCCAGATGTTCTCGTGTCCGCGCACCCGCATCGCCATGTCGGTGAGCAGCCCGTGGTGCTGCCCCAGGGGCAGCCCGGCCGCCTCGGCGAG
This sequence comes from Streptomyces sp. NPDC050548, assembly GCF_044457385.1. NCBI lineage: Bacteria > Bacillati > Actinomycetota > Actinomycetes > Kitasatosporales > Streptomycetaceae > Streptomyces > Streptomyces sp. NPDC050548. The sequence continues at coordinate 99,924 of NZ_JBITGV010000025.1, forward strand.
GGTCGTCTCGGGCCGCACCCCGATCCCCAGCACCACCACGTCCGCCGGATACTCCGCGTCCTGTGTGACCACCGCCCGCACCCGCCCGTCGTCCCCGGTGCGCAGCTCGGTGACCTGGGCGTCGTTGACCATGGTGATGCCCAGGCCCTCCATCGCCTTGTGCACCAGACGCCCCATGTCCGGGTCGAGCGTCGCCATCGGCTCCTTGCCCCTGTTGACGACGGTCACGTCATACCCACGGTTGACGAACGCCTCCGCCATCTCCACCCCGATGTACCCGGCCCCGATCACCACGGCACGACGCCCACGCGTGCGTGCCAGCGAATCGAGCAGCGCCTGCCCGTCGTCGAGCGTCTGCACCCCGTGCACTCCGGGGGCGTCGACCCCGGGCATGTCCGGACGGACCGGCCGCGCACCGGTCCCGATCACGAGCTTGTCGTACGACGTCCAGGACTCGGCCCCGGAATCGACGTCACGCGCGCGTACCCGCCCGCCCGCGACGTCCAGCTCCACGACCTCGGTCCGCATCCGCAGATCGATGTCCCGCGCCCGATGCTGGTCCGGGGTACGGGCGATCAGCTCCTCCGGTGCGGACACGTCACCGCCCACCCAGTACGGGATCCCGCACGCCGAGTACGAGGTGAAGTGACCCCGCTCGAACGCCACGATCTCCAGCTCGTCCGGCCCCTTGAGGCGGCGAGCCTGCGACGCCGCGGACATGCCCGCGGCGTCACCGCCGATGACGACCAGTCGTTCCCGGGTACCCCTCGCACGGCTCATGTTCATGCGAACACGCTACGGGGACCGATGATTTCAGTCCTGTCCGCCCTGCTCCTCCTCGCGCACCGGCGGGGCGGCCGGCAGCGGGCCCACCGCGGTGGCCACGGGGACGGTGGCCGCCCGACGCGGCCGTACGAGACGCAGCCACACGACGACCAGCAGCGCCGCCACCGCCGCGAACGGCAGTACCGCGCCCAGGGCCAGAGCGATCCAGCGCAGCATCGTCACGAACACGTGCCAGCCGCCCGCCACCGCGTCCACGAAGCCGGGGGAGTCGTCCTTGGCGGCCGCCTTCGCCACCGGGGTCTGCGACAGGGACAGCGTGATGGTGGCCAGGCTGGTGCGGTCCTTCAGGGAAGACTGCTGGGCGAGCAGCGCCTCCAGGTCGGACTCGCGGGTGCTCAGCTCGCCCTCCAGCTCCACCACGTCGCTCAACTTGGTGGCCCGGTCCATCAGTTCACGCACGCGTGCCACGCTGGCCCGCTGCGAGGTGATCCTGCTCTCCACGTCCACGACCTGATCGGTGACGTCCTGCGCCTTCGCGGTCCGGTCGAGCAGCTTGCCCGCGCCCTCCAGGTCGGCGAGGACCTCGTCGTACTTGTCGGTGGGCACCCGGAGGACCACCCGGGTGCGCTCGTGCCCCTGCCCGTCGCGGGTGGTCGTCTCGTTGCCGACGAACCCGCCCGCGTTCTCGGTCGTGGTGCGGGCCTCGTCGAGCGCCTTCGGCACGTCCTTGACCCGCACGGACAGCGAGGCCGTACGGATGATGCTGCTCGCGGTGAGCTTGGGCAGGGACTTGGTGTTCCGGGCGTTGCCGCTGCCGGACGCGCCCTCCTGCTGTGCGGTGCCCGGGACCGCGGCCTTGGCGTCCGCGCCGGCGTCGCTCGCGCTGGTCTTGTCCGAACTGCCGCTGCACCCGGTCAGCGCGAGGGCCGAGGCCAGCAGGAGCCCGGCCAGGACCTGGACGGGCCGTGTGGAGTGTGAGGTGCGCATGGGTCGGTACCCCCGAGGTTCGTCGTGACGACTGACGCACCTTCGACGCCGGGACCGGGCAGGACGTTGGCCGGAAACGGTCCCGATGAGGTCACGGTCGGGACTCGCACCGGACACCGGCCCGGAGTCGGACTGTCAGTGGGGTCTGAGAGGCTGGGGGCATGCGCGAAGTGGAGACTCGTACGGGTACAGGGCATGTCGTCGTCATCGGCGCCGGGATCGGTGGGCTGGCCGCCGCACACCGGCTGCTGGACAGAGGCGTGCGCGTGACGGTCGTCGAGGCCTCGGACCGGGTCGGCGGCAAGCTGCTGCCCGGCGAGATCGCGGGCGCCCGCGTGGACCTCGGCGCCGAGTCGATGCTGGCCCGCCGCCCCGAGGCCGTCGCGCTCGCCCGCGAGGTCGGCCTCACCGACCGCCTCCAGTCGCCCGCCACGGCCACCGCTTCGCTCTGGACCCGGGGTGCCCTGCGCCCGATGCCCAAGGGCCACGTCATGGGCGTCCCCGGCACCGCCTCCGCCCTCTCCGGGGTCCTCTCGGACGAGGGCCTGCACCGCATCGAGCGCGACGCCGACCTGCCCCGCACGGAGGTCGGCGAGGACGTGGCGGTCGGGGAGTACGTGGCGGCCCGCCTCGGCCGCGAGGTCGTCGACCGCCTCGTCGAACCCCTCCTGGGCGGGGTCTACGCGGGCGACGCGTACCGCATCTCGATGCGCTCGGCCGTTCCTCAACTCTTCCAGGCCGCGAAGAGCCACGACTCCCTCACCGAGGCCGTCCGGGGCATCCAGGAGCGCGCCGCCGCCGCACAGCAGACCGGCCCGGTCTTCATGGGCATCGAGGGCGGAGTGGGCCAACTCCCGCTCGCCGTCGCGGAGTCCGTCCGCGCGCGGGGTGCCGAGATCCTCACCGGCACACCGGTGACCGAGCTGCGCAGGACCGGGGCATCGGGCTGGCGGGTCGTCGCCGGAGACCGCGTCCTCGACGCGGACGGAGTGATCGTCGCCGTACCCGCACCAGTGGCCGCCGAGCTGCTACGCCCCGAAGCGCCCGGCGCCGCCGCCGAGTTGACCGCCGTGGAGTACGCCTCGATGGCCCTGGTCACCCTCGCCTACCGCCGCGCGGACGTCGAACTCCCGGAAGGCAGCGGCTTCTTGGTGCCCCCCGTCGACGGCCGCACCATCAAGGCGTCCACCTTCGCCTCCCAGAAGTGGGGCTGGATCGCCGACGAGAATCCGGATCTGCTGGTCCTGCGCACCTCGGTCGGCCGGTACGCCGAGACGGCGATCCTGGAGCGCGAGGACACCGGCCTGGTCGACGTCTCACGGCACGACCTGCGCGAGGCCACCGGCCTCGACGCCACGCCCCTCGACACCCGGGTCACCCGCTGGACCGACGGCCTGCCCCAGTACCCGGTCGGCCACCACGCGCGCGTGGCCCGCGTCCGCGAACACGTCGCCAAGCTGCCCGGCCTCGCCGTGTGCGGCGCGGCCTACGACGGGGTCGGCATCCCGGCCACCATCGCGAGCGCGTACGCGGCCGTCGAGCGGCTGACCGGCGACCCGGTGCCGAGCGCGTCCGGCGGAGCGGGAGAATAGCCCCATGAGTGACGACGCCCCCACCACCGAGTCCGGCCGCATCCCGAACAAGGGCAAGCTGGCCAAGGACCTCAACGAGGTCATCCGCTACACCCTGTGGTCCGTCTTCAAGCTGAAGGACGTACTGCCCGAGGACCGCGCCGGATACGCCGACGAGGTCCAGGAGCTGTTCGACCAGCTCGCCGCGAAGGACGTGACGGTGCGCGGCACGTACGACGTGTCGGGCCTGCGTGCCGACGCCGACCTCATGATCTGGTGGCACGCCGAGACCGCCGACCAGCTCCAGGAGGCGTACAACCTCTTCCGCCGCACGAAGCTCGGTCGCGCCCTGGAGCCGGTCTGGTCGAACATGGCGCTGCACCGCCCCGCCGAGTTCAACCGCTCGCACATCCCGGCCTTCCTGGCCGACGAGACCCCGCGCAACTACGTCAGCGTGTACCCGTTCGTGCGCTCCTACGACTGGTACCTGCTCCCCGACGAGGACCGCCGCCGCATGCTCGCCGACCACGGCAAGATGGCCCGCGGCTACCCGGACGTCCGCGCCAACACGGTCGCGTCCTTCTCACTCGGCGACTACGAATGGCTCCTGGCCTTCGAGGCCGACGAGCTCTACCGAATCGTCGACCTCATGCGCCACCTGCGCGCATCGGAGGCCCGCATGCACGTCCGCGAGGAGGTCCCGTTCTACACGGGCCGCCGCAAGGACATCGGCGACTTGGTAGCGGGCCTGGCGTAAGCGCCCCAAAGGGGCGCGGGGAACTGCGCGACCAGCCCCCACCGGGGCCGCGGTCTACCGACTACCCGGTCGCGCAGCCTTCGGCTCGGCATGCGCCGCACACGCAGCATGCCGCTCAGGCAACCGCCCCTCCAACAAGTACGCGTCCAAATACCCGTTCACGCACTTGTTGGCCCCACCCGCGACCCCATGCGTCCCCGCATCCCGCTCGGTCACCAACACCGAGTCGGACAACCGCCGTTGCAGCTCAAGCGCCCCGTCGTACGGCGTAGCCGCATCCCGCTCGGCGGCAAGGATCAACACCGGCGGCAACTCCCCGGGCCCGGTCCGCACATCAATGGGCTGCTGACGCGGCGCGGGCCAATACGCGCAGGGCAGATTCATCCACACGTTGTCCCATGTCTCGAACGGCGCCACGCGCGCGAGCCGCGTGTTGTCCCGGTCCCAGACGCTCCACTCGGTGGGCCAGGGCGCGTCGTTGCACTCGACGGCCGTGTACACCGCGTTGCCGTTCTCCGCCTCGACGGCCGCCCCCGGCGTGGGCGCCGCCTGCTGCACCAGCAGCTTGGGGTCGCCCTTCAGGTAGGCCGAGAGCGCCGCCGCGGTGTGCGGCCAGTAGTCGTCGTAGTACCCGGCCGACAGGAACGCGCCCTGCAACTGTGCGGGCCCCACCTTGCCGCCCGCCGGCTTCTCGGCGAGCCGCGCCGAGGCCTTCTCGTAGCTGCGCAGCACCTTTGCGGCGGTGTCGCCGAGCCCGTATACGTCGTCGTGCTTGGCGATCCACTCCCGGTAGTCCGCCCAGCGGCCCTCGAACGCGGCCGACTGGTCGAGGTTGTTGCGGTACCAGACCTGCTCGGGGTCCGGGTTCACCGCCGAGTCGAACACCATCCGCCGTACGTGCGAGGGGAACAGCGTCGCGTACAGCGCCCCGAAGTAGGTCCCGTAGGACGCGCCCATGAACGTCAATTTGTCCTCGCCGAGGGCGGCGCGCAGGACGTCCAGGTCGCGGGCGTTGTTGAGGGAGTTGTAGAACCGGAGCTTGCTGCCGGAGCGCTTGGCGCAGCCGCGCGCGTAGGCCTTTGCCTCGGCGACGCGTTCCTTCTTGTACGACTCCGAGGGGTAAGTCGGCGACTGCGAGGGTGCCTTGAAGAAGTGCTTGGGGTCCTCGCAGGACAGGGGTGCCGACTTGTCGACCCCGCGCGGGGCGTAGCCGACGAGGTCGTAGGCCGACGCGATGCGTTTCCACTCGGGGAGCATGCCGATCAGCGGGAAGTAGAGGCCGGAGGCGCCGGGGCCGCCCGGGTTGTAGACCAGGGAGCCCTGGCGGGGGACTCTGCGCTTGCTGTTGTGCGGGTCCTTGTGGGTGGCGCGGGCGCGGCCGACGGTCAGTTTGATCTGCTTGCCGTCGGGGTGCGCGTAGTCGAGCGGGACGGAGACCGTGCCGCACTCCATGGTGCCGGGCATGTCCTCCGCGTCCGGGCACTTCCCGAAGTCGATGCCCCGCGCGCGGGCGTGTGCGGCGGCGAGCACGGTGCCGGCCGATTCGACGGCGTCCGGGGCTCCGGTGGCCGGGGCGGCGGCGAGGGTGGTCAGGAGCAAGGACCCGGCGGCCGAGTACAGGGCGGCGGCTCGCATGGTGGCGTATCCCTTCGGAGCACGGCAGCAACAAAAGGGATGTTTCGTTCGCTTGTCGGCGAAGGCAAGCACCGTCGGGCGGTGTCGGCCCCAATGACCCCTGTGCGCCCCCTGGCGCGCTCTCACGCCGAGGTCAGCGCCGCCATACGTCGAACTGCTCGCGGTACTGCTCGCGGTGCGCGAAGGCCGCCCGCAGATCCGGTTCGCCGACCGCGCGGATGCCCCGTACGGCCACCGACGTCAGATACGTACGGTCGTCGGCGCCGCCGCCCGCGTACCGGGTCAGGGTGCCGAGCAGCTGCTGACCGGCGGGGGAGGCCCAGTGGGAGTACGGGTGCACCTCGACGCGGGCGATGGCAAGGCAGCTCAGCGTCAGGGCCAGCGGCAGCGCGAACCAGAGCGCGACCAGCCCGCGCGGCATCTCGGCCCCCGGCGTCAGCAGCGCGGTCGCGCCCAGCACCAGCACGACGAGCGCGGCGGCCCGCACCTGCCGTACCCCGGAGGCGACCGTCGTACGGGTGCCGTCCGGTACGGCGAGACCCGCGTCGACGAGCCGGTCCGCCACGTCGCGCACCGCGTCCGTGGCCGCCGCGGTGGCCCGCACCGGAGCGATCCGGGACTGCCCCTCGGGCCCGATGGCGCCTATCACCGACCGCTCGATGGGGTCCCGGCCGCGTGGGTCGACGACGGTCGCCCAGCCGGTGTGGGCGAGCAGCAGCCGGTGCTGGCGTGCCATGGAGACCAGCGTCAGATCGGCGACGCGCGCGGGACCGCCGGAGAGGAACGCGGCCTCGTAGAGCGTCAGATCGTGTCCCTTGCCCGCGTCGTCCGTGTCGACGGCCGCCGCTCTGACGGCGGCCAGGCACAGCCGCGTGCACGCCGTGCCGGCGACGGCCCAGGCCATGAGCAGGAGAAGGACCCAGAACATGCCAAGTTTCTATGCCAAAGGCCCAGTGGGACGCCATGCCTTGTTCACAATCCGGACGGAGCGTTGTCTGTATGTGACGTTCCACTTGTCCGGAAACAGACCACGGCCGAAACGGTGCTACGGCTACGGCTGTGCCGACGGCGGCGGACTGGAGGCGGGCGGCGGCAGCGTGTACGTGGGGGAGAGCGACGGGGCCAGCGGGACGACCTGACCCGGGTCGGCCGCGGCGGAACCGCTGGGCGCGGGCGTGCTGCTCGCGGCCATGTCCCGGGCCAGCGCGGCGAAGTCGACGTATCCGGTGGCCTCCAGGACCTTGATGTGGTCCAGGACGGTCGTGTTGGCGTCGTCGGCGAGGGCGCGGACCAGGGAGTTCTGGGTGGTGGCGCGGACCTGGGCGACCACCGTGAACACCTTGCCGTGCGCGAGGCGCAGGACGTTGGCGAACTTGCGGTCGAAGTCCACGCCCGATGCCGCGTTCAGGGTGGCGAGCCACTGCTGTTGCTGCGCGTTGGGCTGGTTCGGCAGTGGCAGCCCGAGCTTGGCGGCCACGTCCCGCACCCGCTCGTCCAGAAACGTGTGGCCGTCGATCAGATGCTGCCCCGCCGTCCGTACGGCCGCGGTGGTGCCCTTCTCCTCTGCCTGCTGCCCGGCCGGCAGCTCCCACAGTCCGGCCAGCCGCACCCGCGTGACGAAGTCCTTGTCCAGCGCGGACAGCGGCCCGTACTGCGTGGCCACGGTCTGGTCGCTGAGCACGTTGGCAGCGGTCGTCCCGGACCGGTCGGCGTAGGACCAGATCGGGAAGACCAGCGCGGCCAGGGTCGCGGTCAGACCCACGACGATGACGCCGGTGCCACTGAATATGCCTCGGCCCTTTACGGGGGGTCGCGGTCGCATGGGGTGCCTCCTGTGACGGCACCGCACGTGAGTGCGCTTCTCGTGCGGAACCGCAATATTACTGTGGAGTCACTCTCACCTTCCAAGGCCCCTCCCGGCCCTTCCGCGACCCGTCAGCGGCGCAGCAGCACCCGCCGGGTGGCCCGGGCGAGCCGGACCGCGGCCCGCGCCGAACGCGGGGCCGGCCCCGAGCGCTCCAGCCACCAGGCCCGCAACTCCCGCCGCGCCTCGGCGTCCTCGGGTCCGCCCGAGAGCAGCAGCTGCCCGGCGAAGTCCAGCGCGTCGCGGCGGTAGCCGCCGGTCATCGGGTGCGTGTGCGCGTACGCGAGGAAGGCCGGCCGGTACGCCGCCCCGAGGATCTCCGGGAGTTCGGGAGCCACCTTCGCCACGACATCGGCCCGCTTCGCCCCGAGCGCCCGCGCCTGCACCCCGAGCCGCACCCGGTCGAACCCCTCGGGCACCGGAGTACCGGCGACCAGCGCGGAGAGCAGGGCGGCCTGGGCGAGGGCGAGCCGCTGGCGGGCGGGGGCCTGCGGTGCGGGGGCCTGCGGTACGGCTGCCGGGGTTGTGGCGGCAGGCGTCCGCTGCCTCTCGCCGCCCGCGCCCGCCCGCCCCCGCCCCAAGTCCAGCGCCCCGCGAATCGACGTCAACTCCCGCTCCAGTTCTGCCGCTTCGGGGAAATTGTCGTCGCGCTCCAGCAGCACCCCCGGAGGGGAGACGCGGGACGCCAGGTCGGTGAGGATGTCGAGGACCGGTGCGGGGACGGGGTGGGCGTGGCTGTCGTGCCAGACGCCGTCGCGTTCGACGCCGCCCGCGACATGGACGTAGGCGATGGCCTCGACGGGGAGTTCGGCGAGGGCCTTGGCCGGGTCCTCGCCGCGGTTGACGTGGTTGGTGTGCAGGTTGGCGACGTCGATGAGGAGGCGTACGCCGGTGCGGTCGGCCAGTTCGTACAGGAACTGGCCCTCGGTCATCTCCTCGCCCGGCCAGGCGAGCAGCGCGGCGATGTTCTCGACCGCGAGGGGTACGGGCAGCGCGTCCTGGGCGATGCGGATGTTCTCGCAGAGCACGTCGAGGGCGTCCCGGGTGCGCGGTACGGGGAGCAGGTGGCCGGCTTCGAGGAGCGGGGAGGCGGTCAGCGGGCCGCCCGCGCGGACGAACGCGATGTGCTCGGTGACCAGCGGCGAGCCGAGCGCCTCGGCCCGCTCGGCGAGGGCCGTCAGCCGGTCCGCGTCGGGCCGGTCGGCGCCGCCGAGGCCGAGGGAGACGCCGTGCGGGATCACGGTCACGCCGCGCTCGCGCAGCCGCAGCAGAGAGTCGGGGAGGTGGCCGGGGCAGAGGTTCTCGGCCACGGCCTCGACCCAGTCGATGCCCGGCAGGTGCTCCACGGCGTCCGCTGTCTCGGGCCGCCATCCGATGCCCGTCCCCAGTCGCTCCATCGCCCGTCCCCGTTCTCGATGTCCTCGCTGAAACGCATCCACTCCACAAGACCGCTGTTCGGTGTGACGGAGGTATCGCCCCCGGGCCGGGCCCCGAACCCCGGCCGTGTCACCTTCAGAGCAACATTTGAGGTTCGGGGCAGGCCGTGGCCCGCTACCCCAGCACCCCGTTCGAGTCGACCGGATCCGGTCGCCCGGTGTTGACCGTTCCGGACGCGCCCGGGGACGGCCGTGAGGTGGTCCCGATGTTCGGGCTGGCCACGGCGGCCGGTGCCGAGGGCACCACCTGGCCGGGTACGGGCGCGGCGGGACCGGTCGGGCTGGCGGTGGAGGCGTTCGCGATCCCGTTGGCGATGGCGTCGAAGTCGACCCGCCCGGTCTTCTCCAGCACCGTGATGTGGTCGAGCACGGTCTGGTTGGCGTCCGAGGCCAGCTGTCTCACCAGCGTGTTGCGGGTGGTGTTCCGTACGGCGCCGATGGCCGGGAAGATCTTGCCGTGCGCGGCGCGCAGCAGGTTGGCGAACTTGTACTCGTACTCCGCGCCGGTCGCCGCGCTCATCTCCCGCAGCCAGCCCTGCTGTTGCTCGTTCGGCACGTTCGGCAGCGCGACATTGAGCTGGGCCGCGATGATCCGCACCCGCTTGTCGAGGTCGGTGTGGCCGACGATGAGATGGTCCCCGGCCTCCTTGATCGCCTGGCTGGGCGCCCGCTCGACCGCCTGCTGTCCGGCCGGCAGCTCCCACAGCCCGGCCAGCCGCACCCGCACGATCAGATCCCGGTCCGCGGCTGTCAGCGGTCCCCACTGGGTGTTCACGGTGCCCGCCGCCACATTCGCCTGACCGGTGCCCGAACGGTCGGCGTACGACCACACGGGGAAGACGAGGGCGCCAGTGGTGGCGACTACGGCCGCGATGAGCACAGCCGTACCGTTGATACGACGCAAGGGAGCCTCCCGGGGACACCAACTGGTCGTTGGAGAAGTTGACGCGTGGCCAGTGCCTGGAGGTACGCGCGGGACGGACGGCTTGTTCAAAGGAAGGGCAGCTTTGCTCAAAGGGCAGGCAAAGGAAGCGAGTTCAGCGGCCCTTGACGGGCCAGCGCTCCGGCGCCCGGCCCAGCAGCCGTAGCGCCTCGTCGAGCGGACCGGCGTCCTGCGGTACGTCGCGCGCCGGGGCGAAGGCGAACCCCGGGCCGCGGCCGACCGGGTCGGTGGGCACCAGTCGGGCCACCACCAGCGCGATGTCCAGGACGTCGTCCGACAGGTCCGGCGCGGTGCCGAGAGTGGCGGCGACGTCCCAGGCGTGGACGACGTAGTCGATGAAATGGAAGCCGATCGCGGTCCGGCCGGGGAAGCTCCCGCCCAGCTCCGGCAGGGCGAACTCCCGCTCGGTGGCGCCGGGTTCGGCGAACGCGGCGAGCACGGCCGTGGCCGCCGCGCGGTGGGTCCTCGCCGGCTCGCCCATGTCCTCCGGCTCCCGCCAGTACGCCCTGTCCCGGCCTGCGCCGCGCGCGGCGGCCGCGAACCCGTGATGCTGCGCGGCCATGTGCGCCACGAGCCGCCGCAGGTCCCATCCCGCGCAGGGGGTGTCCCGCTCCCAGTCCTCCTCCTGCGCCAACTCCACTACGCGCAGGGCCTCGTACACGGCGATCCGGTCGAGCCCGACGATGTCCGTTCCGGTGGCAGTCATGGGACTCGACCCTAAAACTGTGCGAACGGTCGTGCTACTTGTTTTCGGCCGAAGTGGTACAGGGGCCGAAGTGCCTTATGGGTTACGGGACTTGCGGGACCCTCGCAGGATCCGTGGCCGCGCCGCGCAGTCGGGCCGCTATGCCGACGCGTGCGCGGCGGTACGCGGTCTCCTCGTCGTGCAGTACGGAGACCACGTTGGCCGTCTCCATCAACGCGACCAGTTCGAAGGCGAGTTGGGGTATGTCGGTGTCGGTCCGCAGCTCGCCCGCGTCCCGCGCCCCGGCGATCGTCCCCTCCATGAAGGCCGTCCAGTCCCGCTGCGCCCCGACCACCGCGTCGTGCACTGCCCCGGAGCGGGCGTCGAACTCGGCGACGACCTCGTAGAAGAAGCAGCCGCCCGGGAAGACCCGCCCCCGCGAGTACTCCAGCCACAGGTCACACAGCCGCCACAACCGGCCTACCCCGGCGGGGAGTTCGACGGCGGGCCCGATGACCTTCTCGGTGTAGATGCGGGCGGCCTCGCGGACGGTGGCCAGCTGCAGCTCCTCCTTGGAGCCGAAGAGCGCGAACACCCCGCTCTTGCTGAGCCGCAACTCGGTCGCCAACCGGCCCACGGACAGCGCCTCCAGGCCCTCGACGGAGGCGATGTCGACGGTACGGCGCAGAACCAGCCGCCGGGTGCGGTTGCCCCGCTCGACCCGGCCGTCGAGACGTGTCGTGCCCGTACCGTCGTCGGGTGTCCTTGTCGCTCCGCCGGCTCTCATGGGGGTCCACCCTAGGCAACACGGGGGAAACGGACACTTCCTAGGATGCGGCGGGTGCACCTGACCGTCCTTGACGCCCCCACCGAGTGGAGCCGCTTCGCCGAGGGTTCCGTCGAACGTCGCATGCTGCTCGCGCTCGGCGACCTGCTCGGCACCCCGCTGCGCCCCAAGCCGCTGATGCTGCCCGACGGCAGCCGGGTCGAGGTCGAGGGGATCGACCCCGCCTGCCGCGTCCTCGTCCAACTTGTCGGCAACCAGGGTGCGTACAAGCCCGCCTACCGCAACAAGGTCATGGCGGACATGTTCAAACTGCTCTGGCTGCGCGAGTCCGTACCCACCGCCGAACGCGCGATTCTGCTGGTCAGCGAGCTGATCGTGCAAGCCCTCGGCGGCTGGGTGGCGCGGGCGGCGGCGGACCTCGGGATCGAGATCCACGTGTACGACGGCAGCGCGCCGGACCCGCTGCGTCCTTTGTCGCGGCCAGACGTAAAACGCCCGTAACAGTCAACCGCGCCGTACCGAAACACAATCTTCCTACGGTCGGGGACACCTAAGCGGATTTCCGCGTGGCAGTCAGTCGCACTCGCTACGCACGCTCTCCGACTTCCAGGATCGGGCACTCGTGCCCGCGACATGGATGGGAGCGTGAAGGTGACTGGTACGCCAGCACTCCAACTGCGGTTGGTACGACGGATCTACGGGTTCGGGTCGGCCGCGACCACCGCCCTCGACGACGTCCACCTGACAGTGCCGTCGGGCCGTTTCGTCAGTCTCATCGGCCCCAGCGGCTGTGGGAAGTCGACCCTGCTGCGGCTCGTCGCCGGGCTCGAACAGCCGGACAGCGGCGAGGTGTTGGTCCACGGAGTGACACCGGCGCAGGCCTGCGCGGCCAAGCTGATCGGACTCGTACCGCAGAGCCCCGCGCTGCTGCCCTGGCTGTCCGTCCTGCGCAACGTCACGCTGCCCCAGAAGATCAACCGGGGCGCGGCCGGGCGCCGGGAACGCATCGCCGAATTCGCCGAACGCCGAACGGCCCCCGACATGAAGGAACTTCTCGTCAAGGCCGGCCTCGGCGACGCCCTGCACAAACTCCCGGCCCAGCTCTCCGGCGGCATGTGCCAACGCGCCGCGATCGTCCGGGCGTTCGGCCTGCAACCCGACGTGCTCGTGATGGACGAGCCCTTCTCGGCGCTCGACGAGTTCACCCGCGAAAGCCTTCAGGACCAACTCCTCGACCTGTGGGAGGAGTTGAGGACCACCGTCCTCTTCGTCACCCACTCCGTGTCCGAGGCCGTACGGCTCTCCGACACCGTCGTCGTCATGGCGCCGAACCCCGGCCGCATCGTCGAGAGCATCGACGTCGACCTGCCCCGGCCGCGCGGTGAACGGCTCTTCGGGGAACGGCGGTTCCACGAGTACGAGGACCTGGTGAGAGAGCGGCTGCGCCGCGCCTGGCACAGCGAAGCCGCGTGAGTGGGGGCGTGAAGGACATGACCGTAGCCGACGAACGCACCACCGCACCGGCACCGGCCGGGGCCAAGCCTCCTGCCGAACCCTCCCGCTTCAGCCTCAAGCACCCCAGGTCCCGGATCGCCTGGATCCGTCCGGCCGTCTGGCTGCCCCTCGTCGTCATGCTGGCGATCCTCGCCGGGCTGTGGCAGTGGGGTGCGCATCAACTGCCTTATCTGCTCCCGCCGTTGTCCGAGGTCGGCAGTTCGCTCTCCGGGAACTTCGCCTACTACGTCCACAACGCCCTTGTCACGCTCGGTGAGGCGACGGCCGGGCTGGGGATGGGGTTCGTCGGGGCGTTCGTTCTGGCCGTGCTGACCAGTGAATTTCCTTTGGTGCGGCGGGCGGTGATGCCGGTCGCGGTCGTCCTCAATGTCACGCCGCTGGTGGCGGTGGCTCCCGCTCTGGTCGTCGCCTTCGGGTTCGGGCCCATGCCCAAGCTCATCATCACCGGGCTGATCTGTTTCTTCCCGATCCTCATCAACACGGCGACGGGGTTGCGGTCTGTTCCCCAGCAGGTGTTGCAGGTCTATCGGACGATGGACGCGAGCCGGGTCGAGCTGTTGTGGCATGTGCGTGTTCCGAATGCGCTGCCGTATCTCTTTGCCGCGCTGCGGATTGTCTTTCCGCTGTCGATCATCGGGGCGGTTGTCGCCGAGATGTCGGCATCTGGATCTACGGGGGGACTGGGTACCGCGATCAGTGTGGCCTCCTCGATGAATCAACTTCCTGTTGTCTATGCCTCGATTCTCGTGCTTGCGGTGATGGGTGTGCTGTTGCTGCTTGCCGTGACTGTTGTTGAGCGGCGTGTGCTGCATTGGCACGACAGCGTGAGCTGAGGCGCGGTTCTTTTGTCTGCGGGCCGGTGGGGGCTGGTCGCGCCCACGCGGCGGAGCCGTATATGGATACAGCCCCGCGCCCCTTTAGGGGCGCTCAACTCATCGGCGTTATAGCCAGTTTGGAGTCACCCATGTCCCGTCATCGCCTCACCAGATCCGCCGTCATCGCCACCGTGTTGACGCTCGGCGTCGCCGGATGTGGTTCCGGTTCGGGCGACAGCACCTCCGCCGGTGCTGCCGGTTCCGCGATATCCGCGAAGCGGTGTGCCGAGAACAAGGCCGCCGGGAAGATCACGTATCTCTCCGGGTATCAGTTCCAGTCCTCCGTCTCGATCCTTGAGTACATCGCCGCTGCCAAATTGGGCTATTTCAAGGACCTTTGCCTCACCGTCGATCTCAAGCCCGGCAGTGGTGACACCGCGCAGAACACCAAGCTGCTCGCCGGTGGACAGGCGACCGTGTCCGCGATCTCCGAGCAGGATCTGATCCAGGCGCAGGCCAACGGCATCGACATCAAGGGGATTTCCTCGTACTCGAACGCCGGGCTCGACATCCTGATGACCAACAAGGACATCACCGATCTGACCCAGCTCGACGGCAAGGTCGTGGGTCACAAGGGGTACGTCCCCGCCGCCGTCGAGGCGATGCTGGTCAAGGCCGGCGTGAAGTGGGACTCGCTCAAGCTGGTCAAGGAGGGCTACGACCCCTCCGTACTGCCCCGCAAGCAGGGCGGCCTCGAAGCGCTCACCGGGTTCATCTCGAACGAGCCGAACCAGCTCAAGGCGGCCGGCAAGGACGTCACCGTGTGGAAGCCGGTCGACTACAAGATCCCGAGTTCCATCGGCGCGATGGCGGTCAACCCGGCGTTCGCCAAGGCGCATCCGCACGCCGTCGAGGACATCCTGCGCGCCGCCCTGCACGCGTACGCGTACTGCTCCGCCGGCGAGGCGCACATCACCGAATGCGTCGGCTACGCGGCCAAGTTGTCCGGCCCGACCTACGACAAGAAGCTCAACGCGACGATCTGGAAGACCGAGACACAGGTCGTCAAGGAGAACCCGACGCCCGGACAGCCGCTCGGCGGCATCGACACCGACAACGTCACCCAACTCGTCGCCATGCTCCACCAGTTCAAGATCGTGCCGAGCAGTGTGACCGCCGCCAAGGCCGAGGCCTGGTTCGACACCTCGTTCGTCAAGGACATCTACAGCGGCGACAGGCTCGTCTGGCCCGCGCCGTAAGAACGCAAGAAACCCGCAGAGCCGTAGAAAGGCCCGTGACGTGCCCGCGAAAGAGTACGGAATCTTCCTTCCCATCGGGAACGGCGGCTGGATGCTGTCCACCACCGCGCCGCATCCCGAGGCGACCTACGCGTACAACAGGCGTGCCGCCCTGCACGCGGAGAACATCGGCCTCGACTTCGTGATGTCGATGGCCAAGTGGCGTGGTTTCGGCGGGAGTACGGACCACTGGGGCCGCTCGCTGGAGTCGATGACGATGATGGCGGCGCTCGCCGAGGCGACCAGCCGGGTGAAGATCTGGGCGACCCTGCACGCCAACATCCACAACCCCGCCGTCGCGGCGAAGATGCTCACCACCCTCCAGGACATCTCCGGCGGCCGGGCCGGGATGAACATCGTCAACGGCTCGTACGCGGGGGAGTTCGAGCAATTCGGCGACTGGGACCCGGAGTTGAGCCACGCGGACCGCTACCGGATGACGGAGTTGTGGACGGAGGCCGTCACCCGGCTGTGGAGCGAGGACTCGGTCACGATGCGCACCCCGTACTTCGACCTCGCCGACTGCGAGTCCCGCCCGCACCCGGCGACCCGGCCGACCCTCATCAGCGCGGGCCGCTCCGAGGACGCCCGCCGCTTCCAGGCCAAGTACGCCGACGGCGCCTTCCTCGCCGCCGACAGCCTCGACGACATGCGGTCGCTCTCCGCCGACGTGCACGCCCGCGCGAAGGCCAACGGCCGTGTCTGCAAGACCTATTCGATGCTCACCGTCGTCCAGGACGACACCGACGAACTGGCCGTCAAGAAGGTCAGGGAGTGGGGCGTGGGCGTCGACCGCGAGGCCCTCGCCCATATGCGGCACACCTGGGGCGTCCCCGAGGACCAGGCCCGCGCCTGGGCGGCCGGTGCCAACGGGGAGGCCGCCTTCCAGACGCCGTACGTCGCCGGTAGCTCCCGTACCGTCACCGAGCACATCGAGTACATCGTGCGGGAGGCCGACCTCGACGGGCTCATGCTGATCTTCCCGGAGTACGACGAGGACATGCTGCTCTTCGGCGACACCGTGCTGCCCGCGCTGCGCGCCCGCGACGAGGTGGCGGCCTGATGTCCGACCTGCGCGACAGACAACTCGCCCAACTCGCCGGGTCGTTCAGCAGGCCCGCGCTCGTCGTGGTCGACGTCCAACGGGACTTCGCCGACCCGGACCGGCTCGGGTCGTACGGCCTGACGGACGAGGCACTGACGGCACTGGACCGGACGGTCACCCGTATCGCCGAACTCGTCGACGCCGCACGCGCCACCGAAGTACCCGTCGTCTGGGTCGAGTTGGGCAGCGACCCGGCACGGCCCTGGCGGTCGAGCAACTGGCTGCGCGAGGGCGACTACGACGCACCCATGAGCCCGGACGAGCCGTGCCGGATCGGGACGCCCGGCGCCGAGTGGTATCAAGTGCAGCCCGCCGAGGGTGAGTTGCGGGTGGTCAAGCGTGGCTACAGTGGCTTCCTCGGCACCGATCTCGACGCGCGGCTGCGCGCGTCCGGCTGCGACTGGCTCACCGTCGTCGGCCTGACGAGCGAGTGCTGTGTGTACGCGACCGCCCAGGACGCCGTCCAACTCGACTGGCCCGTCGTCGTGCCGCAGGACGCGACGACCGCCTACGACCACCACGTCAACGCCGCCGCACTGTTCCAACTCGGTCTGAACGTGGCTGTGTTGAGCGAGGCCGACGAGGTCGTCGAGCTGTGGAAGAAGGCCGCGCGATGACCGGAATGCACATCGGCTACGACCTCTCCTTCACCCACACCGAGGGCGCCTGGGCACGCCAGGGTTCCTGGATCGGGCGGGACTTCCCCGACGTCCGCATGTTCATGGAACTCGCGCAGACCGCCGAACGCGCGGGCGTGGGCCTGCTGTTCTTCGGTGACGGCAGTGGCATCCCCAGCACCTGGCGCGGCAGCATCGCACCGGCCGTCGAGTGGGGCATCCAGTGGCCGCGCCACGACATGGCACCGGTCATCGCCGCGATGTCCACGGTGACGGAGCACGTCGGCTTCGGCCTGACGTACTCCTCCACCTTCATGCACCCCTTCTACGTCGCCCGGCTGTTGAACTCGCTCGACCATGTGACCGGCGGCCGTATCGCCTTCAACGTGGTCGCCTCCACCCGCGGCGCCGACGCGGCCAACTACGGGTTCGCCGAACTCATGGACCACGACCTGCGCTACGAGCGGATGGAGGAATTCATCGACGTCTGCCGGGCGTTGTGGGACTCCGTCGCCCCGGACGCCATCGTCCGCGACCGCAGCACGGGCCGCTTCGCCGACCCCGAGAAGGTGCACCCCATCGACCACGAGGGGCGCTTCTTCACCGTCAAGGGACCGCTCGCGTCCGTACCCGGTCCCCAGTACCACCCGCTCATCGTGCAGGCGGGCAACTCGCCCCGGGGCATTGCAGCTTCGGCGCGTTTCGCCGACCTCGTCTTCGGCTTCGGCGGACATCTCGCGAGCCAGCAGCGCCATCGCAAGCTGCTCGACGAGGCGTTGCTCGCCGAGGGGCGCGACCCCGAACACGTCGGCATCCTCTGGGCCACCCAGGTGATCGTCGGCCGCACGAAGGCCGAGGCGCTGGCCCGCTGCGAGGCGGTGCACGAGTTCTGGAACGAGGAGGCGGTCGCCACCTACCTCTCGCACAACGCCGGCTACGACTTCTCGACGCTGCCCGCCTCCTTCCGACTGGGCGAACTGCGCGACGAGTTGGCCGCCGCCAACGCGAGTCCGGCGGGGCTCGTCGGCTCGCTCGTCGCGGAGTTCGGCGCGGACCACACCATGAGCCGTAGCGAGTTCTTCGCCCACGGCCGGGGGCGGGCCACGGGCCTGGACCACAGTCTCGTCGGCGATCCGGCCGCCGTGGCCGACGCGTTGGAGGAGAACTTCGCCGCCACCGGAGCACGCGGCGGCTTCATGTTCTCCAGCCCGCTGGCCATGCCCGCCGGCTTCGCCGCGATCAGCGAACTGCTGCTGCCCGAACTGCGCCGCCGCGGCGCGCTCGCACCGGCCTACCCCGGCTCGACTCTCCGCGAGAACCTGGCAGTTTGAGGTGAGGGCGGTGAGTGCGAGCGCTCGGCGTGACTGGTTCGCCCTCGGCAGTCTGTGCACCGGGTTCTTCATGCTGCTGCTGGACAGCACGATCACCTCGGTCGCGCTGCCGTCACTGATCAGCGGGCTGCACGCCGGTGAGACCGCCGCGATGTGGGTCAACAGCGGCTATCTCATCGCGTACGCGGTGCCGTTGGTCGTCGCGGGACGGCTCGGCGACCGCTACGGCCATCGACGCGTCCACCTGGTCGGGCTGGCCGCGTTCACGCTCGGGTCGCTGCTGTGCGCAACCGCCGCCACCATCACGGCACTTGTCGCCTGGCGGGTGGCACAGGGCATCGGGGCCGCGCTGATGACCCCGCAGTGCCTGACCCTCATCAAGGCACTGTTCCGGCCGCCGCGTCTCGCCGTCGCGCTCGGGGTGTGGGGCGCGGTCGGCGGAGCGGCGGTGGCTGTCGGCCCGCTGCTGGGCGGATTCCTTGTGGCGGCCGGGGGTTGGCCCGCGGTGTTCTGGGTCAATGTGCCGGTCGGCGTCGCGGCGATGGTCGCCGTGACGGTGTTCGTGCCGGTCCTACCGAGGCAGTTGGCGCGCATCCCCGTGTGGGCGATCTGCGCGAACGCGGCCGGTGTGGGCGCGCTGGTGATCGGTATCCAGGGCACGGACGGCGCACGGGCGGAAGTGCTGGGCGTGCCAAGGTGGTTGCTCGTCGCCGTAGGTGTGCTGGTCGTGGTGGCTGTGGTCTGGTTGCAGCGCCGGGACGGTGAACGCGCCCTCGTGCCGGTCGAGTTGCTGCGCAGCCGAGGGTTCGTCGTCGCGGCCTGGGCCGGCGCGGCCGCCGCCTTCTGCTCCGGGTCGGCCATGATCCCGCTGATGCTGTACCTCCAGCGGGAGCGCGGTCTCGACGCGGGCGCGGCTGCCCTCACCCTCGTACCGATGGGTGTGGTCTGCCTGTTGGGGGCACCGGTGTCGGCCCGGCTCAACAACGGAATCGGGTCCCGCGCGGTCGCCGTCATCGGCTCCGGCGCGCTCGTCCTGTCCATCGGCACCTCGGCGGTGCTCGTCGCGACCGACGCCCCGATCTCCGCGCTGACGGCCACGTTCGCGGTGTACGGGGTCGCCAACTCCTTTGTCTGGTCGCCCCTTTCGATCGCGGCGGTCACCTCGGTCGGACCGGCCGAGGTCGGGGCGGCCTCCGGAACCTTCAACGCGATGAAGCAACTGGGCGCGGTACTGGGCAGCGCGGTCTGCGCCGTTCTGCTGGCCGGCCACGGCTACGCGGTCACGCTCGGCGGGCTCGCTGCCGTCGGACTGCTCTGCCTCCTCGCCTGCGCGCTGCTGCGAACAGAGCCTCCCGGAAGGGGACTTCTGCCGGTGCCCACCGCGCCACACCTACCCACGGATACCCACGGGAGTCGCCTGATGAAGCCTGACGTGGCCTCATGAAGCCGCACACGGACGGGGGTTGCACGATGACGGCAATGGAAGGCCTGGAGAATCTGGACGGCATCACCTCGGATCCCGGGGAGATGACGAGAGCGTTCTCCGGCTTCCCGGCGGGGGTCGCGGCCCTCTCCGCACGCGTCCACGGCGACCCGACCGTCATGATCGTCTCGTCGTTCGCGGTCGGCGTCTCCCACGACCCGCCCATGGTCTCCTTCGCCGCACAACACACCTCGACGACCTGGCCGGTACTGTCCCGCGCGCAGGCCATCGGGATCTCCGTCCTCGGCGAGGGCCACAGCGACAAGGCCCGCCAACTCGCCTCCCGCAGCAAGGCGGCCCGCTTCGCCGACCTGCGCACGGTGGAGGCGGAATCGGGTGCGATCTTCCTCGACGGCGCACCGGTCTGGCTGGAGTGCACCGTCGAGCACAGCTATCCGGCAGGCGACCACGACATCATCGTGCTGCGCGTGCTGGCGATGAGGTCGGACGACGAGCGGAGTCCGCTGGTGTGGCACCGAAGAACCCTCAAGATGCTGGGGAGTTGAGCGCCGGGCCGGTGCGGCGCCGGGTCTGCCGCAAGCGCTCGGGAAGCGGTCTGCGGTAGTCGGGGAGAAGACGTTGGGCGAGGAACGCGGACTTCAGGAACAGGCGGACGGCCCGCTCGCGGCGCGGGGTGAGCGAGCCGATCCGGTGCAGCCGGCAGACCCGCTCGCCGGCGAGATACCGGGTCAGGTCTCTGCCGAACGCCCGTAAGGGGACGGGGAACCAGCGCTCGGCGAAGAACTCCATCATCGCGGTCGCCACCCGATGACCGGACTTCGTCCCCTCGTACGGCCGCGACTCGAACTTCACGGCGAACTCGGTCATCGCGTCCCAGTCCTCGGGGAACGCCTCGCCGGCCAGCGGCCCGGACTCGCGTTCCAGGAGACGGAAGAGGGTCCGCGCCCAGTGGTGCCAGGCGACCCTCATGCTCTCGCTGGTACCGGGCAGCCCGAGAGAGGCCTGGAGACGGTCGGCGAACGTGGCCAGCAGGACCAGGGGATAGACGAAGTCGTCGACGTCGTCGAAGTTGCCGGGAAACTGCGGGGTCGCGCGGGCGATCGCGAGGTGGACGCGGTTGAGCCGCTCGGCCGCGGCGCGCCCCGCCGGGCTGGACAGCCCGTCCACCATCCACGCCATCAGGAACGTGTTGCCGTCCTCGAAACGCCGCCGGGGCCGCTTCTCCAGCTTCCCGGTGTGGGCCAGGGTGGCGGCTCCGAAGCCCGGCTGCATCATGCGCATGGTCCCCGGATAGACCATCATCGCCAGCGCGAACTCGGGGACGCGGTGGCCGACATAGAGCGAGATCATGCGCTCCCAGTCGGTGTCCGGGTCCATCCGGGCCAGTTCACGGTCGACCCACTTGTAGCCACGGCGCACGATCGGCTCCCCACTCGGACTTTCAGGAGGGGGACGCCACGACACACGCCGACCGATGCCCTGATCCGTCGTGATCTACGTCACCACGACCGGGAGTGACGGGCCCGTGACGGATCTCCACCCGAGGGTGGAGCCGCTGAATCAGCCCGTGGGTTGTGGTGAACGACGCGGGTCGGAGCGCAGCCTTGTGCCATGGGATCACTTCATTCCGCACTCGTGGCTCTCACCGGCGTCTGTGTCGCGATCTTCATCGCGGCGTGGATCACGGGCGCGGTGTACTTCGGCGCCTCCACGGCTCTGCTGCCCTGGGCCCGTTGGGCACTGGGCGTCATGCGGGCGAGTGTCCTGCTCGCCCACGAACATCACGAACCGCGCACCCGGAGCCCGTACCGAATAGTGCGGCACCCCATCTGCACCGGCCTTCCCGGCCTGGTCTTCGGCGGGAGCGGACCAGGCCGACGGAAAGGTGAATGTGATGCACGCCATACGGTGGGAGCGCATAGCGGGGTAGGGGCCATTGCCTTTGTTATAGGTGTGGGGGCGTGTCCGCGGTAGTGCGGGGCGTACCGGGGTCGATGACACTGTGCTGCCCCGCGACGCTGCGGTCCGAGGCCGACGTCGCCGGCCGGGAGGTAGGGGGTCGACGCTGATGGAGCGGTTGCGGGCCGATGAGTTCGACCGGTTCGTGGCGGCTCGGTGGTCGGCGTTGTTCCATCTGGCGAAGCTGCTCACCGGCGGAGACCGGCACCGGGCGGAGGACCTGCTGCAGGAGGCGCTGGTCAAGCTGTGGTTCGCGTGGCCGAAGGTGGCCGAGCAGGCCCCCGAGGCCTATGTGCGCAGGGTTCTGGTCCGTGCCGCGGCTCGCTCGGCACGGCGTCGCTGGTGGGGCGAGCACCCCGTCGACCAGCTCCCCGACCCGCCCGAGGTGGGGGACGAGACCGCCGCCGTCGATGAACGGACCCGGTTGGAGGCCATGTTGGCGTTGTTGCCGGCGCGGCAGCGAGCCGCGGTGGTGCTGCGCTACTACCAGGACCTGCCCGAGCAGCACGTCGCGAAGGTTCTGGGGTGTCCGGTGGGAACCGCCCGTTCGCTCACGGCGCGCGGCGTCGCACGGTTGCGGCGGCTTCTGGCCGAGGCGGTCGAGTCGGTGGAGTGAAGAAGGAGCCATGGACCACTTCGAGCAGGGACTGGCACGCATGCTGCGTGACAGCGAAGAAGACACACCCTACGAGGAGCGGCACCACATCCGCCTGCGAGTCGGCATCCGTGCCCGGCAGCGGGCCCGGAGGGTCTGGACGGCCACTGGATCCGTGCTGGCCGTCGCCGGACTCGGAGTCGGACTGACGCTCCTGGCGAGCTTGTCCGCTCAGCGCGGGCCCGACGGTCCTCAACCTCGCCCCGTCACCTCCGCGGAGTCGGTCACGGGGCCGTCGACGGCCCGCCCCGCCTCCACCGCCAAGGGAGCGCCGCCGCCGACACGGACCTCGACCACCACCCGCGTAGCCACCACTTGGCCGGGTTCAAGGAGTTCCGGTCGGTGAGAGCTGACCGAGCCGACGTGCCACGACCGTTCGCCGGTCGGCGGACCCCCGCTCGTCCAGCTCTCCACGAATGTCCTGCTCTCCACGAACCGAAAGCCCACCACGTGATTCATGAGAACGAGCCCGCGTCGGCCGACGACCCTCGGCAGGCGGCGAAGTCCCAGGCAGTCTCCTGGGAGCGGCGGCTGCGTCGCTTCGGGTACGTCGGGCGACCGCGCACGTGTGTTCGGGACCGCCTGGTCGTGCCGTTTCCCGAGCCCGACGCGCGGCTGTGGCGCATGCTCGGGCTGTCCCCGGTGACAGCGGGTCGGCTGGCGCGCTGGTCGGGATGGGGCGGGCCGCTGCTGGTGACGCTCGTTGCCGGGCTGTCGCGCTTCTGGCGTCTGGGCAGCCCGCGGGCCGTCGTGTTCGACGAGACGTACTACGCCAAGGACGCCTGGGCCTTGCTCCGGCTCGGCTACGAGAGCGCATGGCCGGACAGCAAGATCGCCGACCCGCAGATCCTGGCCGACCCTCAGGTGATCCCGCTCTCCGACACCGGAGCCTTCGTCGCCCACCCGCCGACGGGCAAGTGGGTGATCGCCCTCGGCGAGTGGATGTTCGGCCTCGACCCCTTCGCCTGGCGCTTCATGACGGCGGTTCTCGGCACGCTGTCGGTGCTGATGCTGTGCCGAACAGGACGCCGCCTGTTCCGTTCCACCGCGCTGGGCTGCCTGGCCGGCGCGCTGATGACGGTGGACGGTCTGCACTACGTGATGAGCCGCACCGCTCTGCTCGACCTCGTCGTCATGTTCTTCGTACTGGCGGCGTTCGGTTGCCTGCTCATCGACCGGGACGGTGCGCGGGCCCGGCTCGCGGCGGCCCTGCCGGTCCAGAGGGACGGCCGTATACGCCCGGACGGACACACCGGCGACCGAGCGGGGACGGGCGTGCGGCCCTGGCGGCTCGCCGCCGGCCTCTTCCTGGGCCTGGCGGCCTCCACCAAATGGAACGGCCTGTACTTCCTCGCCTTCTTCGTGATCCTGACCCTGCTCTGGGACGTAGGCTCCCGCCGCGTCGCCGGGGCGCGTCACCCCTACCGGGCGGTGCTGCGCAAGGACCTCGGCTGGTCGGTGGTGTCCCTCGTGCCGGTCGCCGCCGTGACGTACTTGGCGACCTGGACCGGCTGGTTCGTGTCCGACAACGGCTACGGACGGCACTGGGCGGACGGCCGCGGCGGCACCTGGTCGTGGATCCCGGCCCCGCTGCGCAGCCTGTGGCACTACGAGTACGGCGTCTACCGGTTCAACGTGGGGCTGCACACTCCCCACAAGTACCAGTCGAATCCATGGAGTTGGCTGGTCCAGGGCCGTCCGGTGCTGTTCCACTACGAGTCACCGAAACCCGGGACGCACGGCTGCCACGCGACGGCCGGCTGTTCGGAGGGGATCCTGGCCCTGGGCACACCGCTCCTGTGGTGGTCGGCCTGTTGCGCCCTCGTGTATCTGCTCTACCGATGGGCGCTGCGCCGTGACT
The DNA here is from genome assembly GCF_044457385.1 of Streptomyces sp. NPDC050548. Taxonomy (NCBI): domain Bacteria; kingdom Bacillati; phylum Actinomycetota; class Actinomycetes; order Kitasatosporales; family Streptomycetaceae; genus Streptomyces; species Streptomyces sp. NPDC050548. Next base: position 123,975 of record NZ_JBITGV010000025.1, read on the forward strand.
GGTGCGCCGGCGCCGTCCTGTGTGCGGTGGCTGCCGGCTATCTGCCCTGGTTCCTGTACCAGGACCGCACGATCTTCTCCTTCTACGCGGTCGTCTTCGTGCCGTACCTGTGCCTGGCGGTGGCGATGACGCTGGGAGCCCTGCTGGGTCCGCCGGGCGCGACCCGCCGGCGCCGTACCCGAGGCGCGGTGGCCGCAGGTGCGCTGGTCCTGCTCATCGTCTGGAACTTCGTCTACTTCTTCCCGATCTACACAGGGCAGACGATCCCGTATGCCGGCTGGAACGCCCGGATGTGGCTCGACACCTGGATCTGAGACCGGGTGGGAGATCCGCCGTTTCCTGGTGCGGCCGAAGCGGCCGACGGGAGAAGCATCCGCGACGCCGGATCGTGCGACCCGCAACCGCATCAGGCCAGACGCGAAAGAGACCTGACACGGTGGTGCCCCTCGACCGCGACGGTCAGCCCGGGCGCGATCTCGGTGAAGCCCGCGTCGCGGACCAACGGCCGCTCGCTGCCGGTGAGTTCGGCCCACTGGGCAGGGGCGGCGGTACGGACGGAGAGCGGGAACCCGGCCTGACGCCAGGCGGTCCGCTCCTCCTCCGACAGCTCCCACCAGGCGAGTTGGGCGCCGTGACCGGTCTGGGCCATCGTCTTGCCGGCGGACATGTCGAGGTCGGGGTTCAGCCAGAGCACCGGCGCCGTCGGGTCCGCGTCGGTCGGCGATTCGGGGTCGTCGAGGTCGGTGCCGGACACCTGGAGCCGGGCCAGGTCCTTGGGCCAGCCGTCGAGCGGGACGGGCGGGAAGACCCGTACCTCAGCGGACTTCCCGGTCACCGTGATACCCGGCAGCGCCTCGGCCCGCCGCCACTCGGCCCCACGCGCCCGCCGCACCACCTTCCGGATCCGCGCGTCCTGCCAGTCCCGCACGGCCTGCGCCCACTCCCCGTCACCGAGGGCCCGCTCATCACTCAGGATCGTCAGCACGGCCCGAGCCGCCGTCTCCAACGCGTCCGTCCGAGCCGGCGGAGCATCCCGCTCGATCCGCACGACCAGAGGCAACACGAACTGCGGAGCCTCGTCGCGCACAGTGGGCTCGTTGAGAAAGGGGTCGGCACTGTCACTGGTCACACGGCCCAGTCTGCCAGGTGGAAGGGCGGCCCTTGAAAGCACCGCTCAGAGGATTTCCTCAGGGGCGCGGGGAACTGCGCGACCAGCCCCCACGCACCCGCACCCGCCAAACGACAGACCCACCCCACCCCTCCTGCGCGAGAATGCCCGGATGCGACACGATCTACGGCTGGACAACATCGGCCGCCGCTACGGCTTACGCGGCCCCTGGATCCTCCGAGGTGTGAACCTGACCTTGACACCAAACAGCCTCACCCGAGTCGAGGGCACCAACGGCACCGGCAAATCCACGCTCCTCCGACTCCTCGCCGGAATCGACGCCCCCACCGAAGGCCGCGTCACCGGCCGCCCCCACACCGCCTACGTCCCCGAGCGCTTCCCGCAGGCGCTCCCCTTCACCGCCGAGGGCTACCTCACCCACCTCGGCACGGTCCACGGCCTCTCCCGCGCGGCAGCCACCCGTGCAGCAGGTGAGTGGCTCGACCGCTTCGGGGCCACCGCCCACGCGGACACCCCCATGACGCGCCTCTCGAAGGGCAGCAGTCAGAAGGTCGCCGTCGCCCAGGCCCTGCTCGCCGAACCGGACCTGCTCGTCCTCGACGAGGCGTGGACCGGCCTGGACGCCGACGCCGGGGCCGAGTTGGAGCGAGCCGTGGCGGAACGGACGGCGGCCGGCGGAGCGGTCGTCTTCGTGGACCACGACCCGAGCCGCCTCGCGGGGGCGCCCGACGCGACGTACACGATCACCGAGGGTGCCCTCAGCCACCGTACGGACAAGGCCACTTCACCATCCGGACCGCAGGTCTCGATGGAGGTCCAGGGCCCGCCGGGAGGACAACTCCCCTCAGAGGCGAGCCAGTTCCTCACCGCGTCGACGCAACTCACCCCCGGCATCCACCGCCTGACCGTCCCCGCCTCCCACTCGGACGTCCTGCTCCGCGCCCTGCTGACGGCCCGCCCGCCCTGGCACGTGGTGAGCGTGAACCGATCGGCGGACCCGGATCACCTCCTCCTCCCCCTCGACGACGAAGGCCCCCGGTGACCACGATGGCCGCGATGACGGCCCTGCTGCGCTACCAAGCCGCCCTGCTCCTGCGCTCGCAACGCTGGCTCCCGCCCGTCATCCTGTACGCCGCGTTCCTGGGCATCGGCGTCCAGAGCGGGCAGCCGGTGCTGGACTCGCTCGGCTACACGGCCGCGGCCCTGCTCCCGGTCGCAGCCTGGCTGGTACGGATCTGTACGACCAACGAGCCGCCCGCGGCCCGGAGTTGTGTAGCGGCGGCGGTCGGACCCGCGCGGGCGCACCTCGCCTGTCTGCTGGTCGCGCTGAGCACCGCGGCGGCGCTCGGCACGGCGGCCACCCTCGCCGTCACGCTGATCAGCGACCCGGCGAGCGCGGATCACCGCACCCGCGTACCGCTTCTCGCCGCCGGTACGGCCGGCCTGCTCGCGGTCCTGGTCTGCGCCCTGCTCGGCACGGCGGTCGGCGCGCTGACCAACTGGCCGCTGCTGCGCTCGCCCGGCCGGGCGGTGCCCGCGATGCTGCTGGCGGCACTGCTGTCGGTGGTATTGACGGGCTCCCCGGCGCAGGCGGCGGTCAGCGGCCTGGTGACCGGCTCGCAGTCGGGCACGGTCCCGGTCCCGCTGCTCCCCCTGGCCGGGGCGGCCCTGGTCACGGCGGCCGTGACCGCCGTGACGTGCGCCCTCACATCCCGCCGCTCACCCTGAACAGGCGGTCCGCTGTGCCTCCTGCCACTCGCACACAGGGCACAGCGTGATCCCCTTGTACGACTCCGGGTACTCGGTGGGCTCCCGGCACAGCACACACTCCGCGTACGCAGGCACCGGTTCTTCGTCACTCATGCGACCAGCGTACGAGGAGTGCGGAAACCTCAGCGGTGCCGGTCCGCCGCCCCGATCAGCTCGGAGACCTTCACGAACCGGTACCCCTTCTTCCGCAGCTCGGGCACGATCATGCGGACGGCCCGTTCGGTCGCCGGGGCGGCGCTGCGCGTGCAGTGCATGACGACGACCGAGCCGGGCCGCACACCCTCCAGCACCTGCTGGGCCACCGCGTCCGAGTCCGTCGCGAAGGCGTCGCCGCTCACCACGTCCCACTGCACCGCCGTGACACCGACCGCGCTCAGCGCCTTCAGGGCCTGCCGGTCGTAACACCCGCCGGGGAAGCGGAAGTACGGCATCGCGTTCGGCACGCCCGCCTTCTTGAAGGCCGTGTACGCCCGCTCCACATCGGCCTTCATCCGGTCCCGGGACACGGTCGGCAGGCCGTAGCAGTCACCGGTGAAGGCGTAGTGGCTGTACGAATGGTTGGCGATCTCAAACTGCGGGTCCCGCCCGATGTCGCGGGCCTCGGCCGGGTACTCGTCGGCCCACCGGCCGGTCATGAACACGGTCGCCGGCACCTTCAGCGCCCGCAGCGTCGCGATGAGCTGCGGATTGTCGAAGTGCTCGCCCGCCGCAGCGCGCGGTCCCTGATCGGCGGTCATGTCGGCGTCGAAGGTCAGCGCGACGGTCTTGCCGTCCACGCGCGGACCGTTCTTGAACACGGGGGTCAGCCCGGCCGGACCGGGCGCGAGGGTGGGCGGCCGAGAAGGCGCGACGGCGGACGCGGTGGGCGCCGGACGGCTGACGTGGGGCGCGGAAGGGGCCCCGCAGGCGGTGAGCGCGGCGCCGAGTGCACAGGCGGCGGCGACTCGTCGTACTCGAATGGTCACCGTAGGAACATAGGGTAGTAAAAGTGACTAATCGGCCATCGACACGGAGTGGGCCGTCAGTCGGAGCCGAGCAGCCGCTTCCGGCATGCCGCCACATCGAAGTCCGCCTCCGGATACCGCGGATCCAGCGCCGTCAGCCGGTCCAGGAGGAGAGGTCGACCGGTCGGCCGACAGGGACCCGCAGCAGGTCGGTGAGGGCCTGCTTTCCGTTTCTCGCGCTTCGTGCCCTTCTTGGCCATGGGACCCCTTCCGGTCGGCTCCCTCGATCCTGCGGCGCGGGGGCCGCCGGTCAGCGCCCGTATCGGCCGGTCAGCGTGCCCGAGGCGAGGGTGTGGCCGGTCAGGGCGCGTCGTACGTCGTCGGGTGAGGCGTCGCCGGCGAGGGTGAGCTTCCGGTCGGCGGCGTAGACCGAGAGGACGTAGCGATGGGGCGCGGCTCCCTTGGGCGGGCACGGGCCGCCGTAGCCGGTCTTCTTGAAGCTGTTGCGGCCCTCGGTCGCGCCGCCCGGTGCCGTTCCGGCCGTCAGGCGGGTGTCCCGCGCGGGCACTCCCCACATCAGCCAGTGAGTGAACGTGCCGTGCGGAGCGTTCGGGTCCTCCAGGACCACGACCAGTTCGGCCGCGTCGGCCGGGACGCCCGCGAAGGCCAGGGGTGGGGAGACGTCCTCGCCGTCGCACGTGTAGCGGCGCGGGATCGTGCCGTTCTCGGTGAATGCCGCGCTTGTGACCGCGATCCGCTGCGAGGCACTCGGCGTGGGCACGGACGGGCCGCCTCCGTCGCCCCCGCATCCGGCGACGCTCCCCAGCGCGGCGGCCACCGCGACGATCACGATCCTCGGGCGCATGCCGCCACGCTACTGCTCCACGGCGGGCGGCGGAGGGGGCTGTGGTGGTTGCGGCTGCGCCCGTTCCAGGAAGCGCAGCAGTTCCACCGGGAAGGGGAGGACGAGCGTCGAGTTCTTCTCGGCCGCTACCGCAACCACCGTTTGCAGGAGCCGGAGTTGGAGGGCTGCGGGCTGCTCCGACATCTGCTCGGCGGCCTCGGCGAGTTTCTTGGAGGCCTGCAACTCGGCGTCGGCGTTGATGATCCGGGCCCTGCGCTCGCGGTCGGCCTCGGCCTGGCGGGCCATCGAGCGCTTCATGGTCTCGGGCAGGGAGACGTCCTTGATCTCGACGCGGTCGATCTGCACGCCCCAGCCGATGGAGGGGCTGTCGATCATCAACTCCAGTCCCTGGTTGAGCTTTTCGCGGTTGGAGAGGAGGTCGTCGAGGTCGCTCTTGCCGATGATCGAGCGCAGCGAGGTCTGCGCCATCTGCGAGACGGCGAAGCGGTAGTCCTCGACCTTGATGATCGCGTCGGCCGCGTCGACGACCTTGAAGTAGACGACCGCGTCCACCCGGACCGTCACGTTGTCGCGGGTGATGCCCTCCTGCGCGGGCACCGGCATCGTCACGATCTGCATGTTGACCTTGAGGAGTTTGTCCACGAACGGGACGACCGTGGTGAAGCCGGGCCCCCGCACATCGCCGACCACCCGCCCGAGGCGGAAGACCACCCCGCGCTCGTACTGCTTGACGACCCTGGCCGCCGCGGCGGCGTAGACCGCGCACGCGGAGCCGACCGCCACGCCCGCCACCAGCAGTTCCTGGAGCATCCTGACCTCCAAGTGGAGAGGCCTTCTGTCTGCTCCTGCAAGGGTATGCCCGGTGCCTGCTCCGGGGCCACGATCAGCCCGGAGCAGGCACCGGCCCCGCTACTTCACCGCCGTGACCTTCACCGGCTCGGTACCGGCCGCGCTGTGCCGCTCGGCCCAGTTCTCCAGGGCCGTACGGCAGGCGTGGTCCAGGTGGTGCAGGCCGGAGAGGTGCAGCTCGACCGGCCGGTCCTGGGGGAGTGCCTCCAGGCTGTCGAGGATCTTCGGCAGCCGCAGGAAGGTCGCGTTGCCCGACAGGTAGGCCTGCACCGGGCCGGAGCCCTTGTCGACGACCTCCAGCTTGATGTGCGAGGCCTCCCACGCCGTCTTCGCGACGGCCAGCGCGAGCCCGATGAGGACGCCCTCGAACATGCTGACCGCGACGATCGACAACGCCGTGACGACCAGGATCAGCGCCTCGCCCCGGTGCTCGCGCCACAGCGACACGATCTCCCGGACGGGGATCAGCTTGGCGCCGGCGTGCACCAGGATGCCCGCCAGGGCCGGGATCGGGATGTACGCGAGGGCGTCCGGCAGCAGTGCCGCGAACAGCAGCAGCCACACGCCGTGCATCACCCGGGACGCCTTCGTCCGCGCGCCCGCCTGCACGTTCGCCGCGCTGCGCACGATCACCGCGGTCATCGGCAGCGCGCCGAGCAGCCCGCAGATCGCGTTGCCCGCGCCCTGCGCGACCAGCTCCTTGTCGTACTCGGTGCGCGGCCCGGAGTGCAGCCGGTCCACCGCCGCCGCGCTGAACAGCGACTCCGCGGACGCGATCAGGGTGAACGCGACCACCGTGCCAAGGAGCCCGACCTGCGCCAGTTCACCGAACTCGCCGAGTGGCGGCGGCTGGAGCGAGCCGAGCAGCCCCTGCACCTCGACGGTCGCCACCGGCAGCCCGAAGGCGAGCGCGGCGAGGGTCGCCAGTCCTACGGCGGCCAGCGGGCCCGGCACCGTACGTACCTTGGCCGGCAGCCGCTTCCACAGCACCAGGACGGCGATGGTGGCGGCGCCGAGCGCGAGCGAGGCCAGTGCCTTCGTGTTCCCGGCGGCGTCGACGAGCGCGCCGGGCAGCTCGGCTATCTTGTCCAGCCCCGAGGCGGGGGCCTTCGCCCCCGCCACCGAATACAACTGCCCGGCGATCAGCACCAGTCCGATACCGGCCAGCATGCCCTCGACGACCGAGACCGAGATGGCCCGGAAGTAGCGCCCCAACTTCAGGACGCCCATGAGGACTTGGAGCACGCCGGTCGCGAGCACGATGACCCCGAGGGCGGGCAGTCCGTACTCCCGCACCGCCTCGAAGACCAGCACGGTCAGACCGGCGGCGGGCCCGGACACCTGGAGGCTGCTGCCCCGCATGAGTCCGGTGACGATCCCGCCCACGATGCCGGTGACCAGGCCGAGTTCGGCCGGGACACCGGAGGCGACGGCCACGCCCACGCAGAGCGGGAGCGCGACCAGGAACACGACGAGGGAGGCGGCGAAGTCCTCCCGCAGATGAGGGAATTTGGTCAACATCGGCGCGCTCACAGGGACTTGAAGGCGTCGGCTGCCGGGTCGTGCACCAGGACCGCGCCCGTGTGGACCTCGTAGAACCAGGCGTGCAGGGCGAGTTGACGGTCCTTCAGTTTCTTCTCGATGTACGGGTACGAGCGCAGCCTCAGCAACTGGGTGAGGACGTGGCTCTGTACGCCTTCGGACACGGCCGGGTCGTCGACCGTCCCCTCCGGCTTCGGAGTGGCGTGCGTGAGCCAGTCGCGCACGGCGGGTACGGCGGTCAGGTCGTCGCCGCGCACCAGGGCGCCGACCGCGCCGCAGTGCGAGTGGCCGCAGACCACGATGTCGGAGACGCCGAGGACTTCGACGGCGTACTCGATGGTGCACGCCTCGCTCGTGGGGTGCTGGGAGGCGTACGGCGGAACGATGTTGCCGGCGGTGCGCAGCTCGAAGAGCTGGCCGGGGCGGGCGCCCGTGATCAGGGCCGGTACGACCCTGGAGTCGGAGCAGGTGATGAACAGCACCTGCGGGGACTGGCCTTCGGCGAGTTTGGCGAACTCCTCAGGGCGTTGTCCGAACGTACGGGCGTTGTCGATGAGGGGCTGCATGGCGTGAGTACTCCTCCTGGCGCGCCCTCTGGGCGCGTCGGGCTTGCATGACAGTGTGCGTGGGGGAACCGACTGCCTGCTCGGCTCTCAGCAGCGGAAGACCTGAAGTGCCGCCGGAGAGTGCGCTGTCGAGGATCTCGCTGTGCGGTGGTGCGCCGCGCCGGGCGCCACCTCTGTGCGTACGGCCGCCGGGTCCTGTGTCAGCAGGGGGCGTTCGGGCGTCTCGGGCCCGCAGTCGACGCTGCGGAAACGGTCGCGCAGCCGCATCGGGACGGTGGGGGTCCCGGAGGCGCCGCAGTCGCGGAACGTGATCGTCTCGGCGCGCAGGGCCTTGCCGCTGGGCTTGAGCCCGGGCTGGGCCTTGGCCTCCGCATGACGCGCTGTGTGCGCGGGTGCGAAGGATTCCATGGGTGCGAAGAACGGGAGGGCGAGAAGGACGGCGGTGAGGAGCGTCACGACGGTCCGAGCCGTCCTGCCTCGGAACATGCGCCCCCCTTCGACCGATCCGTGTTCCTAGTACAGACCAAGGCCAGGTCAACGGCTGGTCAAGTGACACGGTATCCCGGCGAAGTTGTTTGCAGGGTTAACGGAGCGTTTCCGATCCAAGAGAGCGTGAAAAGCGTGCCTGCGCTGGCGTGAACTAGACGGTTTCGACGAGGCTCTTGGCGTCCCTGGCCAGCGCGGTGAGGCGGGAGATCGCGCGGAAGTACTTCTTGCGGTAGCCGCCGTTCAGCATGTCCTCGCTGAACAGCCGGTCGAAGGGCAACCCCGAGGCCAGGACGGGCACTTCACGGTCGTAGAGCCGGTCCGCGAGGACGACGAGCCGCAGGGCCGTCGACTGGTCCGGTATCGGCCGGACGTCGGTGAGGCAGACCGCCTTGAGGCCGTCGGTCAGCGCGCCGTAGCGGCTGGGGTGGACCTTCGCGAGGTGGGCGAGGAGGTGCGGGAAGTCGTCCAGCGAGGCGTCGGCGGTGGCGTACGCCGCCTTGGTGACCTGCTCGTCGGTGAACGGCTTCGGGGCCTCGGGCAGCCCGCGGTGGCGGTAGTCGTCGCCGTCGATGCGCAGCGAGCGGAAGTGCGCGGACAGGCCCTGGATCTCGCGCAGGAAGTCGACCGACGCGAACCGGCCCTCGCCGAGCTTGCCCGGCAGCGTGTTGGAGGTGGCGGCGAGCGCGACGCCCGCGTCGACCAGCTTGCCGAGCAGGGTCGACACCAGGACGGTGTCGCCCGGGTCGTCCAGCTCGAACTCGTCTATGCACAGCAGCCGGTGGCCCGACAGCGTCTGGACCGTCTTCTGGAAGCCGAGCGCGCCGACCAGGTTCGTCAGCTCGACGAAGGTGCCGAAGGCCTTGAGCGCGGGCTCGGCCGGGGTCGCGTGCCAGAGCGAGGCCAGCAGGTGGGTCTTGCCGACGCCGTAGCCGCCGTCCAGGTAGACGCCACGGGGGCCCGCCGAGGTCTTGGGCGCCCTGCCTCTGCCGAAGCCGAGGAAGCCGCGCTTCATGGTGGCTGCGTGCGCTCCGCCGAGTCCGGCGGCGAAGGTCTCCAGGACGCCGACCGCCTCGGTCTGGCTGGGCTGGTTCGGGTCCGGGATGTACGTGGCGAAGCGCACCGAGTCGAAGCGCGGCGGCGGCACCATCTCGGCGACCAGCCGGTCCGCGGGGACGAACGGCTCACGGGCGCACAGGGACAGCGGGGCCGCGTCTGCTATCGGGCTGATCCCGGAGGCGGCGGAGGAGGACGACACGGTTCACCACTCTAAGGGCCGTGCCACACTGCACGACATGCGACGCCTGTTCCCTGTGACCGACGAAACAGCAGCCCAGGCCTCGGACGGGGCCCCTGATGCGCGTGGGACGGACCGGGAGTGGGGGCTTCCGGAACTCGCGGAGGCGTACGCCTACCCCGTAGGGGAGGGCCCCTGGCTGCGCGCCAACATGGTGTCCACGCTGGACGGGGCCGGTCAGCACGAGGGCCGCTCGCAGCCCATCTCCGGTGACGCCGACATGCGGATCTTCGGCACCCTGCGGGCACTGGCGGATGTCGTGGTCGTCGGTGCGGAAACGGTACGCCAGGAGGGTTACCGGCCCGCACGCGCGCGTGCCGAGTTCGCGGCGGCGCGGGCGGCGGCCGGACAGGGGCCCGCCCCCGTGATCGCGGTCGTCACCGCGAGCCTCGACCTGGACTTCTCGCTTCCGCTTTTCGTCTCGCCCCTGGTGCCGACGCTCGTCCTGACCGGTGCTCTGGCGGCGCCGGACCGCGTCGCCGCCGCCGAGAAGGCGGGCGCCCGGGTGGTGGTCGCCGGTGACGGCGCCGGCGTGGACCCCGCACGGGCCGTACGGGCGCTCGCGGACCTGGGACACACCCGGCTGCTGACCGAGGGCGGGCCGCGGCTGCTCGGGCAGTTCGTGGCCGCCGGAGTGCTCGACGAACTGTGCGTGACCCTCTCGCCGATGCTCGTGGCGGGGGAGGCGCAGCGGATCGCCGGGGGGCCGTCGGTTAAGGTTCCTCAGCGCTTCGAACTGGTGTCCCTGCTGGAAGAGGTCGGGTTCCTGTTCGGTCGCTACCGTCGGAGCTGAAAACGGGCGGAATGATCCGTTCCGTTTGTCTTTCGACGGGCACACTAAATCCGGCAGTACCCGTGCGATCACGGGGCAGGATGGTTTCCGCAGGGCCTGGCAGGCCCACGGAGGAGAGAGGGCCCGAGGGTCCTCGAAGGAGAAAGGGCGCCTGGTGTTCACAAGCGTACTGATGATCGAGAAGGCCCTTACGTCCGCCGACGTGGAGTTCGTCACCACCTTGCACGGTGACGAGACCGTCTCCTTCCACGTATTGCTCCAGCCCCGCGGCGACCAGGCGGACCGCCTGCTGCGGGCCATCGACGACGTCGCCCTCGGCGAACTCGACGAGGCGGCGCACGAGCGGGAGACCCCCGAGGGCAAGGACGCGGCGGAACTCGGCGCGCAGGCCCTGTCGGTGTCCTTGGAAGCCCTGCACGCGGCCGGCAGCGCGGCGGAGGGGCGGCTCATCGAGGACCACCCGCTGGACGCCCTCAAGACCCTGGTGGACGAGATCGGCGCCGACGAGGTCATCGTGCTGACCGACCCCCACTACGTGGAGGAGTTCTTCCACCGCGACTGGGCCTCGCGGGCCCGTCACAAGGTCGGCGTACCGGTGCTGAAGCTGTTCTCGCACAGCAAGGAGTAGCGGGCGGGGAAGCGGCGGGCGGGTGTCCGTGATTGTCGGTGGCACCGAATAGGCTGGCCGCCGAACGTCCGCCGTATCCGTACGAACCAGCACGCACAGGGAGACACACATGGCACCCGGCCTTCCCACCGCCATGGACCGACCGCACTTCATCGGCATCGGCGGGGCCGGAATGTCGGGGATCGCCAAGATCCTCGCGCAGCGCGGCGCGAAGGTCGCGGGCAGCGACGCCAAGGACTCCGCGACCGCCGACGCGCTGCGCGCCCTGGGCGCCACCGTGCACATCGGACACGCGGCGGAGCACCTCGCCGACGACGCCACCTGCGTGGTCGTGTCGTCGGCGATCCGCAAGGACAACCCCGAGCTGGCCCGCGCGGCCGAGCTGGGCATCCCGGTCGTCCACCGCTCGGACGCGCTGGCCCGCCTGATGGACGGCCTGCGCCCGATCGCCGTCGCGGGCACGCACGGCAAGACGACCACGACGTCGATGCTCGCGGTCTCGCTGACCGAGCTGGGCCTGAAGCCCTCGTACGCGATCGGCGGCGACCTGGACGCCCCCGGTTCGAACGCGCTGCACGGCGACGGCGAGATCTTCGTCGCCGAGGCCGACGAATCCGACCGCAGCTTCCACAAGTACGCCCCCGAGGTCGCGATCGTCCTCAACGTGGAGCTCGACCACCACGCCAACTACGCGTCCATGGAAGAGATCTACGACTCCTTCCAGACCTTCGCCGACCGGATCGTGCCCGGCGGCACGCTGGTGATCTCGGCCGACCACGAGGGCGCGCGGGAGCTGACCCGCAGGGTGGCCGACTCCGATTCCGTTTCCGTGAAGACGGTGACGTACGGGGAGGCGGAGGACGCCGACGTACGCATCCTCTCCGTGGTCGCACAGGGCCTGAAGAGCGAGGTGACGGTGGTCCTGGGCGGCGAGGAACTCACCTTCACCGTCTCGGTCCCCGGCCGCCACTACGCGAGCAACGCGGTCGCCGCCCTCGCCGCGGGCGCCGCGCTCGGCATCCCGGCGGCGGAACTGGCGCCCGCGCTGGCCGCCTACACGGGCGTCAAGCGGCGCCTCCAGCTCAAGGGCGAGGCGGCCGGCGTCCAGGTGATCGACTCCTACGCCCACCACCCCACGGAGATGACGGCGGACCTGGAGGCGATGCGCGCGGCGGCCTCCACCTCGCGCCTGCTGGTCGTCTTCCAGCCCCACCTCTTCTCCCGCACCCAGGAACTCGGCAAGGAGATGGGCCAGGCCCTGGCCCTCGCGGACGCCTCGCTGGTCCTGGACATCTACCCGGCCCGCGAGGACCCGATCCCCGGCGTCACCAGCGAGCTGATCATCGAGGCCGCGCGCGTGGCGGGCGCCGACGTGACCCCGGTCCACGACAAGGCGGACGTGCCCGAGGCCGTCGCGGGAATGGCGAAGCCCGGTGATCTGGTTCTCACCATGGGAGCGGGCGATGTGACTGACCTCGGCCCGCGGATCCTGGACCGTCTCGCGAAGTAAGGGGCTGAGCTTCATGTCGTACGACGTCGAAAAGCCGGACGAGGAATGGCGCGCGGAGCTGAACCCGGCCGAGTACGCGGTGCTGCGGCAGGCCGGCACGGAGCCGGCCTTCGTCGGTGAGTACACCGACACCAAGACCAAGGGCGTCTACTCCTGTCGCGCCTGCGGCGCCGAACTCTTCACCTCGAACGAGAAGTTCGAGTCCCACTGCGGCTGGCCGAGCTTCTACGACCCGAAGGACACCGACGCGGTCGAACTGATCCAGGACCGCTCGCACGGGATGGTGCGCACCGAGGTGCGGTGTGCCCGGTGCGGGTCGCACCTTGGGCATGTGTTCGAGGGCGAGGGCTACGCGACGCCCACGGACCAGCGGTACTGCATCAACAGCATCTCGCTGCGGCTGACGCCCGACGAGAGCTGACCGCTCCGGACACGACCGTGCCCGTCCACCGTCACCGACGGTGGGCGGGCACTCGCATGGGCGCCACCTCCTTGCTGAAAGGACTCGCTGAAAGGACTCGGCCGGTGGCGGACACGGACGGGGCGTGGAATCCATGACGGAACAGGAGACCCGTCGGCCTGGCCGATGTGTCGCAGGCACCGGTGCCCGTGGTCACCGATCACAGCGACCTGCTGTGGGCGTGGGAGGAATTGGCTCCACGGCAGATCGAGAAAATCGCCGAACAGCTGTGGTCGGGGCGAAAGAACGCCGAACTCGCCGGACACAAGATGAGTGAAGGAAGGAGCGGTCAGTGAATGACAACGAGTTGCTGACCCTACTGAGGGATGCGGACCCCGCATCGACCTCACGAGCTCCGCTGCCGGACATCCATCGTCTTGTGGAGGCTGCCATGAAAACCGACTCCGTAGCGTCGTCGGAGAACACCGAATTCGACACCGCGACTCCCGCCGCGAGGATCACCGTGGGAAGGGGGCGTCAGCGTCTCTTCGGGATCGCGGCGGCTGCCGCGCTGCTCCTCGGCGGTGGTGTCACCGCGGGAGTCACGGCGAAGTCCGAAAGCGGTCACGCGACCCGAGCCGTCAAGGAGCTGAATCTCACCGGGAACGGCAACGGCAAGTGCCAGGCGCCTGTTCCCGACCAGTTGGCTGGTTATCCGACGCTTTTCTATGGAACGGTCACCTCCGTAAAGGGGCCGCTGATCACCCTCCACGTCGACCATTGGCTGCGCGGTGGCGGCAATCGCACCATCCTCGTGAGCAATGACCCGGACTTCCCGGAGAACCTCACTTTCACGGTCGGCCAGCATTACATCGTGGCCGCCGAAAAGGACGGGTCCATTCCCTCGTGCGGTGCGAACTGGGTCTCGGAAAAGGAGTGGAGGCAGTTCAGCGACGCATTCGGAAAGTAGTCTCGAACTGCGGGCGGGGCACCTTTCCGGTGCCCCGCCCCGGTTTTGAGGACGCGTCGCGGTATACGCGGGTCGGGGAAGGTCGAACCATCGTCGGTGTGAAACGGCGAGGGGGGCTGCCCTCATCGTCCTGGCATTCTTCCCGGAGGGCGTCGGTGAGGCCGCGGTTACTCGTCCGCGGCGAGGGCGGTGAGTGCGTCGCGCAGGCCGGCGCGGGCGGTGACGCCGAGTTTCGGGAACACGTTGTAGAGGTGTCCGCCGACCGTGCGGGCGGACAGGTGCAGCCGTTCGCCGATCGCCTTGTTCGTCAGGCCCGAGGCCGCGAGCGTGGCGATCTGCAGCTCCTGCGGAGTGAGTCCGACGTCCGTCGAGCCGGTCCGGCGCCGGGACACGCCGGTCGCTCCCAGTTCGTTCCTGGCGCGCTCGGCCCACGGTGCGGCCCGCAGCCGATCGAAGATCGTCAGCGCCGCGTTGATGCGGACGCGCGATTCCACCGTGGCCCGTTCCCTGCGCAGGTGCTCGCCGTGGGCCAGCAGGACGCGCCCGCGTTCGAAGGGCCACAGGTTCTCGGGCGCCGCTGCGAGGGCCCGGTCGAAGTGGGCGTTCGCCGCCTCTCCCTCGGACACCAGCGCCTGCGCTGCGGCCACGAGCATTGCCCAGCGGGTGGAGATCTTGGTGATGTCCATCCGCAGCATCGCCTCGACGAACCCCCGGGCCTCCTCGGTGCGGCCGGTCCTGACGGCCGCCTCGACGAGGTCGTAGGCGACGAAGAGTTGGAGTTGCCGGGCGGTGCCTGCTTCCAGTCCGTGTGGGCTGATCTTGGTGGCCTCGGTGTACGCCGTCTCGAAGTCGCCGCGGCCGATCGCCGCGAGGGTCCGTACGCGGTACACGTGCTGCGGGACGATGAAGGCCTGGCGCGGGGTCGACCAGGCCAGCATTTCCTCCAGCGGTTCTTCCGCCTCGTCCTGCTGTCCGAGCGCGGCCGCGGCGAGGGCCTTGCTGTAGTGCAGGAACCAGACGAAGTTGACGTACCCGTAGGACTCGGCGCGCTCCAGTCCCTCCTCCGCGAAGCGCTGGGTGTCGTCCCAGCGGCCGGCGAGGTAGCTCTCCGCGCACAGCAGCATGAGCGCGTTGGTGACGGAGGCGACGGCTCCCGTGCGGGCGGCGTCCTGCCAGACGCGCAGGAGCGGTTCGCGCAGGTCGGCGAGGCGGTCGACGTCGTT
>NZ_JBITGV010000026.1:0-92592 GCF_044457385.1 Streptomyces sp. NPDC050548
TGTCCGCGTCTGTGTCGGGATCGATCGTTCCGCCGTGGCGGGAGGGGCTGTCGGTATCGGTGCTCCCGCTCGACAACCAGCGGATTTTGAACGTGCTCCAGGACCGGCCGGACCGTGAGCCGGCACGGGCCAAGGACATCGCGGCGGCACTGGGCATGGATGCTCGCAGCCGGCATCGACGTGAAGATCGTGTCGGACACCCTCGGGCACAGCGACACCCGCATCACGCGGGACATCTACCAGAGCGTCCTCCCCCACGTCGGCAAGAGCTCCGCCGAGGCCACCGCCAAGCTGGTTCCGCTTCAGCGCAAAGCGGCGGCCGAGAAGGCCGCACGCAAGGCGGAGAAGGTTCGGAAGAAGGCCAAGCGCGCCCAGAAGGCCGGGGACGAGAACAAATACCGGCTGAAGAAGCCCAAGAAGTAGGACCCAACGCCTCCGCGCGCCCCAGCGCCCCGTCGACTGGCCAAGCGCCAGCAGGGCTGGCCGTATTCATCGGCTCACTCACGCAGCTGACTCAACGGCGCCGACGACGGGCGCTGTTGCGGGCAGATTGGGGCTGTTCCTTGCCGGTGAGTATCCCGGCGGTGAGCAGTCGGCCTTCACGAACGCTCCGCGTGATCTGCTGCCGAACCAGCTCCGTACTCACTCCGGCAGTACCAATCATGCCTGTCTCCACTAGCCGAGTGAACATGGTGTTGTCCAAATAACTCGGAACGTTGGAGTAGCCGAAGCGCAGCGCTTTGTCCCTGCCATCCCTCAGTCGCGGGTCGGTGCGCAGTTGCTGGAAGTGCTGGCGGGAAAAGTACATTCCCGGCACCATGATGTTCGCCTGCGGGATCAGCCCTTCGGGCGGGCACAACTTGATCCAGCTCGGATCGGGACTCAGCCTGTGGTCGTCGGTCGTTCGGCGGAGACCGGCAGCATAGGCGTCCACGTCTTCCATGCGTTTCAGTTCGTCGGCCAGCTTGCGATCGCTATCCGGGTAGTAGTAGCCGCCCACCTTGTTCAGCTTCTTGTACTGAACGAGGACGAGGCTTCCACGGCTTTGGTGGTAATACAGAAGGTCAGCGCCGGAATTTCCCTCAACGGCGGTGCGGTTCACGTTGGCGATCAACAGCGACTGGTCGTCCTGCCGGAACTGTCGCCAAGCGACGTGCCCAGTGCGCTCACCGATCCAGCCCAGAAACATCTCGGCATCGTGCCCAATGTGGTGATCTTCGATCGCGATGTCGTGCTGCGGGGCTGCTTGGCCTCCATCGGCTGACGCCGCCCCGGTCCGGCTCAGGAGGTCGAGATACGCCGGAGGAGGCCGGTCGTCGTACAGTTCCTCGGCCGGCGGATCCCACCGGGCGAGCTGGGGGATGGACATCCCTGCCATTCGTCCAATTCCCAGGACTGCGTCGCGCTGGGTCGCCAAGGCTTCTCCTGCAGTCGAGCGCACCGTGTAGCCGTCAAGCGTCACTCGGAGTCGGCCAATCACATCGCCTGCATCAGGCCGCAACTCGACCAAGGCAGCGAGGAGAGCTTTGCCCGTCGCCTCGGTCTGCTGCCCTTCATCAATCAGGTGCCTGTCATGCCGCGCAGCCAAGCGCGCTGTGACTTCCTTCAGCATCACCGGCTGTGAAAGCGCGCTGACATGGGAGATCTCCAGCTTCTGCTCCAGGTCGGCGACCTGGCGCAGTCGCTTGGTGTATCCGAGTCTGGTCACGTACAAGAGACCCTGCCTGTCAGGAGTGGCGATCAAGGTGATGTGACCACCCTTGGTCCAGAACTCCCTGGGCCGGGTGGCCGTCCATGTCCACTCACGACGTCCGGAAGCCGGGAACAATCCCTCTTGCCATTCGATATGTGCTGTCTCGGACTCCGTGCACCTGATGATCGCGACCATGCCGATCATTCTGGCCGCCGAACTCACTTGCTGTCGGTGTTCAGGCAGAAACGGCCCCTCGGCAGCGGTACCCCCTGAGTGCCACCCAAGCAAGCACTGGCGCGACGGCTTGAACTCCAACCGGGGCCAACCGGTCGAGAAGCCAGAGGGCGTTGATAGTTCCCTCCGCTCACGCATCGCTCACGCAAGCGTCCCACGGCACCCAAGCCGTGTGACCCGTCACGCCCCGAGCAACACAAAAGGCCAGGTCACGGGCTATGTGACCTGGCCTTCGAAGGAGCCCCCTGTCGGATTCGAACCGACGACCTACGCATTACAAGTGCGTTGCTCTGGCCAACTGAGCTAAGGAGGCCTGCACGGGTGTGATGCGGGTGTACCCGGCGTAGCCGAGTCGTGTGCGATCACGTGCCTGGTGCAGTGTACCCAGGTCCCCGTGGCGCCCTGTCGAAAATTTCCGCGAAGTTCACATGCCCTCGGGTACTGACAGACCGGGCAAACGCCAGGTACCGTCCGTACCCAGTTCACTCGCGTGGACTACACCACCACCTTCCTACAACGGATCGTCCGGCACGTTCCTGCCGGTAGAAGGGGGCCCTCACCATGGCCACTGTTTCGTTCGACAAGGCGACCCGGATCTACCCGGGCACCGAGAAGCCCGCCGTCGATGGTCTGGAGATCGAGGTCGGGGACGGCGAGTTCCTCGTCCTCGTCGGTCCGTCCGGCTGTGGCAAGTCCACCTCGCTCCGCATGCTCGCGGGGCTTGAGGACGTCAACGCCGGCGCCATCCGCATCGGTGACCGCGACGTCACGCACCTGCCGCCGAAGGACCGGGACATCGCCATGGTGTTCCAGAACTACGCGCTGTACCCGCACATGACCGTCGCCGACAACATGGGCTTCGCGCTCAAGATCGCCGGCGTCAACAAGGCCGAGATCCGCCAGAAGGTCGAGGACGCGGCGAAGATCCTCGACCTCACCGACTACCTCGGCCGCAAGCCGAAGGCGCTCTCCGGCGGTCAGCGCCAGCGTGTCGCGATGGGCCGCGCGATCGTCCGCGAGCCCCAGGTCTTCCTCATGGACGAGCCGCTGTCGAACCTCGACGCCAAGCTCCGTGTCTCGACCCGTACGCAGATCGCCTCGCTGCAGCGCCGTCTCGGCATCACCACCGTCTACGTCACCCACGACCAGGTCGAGGCCATGACGATGGGCGACCGGGTGGCCGTGCTCAAGGACGGTCTGCTCCAGCAGGTCGACAGCCCGCGCAACATGTACGACCGCCCCAAGAACCTCTTCGTCGCCGGCTTCATCGGCTCCCCCGCCATGAACCTGATCGAGGTCCCGATCACCGACGGCGGTGTGAAGTTCGGCAACTCGGTCGTCCCCGTCAACCGCGAGGCGCTCAAGGCCGCCACCGACAAGGGTGACCGTACGGTGACCGTCGGCGTGCGCCCCGAGCACTTCGACATCGACGAGCACAACGGCGAGGCCGCGAAGTCCCTCACCAAGGACTCCGAGGACGCCCCGGCGGGTCTCGCGGTCTCCGTGAACGTCGTGGAGGAGCTGGGCGCCGACGGTTTCGTCTACGGCAGCGCCAAGGTCGGCGACGACCTGAAGGACCTGGTCGTGCGCGTCAGCGGCCGTTCGGTGCCGGACAAGGGCGCCACCCTGCACGTGGTGCCGCGTCCGGGCGAGCTGCACGTCTTCTCGACCTCGACGGGCGAGCGCCTCACCGACTGATCGGACATTCACAGGACGGGTCCCGCGGTCATCTGCGGGGCCCTTTCCCGTTTCCGGCCCGCTCCGGTTCACGTCGGCGGACCGATATGACAAATACCCCGGCAGACCCGTCATTTCGAGCAGTGTTCGTCAACGCCCTACCCAATTCGAGGCACCAATCCATCCCCCGAATTGGTGACTAAATGTCGCCAAATCATTACCGGGCGCTACCCTCACACGCGTGAAGCACTCCAATAACCAACAGCCGCGACGCGGCCGGGGCCCCGCCCGCCGGGTCGGCCGCACTCTCGCCCTCGTCCTGCCCGTCATGATGGTGCTCTCCGGGACCCTCGCGGTCACCCGGGTCAACTGGTCGGGGAGCCCCTCCAGTTCGATGCTCACCGCGACGGACGTCACCGCGGCCGGAGCCTCCTCGCGGGCCGCCGCACGCGCCCCCCAGGACATCCTGCGCGACCAGCTCATGACGGAGCTCCAGGACAAGAACCCGGGCATCGTCCTGACCCACCTCCAGGAGGCGGTGAACGGCCACCCGTCGCTCGCCACGCACTGCACCTCCATCGCCCGCGCACTGGGCCGCGCAGCGGTCCGTATCTACGGCGCCGCACGCGCCCAGTCCTACGCCCGCCCCGTGTGCGACACCGCGTTCGCCTCCGGGGTCATGGCCGCGCACAGCTGACCGGAGCCGGCGCCCGGAGTAGGAGGTCGGTAACGGCTGATTAAGGAACGGTTGCAGCCGAAAGTCGCGGTGGGGCCGCCACGTACAGTTCGGGTCATGACCGATCCGAACGCCGCGTCGCGCCCCACCCAAGCCGTGATCCTGGCCGGTGGCCAGGGATCCCGGCTGCGCCCGTACACCGACGACCGGCCCAAGCCGATGGTCGAGATCCCCGGCACCGGGACGCCGATCATCGGCCATCAGCTCGTCTGGCTCGCCGAGGAGGGCGTGACCGACGTCGTCGTCAGCTGCGGGCATCTCGCCGAGGTGCTGCAGGACTGGCTGAAAACAGCCGATCTGCCCGTCGACGTGACGACGGTCGTCGAGACGGAGCCGCTGGGCCGCGGCGGCGGCCTCAAGTACGCCGCCGCGCGTCTGCCCCGCCCGGACAGCCCCTGGTACGCCACCAACGGCGACATCTGGACCCGCTTCTCGCTGCGCGACATGGCGGACTTCCACACGGAGCGCGACGCGGTCGCCACGATCGCGCTGGCCCGGCCGCGGATCCCCTGGGGGGCCGTGCAGACGGACGACTTCGGGCGCGTGACCGACTTCATCGAGTCGCCGCCGACGCAGTACGCGATCAATGCGGGGGTGTACGTCTTCTCGCCCGAGTTCGCGGGGTTGCTGCCGGAGCGGGGGGATCACGAGCGGACGACTTTTCCGCACCTCGCGCGTGAGTTGCGGTTGGCCGGGTTTCCGATTCCGCAGGGGGCGTACTG
Source organism: Streptomyces sp. NPDC050548 (assembly GCF_044457385.1). NCBI lineage: Bacteria > Bacillati > Actinomycetota > Actinomycetes > Kitasatosporales > Streptomycetaceae > Streptomyces > Streptomyces sp. NPDC050548. The sequence continues at coordinate 5,063 of NZ_JBITGV010000026.1, forward strand.
GCGGGCCATCGACACTGCGAAGGACCTCAGGGAAGCCGCCAAGGAGCTTGCTGCGCTGGGTCGTTGACCGCGGGTCGCATGTGGCTGGTCGCGCAGTTCCCCGCGCCCCCAAGAACAAAGTGGGCCTGCACCGAAAAGTGCAGGCCCACTTACTGTGGTCAGCCGGTGGGCGGCGACTGCTTCAACAAGCCCCCCACCGGCCCAGTTACCCCAACAGGCCGCCCACCAGGCCCGGCTGGCCGGAGGAGGACGAACCCCCGGTGCTGGAGCCGCCGCTTGAGCCGGTGCCGCCTGTCGTGCCGCCGCCCGACGTGGGGCCGGAGGTCGTGCTGGGGGCCTGGCCGGCCGGGGAGGACTGCTGGGGCTGGGTGCGGCCCGCGGTGCCCTGGGTCTGGCTGGGGGCGCCGCCGGTGGCCGTACCGGTGGACGAGCGGGTCGCGCCCGGGCTCGTCGCGGCGTGCGACGGGCTTGCCGAAGTGGGCTGCCGGGACGGCGAGTTGGCCGCCGAGGGGCTGCTGCTGCGGCTCTTGGTCGGTTCGCCGGGGAGCGGGGCGCCGGGGAGTTCGTTGCGCGGGGCCTCGCCGGGGCCGGGGACGACCACACGGCTGGAGTCGCGCACCGCGCCGCCGAGCAGCGAGCCGATGAGCAGGGTGAGGCCGATGGAGACCGCCATGACCAGGGCGCCGCGGCGCAGGACGTAGCGGCGCAACTCCCAGATGTCGGCGCGGGGTCCGAGGCGGCGCCAGGCGCTGCCCGCGAGGCGGCCGTCGACGGAGTAGACGGGGGCGCCGGCGATGATCAGCGGGGACCAGGCGGCGAGGTAGATGATGTCGGGGGCGTCGTAGGCGGGAACGGTCTTCCAGCTGACGGTGACGATGAGCGCGGCGGAGAGCAGCGCGCCGCCGACCGCCGCGACCCGCTGCCAGAGGCCGAGGATCGTCAGGACGCCCACGATGACCTGGGCGAAGGCGATGACGAGCCCGGAGCCGACGGGGTGCTGGAGGGCGAACTGCCGTAGTGGCTCGGCGACTTCCCAGGGGTGCAGGGTGTTGAGCCACTTGACCATGGAGCCGCGTTTGCCGCCGTCGAAGTAGACGGGGTCGCACAGCTTGCCCATGCCGGCGTAGATGGAGATGAAGCCGAGGAAGATGCGCAGGGGGAGCAGGACGACGCCGAGGTTCATCCGGCGGCCGGGGTAATAGGCGTGCCGTACGGGGTCGTTGGGGTGCCGTCCGGTGCGTCGCTCGCGCTCGGTGTCCGCCTCGAAGTCCTCGAACTCCCCGTCTGCGTAGGCGGGTTCGTCGTAGGCGCTGCCCACGGTCCGCATCTGCGGCAGGAGTCGGTTCTCGCCGGTGTCGTGGGCGTGGCCGCGCTGGGCGCCGACGATGGGGGTTTCGAGGGTCTGCGCGGTCAGGTCGCCGTCGTGGCCGCCGCCGTAACCGCCGTCCGCGATACGGGGGATGACCTGCGTGGCGCCGGCGTCGGCGGCCGGCTGCTCGCCGTGGCGGACGCCGCTGCCCCGCACGGCCTGCAGGAGCCGGTGGGCGCCGGTGTCGTCCGGGGCGGACCGGCCGCTCCAGACGACGGGCCTACGGCGCGCGGCACCGGCCGCGGGCATCCGGGCGGCGTCCTCGGCGGTGCTCAACTGCCGTGCGAGGCGCGGGTTTCGGGTGCGCGTCGAGGCGCCCAGCTGCACGCGGAAACTCGCATGGTTGACGATGACCTGGGCCGGATCGCTCGGCACCTTCACCATGCTCAGCGCGGGAGCGTCGTCCAATCCGGACTGGAATCCGGACGAGCGGTCCCCCGTGGGTGTGCGGGGTGTTCTGGTGTCCACACTCATCTAACCGAGTGACGTGTGTTTAGGACACTGCTTTGACTTGCCGGATGTGTCCGGACAGCGTCAAGCTCGCCCTCGCCCCCCAGATTGCCCCGAGTGGGTGACCGCGCCGAACATCCGTTCAGGAGCGCTTGCGAGCCGCCTCGTAGAGGACGACCCCGGCCGCCACACCGGCGTTGAGCGACTCCGCGCCGCCCGGCATCGGAATCCGGACCCTGAAGTCGCAGGTCTCGCCCACGAGTCGGGACAGGCCCTTGCCCTCGCTGCCGACGACGATGACCACCGGCCCTTCCAGGGCGGCGAGTTCACCGAGTTCGGCCTCTCCGTCGGCGGCCAGGCCGACGACCGCGATACCGGCCTTCTTGTACGCCTCCAGGGCGCGCGTCAGGTTCGTGGCGCGGGCGACGGGCGTACGGGCCGCCGTACCGGCCGACGTCTTCCAGGCGCCGGCGGTCATGCCGGCCGCGCGGCGCTCGGGGACGAGGACGCCGTGGCCGCCGAACGCGGAGACCGAGCGGACGATCGCGCCGAGGTTGCGCGGGTCGGTCACCCCGTCGAGGGCGACGATCAGCGGGTCCTCGCCCTTGTCGTAGGCCGCGTTCGCGAGGTCCTCGGCGTGCGCGTACTCGTACGGCGGGACCTGGAGGACCAGGCCCTGGTGGTTGAGGCCGTTGGTCATGCGGTCCAGCTCGGGGCGCGGGGCCTCCATGAGGTGCACGCCACCGCGCTCGGCGACCAGCTGGAGCGCCTCGCGCACCCGCTCGTCGTTGTCGATGAACTGCTGGACGTAGAGCGTGACCGCCGGGACGCCCTCGCGCAGCGCCTCCACGACCGGGTTGCGGCCCACGACCATCTCGGACGTGCCCTTGCCGCCGCGCCCGCGCACGACCGGTGCGCGCCGCTGGACCTGCTTGGCCTTGGCGTTGGCGATGCGGTTCTTCTTGTGGCCCTTGCGCGCCTCGGCGGGCGGGGTGGGACCCTTGCCTTCCAGGCCCCGGCGCCGCTGGCCGCCACTGCCGACCTGCGCGCCCTTCTTGCCGGACATGCGGCGGTTGTTGGCTGCCATGACCTACCTGTCTGTTCAGAGTCTTTTCAGAAGCGTGCGGACGTACGTCTATGCAGTGTGCCGCCCGGAGGGCCGGGCGGCACAGTCGATCTTCGTTGACCGGGACGGGTTCAGCGTGGGCCGAGGGTCCAGCGGGGGCCCTGCGGGCCGTCCTCGATGACCAGGCCGGACTGGTTGAGCTGGTCGCGGATGGCGTCCGCGGTGCCCCAGTCCTTACGGCCCCGGGCGGCCTCGCGCTGGTCCAGGACCATCCGGACCAGGGTGTCCACGACGCCGTGCAGATCCTCGCCGCGGTCCGTCTCTCCCGCCCACTGCGGGTCCAGCGGGTCGAGCCCGAGGACGCCGAGCATGGCGCGCACCTCGGCGAGGCGGGCCACCGCGGCTTCCTTGTCGTCGGCCGCGAGCGCCGAGTTCCCCTGCCGGACAGTCGTGTGTACGACGGCCAGGGCCTGCGGAACGCCCAGGTCGTCGTCCATCGCCTCGGCGAACGCCGGCGGCACCTCGGCCGCGGGCTCGACGACTCCCCCGGCCTTCTCCACGACCCGCTGCACGAAGCCCTCGATCCGCGCGAACGCGGACTCCGCCTCGCGCAGGGCCTCCTCGCTGTACTCGATCATCGAGCGGTAGTGCGGGGTGCCCAGGTAGTAGCGGAGCACGATCGGCCGCCACGCCTTGACCATCTCGCTGACCAGCACGCTGTTGCCGAGCGACTTCGACATCTTCTCGCCGCTCATGGTGACCCAGGCGTTGTGCACCCAGTACTGCGCGAAGTCGTCGCCGTAGGCCTTGGCCTGGGCGATCTCGTTCTCGTGGTGCGGGAAGATCAGGTCGAGGCCGCCGCCGTGGATGTCGAAGGCGGGGCCCAGGTACTTGTGCGCCATCGCCGAGCACTCCAGGTGCCAGCCGGGGCGGCCGCGGCCCCACGGCGTCTCCCAGTCGGGCTCGCCCGGCTTGGTCGCCTTCCACATCGCGAAGTCGCGCGGGTCGCGCTTGCCGGTGATGCCCTCCTCGGAGGGCTGGCGCAGGTCGTCGATGTCCTGGTTGGACAGCTGGAGGTAGTCCGGGTAGGAGCGCACGTCGAAGTAGACGCTGCCGTCCGCCTCGTAGGCGTGCCCGCGCTCGATCAGCCCGCGCATCATCTCGATCATCTCGGGGACATGGCCGGTCGCCCGCGGTTCGTACGTCGGCGGGAGGCAGCCGAGTGCCTGGTAGCCGTCGTTGAACGCGCGCTCGTTCTCGTAGCCGATCGCCCACCAAGGGCGGCCCTGGTCACGGGACTTGGCGATGATCTTGTCGTCGATGTCGGTGACGTTGCGGATGAACGTGACGTCGTAGCCGCGGTGTTCGAACCAGCGGCGCAGGATGTCGAAGTTCAGGCCCGAGCGGATGTGGCCGATGTGCGGGGCGGCCTGCACGGTGGCACCACACAGGTAGATCGAGACACAGCCCGCTGTGAGCGGGGTGAAGTCGCGAATCTGCCGGATGCTGGTGTCGTACAGGCGAATGGTCACGGTACAAGGGTAGTGGGCGGGACCGGGTGCCCGGTGCCTTCCGGCGGATTCGCCGTTTACGGGTGCGGGTCCGGTGGGGGCTGGGCGCGCAGTTCCCCGCGCCCCTAAGTAGGCAAAGTCACCCTTGTTTCACGACCAACGCCGTTGCCACCGCCATCAGGCCCTCTCCCCTGCCCGGGAAGCCCAAGCCGTCCGTCGTCGCGCCCGAAACCGACACCGGCGCCCCCGCCGCCTCCGACAGCAGCTTCTGGGCCTCGTCCCTCCGCTTGCCGATCTTCGGGCGCGGGCCCACGACCTGTACGGCGACGTTGCCGATGGTGAAGCCGGCCTCGCGGACGATCCTCGCCGCCTCTGTCAGCAAGGTGACGCCCGACGCACCCGACCACTCGGGGCGGCCCGTGCCGAAGTGCTGGCCCAGGTCTCCCAGCCCCGCTGCCGAGAACAGGGCGTTGCAGGCCGCGTGCGCCACGACGTCCGCGTCGGAGTGGCCGGCCAGGCCCGGGCCCTCGCCCTCCCACTTGAGGCCGGCGCACCACAGCTCGCGGCCCTCCTCGAAGGCGTGGATGTCGGTGCCGATGCCGACCTGGGGAAGCACGAAGGGCTGGTCAGAAGCCATCGTTCAGCCTCCTGCGGGCGAGGACCGCCTCCGCGAGGACCAGGTCCAGGGGGCGGGTGACCTTGAAGGCCTCCTCGTGGCCGGGGACGACCACGACCGTCAGGCCGAGCTGCTCGACCATGCTCGCGTCGTCGGTGACGTTGTCGGTGACCGTCTCGTGGGCGCGGACGAGCGTGGCGCGGTCGAAGCCCTGCGGGGTCTGTACGGCGCGCAGGCGGGCCCGTTCGGGGGTGGCGACGACCGGCTCGGGGCCTCCGGGGTACGCGGCCGGCTCGACCTCCTTGACGGTGTCGGCGAGCGGCAGGGCCGGTACGACGGCGGGGGCTCCGTCCCGTACGGCCTCGATGACCGCGTCGACCGTGTCGACGGGGACGAGCGGGCGGGCCGCGTCGTGGACGAGGACGATGTCGTGGCCGGGGGGCAGCGCGTCCAGGCCGAGCTTCACGGACTCCTGGCGGGAGTCGCCGCCGGGGACGACCAGGAAGTCGGTGCGCTCGGGCAGCGCGTGCGCGTCGAGGAGGGTCTTGACCTCGGCGGCGCCGTCGGGCGGGGCCACGACGACGACCAGGGAGACCGCGCGGGACGCGGCGAGTGCGCGGATCGCGTGGATGAGCATGGGGGTGCCGTTCAGCGCGCGTAGCGCTTTGGGGGCGCCGGGGCCGAGGCGTACGCCCCGTCCGGCGGCCGGAATCACGGCGGCGACGGAGGACTGCGCCTGCGAAGAGCGCGAATCGTCAGACATCGGTTCCTGTCAGGTTTGTGTGCTCGACCTACGTGGGTATGGCCTGAGGAGTGCCGGGCGCGACGCCTTGACCGGACCCTTCCGTGACACCGGTCGAGCCTGCTGCCCGGGCCCGGCACACCATTATCGGGGGTTGCTCGGTGCAGTCCTGAACTACCCCCGAACATGCCGAAGCGCCCGGCGACAGGCGGGCTGTCATCGGGCACCACGGCATTTCAGTGTGCTGAGCAGGGCGTACCAGGTGCCTGCGTCAGGACGCGAGAACCTCGTCGAGCAGGGCCTCGGCCTTGTCCTCGTTCGTGTTCTCCGCGAGCGCGAGCTCACTCACCAGGATCTGGCGAGCCTTGGCGAGCATACGCTTCTCACCTGCGGAGAGTCCGCGCTCGCGCTCACGACGCCACAGGTCACGGACGACTTCCGCGACCTTGATGACATCGCCGGAGGCGAGCTTCTCCAGATTTGCCTTGTAACGACGCGACCAGTTCGTGGGCTCCTCGGCGTACGGAGCGCGCAGCACCTCGAAGACCCGGTCCAGCCCGTCCTGACCGACCACATCACGTACGCCGACGAACTCCGCATTGTCCGCTGGCACACGCACCGTCAGGTCACCCTGAGCGACCTTCAGCACCAAGTAGGTCTTGTCCACGCCTTTGATCTGGCGAGTTTCGATAGCCTCGATCAGCGCGGCCCCGTGATGGGGATAGACCACGGTGTCGCCAACCTTGAACGTCATGTGACAGGTACCCCTTCCGTGGCTATCCAGGGTAACACGGAAACTGCGTGTTCTGAATGGCGTTTTCGCAGGTCAGGGCATATCTCGGGGCTTGACAACAGCAACAGGAACGTGCTGCGGAGGCCGAGTGGAAGTGGGTATTCGCAGGTCGGAGCAGCTCTCCGGGCGAGGTGAAACGCGTACGTTACACACATCCGGAGGCGCCCCCAAGTGGACGAACGTCCCCAAATGTCTGGTTCCGAGCGCTCGACTTCCACTACTCCGTTCGGTGGCCGGAGCCCGGTGCGAGGCGAATCCGGAATTGATCACCGAGGTGGCGCGGAACGGCCGGTGATCAATTCTTCGAGGTGTCCTGCATTCTTCACGGAAAATCCGTCGACGGACGGCTGAGCTGCTTATGTGAATGCCGGACGAGTGCCGGGCACAAGTGACCCGCGGGTCACTTGTGGCACAGGGGTACCCGGTTGGGGGAGGGTCGGGTGCGGTGGCGCGGGAACGGCTCGGTAACCTAAGGCCGCTGACAGACACTTAGGGCGGCTTTATTCGGGAGTCGCCCTGCTCCGCCCACGTTCAAGGAGTAGCCGCCGCCGTGAGCAGCAGCCTTCGACGCGGCGCCCTCGCCGCCGCCGCCATCGCGTTCTCGATCGCCTCGCTCGCCGCGTGCGGTGCCGGCGACGACGCACAGACGCTGGAGGTCAAGCCGGACAACGCGGCCGTCTCCGTCGGCGCCATCAAGGTGCAGAACGCGCTCGTCATCACCCAGCCCATCAGCGACGCCAGCCCCCAGCCCTCGGGCCCGGCGGTGATCTCCGCGACCCTGTTCAACACCAGCAAGGACCCGCAGACCCTGGACTCGGTCAGCGTCGACGGCGTCGGCACGGCCACGCTCACCCCCGCGAAGGGCAAGGGCAAGCTGACCGTCCCGGCCTTCGGCTCGCTCGTCCTGGGCGGCAAGGGCAACGCCTCCGCCGCGCTGACCGACGTCGGCACCGGCCTGGAGGACGGCAACGCCCAGAAGGTCACCTTCACCCTCAGCACGACCGGCGCGGTGAGCCTGAGCGCGTTCGTCGTCCCGGCCGACAGCTACTTCACCAAGTGGGGCCCGACCGCGATCCCGACGCCCGCCCCGGGCGCCTCCGCGACCGCCTCCACCTCCGCCTCGCCGAAGCCGCACAAGAGCACGTCGGCCACGCCGTCCGACTCGGCCTCCGAGAGCACCACGGCGACGGCCACGGCCTCCGCCGGCTGAGCTGCGGCCGTAGGGCAACAGCCGTATCGCTACGACGAAGGGCGGGACCTCTCCGTGAGGTCCCGCCCTTCGTCGTAGCGCCGCTAAGAAGCTGATCGCGGTTCACGGCTCGAACTTGTAGCCCAGGCCGCGCACCGTCACCAGGTACCTGGGCGCGCCCGGGTCCGGCTCGAACACCCTTTTCGACGCACCCCTCGCACCGCTGCGCGGGCTTCGGAGTGCTGCGCCGGACTCCGTCCGACGGCCACCACCGGGCCCGGTTTTACGGCTCGAACTTGTAGCCCAGGCCGCGCACCGTCACCAGGTACCTGGGCGCGCCCGGGTCCGGCTCGATCTTGGCGCGGAGGCGCTTGACGTGGACGTCCAGGGTCTTGGTGTCGCCCACGTAGTCGGCGCCCCAGACGCGGTCGATGAGCTGCATGCGGGTCAGTACGCGGCCCGCGTTGCGCAGGAGCATCTCCAGCAGGTCGAACTCCTTGAGGGGCAGGTCGACCTTGGAGCCGGAGACCGTGACCACGTGGCGATCCACGTCCATGCGGACCGGACCGGCTTCGAGGGCGGCCGGGGTGACCTCCTCGGGCTCGCCGCGGCGGCGCAGGACGGCCCGGATACGGGCGACCAGTTCACGGGACGAGAAGGGCTTGGTGACGTAGTCATCGGCTCCTATTTCCAGGCCTACGACCTTGTCGATCTCACTGTCCTTGGCCGTCACCATGATCACGGGGACGTTGGAGCGGCCGCGCAGCTGGCGGCAGACCTCCGTGCCGGGAAGCCCCGGCAGCATCAGATCGAGCAGGACGAGATCGGCGCCGTTGCGCTCGAACTCGTCGAGTCCGTCGGGCCCGGTGGTCGCGATGGCGACCTCGAAGCCCTCCTTGCGGAGCATGTACGACAGGGCGTCGGAGAAGGACTCCTCGTCCTCGACGACGAGCACTCGGGTCACGGAAGGACCTCCGGGGCGGGAAGCGGTTCGTACGGGGATGTGTCAGGGGACCCCTCGGCCTCGTCGTCGAGGTCGGGGTGCTGGTGGGCACGGTCGCGGGCCGCACCCGCCTCCGGCAGCCGCAGGGTGAACGTGGAGCCCTGTCCCTCGGAGCTCCACACCGTGACCTCCCCGCCGTGCGAGGCGGCCACGTGCTTGACGATCGCCAGCCCGAGACCCGTACCGCCGGTGGCCCGCGAGCGGGCCGGGTCGACACGGTAGAAGCGCTCGAACACGCGCTCCTTGTCCTTCTCGGATATCCCGATGCCCTGGTCGGTGACGGCGACCTCGATGTGGTCGCCGCCGGGCGCGGTCACCCGGCGGGCGGCTATGCCGACACGGGTGCGGGCGGGCGAGTAGTTGACGGCGTTCTCGACCAGGTTGCCGAGGGCGGCGGCCAGCTGGCCGCGGTTGCCCCAGACGTGCAGGTCGGCGGTGCCGCCCGCCCGTCTCCCGCCACCACCCTGATCGAGCCCTTCGGGCGCCCCCACACTCGCGGCCATGGTGATCTGCTTGGTGCCGGCCTGGTGCCGGCACCGGTCGATGGCCTCGGCGACGAGTTCGTCGACGCGCACCGGTTCGGCGTCTTCGAGGGGGTCGTCGTTCTGGACCCGTGACAGGTCGATGAGCTCCTGCACGAGATTGGTCAGGCGCGTGGCCTCGATCTGCATCCGGCCGGCGAAGCGCTCCACCGCCTCGGGATCGTCCGAGGCGTCCATGACGGCCTCGGAGAGGAGGGAGAGGGCCCCGACCGGGGTCTTCAGTTCGTGGCTGACATTGGCCACGAAGTCTCGTCGTACGGCCTCGATGCGGCGGGCCTCGGTGAGGTCCTCCACGAGGAGCAGGACGAGCCGGGAGCCGAGCGGGGCCACGCGTGCGGACACGGCGAGTGCCTCGCCGCGTCCGGTGCCCCGCCGGGGCAGGTCCAGTTCGACCTGGCGTATCTCGCCGTCGCGCCGGGTGTCCCGGGCCATGGTGAGCATGGGGTCGACGGACAGTTTCCCGCCACGGACCAGCCCGAGGGCGTAAGCCGCCGAGCTGGCCTTGACCACGGCGTCCGCTTCGTCGAGGACGACGGCCGAGGAGCGGAGCACCGAGAGGACGGTGTCCACGCCCGGCGGAAGCACCGGGTCCGTGTGCAGGGAGGTCCTGGTCGGTCGCTTCTGGTCGCGTTCGCTCCAGCGGAACGCCAGCATGGCGATGACACCGGTGAGCACCCCGGCGATCGCTGCCGCTGCGGCGACCGCCGCGTTCACGTCCATGCCCCCAGGTTAGGCATGGGATACCTCCTGGCCACAGCCATCGGAGTGCGACCTCGAACACTCGTCGCCCAGAGTTCACCTTGGAGCCAGTATTGGTTCATTTGGGGTGGCGGAAACCGTCGCGTAGGAGCGGGAACGTGGGAGCGTGGGGTGGAAGGGCCGGTTTTTCGTCACAACCGACAGGCCCGGGGCCCCTGAGCCCCCGAAGCGAACGTAGGAGAGGGAACCCTGATGCGGGACGCGTACCACGAGGAACTTGACTCGATCGGTGACGGTCTGGTGGAGATGGCCCGGCTGACCGGGTCGGCGATCGGACGCGCCACGACGGCGATCCTGGACTCCGACCTGAAGCTGGCCGAGAGCGTCATCGAGGCCGACAAGAAGGTCGACGACCTCCAGCACGACCTGGAAGCACGGGCCATAGCCCTGCTGGCCCGGCAGCAGCCGGTGGCGACGGACCTGCGGATCGTCGTCACGTCCCTGCGCATGTCGGCCGACCTGGAGCGCTCCGGCGACCTCGCCCAGCACGTGGCGAAGCTGGCCCGGCTGCGCTTCCCGGACCGCGCGGTGCCGCACGACCTGCACGCGACCATCCTGGAGATGGGCCAGCTCGCCCAGCGCCTGATGGCCAAGGCGGCCGAGGTCATCATCACGAAGGACGTCGACCTGGCCCTCCAGCTGGAGCAGGACGACGACGCCATGGACCTGCTGCACCGCACGCTCTTCCAGCACCTGCTGGACGACAAGTGGAAGCACGGCATCGAGACCGCGGTCGACGTGACCCTGCTCGGCCGCTACTACGAGCGCTTCGCCGACCACGCGGTGTCGGTGGCGAAGCGTGTGGTGTTCCTGGTCACGGGTGAGCACGCGGACGAGCTGCAGCCCGACATCCAGCCGGCGACGGGGGCCGAGGGGGCGTAGGGCCCGGGTCGGGCGGCTCGCGGGGGAAGCCTCAATGCGCCGTTGATGCGCCCGCCGGAGCGGGCATCCAATGGGCAGCATCCGATGGGCACAGGCACGAGCCTCCAGGAGGACCCATGGCCGAATCCCCCGCCACGACGACGCCGGACCCGACGCAGGAGCGCGAGACGCAGCAGCCCGCCGAGATCAAGAGCCTCCCGCTCTTCGGCGCCTGCGGCTGCGGCTCGGGCTGCGGATGCGGGTGCCAGTCGGGCAATCCCTGCCAGTGCGGCTGACCGCCGCCTGCTCCCGGAGGGGCCTCGGTGCTACGGCGCCGGGGCCCCTCCGCCGTGCTCAGGGGCTGTTCCCGGCCACAGTGAGCAGGACGTCGGTGGTGGCCGGGAGGCTGTCGTACCCGTCGGGCAGCGCGATGGCGAAGTCGACCGACCGCAGGGTCCCGTCCTCGGCGGCCACCTGCTCGTCGACCAGCACGGAGGGCGCGAGGATCCCCTTCATCCTCCGCACAGCCCCAGGCTCGCCGGGTCGGTGCCGGAGTCCCCGGTGGCGTAGGGCCCGTTGGTGAGCCGGTCGACGCCGGCGGGCACGATCCTGTTCGCCCGGAGATAGCGGTCCATCACCGCCCCGGAGCCCCGGGAAGGCCACGGCCACCGACACCTGCGCCCCGATCGTCGTGGGCGAGTGCGTCACGTAGTGCACGTCCTTCGCTCCGGCCGGCAGCGGCAGTCGTACGACGTCCAGGGCCGCCCGGAGCGGGATCTCGCTGCCCTCGCAGGCCCGGGCGTCCCCGAACGGGTGCCCCTCGCCCGCGAACGCCACCCACAGCCCGGCTCCCGCCGCCAGCAGCGCGGCGGCGACGCCCGCGCCGATCCCGATCCGTACCCCTGGTCGCATCCCCTCGCCCTCCCCGTGATCGTTCCGCACGGTAGCCCCGGAGGCCGCGGGAGCGCAGCATGGGGAGGGGGGAACAGCACAAGGAGGTGTGAGGCCATGGCCCAGTACATGGACGTGCATCACGGAATGAAGGGCATCACGGCCGACGAGTTGATGGCGGCCCACAAGGCGGATCTCGCCGTGGAGAAGGACGAGGGCGTCCACTTCGAGCGGGCCTGGGCGGATCCGGAGTCCGGGACCGTCTACTGCCTGTCGGAGGCGCCGTCGCCCGAGGCGGTCCAGCGTGTGCACGAGCGCGCGGGGCATCGGGCGGACGAGGTGCACCCGGTGCCGTACTCGATCTGACGCCGCGCGGGGGGGTGCTTGGGGGCGTCCGGGGGTGCGGTCAGCCCCACCCCCGGTCGGGTGGGGCGCTCCATGGTCCGGGCGGGCGAACGACGGCATCGTGGAAGCCAGTTGGTCCCCAGAGCCTGTCCCCGTCGATCTCGACCGATCGCCCGCCCGGAAGGAACGTCCCATGGAATCAAGGCAGTTCACCGAACCGGCCGAGGTCTCCGGCGAGAACGCCCTCGTCCCGCTGCTGGCCGCGTGGGACCTGGCGCACCCCGCCAAGGGTGATCCCGAGTGGCGGCATCTGCTGGACGAGATCGCGCATCCGCGCACCACCGAGGCGTTCCGGCGGCTGGCCGGGGCCGGCTCCTCGGTCTGAGTCGACCCGGGCGATCGGCAGGACCGTTCGCCCCTTGGGTGCTGTTTGGGCAAAGGCTTCGGCATCGGCAGTTCAACTGACTTGTCCTGTGCATGTCTCACTGGATGAGATGCACGCAGACCTTCGCGTGCAACTCAAAGACATCCAGGGGGCATTCATGCACATAGCCCGTAACAGACGTGGCCTCGCGGCGTCCACGGCCGCCACCGCCACGCTCGCCGTCGCCGCACTGGCGACCGCCCCGCTGGCCGGCGTCAGCAGCGCCGCACCCACCGCCGTACCGCGGACGAAGGTGATCCCGGCCATCACCGGACACACCCTCGCCCGCGACGTGCCCAGCCCGCTCACGAGCGAGCAGTGCGAGGCCAAGTGGCAGATCGCCTGCTACAACCCGCTGCAGTACCGCACCGCGTACAACCTCAACTCCCTTTACAAGAAGGGCATCACGGGCAAGGGACGCACGATCGTCATCGTCGACTCCTTCGGCTCGCCGACGATCCAGCACGATCTCGACGTCTACAGCAAGCAGTTCGGCCTGAAGAGCGCCAAGGTCAACGTGGTCAAGTGGGGCAACGTCCCCGTCTTCGACCCCACCAACGCGGACATGACCGGCTGGGCCGGCGAGACCACCCTGGACGTCGAGATGGCCCACGCGGTCGCGCCCGACGCGAAGATCGTGCTGGTGGAGACGGCGGTCGCCGAGACCGAGGGCGTGACCGGTCTGCCCGAAATGATGGACGCCGAGAAGCACTTGATCGACCACGGTGTCGGTGACGTCATCACGCAGAGCTTCGGCGCCACCGAGAACACCTTCCCCGGCTTCGACCAGGGGGACTTCTCCAGCATCAAGAAGCTGCGCTACGCCTTCCAGGACGCCAACCGCAAGCACGTCACCGTGCTCGCCTCCTCCGGCGACGGCGGCGCCACCGACTACAACCTGGACGGCTCGGCCTTCTACGACAAGCCCGTCAACTCCTGGCCCTCCTCGGACCCGTTGGTCACGTCGATCGGCGGCACGCAGCTCCACCTGAACGACAAGGGCGAGCGCGTCACCCCGGACAGCGTCTACAACGACTACGGCGCGGGCGGCGGCGGCCAGTCCCACGTGTTCTCCCGCCCGTCCTTCCAGAACGGCGTGAAGAGCGTCGTCGGCACCCAGCGCGCCACGCCCGACGTGTCGATGGCCGCGGCGGTCAACGGCGGTGCCTGGACGTACTCCAGCTTCGACCCGACCGCGATCGGCTGGGACGTCTACGGCGGCACGAGCGAGGCCAGCCCGCTCTTCTCGGGCATCGTCGCCCTCGCCGACCAGGCGGCCGGCCACCGCGTCGGCAACATCAACGAGGCGCTGTACACGCTGGCGAGGCACAACGCCAAGAGCAACGGCATCGTCGATGTGAACGACGGCACGAACAACACGTATGCGGGCGTGACCGGTTACACGGCGGTCAACGGCTACGACATGGCGACGGGCGTGGGCACGGTGGACGCGCTGCGCTTCGTTCCGGCGCTGGCGAAGGCGAGTGGGAAGCGCTGAGGTTCTGCTGACGCTTTCAGGGACGGCCCGGGTTCGCATCTCCTGCGACCCGGGCCGTTCGGCTGTCGCCCCCGCTGTCGCCCAGTTGTCGTCCGGGGGGCGTCGGAATCGGATCGGAAGCGGATGGCGGCTACCCGCGGAAGCGCCGGCGGCGGTGCACCGGGATCCGGTGAGGCCGGGTGGCGGTGGCGGGCCAGTGACGGCGGGCGATGCCGCGTGGGGGAGCCGTAGATGCGGAGGAACCCGTCGGAGCGGGGGACGGTCGCCGAGGGCCGCCCGGTCTCACCTTGCGCCCGGGGGCCTCAAGACCTTCAACTCCCGTGCCGGCCTTGGTCATTCACCCCGGTCGGGCCCCGGAGCGGGCTCCAGATCCGGCACCAGTTCATGGAACCGCCGCTCGACCGGCGAGAGATCGGTGCTGGCCAGGTCCTCCGGGCGGACCACTATGCGCAGTTCGGGGGTGAGCGCGGGGTAGCGGCGGCACGCGGCCATGAACGAGTCGACGATCAGGGCCACGAGCTGGCTGCGGTCGAGGTCGGCCACACGGGCCAGCCCGGAGCCGATGAGCGGGACGGCGACCGGTCTGAACAGGCCGTGCACGGCCACCGAGGCCCAGAGGTTGTCCAGTCCGGAGCGCAGATCCTCGTCACCGGACCGGGCCACCAGGTCGTTGCCGAGCCGCGAATAGGCGACCGCGAAGACCCGGCGCCCCTCGACGGGTACGGCGATGGTCGTACCCATCGGGTAACGGACCCGCCGGCCGCGCGGCTTGGCCCGTGCGCTCTCCGTGCCGACCGCCTTCACGGCGCGCAGCCCGGCCTTCAACTTCTCGTCCAGCAGGCGGCGTCGGCCGCCGAAGAGCCGGTCGACCAGCCGACTCTGCACGCTGTCGCGGCTGATGACGATGTCCTGGTCGGTCTCCGTGTCGAAGGTGTCGGTGAAGCCGACCACCAGATTGCAGTCCGTCTGCTCGAACAGATCGCCGCGGACGAGGACGACGTCCGCCCGCTGACCGGGCAACGGGACCCGGTGGCGCAGCAGTTCGGCGCCGTGCCGGGCGCGGAGCGCGGCCCGCAGGGTGTCCAGGGTGCGTACGGCGTCGAGGTCGTCGGGATGGTCGCGGACGATCAGTTCGGCGACCGGCAGTGCGAGGTCCGGGCGGCCCAAGTCGGCCTGGACGCGGACCAGTACACGGCGGGCGGAGTCCAGCAGGCCGGTGAGCCGGCGGATGAAGGGTTCGGCGAACGTCTCGCCGTTGACCTCGGCCAACGGCCGGCCGCGGATCAACCCCAGCGCCTCGTCGAGCTGATGGGCGGCGGTGGCGGGCGGGGCCAGCAGGGCGGTGCGGACGACCTCCGTGAACCGTGCGCTGTCCAGTTCCTCGGGCCGCAGCACCAGGCGGTAGGCGGTCTCCGGGCCGTGCACGGTGACCTGCTGCTCGGTGCGCAGCACGCGGGCGGCGGTGCCGTCCTGGCCGGGATCGAGCGCGCGCCGCAGCTCCAGGACGCGCTTCTGCACCTCGTTGCGGTTGCGCTGGTCCAGATGACGGGGCCCGTCCGCCAACCCCCATACGTCGCGCCGCAGTTGCCGTACCGGCACGGCCTCGCCCTCGGCGGCCACCAGGCGAACCAGCAGCCGGGTGGCCAGGGGTGTCAGCCGGACCGGGATCCCGTCGACGTCGAGCCGGACCGGCCCCAGCAGTCGCCCGGTCGCGGGAGGGCGCGGTCTGCCGGGAGTTGCGGGTGGTGGTGCGGCCCGCCGATCTGGAACGGATCGACATGCGGGAGGTGGCGGCCTTCTTGAGGGTGCTGGCATCGGGACTGGACCGCGTATGACAGAGAAAGGGGGGACGGACGCCTGAGCGTCCGTACCCCCCTTTCTCTCTGGTTCAGGCAAGCCTCCGATACGCGGAGAGATTCTGGAAGGGCCGGGTCTCGCGCCATTCCGGCCCGCTGTCGTCGAGTTGGCAGCCGGCCAGCCGCAGCCGCGCGGCGATCTTCGCGAGGGAGGACTCCGTGCCGTCGAACCGGATGACGTTGATGCCCGCGGTGTCGGCGACATGCCGTAGCCGGCCGACCTCGACGATGACGGTCCGCTCGGGGTAGGCCATCAGGACCATGCCCAGCTCGATCAGCACGTTCTGCCGTGGCTGGCCGGTGAGTTGGGTCTCGTCGTCGCGTTCGCGGTTGCCGAGCAGGTGCGGGTGGAGCTTGGCGACGTCGTCCGGGGTGAGCAGGACCAGGGCGGCCTGCGCCTGCGCCGGTGCGTTCATGACCACTTCGCCGAGGAAGGGCGCGGTCTTGCCGGTGGCCCGCACCAACTCCTCCCATTCCAGGGGCCGTAGGTCGAGCCGGCGCAGCAGCCCGAACATCGCCTGCCGCACCTCCTCGTCCCGGCCGTGCACGACGAAGACGCTGCGGCTGCGGTCGTGAACGGCCGGTTCCGGTGCCTGCCCGGCCGGTTGGTCGGAGGCCCCCTGGTCGGCGACCGAAGTCTCCGGCGCCGCGTGGTAGTTGTAGCCGAAGCCCCTGTTCTTCCCGCCGAGAATGACCTGGTTGTTGTCGCCGAACGTGTGGCTGTCGCTCATGGCTGATCCCCTCGGCTGCCGGACGAATCGGGGCCCTGTGGACGGTAGTTGTATCCGAAGTTCTCGTTGTGCCCGCCGAGGATCGCCTGAGCGTTGTCCCCGAAAAGGATGTTGGTCTGCGCGCGGTCGTGGTCGGCGAGATCCACGTCTTGCTCCTCCAGGAACTGGCGGATGATGTGCAGCAGTCGGCGCTCGACGATCTGCGAGTACTTCAGGGCGTCGGTCTTCTGGAAGAAGTGGTGGTAGGTGTCGCTGGTGGCCATCTCCCGGACGCTGGTCAGGGCGCCGCAGTCCACCGACTCGTTGGCGTAGCGGGCGAGCCGGAACTCGCTGGTGTCGACCGTCGCGCCCGCCGCCGTGAACTCGATGGTGGACCGCCCGCCCCGCCGGGGCCGCACCCACCGGCGCACCCGCCCCGGCAGGAACCGCTCGGGGAACAGCCGCAGCGGGGACAGTCCGAACGCCACGCACCAGCTCGGCACGGCCTTGACCATGTCCCACGCGACCCGCACCGCCAGCCGGCCGTCGAACGAGTCCGGCAGCTGGTCGACGAGGTGGAACTCCCTTACCAGCGGCCCGAGTACATAGGTGTAGAACTCGGTGTGCAGGGTGTCGCCCTTGAGGTCGAACCCGACGAAGATCGAGGTCACCAGCTCCTCGTTCCAGGAGCCGACGCGCACGCACAGATACTCACGGGCCGCGTCGTAGTCCTCCTGCCAGTGGATGTCCGGCAGATCGTCCATGCCGGGCAGCTGGGACCAACCGACGCCCAGCGTACGGTCGTTGGTGCGGATCGCCGTCGTGTAGCGGCGCTGCTCGACGGCCAGCCCCTCGATCCGTTCGTCCTGGCGGACCTCGTCGCGCAGTTCCGCGTTCATCCGGACGGCGACGTGCGAGGTGATTTTGCGGACGGTGAACGGCTTGACCGGTTTGCGTTCCACGTCGTCCAGGTCGGCCCCGGATCCCGTCCCGTCGAGGTCGAAGTCCTTGCGGGCGGCGAGGCGGTTCTTGGGCGCGCCCAGCAGGAGTTGGGCGTTCGCCCAGTCGCGCAGGGGCAGCCCGGCGCCGACGAAAGGCCGGAACCCGCCGTAGAAGACCAGGCCTTCGTGGCTGCCCTGCTCGGCGTCGATCTTGCCGACCAGGGCGGGGGTGAGCCTGCCGTTGGAGGGATAGGCGCCGTCGAAGCCGCCGGCGGGGCCGGTCTCCTTCAGGCGGGTCATCAGGATGTGCAGGGTGACGACCCGACGCAGATAGGCCGCGCCCCACAGCACCCAGAACAGGAGCGGCACGGCGACGAGGGGACCCAGCGCGCCGTCGCTCAACAGGATCAGCAGCAGGACCGCCGATCCGAGCCCAACTGCCCATTGGATACGGCGCAGTCGGCGCGCGGCGAGGGCGTGGGCGAGGACCGACACGGCGTCGTAGCCGTAGGACGGCGCGACCACTCTGAAGCGCCGCTTGAGCAGTTCGCGGATGACGTCCTTGCGGTAGCCGGGGTCGAGGTAGGTGCCCGCGGACAGCAGGCGGGTGGCCTCGGTCCGCGCGTACACGCGGGTGCCCTGCGGCGGCACCCCGGGCGGCGGTGGGACGGGCGGATAGCGGTGCGGTGCCTGTGTGCTCACGATGGTTCAGCGCTCCACTCGTGCGGGGTCGGTCAGCCGATCAGGGTTGCCGTGCCGTGGGTGATCACACCGTCGAGAACGGTGTAGGTGGCGTGGTACGAGTGCGAAGTACCGTCCGTCTGAAGGGCGTTGAGGACCAGCGTCACGACGGTCCCCTGCACGGACACCTGGCTGATGCTGTCGCGCTGGGTGGTGGCGTAGCCCGCGACGAACGCGTCGTAGTCGGGGTCGCCCAGGTTCTTGCCACCCAGGTCCCAAGCCGTCTGGTACTCACGGTTGTTGATCGCCGCGAAGTAGGCGGTGACGACGGTTTCCGGCCCGGCGGTCGGGGTGGCCTCGTCGGTCGGGGTGGGGGTAACGGTGTCGGTGTCGGTGTCGGTGTCGGTGTCGGTAGGCGTGGGGATGGAGGTCGGATCGGAGGCGCCGTAGGGGGTCGGTTCGACGGATGGGGTCTGGGTGTACGTGTATGCCGACGACGACGCGGTGGACGGACTCCAGGGCTGGGCGGCCTGCGCTCCTCCTCCCCCACCGGAATAGGCACCGTCGACCAGCCCCAGTAGCAGGACGATCACCAGGGGCACCCCGAGGACGGTGAGCCCCCAGGTACGGGCGGCTCCGGCGGGCGGTATCAGCCCACCGGCACGGTAGGAGGCCGGCGGATTCGGCACGGCGGGGGCGGCGGGGGCGAACGGCGGTGGTCCGAGGTCGTTCATGGGGCACTCCAACGGTCGCGACAGCGCGCCGACTTCGCGCCCCCGTCGCAGAAAGGCTGATTGACACCTTGCATGCCACCGCCGACACCGCTTCCGCCACCAGAACCGATCCGCTTCCGATCCACTTCCGGGGCGGGGCCCTCAGGAGTCGGAGCCGTTCCCTACCGGAAACGGTGGGCGGAGTGGGATCCTGCTTCATCCTGCGACGGAAGGGGCGGCACGTGGCAACGCGTCCGAAATTTGCTCCGAAGACTTTTTCCGAATACATAAGACGTGCGGCCACCAACGCTGGGTACGCCCTCAACTCCCCGTCGGGGAAAGGCAGGGCCGTGCTCGCCAAAGCAGCGGACATGCCGGAAAGGCGAGCTGACCGTGCAGCTTGCCGCGCAGCGGCTCGGTATCAAGTCCCCGAAGAACGTGGCGGCCTTCGAGACCCTCGTCACGGCACTGCGCAACGCCGAGAGGCGACGATGACCCGCTGAGGTCCCAGAGACGGCCCCAGCACAGCAAGAAGGCCCCTACCGGCGGACGAACCGCGGGTAGGGGCCTTGATCGTTGCGGCTTACTTCTTCTTGCCCTGGTTCTTGACCGCCTCGATCGCGGCCGCGGCCGCGGCCGGGTCCAGATACGTCCCCCCGGCCTTGACCGGCTTGAAGGACGCGTCCAGTTCGTAGGCCAGCGGGATGCCCGTCGGGATGTTCAGGCCCGCGATGTCGGCGTCGGAGATGCCGTCGAGGTGCTTGACCAGGGCGCGGAGCGAATTGCCGTGGGCGGCGACCAGGACCGTGCGGCCCGCGAGGAGGTCGGGGACGATGCCGTCGTACCAGTACGGGAGCATGCGGACGACGACGTCCTTCAGGCACTCCGTGCGGGGGCGCAGCTCCGGGGGGATGGAGGCGTAGCGCGGGTCGGCGGACTGGGAGAACTCCGTGCCGTCCTCAAGGGGCGGGGGCGGGGTGTCGTAGGAACGGCGCCAGAGCATGAACTGCTCCTCGCCGAACTCCGCGAGGGTCTGCGCCTTGTCCTTGCCCTGGAGGGCGCCGTAGTGGCGCTCGTTCAGGCGCCAGCTGCGGTGGACCGGGATCCAGTGGCGGTCGGCGGATTCGAGGGCGAGCTGCGCGGTGCGGATCGCGCGCTTCTGGAGGGACGTGTGGACCACGTCGGGGAGGAGGTCGGCGTCCTTCAGGAGTTCGCCACCGCGGACCGCCTCCTTCTCGCCCTTCTCGTTCAGGTTGACGTCCACCCAGCCGGTGAACAGGTTCTTCGCGTTCCACTCGCTCTCGCCGTGGCGGAGGAGGATCAGCTTGTACGGTGCGTCGGCCATGCCTCAGAGCGTAATCCACGCATTCGGGCCGGGGTCGGGTGCCTGCCTCCCGGTCCGACAGTTGACGGCTTCTGTTAATTGAGTGGTCCGTCGACCCTCCCCCTTCGTAAGTTGTGAGCGGCGCATGAGCCACTTACACATCTGTCCGACCGTGGGGGATCCGCCATGTCACTCGTCGCCCTGAGACGTGCCGCCCGGGAAACCGTCTCCGGGCTGCCCCGCGAGTTCTGGTGGCTGTGGACCAGCACCCTCGTCAACCGGCTCGGGGCGTTCGTCTCGACGTTCATGGCGCTGTATCTGACCCTCGACCGCGGTTACTCCGCCACCTACGCCGGTCTCGTCGCCTCGCTGCACGGGCTCGGCGGGGTCGTCTCGTCGATCGGCGCGGGCGTGATGACCGACCGGCTCGGACGGCGGCCCACCCTCCTCATCGCGCAGTCGTCCACCGCCGCCTCCGTGGCGCTGCTCGGCTTCATGCACGACCCCCTCGCCATCGCCGGTGTCGCCTTCCTCGTCGGGATGGCGAGCAACGCGTCCCGCCCGGCGGTGCAGGCGATGATGGCGGACATCGTGCGCCCCGAGGACCGCGTCCGCGCGTTCTCCCTCAACTACTGGGCGATCAACCTCGGTTTCGCGATCTCCTCCATGGCCGCCGGGTTCATCGCCGAGGTCAGCTACCGCGCCGGATTCCTGCTGGAAGCGGGGATGACGGCGGCCTGCGCGGTCGTCGTGTTCCTACGGCTGCCCGAGTCCCGGCCGAGCGTCGTGACCGGCGCCGACGGCAAGCGGCCCGCCGACGCGGTCGGCCTGCGGACCGTACTGCGCGACGGGCGGTTCATGAGCGTCGTAGGACTGTCCTTCCTCGTCGCGCTCGTCTTCCAGCAGGGCTCGGTGGGACTGCCGGTCGCGATGGGCGAGGCCGGGTTCACGCCCGCCGACTACGGCACCGCGATCGCCGTCAACGGCTTCCTCATCGTCGCCCTCCAGATCCCGGTCACCCGCCTCATCGAACACCGCGACGCCAGGCGCCTGTTGGTCGTCTCGTCCCTCCTCGCGGGCTACGGCTTCGGGCTCACCGCGTTCGCCGGCTCGGTCGGCGTCTTCGCCCTCACGGTGTGCGTGTGGACCCTCGGCGAGATGATCAACGCCCCGACCCAGACGGGCCTCGTGGTCCGCCTCTCCCCGGTCCAGGGACGCGGGCGCTACCAGGGCATGTACACCCTGTCGTGGTCCGTCGCCGCGCTCGTCGCTCCGCTGATGTCGGGCTTCGTCATCGACCGGTTCGGGGCGGAGTGGCTGTGGGGAGTGTGCGCGGTCGTGGGGACGGGGGCGGCCGTCGGGTACGGGGTGCTGATGCGGCGGCTTCCGGCGAACGGGACGGCAGCCCCCGAGTCCTCTGCCGCCGTGGCGGCACCGGAGGTCAGCGCGGCCTGACGGCAATGCGATGACACGGCCACGCCGTCACCTTCCCGACGATGACGTACCCGACGACGAGCCCCCTACCCGCACGTCTTCCGCGGGTAGGGGGCTCGTCGTCAGGACCGGCGATGGCCGCCGACAGGCACCGGTCAGTAGGCGACGTTCACGCCGACGCTGTGGGGGAGCGCCCCGAGGGTGCCGCCGAGGGTGCCCAGGACGGTTGCCTTGACCGAGTCGACCTCGGCGAGGAGGTCCGCACTGCTGAGGGTCGTCGAGCCGACGCTGACGCTGACCTGCGGGCTCACGCCGCCGGACACGGTGTCGAGCTCGGTGTCGGAGAGATCGAGGGTCTGAACCTGGGGAGCGGAGTTCATGGGGAAACTGCCCTTCGCGTGGTGGTCCACATGGGGATGCGGTCCCGCCGGGGGACAGGCTGCGGGCCGCGATGCGCAGGATCAAACCACGCGACGTGCGGGGCATCCAGTCCGAACCCGCTCCCCACAGGACAGTTGAACCCGGCGGCGACCCAACCGTGTGAGTGTGCACACGAGTTGGGTCCGGGTTCTCTACACGCGGCGGCGCACAGCGGGCTGACAGGCAGTACGGCGGCCGGTTCGAACCGGACAACTCGGCCCCAACGGGCCCCGCCCGCCCCGCGGTTGCGCACGCCCTGTGCAGATTCGGTCATGGATGGCGTCACGGATGGCGTCACGGATGCATCCGCGCCCCTTTCACCACCTTGTCCACCCCGTTCCGCGGCCCGTACACCGCCAGCCCCACCACATCCAGCTCGGCCGTGGGCACGGCCCGTACCGCCGCCCGGTTGTCTCGGTCGTTGCCCGTGGCGAACAGGTCGGACGTGAAGACCGCGCGCGGCAGGGCCCGGGACAGGACCCGGCCGTGGGCCGCCACCAGGACCTCCTTCGTGGCCTCGAAGACCATCACCGGCTGCCGGAACATCGGCAGATACGCCGCCCCGTCCGCGTCCTCGTACGGCTCCCCGATCACCTCGGGGATCTGTGTGCCCAGGCCGCTGACCAGGAAGGACGTGACGTTCAGCCGCTGCCAGGGCTCAAGGTCCGCGCGCAGCAGGACGGCGATCTTGGTGTCGAAGCGCACCGGTTCACTGTTCATACGTCGAGACTGCCGACCGCCCCGCGCCCCCGTCTTGTACGTTCTTTGCATGGCCCCGCAGCAGGAGGTCTCCGCCTGGCGGCCCCGCATCCCCGGTGTCGTCGAGGTCTTCCACGCCCACTTCACCGAGTACGCCTACCCGATGCACGTGCACGACGCGTGGACGCTGCTGATCGTGGACGACGGCGCCGTACGGTACGACCTCGACCGGCACGAGCACGGCACTCCGCACGACACGGTGTCGCTGCTGCCGCCGCACGTCCCGCACAACGGCTCCCCCGCCACCCCGCACGGCTTCCGCAAGCGCGTCCTCTATCTCGACGACACCCACCTCCCGGACGGTCTCATCGGGTCCGCCGTCGACCGGCCCGATCTCCGTGATCCCCAACTACGGCTGCGCGTCGGCCAGTTGCATGCCGCACTCGACCACCCCGGGGACGAACTGGAGGCCGCGAGCCGCCTCACCCTCATCGCCGAACGACTGCACGCCCATCTACGGCCGCGGCCGTCCTCCCCCACCCCCGCCGAGGACCCCGCCCTCGCCCGTACCCTCCGCGAACTCCTCGACGAACGCGTCACCGAGGGCATCGCGCTCGACGAGGCCGCACGGCTCGTGCACGCCCATCCTGCCCATCTGGTACGGGCGTTCAGCGGCGCGTACGGCATCGCACCGCACCAGTACCTGATGTCCCGCCGCGTCGACCGCGCCCGCCGGCTGCTCCTCGACGGCCGCCCGCCGGGCGAGGTCGCGGCGGCCACCGGCTTCTACGACCAGTCCCATCTCACCCGCCATTTCCGGAAGTTGGTGGGGGTCACGCCGGGGCGATATTCGCGCGACAGCCGTCGACGCCGTGGCTAGATTCCCCGCATGGACTGGCACGAGTGGCACGACTCCTACAACTCCCCCGATTCCTACCTGAGTCGACGCCTGGCCCTCGTCCAGGAACGCCTACGACTCGCCCTCGACACCGCTCCGCCCGGACCGCTCACCGCGATCAGCCTCTGCGCCGGACAGGGCCGTGACCTGATCGGCGTACTGGCCGACCATCCGCGCGGGGCCGAAGTCCGCGCCCGGCTGGTCGAGTTGGACGAACGCAACGTCGCCCATGCGGCCGCGAGCGCCCATGCCGCCGGCCTCCCCGGGGTCGAAGCCGTCGCCGGGGACGCCTCGTCGACGGACCAGTACGCCGACCTCGCACCCGCCGACCTCGTCCTCGCCTGCGGCGTCCTCGGCAACATCACCGACGCCGACGTGGAACGCCTCCTCGACCACTGCACGGCGTTGTGCCGGACGGGCGGCACGCTCGTCTGGACCCGCAGCCGCGACATGGCCACCGACCTCGTCCCGCAGGTCTGCGCCTGGCTGGAGGAACGCGACTTCGAGCGGCTGTGGGTCTCCGACCCCTCGATCCCCCAGGCCGTCGGCGCCCATCGCTTCACCGGCTCGCAGCGCCAACTGCCGCCCGGCACCCGCATGTTCGACTTCATCGGCTACGACGTCCTCCGGTGCACCTGAGTCACAGCTCCCGCTGCGCCTCGTACAGGTTCCGCGGCCGTACGGCGTCCGTCGTGCCGTACAGCTCCAGGCGGGAGTTGAGGTCGCCGGTGAAGTCGGGGACGTCGGTCTGGTCGAACTCGGTGACCGTGTTCAGGCCCACCGTGGCGCTGTACGGCGCCAGTCGGTCGATCTTCATCAGGCCGGCGCGGCCGTTGGTGACGCGGATGTTCCAGTGGGTGAAGCGGGCGCCGAAGAGCGGTCCCGCGTTCGCGTCGCCGCCGTGGCGGCCGTTGTTGTTCACCGTGTTGTCGGTGCGGACATCGGCGAAGGGCAGGCCGCGGTGGCTGTCGAAGGTGCCCATGCGCATGTCACCGCGCGACCAGACGTGGTAGGAGGACAGGCCCTCCACGTTGATGCCGTGGAGCTGGGTGCTGGGCGGTGCCGGGACCGTCCGGTCCTCGATCGTGAAGTCCTCGATGAGGTTGTCGTGCGAGCCCTCGCGGCAGAAGTAGGGGTGGTGGGAGCCGCGGCCCGCCACCGTCGTACCGCGCAGGGTGCACGCCGAGGCCGCCACCAGGCCGAAGCCGTTGTCGACATGACGGACTGTCACGTCGTCCAGCCAACAGTCGTAGGCGCATTGGAGGACGACACCGTTGTAGCCCTTGTCGAGGAGGTGCGGCTGTTGCGGGGTCTCGACCGCCTCCAGCGTCAGACCCTCCACCCCCGATCCCGTCAACTCCTCTACATGTGTGGTGAATTGAGGGTTCCACTCGGGGCGGATGTCCAGGGGCAGCGGGCGCTCCAGCGTGACGTTCCGGCCGTGGACGTGGGCGACGCGGACGGGCCATTCGTAGGGGACGTACGACAGGAGCTTCGTCTTGTCGTCCCAGTAGTACGCCTCGGGGCCGGGGCCGCCGCCCGACATGTGCTGGAGGAGGGTGTGGGCGGGGTCGTCGGCGAGGCGGAGCAACACCAGGGTGCCGGGCCTGAGTTGTGAGGGGTCCGCGACCCGTACCGTCCACGCGCCCCGCCTCGCCGGTTCGACCGTCGTCAACTGCCGCCATTCGTCACGCCTGTTGCCGGTCCAGCCCTCGAAGGGCCAGGCCTTCGCCCTGATCGCGGCGACCAGTGAGTCCCAACGGGCCGTCGGGGCAAGGGGAGGCTTGGGTCCCGAGGCCGCCCGCCCAGGACCAGGCCGACTTGTCGCCGCCGTAGCGGGAGCCGTAGACGCCGATCAGTTCGGTCAGACTGCGGGTCGCGCAGAGCTTCGTACGGTCGCTGCCCGCACCCCTGACCACGACGTTCGAGTGGCCGACGCGGATCACGTCGTCGATGCGGAAGGTGCCGGACGGGATGTGGACCGTGCCACCGCCGGCCTGGCCGGCAGCGGCGATGGCACGGTTGATCGCGGGGGCGGAGTCGGTGGTGCCGTCCGCGACGGCGCCGTAGCGGAGGACGTCGAAGACCCGGGGGTGGCGGGGGTGGCGCCGCGCGCCCGCCCTGCCGATGTACGGGATCTGCGGGTGGGTGAAGGGGGTGCGGGTGAACTCCCGCCAGAGGGAAGGGACTTCACCGCCGGATGTGGTTCTCGGGAGGGGAACCGCAGCGGCCAGCGCGCCGCCGAGCAGGGTTCGTCTGGTGAGGGGGATGTGGCTCATGTACGTACGTCCTCCCATGCGGCTCTTCATGGATGTGAACGACGTTCAGATTTGCGTCAGCGGTGAGCATGCCACGAGGGAAGGAACCAGCAGAAGGGGAGGAACGCGGTCAGTCAGCGGTCAGTTGGTCGGTCGCTTGGTCAGATGCGTGAACGCGTCCAGGTTCCGCGTCGACTCCCCGCGCGACACCCGCCACGCGTACTCCTTGCGGATCGCGGAGGAGAAGCCCAGTTCCAGGAGGGTGTTGAAGCTGCCGTCGGCGGCCTCCAGGACCTGGCCGAGGAGGCGGTCGATCTCGGCCTCGGTGACGGCGGAGAGGGGGAGGCGGCCGGTGACGTAGACGTCGCCGAGCTGATCGACGGCGTAACTCACGCCGTACAGCTTGAGGTTGCGCTCCAGGAGCCAGCGGTGGACGCCGGTCTCGTTCTCGTCGGGGTGGCGGATGACGAAGGCGTTGAGCGAGAGGGAGTGGCGGCCGACGAGGAGGGAGACGGTCGTCGACAGCTTGCGGGTGCCCGGGAGTTGGACCACGAACGTGCCCGACTCCGGGCTCTCCCAGTCGAGTTCGGCGCCCTTGAGGAAACCCTCGATGACCTGCGCCGCCCGGTCCTGGTCCGCTTTCTCACCCATGGTGCGAGCGTACGTGACGGCGGTGGGCCTGGGCCGCGGCCGCGTAGACGTCGGCCGTGGCGGCGGCCGCCGTGTCCCAGCCGAAGCACTCGGCGTGCTGTGCGGCGGCCTCGCCCATGCGGGGCGCGAGGTGCGGGTCGTCGGCGAGGGTGCGCAGGACGCGGGCGTAGGCGGCGGGATCGTGGCCCTGGACGAGGAAGCCGGTCTCGCCGTCGCGCACGGCGACCGGGAGGCCGCCGACCGCGGCCGCGAGCACCGGTGTACCGGCCGCCTGCGCCTCTATGGCGACCAGCCCGAAGGACTCGCTGTACGACGGCATGACCAGCACGGACGCGGCCCGGAACCAGTCCGCGAGCTGTTCCTGCCCGACCGGCGGCCGGAACCGTACGACGTCCGCGATGCCCAGCCGCGCGGCCAGCTTCTGCAGCCCCTCGGGCTTGGCGAGACCGCTGCCGCTGGGGCCGCCGACGACCGGGACGACGATGTTCGAGCGCAGTTCGGGCCGCTCGTCGAGCAGCACGGCGACCGCGCGCAGGAGCACGTCCGGCGCCTTGAGGGGCTGGATGCGCCCGGCGAAGAGCGGGATCAGGGCGTCCTGGGGCAGGCCGAGGCGGGCCCGGGCCGCCGCACGGCCGTCCGCCGGCCGGAAGCGTTCGAGGTTCACGCCCGGGTGGACCACGGCGACCTTGGCGGGGTCGGCCGCGTAGTGCCGTACGAGTTCGTCGGCCTCCTCCGCCGTGTTGGCGATGAGGCGGTCGGCGGCGGAGACGATCTGGGTCTCGCCGATGACGCGGGCGGCCGGTTCGGGGGTGTCGCCGTCGGCCAGGTTGGCGTTCTTGACCTTTGCCATGGTGTGCATCGCGTGCACGAGGGGGACGCCCCAGCGCTGGGCGGCGAGCCAGCCGACGTGGCCGGAGAGCCAGTAGTGCGAGTGGACGAGGTCGTAGTAGCCGGGGCGGTGACCGGCCCACGCCTGCATCACTCCGTGCGTGAACGCGCAGAGCTGGGCGGGCAGTTCCTCCTTGGCGAGACCTTCGTACGGCCCCGCGTCGACATGCCGGACGAGGACGCCCGGTGCCAGTTCGACGGTCGGAGGGAGGACCGCGGTGGTCGCGCGCGTGAAGATCTCCACCTCGATATTGATCGCGGCGAGGCGCTGCGCGAGCTCCACGATGTAGACGTTCATGCCGCCCGCGTCGCCCGTGCCGGGCTGGTGCAGCGGCGAGGTGTGCACGGAGAGCATGGCGACCCGGCGGGGTTTGCGGTGCAGCCGCAACCGGGCGGACGAGGCCGGGGAACGCCGCCCGAGCCTGCTGCCGTACTGGCTCACGTGGCGTTCCTCCTCGCTGCGGGCATGCCTGAGGGAGGGCGTGCGGTTCCCTCCAAGGGGGTGCAACGCCAGGGGGCGGGATTCTCATTCCGGCGCATGGGGATTTTACCTGGACATTACTGATTGTCGCTCAACCGTTCGATCCGCTGCTGCGTGCGCAGTTGGTGCGCCGCACCGCGGTCGGGCATGCCCATGACCATCGCTTGACCAGTCGCAGGGCTGCCGCCGACCACCCCTTCACCACGTCTTGACCGGCGGCGATACAACCTTTGACAGCGGGGCCACAGGGCTTGTAGACGTGTCGGGCGCTCGGACTCTACGACGTGGTCCCGGGCCCTTCGACCTAAGGACAAGCGTGTCCCTCTCCCCCCGCGCCGCCAGGGCGGCCCGTGTCATAGGCACCTCGACCGCCGCGGCCGCGCTCTCCCTCGCCGCCGCCCACACCGCGCTCGCCTGCACCATCGGCGACTTCACCGCGGTCCCGCTCTGCGACGCCCAGGGCAACGGCGTCATCCGCGTCACGGACAAGGACGCGAGCGGGACTCCGGCCACGATCGGCCTGTACCTCCAACTGACCATGGCCGATTCGCATGAGGAGCGGCTGGTCGACACCGAGACCATCGCCCACCCGACCGCCGAGGGCGTCAGCGTCGACCTCAAGCCCCTGGACTGGTACGCCGGTGAAACCTTCCGGGTCCACGTCAAGGCGGGCGACCAGGTCGACGACGACATCACACCGATGGTGGTCATCCCGGATGTGACGTGCGGCGCGTCGGCGTCCGCCTCCGCCTCGGCGTCCGCGCAGCCCTCGACGTCACCGGAGCCGTCCTCCAGCCCCTCCGCGTCCTCCCCCTCCTCCACGGAGAGCAGCAGCCCCGTGCCCGCGGCGAGCAACGCCCCGTCACCGGCGGGCGGCGGCACACACCTCGCCGAGACCGGGGCCGGCAACGGGACCACCGCAATCGCGGGCACCGCGGCCGCCCTGGTCGCGGCCGGCGGCGGCATCGTCGTCGCACTGCGCCGCAGGGCGGGCCGCGGCTCGCGCTGATCCGACCCGGGGGGCGGCGGACGGGTGCCGTCGGCACATCGGCACCGCGATCCGCCGGCCCGTGGGCGTCACGATCGCCCTGCCCCCGCTCCGGCTCTGCGGCCCGCCACGACCGCGCCCGCCTACCCTCGTACGTATGACAGCCCGCGCAGCCGCCCGCCCCGTAGGAACAGTGACGCGCGGGACGACCAACCCCAACCGGCTGCGCCGTATGGACCGCTGGATCGTGGCGACGCACGGCGCCGAGCTGCGGCGGGCCGGCGATCCGCTCGCCGTCGACCTCGGGTACGGCGCCGCGCCCTGGACCGCCGTAGAACTGCTCGCGCGCCTCCGTACCGTCGCCCCGTACGCGCGCGTGGTCGGTGTCGAGATCGAACCGGCGCGGGTCGCGGCGGCCCTGCCGTACGAGCGTGAGGGGCTGGTGTTCCGGCACGGCGGGTTCGAGATCCCCGTGCCGCAACGACCGGCGCTGATCCGCGCGGCGAACGTCCTGCGGCAGTACGACGAGGCGCAGGTCGCCGAGGTGTGGGCGCGGCTGTGCGGGCGGCTCGCGCCGGCGGGCTGGGGCTCCCGGGGCGGGCTGCTGGTCGAGGGGACCTGTGACGAGATCGGGCGGCGGCACGTGTGGGTCGCGCTCGGGCCCGAGGGGCCGCGGACGGTCACCTTCGCGGCGCGGCTCGGTTCCCTGGAGCGGCCGTCCGACCTCGCCGAACGCCTCCCCAAGGCCCTCATCCACCGCAATGTGCCCGGCGAACCGGTGCACGCCTTCCTCCGCGACTTCGACCGCGCCTGGGCCGCCGCGGCGCCCTACGCCTCCTACGGCGCCCGTCAGCGCTGGATCCGCGCGGTGCGGGACCTCACCGCCGGCTGGCCGGTGGTGGACGGTCCGGTGCGGTGGCGGCAGGGCGAAGTGACCGTGGAATGGGGGGCCTTGGCCCCGGTGGGGTGAACGGGCGGCCGGCGAGGGAACGATCTCCGCCGGCCGTTCGTCACATGGGCGGGGAAAACGCCGTGACAGGTCATGACCTGGAAGGAAAGGGAAGAAGCACGGGAAGAAGTACGGGAAGTGCTACCTCTGTCGTTTTCTGTGTGGACATGGCACGATCCCCCAGGCGTCCGTAAGTTACTGACGGTCAATCAGATACGGGATGTGGGGGCAGGGGTATGGGAGCGGGCAGGCGAGCCCTGATCACGACGGCCGTCACGGTCGTCTGCGCGGTCACCGTGCTGGCGGCACCCGGCATCGCCTTCGCGAGCCCGTCGCCCACGCCGACTCCCTCGTCTTCGTCGACCACGTCGCCAACCCCCGTGACGAACAAGGACCTTGAGGCCGTACGCGCGAAGCTCGACGACCTCTATCACGACGCCGCCGTCGCCACCGACGCCTACAACGCGGCCGAGGAGCAGGCGCAGAAGCAGTCCGCGCAGATCGTCGAGCTGGCCAAGAAGATCGTCAAGGGCCAGGAGAAACTGGACGAGTTGAAGGACCGCGCCGGTGCCGCGGCCCGCTCCCAGTACCGCACGGGCGGACTCCCGGACGAGGCGCAACTGCTCCTGAGCGACAACCCGCAGGCGTTTCTGGACGGTGCCGGGCGGATACTCCAGGGCCAGCGTGCCACCAAGGGCCTGATCGCCGAACTGACCCGTACCCAGGACGACTTGAAGCAGTACACCGCCGACGCCTCCACCCAGTGGCAGCAGCTGGAGAAGAACCGCCAGGCCAAGGCCGCGGCCAAGAAGACGATCACCACCCAGATCGCGGCGGCCGAGAAGCTGGAGTCCCAGCTGGAGAAGAAGGAGAAGGAGCGCCTGGCCGAGCTGGAGCGGCAGGCCGCGCTGAAGGCGCAGACCGACTGGCTCGACTCCGGTGTCCTCAAGGACATCGGCGGCAAGGCGTCCGCCGAGGGCAAAGCGGCGGTGGCGTACGCGACGGCCCAGCTCGGCAAGCCGTACGAGTGGGGCGCCGAGGGCCCGAAGTCGTACGACTGCTCGGGGCTGACCTCACAGGCCTGGGCGAGCGCCGGCGACCCGATCCCGCGCACCTCGCAGGAGCAGTGGAAGCAGCTGCCGCACGTGGACGTCAAGGACATGCGCCCCGGTGACCTGATCATCTACTTCGACGACGCCAGCCATGTCGCGATGTACATCGGCGACGGCGCGATCATCCACGCCCCGCGGCCGGGGCGTACGGTGACGATCGCGGGGGCCGGTTCGATGCCGATATTGGGTGTTGTGCGACCGGATGCGTGATGTGACCGGCTCGTAGCCGCGGTGGCGATCGGTGACCCGAGCCACGTGACGCAGCACACGCATCACCCGCCCCAAACCCCGGTACGGCGTGACCTTCGTCATCCCGGCCCCACCGCCGTCCTGCCCAACTGCGGTACAGAACACGGCATATGACTGTGGCCGCCTGCCGGGCGACCTGCCTCACACCATTCCTTTCCGGCGCCCACTACCGCTATGGTCCCGGTCGGTGGGTCGAGGTCCCTCGCCCCGCCGCGCCCTCGGGGGGAGGGAAGGAACAGGACGATGCCCGCACCCATACCGCGGCAGAGAGCGATCCCGGCCGCGGAAAGTGGTCAGGCGCCGGCCGCGCCCACGATCGGCGACACCTCTGGGGACGTCTCTGGAGACGTTTCCGTAGACGCCTCGGGAGACACCTCCGGGGCCACGCCCGGACACGCGTCCGGCGAGCCGTCCGAGAGCGCGTCCGACGGCGCTTCCGGCGTCGTGGAAGCTCCGCGCCCGCAGGACACCGTGGACGCCGGCACAGTCACCGGCGCCGACGCCAAGACCGCCGCCCACTCCAACGGCACGGCCGACGCCGCGCACCGCGCCGCCCACGGCACCCACGCCGGTCCCGGCGGCCCGGGCGGTCCCGGCGGCCCGGGCGGTCCCGGCGGTCATCTCACCCTGCTGATGATCGAGGACGACCCCGGCGGCTCGCCGATCGTGCCCGAGCTGGTCGATCCGACCGGCAAGCCGATCCGGGTCCGCACCGCCCGCAACCTCACCGAGGCCGAGCGGCTGCTCACCGACGACGTCCACTGCATCCTGCTCGACCTCGCGCTGCCCGCCCCCGGCCGGGCCGCGGACGGCGCCGACGACGAGCTGGCCGTACTCAGGCACGTACTGAGGACCGCGCCCCACCACGCCGTCCTCGCCCTCACCGCGTCCGGCGACACCGAGCGCGGCGCCGAGGCGGTCCGGGTGGGCGCCCAGGACTATCTCTTCCGGGACGAGCTGGACGGCCGGCTGCTGAGCCGCGCGATCCGGTACGCGGTGGAGCGGAAACGTTCCGACAGGGCCGAGCGCAAGCTCACCGAGTCCAAGCTGCGTGCCCAGGAGAACGCCCGCCTCGAACGCGGCCTGCTGCCCACGCCCCTCCTCGACGGCTCCCCGCTGCACTTCGCCGCCCGCTACCGCCCCGGCCGCTCCCGCGCGCTGCTCGGCGGCGACTTCTACGACACCGTGCGCACCCCCGACGGCACTGTGCACGCGATGATCGGCGACGTCTGCGGCCACGGCCCCGACGAGGCCGCGCTCGGCGTGGAACTGCGCATCGCCTGGCGGGCGCTGACCCTGGCGGGCCTGTGCGGCGACGAGCTGCTCGGCACGCTCCAGCAGGTCCTGGAGCACGAGCGCGCCGACGACGAGATCTTCGCGACGCTCTGCACGGTCGACATCGCCCCCGACGGCCGTCGCGCGGGCCTGTGCCTGGCCGGCCACCCGTCCCCGCTGCTTGCCTGCCCCGGCCGCCCGGCCGAGCTTCTCCCCTACGACAACAACGGCCCCGCCCTCGGCCTGCTCCCCGGTGCCCGCTGGCCGCGGATGCAGGTGGAACTGGGCGCGGAGTGGAGCCTGATGCTCTACACGGACGGCCTGATCGAGGGCCGGATCGGCGAGGGCCGCCGCGAACGGCTCGGCCAGGACGGCATGGTGGCGATGGTCCGCCGCCAGCTCGCGGAGGGGCTGCGGGGCGAGGAACTGCTGCGGGCCGCGGTGAACGAGGTCCGCGACCTCAACGGCAGCGAGCTGACGGACGACGTGGCGGTGGTACTGCTGGACCGGGCGCCGTAACGCCGGCTATCTCGTCGTAGCTCCGGCTACCCGGTCGTAGGACGTCAGCGTCCGCCGTTGTACGGGCCGTAGGGGCCGTCGCTGCTGGAGCCGCCTCTGCGGCTGCGGCCGCCGCCGGGGAGGCCGCGGAGGGCCGGGCGGACGTCGACCATGTACACGATCGTCGCGACGAGGCCGATGATCGGCAGGAACGACAGGATGTTGAAGATCAGGTTCACCACGAAGGCGAGCCCGAGAATGATCAGCCAGAACGGCTTGGTCTTCTTGTCCGCCGCGCGATAGGCGTCCTCGCGGCGCGTCGCGGCGTCGAGGAGCGCGAAGCCGCTGAACACGATCAGGGCGGTGCTCAACAGCCACATGAACCCACTGAAGCCCTGCATCAGCACTACGTCCACCACCAGACTCGGCTAGTCATTACGCGGTCACCGTACCCGCAACCGGATTGCCGCTGAAGACAGAACGGGTCGGGCACCCGTCGAGTGCCCGACCCGTCACCGATCACCCGTTCGTGTCACTTCGCGGGCGGCGTGGTCTTCTTCGCGGTGGTCTTGCGGGCCGGAGCCTTCTTGGCGGCGGGCTTCTTCGCCGGGGCGGCGGCGGTCGGGGCCGGGGCGGGGGCCGGAGCGGGCTCCTCGGCCTTGACGACGACCGGCTCGGGGTCGGGCTCGACCGCGACGGCCAGCTCCTCGATCTCGTCGGCGGCCTCGCCGCGCCAGGTCTTCACGGCCTGCTCGCCGTGCTCGGCGACCTTCTCGTACGCCTCACGGGCCTTGACCGCGTACTCGGCGGCGACGCCGACCCCGCGCAGCGCGAGGTCCTGGGCGGACTCGCCGAACTTCTTCAGGTCGGCGTCGAGCGTGGTGCCGAGCTTCTTGAGGTCGCCGTCGAGGCTGGTGAGGAACTCGTTGACCTTGGTCTGGAGGGTCTCCTGCGCCTCCTTGGCCTTGGCACTGGCCTCCTTGGCGCGGGCGGCGGCCTTCTCCTGCACGGCCTTCGGGTCGGTGCCGCGCACGGCGTCGATCCGCGCCGGGGCCTCGGCACGCAGCTGCTCGACCAGGCCGGGGACCTTCTTGGCCTGCTGGAGGGCGAGGTCGGCGGTGCCGGCGGCGAAGTAGAGGGGGGTGGGGTCGCTCAGGGTCTTGCGGAGGTCATCGGTGATGGCCATGGTGATGGTCCTTCCCGGTTGCTATCAGCTGAGGGTTTGTGTTGCTTCCGCGCTCGGCGGACGGGCCGTGTCGTCGTCAACGGGTTGTGTCGTCGTCACCCGGCCGTCTGCTCCCGCGGGTCGGCGTCGCCGCCGTCGGCACCGTCGCTCACGCCGGGACCGCTCTCCACGCCCTCGTCCCCGTCGGCGATCTCGAACCCGTTCTCCTTGCGGAAGGACTCGTAGATCTGAAGCAGTACCTGCTTCTGCCGTTCGGTGAGCGTGGGATCGGCGAGGATGACCGCACGTGTCTCGACCTCGTCCCGGTCCCGCTCGGCGTCGAGGATGCCGGCCCGCACGTACAGCGTCTCGGCGGAGATCCGCAGCGCCTTGGCGACCTGCTGCAACACCTCCGCGCTCGGCTTGCGCAGCCCGCGCTCGATCTGGCTCAGATACGGATTGGACACCCCGGCGGCATCGGCGAGCTGCCGCAGGGACAGCTGCGCGGTGCGCCGCTGTTCCCGCAGATACTCACCAAGATTGCCGACGTTGAGCGTTGCCATGACTCCACCTTGCACCACTCCTGCTAACTATTGCAAGCACCTGCTTGCAAAAGTGCGCCACGCCACTCACCTGGCCGCCTCGGCCGCCATGGTCACGATGCGATGCAGCAACGGGACCGGGATCGACGGGTTGGTGACCGCCTCCGAGGCTGTGGTGCGGTCGTGCAGGAGGCCGGCGAGGACGTGGGACGGCAGGTGCGGGTTGCGTATCGCGGTCGTGCGGACGTAGCTCTCCGGGTCGTTCAGGAGCCGTACCGCGTCGGCCGGTGACAGGCGGGGGTCCTGAGCGGCGCGGCGGCGGACCTCGGCGTCGGGGTCGCGGGCGAGACGCGCGACGTCGGCGGGCGTGGACTCCGGATCGTCCAGGGCCAGGCGGCGCATCCGTCCGACGGGGTCGCCGGCGTAGTGCAGCAGGCCCGTGCGGGGGAAGTTGGGGTGGTTTCGGGGGCGGCCCGGGTGGCTGAAGCTGCCGTCCCACCAGCGCCAGACCTCCAGCAGCATCTCGGCCGGCGCGTCGTCGCACGACTCGGCGAGGAACAGGCGGACCGCCCGGTCCTCGTCCCTGGCCAGCCGCTCCACCACGTCCGGTGGGAGGTGCCGGGCACGGGCCACGCTGCGGCGGACGAGCGGATGGGACGACACGGCCAGGCGGCGCATCGCGTCGCTGTCGCCGTGCAGGTTCCGGACCCAGGGCAGAGGGTCAGGCCTCGACATCGACGCCGGGTCGAAGTCGTGGCGCACCGCGGCGCGCTGCTCCTCGGTGAGGTCGGCTCGCCGTGCCACCGTCGAGCGGATGTCGTCGTCGGGGTCCTGCGCCAGGACGGCGACAGCACTGGCCCCGAGCCGCGGGTTGGCGGCCAGCCCCCCGCGTGTGTCCGCGTCTGTGTCCCGGACCAGTTCCGCCTCCAACTCGGGCGCGAGACGGCACTGTTCGAGCGCTCGCCGGGGCGCGGGCAGCGCGGCGAAGACCTCGCGGGGCATGGGGACGCCGGTGTGGTGGGCGAGCAGCGCCGCCGTTCGCACCGCGTCGTCGGTGTCGGCCAGCAGCCGCTCCCGCAGCGGCGCGGCGAGGTCCTCCCACCGGGCGCAGGCGCTCGCCCGCACCCGCGGATCGGCGTCGGCGGCGAGGGGCGGAAGGTGACGGGCGGGGAGTCCGGGGAGTTCGGCGGCCTGGGCGCGGGACGGGCCGGCGAGGAGGTCGTCGTAGAGGTCCTCGGGGAGTTCGAGACCCCAGGCGCGGGCACACTCGGCCCAGTGCACGCGCCGGCTCGGGGACGGTTCGGCGCGGATCAGGCGTGTCCACTGGTCGGACGTGAGCTTGGGCCGGAAGGTGTCGGCGGGTGTCGACCGTACCTGCCGATCGGGGTGAGCGACGGCGGCGTCGAGGACGGCGGGCCGGTCGCATCCGTGCAGGAAGCCCGGCGTCACGTCCAGCAGCCGGATCAGCAGTTCGTCCGGTGCGGCCGGATTGGATCCGATCCCCTCCGCCCAGTGCAGGGGCCAGGCAGGCCGGCCGGGGACCGCCGCCCACACCTCGGCACGCTCGGCCTCCGTCTCACGCCCGGCGGCCACCGCCATCTCCTCCAGCCGCTCCGGCAGCCGGTCGAGGGCCGTCACCCTGGGCCTGTCCGCCGGCCGGTCGAGGGCCGCCACCCCAGCCCCATCCGCCAACCGGTCAAGGGCCGCCACCCCAGCCCCGTCCGCCGACCCGCCCAAGGCCGCCACCCCAGACCCATCCACCGACCCGTCCAAGGCCGCCACCCCAGACCCATCCGCCAACCCGTCCAAGGCCGCCACCCCAGACCCGCCCGCGCCGGGCACCGGCACCGGCACCGGCACCGGCACCGGCAGCGCTGCCAGAAGCACCTGCCCGTCGAGGGAGAGCGCCACGAAGCCGGGGTCGCCGGTCAGTTCCGGGACACCGGCGCCCGTGTGCCGGACTTGGGTCCAGCAGGCGTCGTTGCCGCCGATGCGGTGCCCGAGGACGGCCACCAGGAACTCGCCGTCGGCATCCGCGAGGCGGCGCCACCACTCGGCGTCGAGCGCTTCGCGGGCCGCGCCGTCCGGCGCCGCGATACCCCGCGCGATGCGCCAGCCGGCCTCCGGCGGGAACAGGCTGCCCGGGCGCACGTCCTCGACGACCGTGAGCCCGGCGCGCACGAGCAGTTCGTGGAGTTTCTCTTGGCGCTGCACGCGGTCATGATCCCCGCCGGGTCGTGGTGGGGCAAGGCACTCCGGCCGCACGGAACCGACCCCTGGGGGCGCCAACTATCGTTCCCTGTAAGGAGGTTGGACCCCGGCGACGGTGGCGATCACGGCCGCGAATAATCGGCACCGCCCTCGGTGATCCATGTCAGGATGCGGGGATGGAGACGACCGACGTCACGCGTGCGATCTCGGCTGCGACCTCGGTCGCCGTATCGGTCGGTCTGGCGGCCGACGGCGCGGTCGTTCTGCAGAACTCGAACAAGCTGGCGCTGCGGCTGACGCCGTCCGACGTCTTTGCCCGGGTCGCCCATGTGGGACAAGAGGTCGCAGGGTTCGAGGTCGAGCTCGCCCAGCGGCTCGTCGAGGCCGGGTGTCCTGTGTGTCCCCTGGAACCTCGGGCGGATCCGCGGGTGTACACGCGCGACGGCTTCGCGGTGACGCTGTGGACGTACTACGAGCCCGTGTCACCCCACACCGCACCGGTCGACTACGCCAAGGCGCTGGAGCAGCTGCACGCCGGTATGCGCGAGGTCGAGGTGCCGGGCCCGAGGTTCACGGACCGGATCACGGAGGCGCAAGCAGTCGTCGCCGACCCGGATCGCTCGCCGGAACTCGCCGACGCGGAACGCGTGTTCCTCGGTGGCAGGCTGGCGAGCCTGCGGCGGGCGATCGACGACCGCGGCGCCGTGGAGCAGCTGCTGCACGGGGAGCCGCATCCGGGCAATGTGCTCAGCACGGAGAACGGCTCGTTGTTCATCGACCTTGAGACGTGCTGCCGCGGACCCGTCGAGTTCGACCTCGCCCATGTTCCCGAGGCGGTGTGCGAGCACTACCCGAACGTCGACCAGGGGCTGCTCGACGAGTGCCGGCAGCTCGTCCTCGCGATCGTCGCCGCGTGGCGCTGGGAACTCGGCGACCAGTTTCCGAACGGGAGGTGGTTCGGGGAGGAACTCCTGCGCGCACTGCACGACGGTCCGCCCTGGCCGACACTCGACGTGCTGCATGACCGACTGGGCGGCCTGTAGAAACCCCGCCCGTAGAAACCCCAACCCCTGGGGGTCGCTACGACTGCACCTCGTCGAAGACCGCGATCGCTTCGGCCGGGTCCGGGCTCACCAGTCGTTCCAGGCCGGCCGTCGTGATCTCGGCCCACTTGCCGGCCCGGGCGCACATCCGTTCCTCGAAGTCGCGGACGGTCTCGTCCAGATCCTGGGTGCCGGGGGCGGTGGCGATGGACTCGGCGAGTTCGGCGCCGTCCAGCATCGCGAGGTTCGCGCCGACGCCAAGTGGGGGCATCAGGTGGGCCGCGTCGCCCAGGAGTGTCACCCCGGGGACGTGGGTCCAGGTGTGGGACACGGGGAGGACGTGGAAGGGGCGGTGGGCGAAGGCGGTGCCGCGGCGGAGGAGGTCGAGGACGGGGGCGGACCAGCCGTCGAACAGGGTCAGCAGGCTCGATCGCACGGCTTCGGCGTCGGCCAGGTCCACGTGCAGGTCCTTGTGCCAGTCCAGCGGTGCGCGGAACCTGCTGTACACCTTCACGTGGCCGCCGCTGTTGCGCTGGGCGACGAGGCTGCGGTTCGCGCCGTAGACGGCCACGGAACCGTCGCCGATCAGCCGGGCGAGGTCGGGGTGGCGGGTGTCGACGTCGTCGAGGGAGGTCTCGATCGAGGTGACGCCGGTGTAGTGCGGCGCCACGGGCGAGAGGGCCGGGCGGACCCGGGACCAGGCGCCGTCCGCGCCGACGACGAGGTCGTACGACTCCTGTCGCCCGTCCGCGAACTCGACGAGTACGCCGTCCCGGGCCCCCGGCACCACCCGGGTCACGCCCCGCCCCCACCGGACGTCGAGCGGGCCCGGGTCGTGTGCGCGGGCACGGCCCAGCAGCAGGTCACGGAGTTGTCCGCGGTCGATCTCGGGATTGGCCAGGTCGTCCGGGCCGGGCAGCCAGTGGCGCAGGACGGTCCCGTCCGGGTCCAGGATGCGCATGGCCTGTCCCTCGGGACGTGCGAGCGCCTGGAACTCCGCCAGTAACCCCGCCTTGTCCAGGGCGAGTTGACCCATCCCTTCGTGCAGGTCCAGTGTGCCGCCCGGGGGACGGGCGTCGGGGCCGGGGTCGCGTTCGAGGACGGTGACGGGGTGGCCGTGGCGGTGCAGGACCCGGGCGAAGGTGAGGCCGGCGGGGCCGCCCCCGACGACGGCGATGCGATGTCTCATGTCGATACACTGTATTGTCTCGGTACGGCGTATCGCAACAGTACGATGCGTCCATGACTGTGTGGGACCGTCCGGAGCCGCCGAGCCGGCCCGTGCCGCTCGACCGGGAGCGGATCGTCGCCGCCGCCGTCGCGCTGGCCGACGAGGGCGGGCTGGAGGCGGTGTCGTTGCGCAAGGTCGCCGCCCGGCTGAACGCCGGCCCGATGCGGCTGTACGGCTTCATCTCCACCAAGGAGGAACTGTTCGACCTCATGGTGGACGAGGTCCAGGCCGAGATCCTCCCCGAGGAGCGGGCCGGTGACTGGCGGGAGGCGCTGCGCGTCCTCGCCCACCGCACCAGGCTGGCCGCCCTCCGTCACCCATGGCTGGCCGACCTGCTCGGCAACCGTCCGAGCCTGGGCCCGAACGGCCTCGCCGTGACCGAGGCCACGCTGGCCGCCCTCGACGGTCACGCCGACATCGACACCGTCATGCGCGCCGTGGAGACCGTCAGCGCCTACTTCACCGGCGCGATCAGACGCGAGATCGCGAACCTGCGCGCCGAGCGCGCCACGGGCCTGTCCAAGCGCGACTGGCAGCGCGCGTCCGGCCCGCACGTGACGAAGATGCTGGCCACGGGCCGCTTCCCGGCACTGTCCAAGGCCGTGCACGACGGCACGGACGTGGACGCCGAGACCACCTTCGCGACCGGCCTGGACTGGGTCCTCGACGCGGTGGCCGCCAAGCTCGACGGACCGCCGACGTAACCGGCGGACCAGACCTCCCGTTCCCGACCGATCCCGGATTCACGGGTGTTCGACGCCGACAAGGTCGGCGAGACGCACGCCTGCCCAAGCCGCCCGGCGGATCGCGGAGTCCGTCACGGTGTGAGGCCCAACCGGCAGTCCCGCCAGGCGGGTTGGCTCAGCAGGGGTCTGAACCGGGTGAAGAGGGCGAGGAGTTCGGGTCCCCATCGCTCGCGGAAGGCGAAGTCGTGGTGGGCCAGGTCGAGTTCGTTGGCCGCGGTCAGTTCGGCGAGGTCCCGGCGCAGGCGCGGGTCGGGAGTGTGGACACGGCCCGTGAAACGGTCCCGGTAGTCGCCGTCGGCCTCCGCCAGCCGCGGATACGTGGCCTTCCTGTCGCACGCCCCGTAGAGATACACGATCCCTTCCGCCTCCGCGCCGATCACCTCGGCGAGTTCGGCGCGGCCCGTGTCCACCGGCAACAGGGCGGTGGGGAAGCCGTCGGTGCCGTAGCAGGCGTGGCACAGGCCCGCGAGTCGGAGGGCCGGGCGGGCGCCCCAGTCGGCGAGGCGGTGCCGGACGCGTTGGAGGTGGGCGGCGAGAGTGCCGCCCGGGTGCTCGATGTCCGCGGCGCCGAGCCGGAGGAGCAGCGCCACGGCCCCGCCTACACCGTCAACAGCACCTCCAGAAGCGCCAGTTGGCGTAGGAGAGTCAGCCACAACCCGGCATCCTTCCGTCGCTCGTCGGAGGTCGGAGGTCGGCACCCGTCCGTGTCTTCGCCTTGGGTCCGGACCGCCCGGCGAAGGCTCCGGACGGGTTGCCGCCTGGGCCCTGTGCTGAGCATCGTCGAGTCCGTGACCCCCGTCAATCCTATGGATTTCCGTCAATACCCAAGCTGTAGCTTGGAGTTGTGACTCTGGAGGATCTGCGTGTCTTCGTGGCCGTGTGCCGGGCGGGGAGTCTCAGTGCCGTCGCCCGTGACCTGGGCCGTACCCAGTCGGCGGTGAGCCAGCATGTGAAGCGGCTGGAGCGGGAGGCCGGCGTGCGCCTCCTGGAGCGCCGGCCGCGAGGTGTCGTACCGACGGACGCGGGGCGGGTGTTGTGCGAGGCCGCCTCGGAGAGTGTGGCCGGGCTTGAGCTGGCCATGCGGCGGCTCGGGGACCTCGTCAACGGCGAGGGCGGCTCGGTGCGGGTCACGACCGGCGGGACCACCGTGCGGCACTTCATGGCGGAGGCGGTCGTCGCCTTCCGGCGGCGCTATCCGAGGGTGGGTCTTGAGTTCCGGACGGAGACCTCAAGCCGCGCCTGCTTCGACGCGCTCACCGCAGGCAACCTGGACCTCGCGTGGGTCACGATCGACGGCCCGGTGCGCGGTATCGAGCAGCGTCCCGTCGTGGACCTGCCCTGGGTGCTGGCCGTCCGCGCCGACGATCCGCTCGCGGCCCGGCCCCTCATCGACACCGCCGAACTCGACGGCGTCAGCCTCATCCGCCTCCCCCCGAACTCCACCTCGGGCGCCCGTCTCGACGCCGCGTTCGCCGAACTCGGCGTCCGCAGCAGCTCCGACACGGGCGTCGCCGACTGGGACACCGCGCTCCTGCTGGCCGAACTCGGCCTCGGTCACGCCGTAGTCCCCCTCCTGCCCGGCTGGGAGACCCCCGGCACCGGCCCGCTCCGCCTCGTCCCCCTCCCCGGTCTGCCCCCGCTCCCGGTCGGCTGGGCCGTCCGCCGCTGGGACGCCCTCTCCCCGCTCGCCCGGACCTTCGCCGACACGGTCGCCCGCAGCTGCACGGAGCGGGTCGCGCACACCCGCCGGCCCGAATAGCGGAAGCCGCCTACTGGAGAACATCCGCATCACCGCCGTCGCCGTACCCCGTCCACGCCCGCAGCTTGTCCGGGTTGACCACCAGCCACAGGTCGGTGATCAGCCCCTCGCGCACGTCCGCCGCGAGCACGGCGAAGGTCGTGCCGGCGATCCGGACCGAGACACCGGGCGTGCCGTTGACATCCTCCTCGACGAGTTCCATCTCCGGTTCCCGGCGCATGAGGCCGAGGAAGAGGCGGGCCACCTTGTCCCGGCCGACGACCGGCCGCAGCGCGGCCCGCACCTTGCCGCCGCCGTCGCTGCGCGACTCGACGTCGGGGTCGAGCAGGGCGACGAGCGCGTCGAAGTCACCGGTCTCGCAGGCCTCGCGGAACGCGGAGACGACCCGCCCGTGCTCCTCGGCCGTACTGGCGCCGGGTGGCTTGCGGGCGAGTCGGTGGCGCGCGGACGAGGCCAGTTGGCGGCAGGCGGCCGGGGTACGGCCCACCGTCTCGGCGATCTCGGTGAACGGCAGGCCGAAGACGTCGTGCAGGACGAAGGCGACGCGCTCCGCGGGAGTCATCGAGTCCAGCAGCACGAGCATGCCCATGCTGACGGACTCGTCGAGGGTGATGCGGTCGGCGGGATCGTCCGCGCCCGCGCCGCCCGTACTGGTCCAGGTGCCGCTGTGCCGGACCGGCTCGGGCAGCCACTCCCCGGTGTAGCGCTCGCGCCGGGCCCGCGCCGACCCGAGCTGGTCGAGGCAGATCCGCGAGGCGACCCGGGTCAGCCACGCGAGCGGCGCCTCGATCTCCCGCTGCGCCTCCTCCGACAGGGCGTACCAACGGGCGTACGTCTCCTGTACGACGTCCTCGGCGTCCTGCACCGAACCGAGCATCCGGTACCCGAGGTTGAGCAGTCGGCGGCGCTCGGCCATGAGGGAACCGAGGGTCGGATCCTGACCCGAGTCGGACACGGCGTGGTCATCCTTCCTGGACAGTGGGCTTCTCGACGGACCCGTCGTGCTGGACATGCTGGACATGCTGGACGAGCCATTCGTCGAACGTCTGGCTGCCCCGCGGCCCCAACGGCTCGCCGGGGAGCGGCAGTTGCCCGTCCCCCGTCATCGCCGCCCCGGTCGCGCCCGGCATCCGCACCGGCAGCAGCAGTCGGCGCTCGCGCCGGGCCCGCAGCAACCGGCGCACCATGTCGACGAGTTGTTCGACACGCGGTCCGGCGAGGTCGGGGGCCATGCCACGGGCGGGGGCGCGGGAGAGTTCCACCAGGTGCCGGGCCACTTCGCGGGCAGCGATCGGCTGCGTCCGCATCCGGGGTACCACCGCGAGGGGTCCCGGGACCCGGTCGAGGGTCTGCGCGGCGAACTCGTGGAACTGCGTGGCGCGCAGCACCGTCCACGGCAACGGGCCGCTCGCCACCACATCCTCCTGCCGGAGTTTGCCCCGGTAGTAGCCGAGGCCGACCCGGTCGATGCCGACGATCGACAGCACCACGTGATGCCGTACGCCGGCCCGCGCACCCGCGTCGAGGAGGTGGTGCCCGACGGTGTCGAAGAACGCGACGGCCTTCTTCGCGCTGGTCGTCGTCACATTGCTCACGTCGATGACGGCGTCCACCCCCGCCAGGGCGGCGTCGAGCCCGGCGCCGCCCGCGACGAGGTCCACGCCCCGCGAGCGGCTGAGCACCACCGGTTCCTGTCCGGCCGCGGTCAGCTCCTCGACCACGTACCGGCCGACCAGCCCGGTTCCGCCCGCCACCGCGATCCGCATACCGTTCCGCTCCTTCACTTGGTGTCACCCCGTCGCGCCGAGAGGGCCGACACCGGCACCAGCAGCACCGCCGCCAGCAGGACGAGCGCGGCCAGGAAGACCACGTTCAGGACCTGGTCCCGCGTCCCGTACATGTCGAGGTGCTGCACGTGATAGCTGAAGTGCAGCACGTTGAAGACCAGCCACACCGCACCCGTCGTCTGCACCAGCCTGGTGTTGTGCACCTGGCGCAGCGCGACGAGCGTCAGACAGGCCAGCGCGAGGAACATGGCTCCCGCGTCCTTGGCGAGGTGCTCGTTGTAGGGACCCAGCTGGGGCAACCAGCTCAGTCCGAGTCCCGGGAAGTTCGCGTACCACCCCGTCGGCGAGAAATAGGCCCAGGTCCCTGTGCACAGGCTGACCACGGCCAGCAGGCCGAGGCTGACGTACCGGATTCTGTTCATACGTCTGCGACGACGCAGCCCCCGGGAATGTCAGGGCCGACGTCGAGTGGGCGCCTCCCGCACCATGAAGACGTCCACCGAATCCTCCGCCTCCACGGAGAATCCGTACCGCTCATACAGCCGCCGGGCCGGGCTCCCCCGCAGCACGTTCAGCCGCACGACGGGAACACCGTCACGGTCGCACCGCTCCAGCAGCCCGCCCAGCACCCCGGACCCGATCCCACCACCCTGCAACCCCGGCGCGAGATAGAAGTGCTCCAGCCAGTGGCAGCGGGCGTCCGCGTCGGGCCGTAGCGCCACGCATCCGGCGAACAGGCCGCCCACTTCAATCACCCAGGTGTGCCCCGGCTCGAACCCGTCCCGCAGCCGCTGCCGCACGCGCCGCTCGTCGTAACGCCCGAGCCGTTCCAGATCCGCCCGCAGCACGACCGCCCGCAACTCGGCCACGCTCTCGACGTCCGCCCGCACCGCGGGCCGTATCGCCCAGTCCGCCATGATCAGCACGGTAGCGCGGACCGGTAATTCGATGGAACGCCGATCAACCCGAATGCTGGAATGACGCGATGCACGACGACGAGAAGTCGCAGGTCATCGACCGCGGACAGCACGAGGGCGCCAAGACGCCCTGGGATCAGGAGACTTGGCGGAGCGCGGCCCTCGGCTGGGCCCGGCGCGAACTCGCGGCGCGGGGCCTGCGCGAGACGGGCCGGCTGGGCGTGCGGCTGCGCCCCTGGTCGGTCCTGGTCCGCATCCCCGTGGCGGGGCAGGCCGCAGCTACCGCCGCCGCCACCGCCGTCTGGCTGAAGGCCAACCCGCCGGCCGGTGCCTTCGAGGCCCCGCTCACCGCCGCGCT
The DNA here is from genome assembly GCF_044457385.1 of Streptomyces sp. NPDC050548. Lineage (NCBI taxonomy): Bacteria > Bacillati > Actinomycetota > Actinomycetes > Kitasatosporales > Streptomycetaceae > Streptomyces > Streptomyces sp. NPDC050548. The sequence goes on from NZ_JBITGV010000026.1 coordinate 49,906, forward strand.
GGCCCGCTGGGTCCCGGAGTACGTCCTGGAACCCCTCGCCGTCGACGCCGACCGCGGCTGGTCCCTGCTCCCCCACGGCGGCGAACTCTTCCGGCAGTTCCTCGACCGCACCCCCGCGGATGCCCGCGCCTGGGAGGAACCCCTGCGCCAGTACGCGACCATGCAACGCGCCCTGATCCCGCACACCGAGGACCTCGAACAACTCGGCGTCCCCAGCGCCCGGACGACGGCCCTGCCCGAAGTCTTCGACGAGGTGGTGCGGTTCATCGAGGCCACCGCGGAAACGGACATCGCCCCCGCCCAACTGCATTCCCTACGGCCGCTGTTGCTCGAACTCTGCGCCGAGCTGGCCGAGTTGGGCATCCCCGACTCGCTGGACCACTCCGACCTGCACGACGGCCAGTTGTTCCACCCGGAGCCCGGCCGCTACACCTTCTTCGACTGGGGCGACGCCGCCGTCTCGCACCCCTTCTGCAGCTTCCTGGTCCCGGCCGGCCGAGTCACCGAACGCTACGGCCCCGAGGCGCTCCCCCGACTGCGGGACGCCTACCTGGAACCCTGGACGGGAAACGGCCACTCCACCGCGGAACTGCGCCGCGCACTCACCCTCGCGACCCGCCTCGGCGTCCTCGGCCGCGCGGGGGCCTGGAACCGGCACTTCCCCGGCGCCTCCACGGCGACGCGTGCCGCGGGCGCGACGGAGAGCGCCAGGACGCTGCTGAAACTGTCGCTGGACGAGCCCCTGTTGTAAGACCCCGTCACCGATTGACCGCCAACCAGGCCTCCATCGCCGCGAGATCCGCGTCCGTGATCCCGTAGCGATGGTCGACGCGCCGCAGCAGGGCCCGTCCGGGGTGATGGGCGCTCACCCAGTCGCGGTCGGCGTCCCCGATCTCGTCGTCCACCCAGACGAAGGACCGCCCGGCGGCCCAGGCGACCAACGGCCGGGTCTTCCAGTGCAGCCGCCCGCCCGCGCCGTCCCCGACCCCGTCCTCGGCCGGGTCGGGCCAGTCCACCAAGGGCAGTTGGGGCAGGCCGAGCCAGGGCGCGACGCATGCGTTCGCGTCGTCCATCCAGGTCGTCGCCCACACCAGTTCGCACCGCAGCGCCGCGAGCCGTGGCCCCAGCGAGGGGTCGATGCGGGTCAGCAGCGGAGGGGAATCGGCCGCGGGCGACGCGAAGTCGGAGTCGTACACCGGGTACGGGTGGGACGCGCCGAAGGGCAGCAGTGTCCCGTCGACGTCGAGGAAGAGAAGCATCAGACGGCCCCTCTCTCACATCACTCCTCAAAGCCGCCCGCGCGCAACAGCTCGTCCACCCGCGCCCGATGCGCCTTCTCCCAGTCGTCGAGCGTCTCGGCGGACTCCTTTTCCAGGCGGGCCCGTGCGGCGGCGAGGATCTCCGCCTGACGGTCGCCAGGGACTACGACGATCCCCTCCTCGTCGGCCACCACGATGTCCCCGGCGTCGACGGTGGCGCCGCCGCACCGCACGCGCTCGTTCAGCGGCAGTACGGCCTTCTTGCCGCCGGGGATCGGGATGACACCGCGGGCGAAGACGGGGAAGCCCGCCGCCCGTACCTCGCCGAGGTCGCGGATCACGCCGTCGAGGACGAAGCCGGCGATGCCCCGCTGCTGGGCGATGGCGCAGACGTTTCCGCCGGCGAGGGCGTGGTCCAGGTCGCCCGACTCCACCACGACGATCGAGTCCGGCTCGGCGCGGTAGATGGCGGCGTGCAGCATGAGGTTGTCGCCGGGCGGGCACCGCACGGTGAAGGCCGGCCCGGCGAGACGCGGCAGGGGACCCCAGAGGGGCCGGATGCCGATGTCCATGACCCGTTCACGGCCGAGGAGTTCGGCGAGAGTGGTGGTGGGGATGTCCTCGAAGTCGGTGGCGTCAGTCATGCCCCGGACGCTACCGCTCCTTCAACGGCCGACAGGTCGGGCGTGTCGGCCCAGCGTACGAGTGCCTCGGCGATCCGGGAACTGCTCGGAACCTCGGCCAGGCCCAGGGGCTTCGCGGCGGCCCGCATGATCGTCCGCAGTTTCCGGACCGCCGTCGGAAGCCGGGTCTCGTCGACCTTCGATCCGCCGCGCAGGGACAGCGACAGCCGGATGACGTCGGTGAACACCGACTGCGCTCTCTTGAAGGCGAGGATGCGGTCCAGGTCGTCCCGCCAGCCCCGCATACTGCCGGGACGTACTTCGCCGACGGCTCTCGCCCAGTCCTCGGCCATACGGTGTTTCTGTTCCGCCGGATAGGACATCAGGTAGAGGTGGGTGGCGAGGTCGTAGAGCGGGTCTCCCAGCATCGCCAACTCCCAGTCGATGGACCAGAGTTGATCGAAGGGGTCGAGGACGAAGTTCTCCCTGTGCAGGTCGGCGTGGAGCAGGGAGAAGTCGCGTCGGGTGAGTCCGGAAACGTTCTTTCTGAGCTGGACGAACGCGTCGGGGTGGAGGCCGAGGTCCGTGAAGAGCCGCCCGAAGTGCGGGAAGTTCTTCTCGTAGACCTGTTTTTCCACGAAGACGATGAGCCGTTCCAGGAACCCATCGCAGTCGCCGTCCTCCGCGCGGTCCTCGACCTCGCAACTGCGTTCCACTTCAAGGGTGTTCGGTGCTACCTGCGCCAACTCCCGGAACAGGCCGACGATCTGGGCGTGGACCGCGTCCGGGACCCGCCGGTCGTCCCACGCGCGGGGCTTGAGGGTGCGGCCCTCGATGAAGACCTGCAGCGCCATGCCCTCCACCTCATGGATGACGGGGATGCGGGTGATGCGTCCGTCCAGTGCGCGGAGCAGGGCCTCTTCCGACCGGAAGCACCTGCGGTCGAACCACAGGATCCGCTCGCGCGGTTCCCGGAGTTTCACGGTCCGCGTCTCGCCCGGCATGGTCAGCACATAGGTCTCGTGGTGGTAGCCCTCAAGGGGGCCGTGGACCACGCCGCGTTCGCCGACCAGTTCGACGGCTCGCCGCCGACCACCGGTGAGTTGAAGTGTCATTCGCTGGGTTCAGCCCGTTCCGGTTGAGCCGATGTAAGGGATGACGCACGTTACTCCAGTGGTCTTGAGCGACGCCGGAGAACCCGCGCATTTGAACCGACGCGAGGGAAGACACGTACGTCCGACCGAGGTGACCTGCACTGCTGTCCCGCTACGGCCGCCGTACAAAGTCGAGTAGGGGCTCGAAGGAGTCCACCACGGCCTCTGCTCCCGCTCGGCGCAGCAACGTTTCCTTGGACGGTTTACCCGCGTAGCCGAGGAACGGGATGCCCGCCTGGCGGGCCGCTTCGAAGTCCGTGGGGGTGTCTCCGATCATCAGGGCGTCGGCGGGGGCGGCGCCCATCGCGCGCAGGGCGCGGTTCAGGCAGTGGGGGTTCGGCTTGAGGAGTTCGAGGTCGTTCGTGCGGCCGTAGACGTGCGGGGCGAAGCAGTCGATTAGGTCCCGGCCCTGGAGGTAATCCGCGACCGTACGCGCGGAGTTGTTGGTGGCGACGGCGAGACGGACGCCGACGGCGCTCCAGGTGCGTATCAGCGGGTCCGCGTACGGGGTGGGGTACGCCGAGTCGACCGCCTTGAGTTCCTGCTGGGTGAGCAACTCCTCCAGTTCGTCGACCAGATCGCTGCGCGGGTGCCGCTTGTTGACCGCGTGCAGGACGACGTGCGGATCGGGGTGCTCGCGCTCTCTTTTCGTCAGCAACTCTCTCAGCCCCTGCCGTTCCAGCCAGGACACCAGGTCCTTCGCCACATCCTCCGCCGAGAGTCCCGCGAACAGTCGGCAGATCGGGCCGTCGAAGTCGAAAAGGACGAAGCGAGCGCCGGTGATCAATTCGCGTACGTTGCCTGTCTCTTCTGTCACCGGAACAGTCTGCGCCGTATCAGGATTCACTAGGAGAGTGTCAGGTCCGTCGTGATGGTTTCCCAGAGGGCGTCGAACCACTTCTGCGATTCCTCGACGAACGAGGCGTCGCGCTGACCGGCCTGCCGCTGGAAGGAGAAGAGGAGGGACTCCCTGCCGAGCACGTCGTACATGTCCAGGGTCTGGCTGCCGTACTCCTCCTCCCGTCTCGTGAGCATGTAGTAACCGAGCAGCGCCTCCTCGTCGTTGAGCAGATACAGCTTGACGGGCGGAGTGAAGGGCAGCGCCCGGAAGGTGACCTTGACGTTCATGCCGTGGGTGGCGCGCAGGGCCAGCAGGTTGTGCTGGAGCACCTGCCCCTGGGAATTGCGCATCAACAGCCATCGCTTGTGGATCGAGTCGTCCTCGCCGGTGTCGTCGACCGGAACGGGGAAGGCGAGGGTGATCTCCCTGGAGGGAACCAGGATGCGGACCTCGATCGACTGAGGGCTGAGGCGGCCCTCGTGGATCTGGCGGAGGGTTTCGGCGATGGCCAGCATCAGGGTCTCGGCGGTGTGGCACACGACATCTATGCGGACGTGCGTCACCGAGAACGCCGCTGCCAGACGCGGCGCCAGCCCCACCATCGTCGTCTGGGGTTCGCCGAGCGCGGGGGCCGGCGGCTCCGCGATCCGCGGTGGACTCCCCTTGCTGACGTTCGTCAGCAACCCGGCCTCCTGGAGGACCCGCAGGGCCTGGCGTACGTCGCCGCGGGCCACGCCGAACTCCTCCGCCAGGTCGGCCTGGGTGGGCAGGCGGTCTCCCGCCTTGAGGTCACCGGCACGGATACGGTCCCGTAGGGCGTCGGCGATCTCCTGGGGCGAGAAGCTTCTGCTGCCGTTCACTGCCACGTTCTCCTGGGTCACGACCAAACGGTATAACTCTGCCCCATCTAAGGGGAGTTGTTTGGAACTTGATTGTGAGTAGGTGTGAGTAGGTACCAAATGGGAACAACTTAAGCAGAGTTGGCTGCCAACTTCTCCAAGTTGGCGGAAGTTTTGCTTCCGTAGCCCGAAGGGGGAAACACCGTGCCTGCCATCGCCCTCCTGTCCGCCGTCTTCGTCGTCGGCTTCGAACAGATCGTCCAGTGGAAGTTCGGCGCCACCGGCATCATCGGCCTGCTCCTGATCTCCATCGGCATCAAGGCCAAGAGCCCGGCCATCAGTTCCATCGGGGCCGTCGTCCTGGCCCTGCTGTTCACCGGACCCGCTCTGTGATCCGAAAGCCGCCCCCCGGATCAGCCACCGCGGGAGGCGATCAGCTCGTCAGCCTCAGCTCCGAACTGATCGTCTCCCACAGTGCGTTGAACCACAGCTGGGACTGTTCCACGAATGTCGTGTCCCGCAGTCCCGCACCCTGCTCGAACGCGAAGAGCATCGACTGGGTGCCCTCGGCGTCGTACATCTCCACCTGCTCCTGGCCCAGTTCCTCCTCGCGCTGGCTCACCGTGTAGTACGCGAACAACGCCTCCGAGCCGTTGAGCAGGTACAGCTTCACCGGAGGCGTGAACGGCAGCGCGCGGAACGTGATGTGTACGTCGATGTCGTGCGTCGCGCGCAGGGCCAGCAGGTTGTGCCGGAGCACCTGGCCCTGCGCGTTGCGTTGGGCCAGCCAGCGTTGCTGCGGCCGGCCGTCCTCCGGGGAGTCCACCAGGGACGGGAACGCGAGTTCGATGTCACTGCTCGGCAGCAGCACCCGCATGTCGACCTTGGCCGGTTTCAGTACCCCGGCGTGGATCTGACGCAGCGGCTCGCCGATGGCCAGCGTGAGCGAGACCGCGGTCAGACACAGCGCCTCGATCTCCACGTGCGGCTGCGCGAACGCCTCCGCGATGCGCGGCGCCAGGCCCACCATCGTGGGCTGCGGCGGGGCTCCGGGGCCGGTCAGGGCCAGTCCGAGGTCGGGGGCGACGGTCGCCGGGCTCCCCTTGGACACATTGGTGAGCAGCCGCTCGGACTGCAGGATGCGCAGGGCCTGCCGTACGGCCCCGCGCTCGACGCCGAACTCGTCCGCCAGCTTGGCCTGGGTGGGCATGCGCTGGCCGGGCCGCAGGACACCGGACCTGATCCTGGTGCGCAGCTCGTCGGCCAGCTCATGGTGTGACCACTGTGGCCGTGGTGACCTCGACCGTCCATTGACGGTGGCGTATTCGGGCTCCACGACCAAACCCTACAACTTCTCGCCATCTTTGGGCAGTTCATGGAAAGGTGGTTATGAGACGCATCCAAGAGGAGATAACTAGAGAAGAGTTGGTTACCAACTTAGGTAACTTGGCCGACCGGACCTCTCTCCTGGAGGGGAGCCGAGAGCCCGGTCGGCCGGCACCACCGCACCACAACACAACTGAACAGCTACGGATGAGTCCATCGAGTTCACCCACCCGCCGCCAACCGGCCGCACAGCAAGGAGCGTTCAGAAGATGTCCGGGCACCAAGGCCGCCTGGACGTACGCAGCAGGGCGTCGGCCACTCGGGCGGCGCCCGCTCGTTCTTCCCGGACCCGGCCCAGCGCCACCAGCCGCGGCACCGACGTGTCACCGAGCCACAGCGAGGCCAACTCCCTCACATCGAGGGTGAGTTCCGCGCTCTCCGTGGTCGGCGCGCAGGACGCCCCCTGCGCCGAAGCGTCCAATCGGTAGCGCCCGCCCGCCAGTCCGGCCCCGTCGGTCACCTCGAAGACCAGCGTGCCCTCCCCCTCGTACGACCGCGCCTCCATGGCCCGTACGACATCCAGGATCCGCACCCACAGCCAGTCCGCCTGGCTCGTGATCGTGGCCGCGCGCGGGTCCGGCAGGAAGTGGGGCAGCAGATCGTCGGGGCCGCGCCAGTCCGACTTCACCTTCGTCACCCAGTCCAGCGAGCAGACGTGCTGCCACAGGGCGCGCTCCGCGGCCGGGGTGGTCGCGATCAGGCTCGTCACCGTGGCCGTGTCGCCGGGCTGCTTGGCGTCGGTCCAGGTGTCGTCGCAGACGTACGCGGCCAGGCCCTGCACCTCGCCGTCGGCCGAGCGGTGGACGGCGTAGAACCGCTCGGTCCACGACGAACGGGTGAGGGTGACGGCACCCGTGTCGATCCCCCACCAGCGGTCGTCGCGGTTGACCGCGCCGGGCTGGAGACGGCGCAACCGTTCGTGCAGTTCGGGGCCGAGCTTGCGGACGTCCTCGGCGTCCACCAGGTCGATACGGCCGCCGTCCTCCGGGGCCGACCAGCGGGGGTCCAGGCCGGCGCGCTGGACATCGATGTCCCACCGGGTCGCGGTGGTGGCCGGACCGAAGCCGTAGCGGCCGTAGATGCGGTACTCGGCGGCGATGAGTGTCGCCACGACGTCGCCGCGCTCCTTCGCCGCGGCGAGGTCCTGGGTCATCATCCGGGTGAGCAGGCCTCGGCGGCGGTGGGTGGCCGTCACGCTGACGTTGGTGATGGCGTCGGCGGGGACGGGGGTGCCGCCCACGGCTGTGAGTTCCTGGGGGAACGAGCGGAAGGTCGCCACGCAGCGGCCGTTGTCGAAGGCGGCGAGGGTGCGGGCGGGGTCGATGTAGCTGGTGCGGTCGGCGCGTTCGGCTTCGGAGACGGTGGGGGTGCGGAGGAAGCCGGTGTTGAGGGCGCGGATCCAGTCGGGGATTTCGGGGGCGGTGACGGGGCGTACGGGGAGGTCGGGTGCGCGGGTGGTCATGGGGTCACGGTAGGGCGGGTGGGGTGGGTGGGGCGGGGATTTTTTCGCCCCCGCCGCCCCTACCCGTCCCGTCCCTGGGGGCTGCGCCCCCAGACCCCCGCTTCGGCCTGAACGGCCTCGTCCTCAAACGCCGGACGGGCTGATTGATGGCGGCCGGTGTTGGAAAGGCGACGGACGGGCTGAAGAACCAAAGCCGAGGCCCGCCTAGAACGCCGCCCGGATCTCCCCCACCGCACGTCCCCCGCCCAGCACCGCCACCTTGCCGAACTCCGGAACCCGTACGCCCATCAGGTCCAGGGCCCGCCGCAGCACAGGCCCCAACACCCTCCCCGCCCCGTCCTCCACCTTGAAGGCGAGGGCCCGGCCGTCCGGCAGGGCCACCGCCTGTACCGCCTCCGCGCCCATCTTGGACAGCAGGCCCGGTACCGCGCGCATCAGCAGGGTGTCGGGACGGCGCGTGCCCGCGACGTACTCGGGGTGGGCGCGCATCGCGTCGGCGACCCGGCGTTCCGGGGTGGCGGGGGCGGCCAGGACGAAGGAGCGGTAGGCGCGGGCCAGGCCGGTGAGGGTGATCGCCAGGAGCGGGGCGCCGCAGCCGTCCGTGCCCACGGCCGCCACCCGCTCTCCCGACACTTCTTCCACAGCCCTGTGGATAAGTTTCTGGAGCGGGTGGTCCGGGTCGAGGTACGACTCAAGGGGCCAGCCGCGCAGCGCGCTCGCCGCCAGCATCGCGGTGTGTTTGCCGGAGCAGTTCATGGCGATCCGGTCGCGCACGGCGCCCGAGGCGAGGTACGTCTCCTGCTCGACGGGGTCGAGGGGGAGGTCCGGCGGGCACTGCAATTGGCCCGCGTCCAGGCCGTGTTCGGCGAGGAGTCGGCGTACGAGATCGCGATGGAAGAGTTCGCCGGAGTGGCTCGCGGCGGCGAGGGCGAGGCGTTCGCCGGTGAGGTCGAGGCCCGCGTGGAGGACTCCGGCCGCCTGCATCGGCTTGTTGGAGGAGCGCGGGAAGATCGGGGTGTGCGGGTCGCCCAGCGCGAGTTCGACGGAGCCGTCCGCCGCCAGCACCACCAGGCTGCCCCGGTGGCGGCTCTCGACGAAGCCGGAGCGGACCACCTCGGCGAGCACCGGGGGTGCCCCAGCAGAACCTTCAGCCATCACTTCGGGCACACCTCACACGAGCAGGTCGTCCACCTGCGCCTCGCCCTCACGGTACCTGCGGGCGATCTCCGCGCTGCAGCCGTCGGCCGTGTGTTGGAGGACCTGACGGCGACGGGACACCTGCTGTTCGTACCGTACGAGGCGGCCCATCGCGGTGGTCAGTTCGAGGTCGGTGCGGGCCTCCAGGTCGGAGAGTTCGACCTCGGCCAGCATCTCGGCGGCCAGCAGCCGGTACTCCTCGCTGTGCGGGGTGCCGAGCGTGACGTGCCGGGCCGAGGAACGGTGGCGGGCGGGCGCGTCGGTGAGGATCTCCGAGAGGCGGTCGACGACGGAGGCCGCGCCCGCCGGGGAGCGGCGGGCCAGTTCGGCGCGCAGGATGTCGATACGGCCCTGGAGGAGCCGTCGTACGTAGCTCAGGTCGGCCTCGTCGCGCTGGGCGTCGCGGCGCACCGCGCGCAGCTCCGCGAGGCGCAGTGCGGTCAGGTCGGGTGCGTCCGGTTCGGCGGGCAGCAGCGGGCTGTCGACGCGCTGCACGGGCGGGCGGCGCGTGGCCGGTCCTCCCGCGCGGATCAGCGAGACAGTCCCGGGGGGCTGCCCGGTGCTCGGTGTGCTCATGTGCCTCTACCCGTCCCCTCGACCGGCGTGTGGACAGCATCGTGCCACCCCAACTGGCCGCTATGTGACCGAGTGCCCCCGAACGGCCCCAGATGGGGGGTTAAGCAACAAAAATAGGCCCGCCGGAGGTCGTTCCCGTCCGCACGGCATCATGGGGTCCATGCGAGCAGTGGTGCAGCGGGTGGACGGCGCGAGTGTCGTGGTCGAGGGCGAGACGGTCGGGGCGATCGAGGGCGAGGGGCTGTGCGTCCTCGTCGGGGTCACCCACGAGGACACCAAGGAGAAGGCGGCCCAACTGGCCCGCAAACTCTGGTCGATCCGCATGCTGCACGACGAGAAGTCGTGCAGCGACATCGACGCCCCGCTCCTCGTCATCAGCCAGTTCACGCTGTACGGCGACGCCCGCAAGGGGCGTCGGCCCACCTGGAACGCCGCCGCCCCCGGCGATGTCGCCGAACCGCTCGTCGACGAGGTCGTGGCCCAACTCCGCGCCCTGGGCGCCACGGTGGCGACGGGCCGCTTCGGCGCGCAGATGCGCGTAGCGCTGACGAACGACGGCCCGTTCACGGTCGTGGTCGACCTCTAGGGTTCTAGGGTTCTAGGGCTCTACGACGACTTCCTGGGCCGCGGCCGTGGAGTCGGCCAGCAGGGGCGCGTCCAGGGGCACGTTCCGCTTCACCAGCGCCAGGGCGATCGGCCCGAGTTCGTGGTGGCGTACGGAGGTGGTGATGAAGCCGATCTTCCGGCCTTCCGCGCCCTCCTCCGCGAGCCTCAACTCCGTGCCGTGGCCCGGGAGATGGACCTCGCTGCCGTCGAGGTGGAGGAAGACGAGGCGGCGCGGGGGCTTGCCCAGGTTCTGCACGCGCGCGACCGTCTCCTGGCCCCGGTAGCAGCCCTTCTGCAGATGAACTGCCGTGCCGATCCAGCCCAGTTCGTGCGGGATGGTGCGGTGGTCGGTCTCGAAGCCGAGGCGGGGGCGGTGGTGTTCGACGCGCAGCGCCTCGTAGGCGAGGAGCCCGGCGGGCGGGCCCGCCTTCTCGGCGTACGACTCCAGGTCGGCGCGCGGGAGGAAGAGGTCGCGGCCGTACGGCGTCTCGCGTACGACGACGCCATCGGGGACCGGGGCGATGGACCCGGCGGGGAGGTGGACGACCGCGAACTCGCCCGTCCGGTCGGCGACTTCGACGCGGTAGAAGAACTTCATCGACTCCAGGTAGGCGATCAGCGCGTCCTGGGTGTCGGGTTCGGTGTGCATCCACACCGTGGTGCCGTCGTCGACGAGGTACAGCGCGTGCTCGATGTGACCGTGCGCGGAGAGGATCAGCGCCTCGGTGGCGACGCCCACGGGGAGGTCGGTGACGTGCTGGGTGAGCAGGAGGTGCAGCCAGCCCAGCCGGTCGTCGCCGGTGACGGCGACCACACCGCGGTGGGAGAGGTCCACGAAACCGGTGCCGTCGGCGAGGGCGCGCTGCTCGCGGAACAGATCGCCGTAGTGGGCGGCGACGCCTTCGTCCACTCCTTCGGCGGAGACGGCGCCGGGCAGGGACAGCAGGGGGCTCTTCATACGGGTAAGCCTACGACTCGGTAATTGAAGACTCATTCGAAGTCTTCGTCGAAGACTTCGTCGAGGCCTTCAGGGAACAGTCCCGGCAGCGGCCGAAGATCGCGAAGTGCTTCATGTCGGTCTCGAAGCCGAAGGTGTCGCGCAGCTTGGCCCGGAACTCGGCGGCGACCTCGACATCGGCCTCGATGACGTTCGTGCAGTCGCGGCAGACGAGGTGTATGTGGTGGTGGCGGTCGGCGAGGTGGTACGTCGGCGCCCCGTGCCCGAGGTGGGCGTGGCTGACCAGCTGAAGCTCTTCGAGCAGCTCCAGGGTTCTGTACACGGTCGAGATGTTGACCCCCGACGCCGTCTTCCTCACCTCGATGAGGATGTCGTCGGGGGTCGCGTGCTCCAGGGTGTCCACGGCTTCGAGCACGAGCTGCCGCTGCGGGGTCAGCCGGTAGCCGCGCTGCCGCAGATCACTCTTCCAGTCAGTGCCCTGGTCAGTGCCTTGGTCCGTGCCTCGGGTGCTCACCACACCCACGAGTCTAGGCCTACTTGAAGAATGCGATCCCGTCGTCCGGCATGTCGTCCGGGAGGGCCTTCGCCCAGCGTTCGACGTCCTCGGGGGTGACGACCTTCTTCAGGTGGGCGGACATGTAGGGGCGGAGTTCGACCTCGGGGGTCTGCTTCTCGCCGACCCACATGAGGTCGCTCTTGACGTAGCCGTAGAGGCGCTTGCCGCCGGTGTAGGGGCCGGAGGCTGCGGTGCGGGCGACGGCGTCCGTGACGAGGTCGATCTGGGGCTTCTGCTTGGCCAGCTCGCCGTACCAGATCTCGACGACTCCGTCGTCACGGGTCATCGTGACCTCGACCTTGCGGTCCGCGTCGATGCGCCAGAAACCGGACTCGGTCTCCAGGGGGCGGACCTTGTTGCCGTCGTTGTCCAGGACCCAGGTGTGGGAGCGGTACTCCAGGAAGTCGCGGCCGTCGTGCGTGAAGGAGACCTCCTGGCCGAAGTTGCACTTCTCGGAGCCCGGGAAGTCGTGCACGCCCGCGCCGGCCCACTCGCCGAGCAGGAAGACGAGGGGGACCAGGTCCTTGTGGAGGTCGGAGGGGATCTCGATCATGACGTCAGCAGTTCCTCGGTGGGTGTCAGCGCTGGCCCTGGTACAGCTTCTTCACGGTCAGCCCGGCGAAGGCGAGGACGCCGACGCAGACCAGGACCAGCAGGGTTTCGAAGAAGATCTCCACGGGTGCTCCTTGAGCGATGCGCGTAATCAGGGCCGGGCCCCAGCTTAGTCGGCCGGGGCCCGGTGCTCGCTGCGAGGTACGGCTCGGGCGGGTGTCAGCCGAGCAGCTGGCTCTGCAGGGCGACCGTCTGCAGGAACGGGACCTTCTTCGCGCTGCCCTTGCGGGACTGGACGACCAGCGCGAGGGTGTCGCCGGCCGAGAGGTAGGCCTGCCGGACGTCCTCGTCGCCGTACGGCTTGTCCTCGGTGTACGCCGAGGCCTTGACGTTGTCGTCGAGGATCTCCGACTTGACCGAGTCGTCGTACGTGGTGGCGGGGGCGCCGGCCAGGGCGTAGACCGGGGTGTCGTAGGAGATCAGGTCCGGCGAGAACAACTGGTCGGCGACGGCCGCCGAGTCGAACTGGAGCAGGTAGATCCGGGTGTGCGTGCCGTCCGGGGTGGTCCAGCCGCGCGCGGCGATGTGCCGTAGCCCGTCGTCGGTGAGCTTCTGCCCCAGCTCCTTGCGGTCGTCCGCGCTCGCGTACTGCGCGAGGAAACTCTTCACCGGCAGCCACCCGTCGTTGCCGCGCAGCGCCGCGTCGGCCTTCGCCCCCTTCGGTGCCGGCAGCAGCAGCGCCCGCTGGTCCGCGTAGTGCACGGTCGCATTGTTCCCCTCGGCGAACGGACCCGGACTCCCCGTGGGCAGCGCCGGCCGGGTGATCTCCGGGTAGTCCCACCGCCCGTCGGACGAGGTGGCAAGCCCCGGCACATCGGACCGCTTCATCTGCGTGATCCCGTACGCCGTCCCCGCCCCGCCCACCGCGCACACGACAACGACAGCGACCCACCGCAGGACCGCCCGCAGCCCGCGCCGATCCTTACGCACGGAAGAGACCTGGACCGGGAGTTCCGCCCCGAACGCCGCCGAGGGTGGCGCCTCGGGCCGGGGAGGGATCACGGGAGAAGCGGCGACGGGGTCGAGGGGGGCGACGCCGGGAGAGGCGAGGGAGCCGGGAGAGGCGAGGGAAGGGTCGACGGCAGGGGCAGCGGGAGGAGCAATGGCAGGGGCGACGGGAGGGTCGACGGGAGGGGTTTGGGCCGGGGGCACGGCGGAGGCATCGGCCGGGGGCGCGGCCGAAACCGGACCCTCGCTGTCAGCCGACGGCACAGCCGAAACCGGGAGCGCAGTCTCCCCCAAGGGCGCAGCCGGACTCTCCGCCGAAGGCGCGGCAGAGGCATCGGCCGGGGGCGCGGCCGAAACCGGACCCTCGCTGTCAGCCGACGGCACAGCCGAAACCGGGAGCGCAGTCTCCCCCAAGGGCGCAGCCGGACTCTCCGCCGCAGGCGCGGCCGGCGACCCTGCCGATGGCTCCACCGGAAGCTCCGCCGAAAGCGCAACGGCCGTCCCCGCCGAGGGCTCCACCAGAAGCTCCGCCGAAGGCGCAACGCCCGTCCCCGCCAACGGCTCCTCCGGAAGTTCCGTCGGAGGTGCGGGTGTTGGGTGGTGTTCGTTGGTCATACCGCTGCCCCCGTCGTCTTGATGCGGTCGAGTTGTTCGGCGAGGAAGGACGCGATGCCCTTCTTGTCCATGGAGTCCGTGCCGGAGGAGTCGAGGGTGATCAGGATGTCGCCGACGTTGGCGAAGCAGCGCAGTTCGTCGAGTTTCTCGTCGTCCGCGCGGGTCGGCAGGAAGCACCGTGCTTCCTTGTGGCCGGGGACGGTCGGGCCCTTGCGGAACGTGTCCGGGGTTTCGTCCAGCAGCTTGTTCTCGTACGTGGCGATGTTCCGCGCCGCCTTCTCGTCCATCTGGGCCAACTGGACCTGGATGGTGTAGGCGTTGGAGTCCTCGGACGCCTGGTAGACGTAGCTGCGCATGGCGATGCCCTTGATCTGCTCCTTGTCGATCTGCTTCTCCAGCAGGAGCCGTTCGGAGCGGGGCAGCCCGCTGAGTTCCTGCTTGCGCAGGGCCGTGGCCTCGCGCCCGGTGAGCTGGACGTCCGCGCCGAACTCCGCGATGTCGGGGCCGCGTTCATACGTGTAGCTGTACGGCTGCAGCATCGCGGCCAGCCCCTTCGCCGGCGCCGCCTTCCGCTCCGCCTCGGACTTGGGGAACTTCCACACCGGCGCCCCCGCGTCCCGGTCCGCGCCGTTCACGGTCACGGCCGTGTAGCCGACCCCTCCGACGACCGCCACGGCCAGCACCGCACACCCGACCACCGTGGCGACACGCCTCCGCCGGGCACGCTTCCTCTTCGCGGCCTCGGCATCGACTTCGGCCTCGGGGAGCGGAGCTGACGTAGGGATGTCGGTCGGCTCGACCGCCTCCACCGGTCCGACCTCACCGAACTGGTTCTCCGTCACAGCCGCCCCATCTGCCGCTCGGCCAGGTCCATGATCTTCGCCTTGGTGATCGGCTTGGAGTCGTAGACCCAGATCTCCATGTAGACGTCGCCGCGGTAGGCGTGCGCCTCGGCGGTGTACCCGTCGTCGTCCGCGTGGTGGACGTACGCCTTGCCGTCCGCCGTACCCGGAACGGTCCAGCTGTCGGTGTCGGGCTCCATGTCGGCGTAGTAGAACGCGTCCTTCATGGCGTCCACGGCACCGAGCCGGTCCTCCTGGCGGTACTGCACCAGGTAGACGTCCACCTCGCGCGAGCCCTCCATCCAGTCGGTGACGGCCGCGCGCCGGAACTCCTCACGGTTCTGGTAGCCGAGCGCCTGGTCGGGCTCCGTGTACGTCTCGGCGTAACCGGCCAGGTCGAGCCAGCCGTCGACGCCCAGGGGAATGAGCGTCTCCGTGGCCCCGCTCGGCTTCTTCAGCAGCAGTTTGCGCAGGTCACCGTCCGTCTTGACCCTGTGGTCCTGCGCGGCCGACAGCGGCTGGGGCGCCGGCCCCTTCGCCTGCGTCAGCGTCGGCTGCGAGAGCGAGGGCAGCTTGTCGGGCGCGCGGTTCGCCTGCACCACGAAACCCGTGCAGGTACCGGCGACCACACCGAGTACGGCGGCTACGGCGATCAGGAGCGCGGTACGACCACGGCGGCGCGGCGGCCGAGGCACCTCTTGGACTGTTTCTTCGGCTGTTTCTTCGGCTGCTGCCGGTACTGCCGGTACTTCTGTTGCTTCCGGTACTTCCACAACGTCCCCCACGGACCATGGCATGCGCATTCCATATGCGCGCACAGGAGACTCGTGGCCGTTGCAGGGAGTTGTAAGGAAGTTGATTACGATTCGGTCATGGCGAAGAAGCTCGTGATCAAGGTGACCGCGGGGGCCGACGCCCCCGAACGCTGCTCACAGGCGTTCACGGTGGCGGCGGTGGCCGTCGCCAGCGGGGTCGACGTCTCCCTGTGGCTGACCGGCGAGTCCGCGTGGTTCGCGCTGCCGGGCCGCGCCGCCGAGTTCCAACTCCCGCACGCGGCACCGCTGCCCGACCTGATCGACTCGATCCTCGCCGCCGGCCGCGTGACGTTGTGCACGCAGTGCGCGGCCCGGCGGGACATCACGGAGAAGGACGTCATCGAGGGCGTACGGATCGCCGGCGCGCAGGTTTTCGTGCAGGAGGCGATGGCCGACGAGACGCAGGCGCTCGTCTACTGAGCCTGCGCCTCACGACACCACTCCGATGTCCGACCCCGCCGCTACCGTGGTGGACAGGATGCCGAACTTGAGGAGCCCGGTGACAACCCAGCCTGAGCATGGGCAGGAGCTGATCCCCCAGCCCGAACGAACACCCGATGCCGTCCGCGTCGCCCTCGCGCACATCGCCCCCCATCGGCTCGGTGAGATGGAACGGCACAAGGAACAGGCACTCACTGCCGCCATCGCGGACGGCAAGATCGGGCACCTCCAGCACTGGCTCACGTACTGGCACGCGCAGGTCGAGATCGAGCGCCGCCCTGACCTGTCCGCCCGCTATCAAAGGGCACTGGCGGCCGTGCATGGTACGGACAGCAAGGGCGACCCCGCCTTCCGATTCGGCATGACCGAGCTGACCGCGGTCGAGGCAGAAGCCGAACGGGCGGTTTCCGCGTGACGTGGCAATGGGAGTACGACCCGGACGAGACCCACGTCGCAGGCGGAGCGCCACCCGCGTTACTCGCCGAGGTCGAGAAGAAAGCCGACGAGTTGGTGCGCGCCGCCTCGGCCTACTACCTCGACGGGACGACCTACCAGGGTGAGGGGCCCAAAGGCGGCTTCGCCCACGTGCCCGGCGGTTTCTTCAACTACCTGGTGTTCCCCGGCACGAACGGCTCTACATCATGCAGTTGACCTACCTCTGACAGTGCGGGCCCTCGTCCGACGGCCTACTTCACTGACTCCACGAACACGGACCACGTCGACGCCGAGAAGAGCAGGGCGCCCAGAGAGGGGGCCTTGCTGTCGCGGACGGGGACGAGGGCGGGGAGGTTGGGGGCGAACTCGACGCACTCGCCGCCGCTGGTGTTGCTGTAGCTGCTCTTACGCCAGTCCGCGGTGCTCAGGAAGTCGTCGGAGACCTCGATGCAATTGCCGCCGTCCGGGTTGCTGTAACTGCTCTTGCGCCACGTCACGTTGGTCAGGTCGATGGCTCGCACGGTACTTCCTCCAACATCCGCAGGACGAACGATCGCGACACAGGCAGGGACAACGCCACATCGCGCATCGCATCGTACGCACGTTGCAACTGCTCAACCGGAGCATTTTCCTCGATGAGTTCGCCACGGTGCGCGTTCTCCGTGTAGGCCACGGTAGTGCCGTCCAGCAGCCGCAGGAACATCACGTCGGTGCTCACGAGTCCTGACAGTCCGGCGCTGTACGGCAGGACCTGGATGTTGACGTCCGGTCGCTCCGCCGCTTCCGCCAGGTACTCAAGCTGGTGTCGCCACGCTTGCTTGTCCCGCAGGGGCGTGCGCAGCACCGCTTCGGAGAGAAGCGCGCGGAACGGCGGCGAGTCGTCCTGCCTTTCCAGCAACTTCCGTCGGCCTGTGCGCGCTTCGACCTGCCGGTCCAGTTCCTTGCCTCGGTAGCCGCCGAGTGAGAGGACCTCGCGTGCGTACGCGTCCGTCTGGAGCAGACCAGGAACGATGCTCACGGAGTACTGCCACAGGCTCGTCGCCTCGGCCTCCAGCATCATGTACCGGCGGTACTGCTCCTTGAACTGCGTCGGATCCCCCAACGCCAGCTCCCACAACGTGAGTAGCAGCGGCGCCGTCCCGTAGTACTGATCCAGGGCCTGTACGACCTCGGGCCCGCCCAGCGTTCCCCCGCTCTCCATCTTGCTGAACAGGGACGATCCCCACCCGATCGCCCTCTCCAACTCGCGCAGGCTCAGGCCGCGTTCGCCCCTCAGGCGCCGTAGCTCCTCGGCGAATCGCTTCCTGGGCTCGTGACTGCGCTCCGTGATCACCAGCCGTTGCGGCATCCCGCGCTCCTGTTGAATTTGTTGAATTTGGCGTGCCCGGCGTTGAAGTTGAGCCCGTTGGCGCTGCATCCGCCCCCGCCGTGGGTCATCCTCGTAACACCCCACGAATGCACAGAGTAGTTCAACTGTCGCATTCTGTATGGAAGTTGCACAAAAAGGAGGAGGAGGAGGAGCCGATGGAAACCGGAGCGCTGCTGTACGACCCGGCCACCGACAAGGTCGGCGAGTACCAGGACAAGGCGGGGCCCTACGCCCTGCTGCGCCCCGTCGGCGGTGGGCGCGAATGGCAGGCCGACCCCGCGTCACTGCGGCCGGCGACCGACCAGGAACGCCTCAGCGCCGAGGTCCGCGCCGCGAACGCCCGTGCGCGGACCGACGGGCCGTTCCTCGTCGCCATCCCGCCCCGGCCCGTCCCCGACTGCCCCACCTGCACGGAACTGGCCGGGCTCCGGGCCACCGCCCGCACGGAACAGGACTACAGCGCCGAGACCGACGCCAACGTCCTGCTCCGCAAACACCAGATCGAGGCCCACCCCGGATGAACCGCCCACGCCCCCATCAGCTGATCCAGGTACTCCCGGTCCAGACGCTCCCGCCCCCGCTCATGCCGGCCGTACGGCCCCCGGAACCACCGCCGGCCGCACCCCCACCCGCACCGCAGGCACCCCGTCGCCGACGGCGGTTCCGGACCCCCCGGGCCCTCCGCGACGACGCGTTCTGGTCCGGCGCGCTCACCGCGCTCTGCATCGGCGGACTGCTGGTGGCGATCCTCGCCACCGGCTGACCGCCCGCCGCCGGCAGGCCTTGGTATACGTGGAGGCTTGACTTCAAGCGCTTGAGGTATCGGAGGCTCCTCCCATGGCAGCAGCGACCAGCGAGCAGGCAGCGGATCTGACCGTTCAGGAGATGGCGCGACGGTCCGGTTTCAGTGAGCCCACGCTTCGCTACTACGAGAAGATCGGCCTGCTGGGAGAGGTCGCCCGGGACGAGTCCAGCGGTCATCGCCGGTACGGGCCGGCGACCGTGGCCCGCGTCGAGGCACTGTCCTGCCTGCGCTCGTCGGGGGTCACGGTCAGCGGGATGCGCCGCTATCTGGACCTGCTCGCCCAAGGGAACTCCGCGGCGGCCGACCAGCGGGATCTGTTCGCCTCGCAGGCGGAGAAGCTGGCCGCCGAGATCGGGCAGCTCCAGCTGCGCCTGACGTATCTGCGGCGGAAGGCGGATCTGTGGGACGCGCGGGTCCGCGGGGACGCCGCCGCCGAGAACCGCGCGACCGAAGCGGTCCTGCGCGTACTGGAACAATTCACCCACTGAAGGACTGAATCCGATGGGCACAGACGATCTCACCGCCCCCGCCCCCGCCCCCGGCAGCGGGACGGTACTGGTCACCGGCGGTACCGGCCTCGTCGGCGGACACTCGGTCACCCGGCTGCTGCACGAGGGGTACCGGACCCGAGTCACGGTCCGGGGGCCAGGGCAGGAGGCGGGGGTACGGGCGGCCGTACAGCAGGCCGGGGTGGATCCGGCGGACCGGCTGGAGTTCGCCGTCGCCGACCTCGGCGCCGACGACGGCTGGGGGGACGCCATGCGCGGCATCGGTCATGTGCTGCACCACGCGTCGCCCTTCCCCTCCAGCGCGCCCGCGACCGAGGACGAACTCGTCGTCCCCGCACGTGACGGCACGCTGCGGGTCCTCTCCGCGGCCCGGAAGGCCGGGGTCGCGCGGGTCGTGATGACGTCCTCCTACGCCGCGGTCGGATACACGCCGAAGCCCGGCAACCACTACACGGAGGCGGACTGGACCGACCCGGACACCGAGGGCCTGCCCGCCTACCACAAGTCGAAGGTTCTCGCCGAACGTGCGGCCTGGGACTACGCCCACGCCCACGGGGACATCGAGCTGACCGTCGTCAACCCCACCGGCATCTTCGGCCCCCAGCTCGGCACCCGGCCGTCCGGCTCGGTCGGCCTGGTCAGGGCCATGTTGACCGGGCAGATGCCCGCGGTGCCGATCATGTACTTCGGCGTCGTCGACGTACGCGACGTCGTGGACCTGCATCTGCGGGCCATGCTGCACCCGAAGGCGGCGGGCGAGCGCTTCATCGCCGTCGGCGGACCGGCGATCAGCTTCCTGCGCATGGCGCAGATCCTGCGGGAGCACTTCCCCGCCGCAGCCGACCGGCTGCCCTCCGTCGAGCTGACCGTCGAGCAGGTGCGCGAGGCCGCGAAGACACAGCCCGCCCTGCGGGACGCGGCGGCGCTGGGGGGCCGGATCCCGGTGATCAGCAACGAGAAGGCCCGCTCGGTGCTTGGTTGGGAGCCTCGGGATGTCACCGAGACGATCGTGGCGACCGCCGACAGCCAGCTCCGGCGGGGCCTGTGAACTCCGGCGCCTGAACTCACGCGCCCAAGAGAGGAATTCCCGATGTCCCGAGCTGTCGTCCTGACCGGATTCGGTCCGCCCAGTGTTCTCGAACTCCGTGATGTGGAGGTGGGGCCGCCCGGCGCCGGTCAGATCCGGGTCGCGGTGACCTTCGCCGGGGTCGGTCCCACCGACCTCGCTATCCGCGCCGGGAAGGTGAATGCCTTTCCCGCAGGACCGGGAACCACGCTCGGGTTCGAAGCAGCCGGCGTCGTCGACGCGGTCGGCGCCGGGGTGGACGACGTGGTGCCCGGCCAGGAGGTCGCGGTCTTCCTGCCCGGGCTCGGCGGGTACGCCGACCATGTGCTCGCCGAACACTGGGTGCCCAAGCCCGCCTCGGTGACCTGGGAGGACGCAGCGGCCCTGCCCGCCTCCGGAGAGGCGGCGGCCCGCACGCTGGCCGAGCTCGATCTGCGGGAGGCGGAGACCCTGCTCGTGCTCGGCGGCCTCGGTTCGGTCGGCACGATCGCCACCCAACTGGCGGTCGGCCGGGGAGCCCAGGTGATCTCGGGCGTGCGGGCCACGGACTTCGCCGCCGCCGAGAAGCTCGGCGCGGTGCCTGTCGCCTACGGTCCGGACCTGCTCGACCAGGTGCGTGCGAAGGCCGGCCGGGTCGACGCCGTACTCGACGCGGCGGGCAGGGGTGGCCTGGCGGCGGCGGTCGAGCTGGCCGGCGGAACGGAACGGGTGATCACGCTCTCCGACCACCATGCCGCGCAACTCGGCGTCCGGCTCTCGGGCCCCGACCCGCTCCGCATCCCGGCCGCGCTCGCGGAGGCCATGGCGGCGCTCACTACCGGTGCCCTGACACTCAGGCCGCGGATCACGGTGCCGCTGGCCCAGGCGGCCGACGTCCACGCCCGGCTGGAGGACGGCCGGGTCCACGCGAAGGTCGTCCTGGCCACCTGAACAGGGCCTACTCCTGTCGCCACAGACAGAACGGGTGGCCGGAGGGGTCCAACAACACCCGTACGTCGTCCTGCGGTTGGTGGGCATGGAGCACGGCTCCCAGGCCCACGGCCCGCCCGACCTCGCCCTCCAGGTCGTCGACCTCGATGTCGAGGTGCAGCATCATCTGCTGCTCGCCGGGGTTGCGGGTGGGCCACACGGGCGGGACGTACTCGGGCTCGGTCTGGAAGGAGAGGCCGGTGCCGCCGTCGGGCGGGCCGATGAGGACCCAGTCGGGTTCCTCGGCCCGGATCACGTAGCCGAGAAGGCGGAGATAGAACCCGGCCAGCTCGTGCGCGTCGTACGCGTCGAGCACCACGGTGGACAGTCTCGTAGGCGACATGCCCGCCTTTCTACAGCCGTCCTGGGTCCACTGAGCCGACCGGAGGGAAACAGCGTGGTCGAGAGTTCGGGAACCCTCTTCGCCGCCTTCTACGGCGAGTTCGCCGAGCACGCCTGGCACGACCCCGAACACGATGCCTACCAGCTCTTCCACCGGCGCTCGCTCGCCATGGGCTGGCTCGACCGCCTGTGGGGCATGAACGACGCCGGGCAGCGGCATCCGCTCGGCGTCGCCGGAACGCGACTCGTTACCTGGTTCCAGGTCGACACGAGCGCGGTGGGCGGAGAACTGCCGTTGCCTGTACGGCCGTTCCTGTCCTGTGCGGAGAGTGCGACGGCGCGGATCGGGACGGTCGACGTCGACACCGTGCAGGTGCTGCTCCCCGTGCAGGCGATCGACACGGCGTCACGACCGGCGTACGCCAGGGTGCCGTCGCTGCTGACGGTCGAGTGGTTCGCCGACCGGACCCCCCAGGCACGGACGCCGGTACGGGTGGCCGTCGGCGGCGGCGTGGAGCTGTCGTCTCTCGCGGGGCGACTGGGCGAGCTGGACCAGGACGTGTTCACCTGCCGTTCCCACACCGGCGCCGCGCCCGACGATCTGCCGCCTCCGCCCTTCGACGACACCTTCTGGGACGGCCCGGCCCTGGAGACGGTCGTCCTGCGCGGCGAGCTGGCCGAGTGGTCGTGCGACGCCGTCGGGTGGTTGGGGGAGGTCGTGGCCGACTGTGCGGCGGCGGCCGGGGGGCGGACGCCCCTGCTGTTCACCGTGGCCCGAGGCGACTGACGCCGGTCGGTCGCTGCCCGCGCTCGGCTACTGGCGCCGCTTCTTGCCGTCCAGCTCGTCCCACCACTCGTCGGACTTGGGGTCGCCGGACGGGTCGTCCCACCAGCGGTCGTCGGGGCCCCGGCGGTTGGCGACCATGGCGGCGACGGGCGGGATCACCATCGCGACCACACACATGCCGACGGCCACGGGCACCGACCAGATCCGCACGACTCCCCAGGCCAGGACGAACAGCCCGATGCAGATGCCCATCATGACGAAGTAGGTGCGACGGCGGCGTGCCAGCATGTTTCCAGCGTAGGCCTGGGCACGCCAAAGGGCCGCATCAAGGACATTCATTGTCCGAGGTGCGGCCCTTCGGCAGTCGAACGGCGGTCAGACCGCGATCGCCACCTCCGCCAGCCCGCCCGTCTGGGCGACGACCGTGCGGTCGGCGGTGGCGCCCGGGACGAGGGCGCGGACGGTCCAGGTGCCTTCGGCCGCGTAGAAGCGG
Source organism: Streptomyces sp. NPDC050548 (assembly GCF_044457385.1). Lineage (NCBI taxonomy): Bacteria > Bacillati > Actinomycetota > Actinomycetes > Kitasatosporales > Streptomycetaceae > Streptomyces > Streptomyces sp. NPDC050548. The sequence goes on from NZ_JBITGV010000026.1 coordinate 72,411, forward strand.
AACTGGCCCGTGGCGGAGGTCGGGACCTCCGCGGTGAACTCGCCGGTCGAGTCCAGGAGACGGACGTAACCCGTCACCGGCTCGCCGTTGCGCGTCACCTGGCCCTGGATGGTGGTCTCACCGGGCTTGATCGTCGAGGCGTCGGGGCCGCCGGCCTTCGCTCCACACATGGTCTGTCCTTACGGGTTAGGGCTTGGGGCTGGGTCGGGGCTTACTTGTTGGCGCCGAGCTCGATCGGAACGCCGACCAGGGAGCCGTACTCGGTCCACGAGCCGTCGTAGTTCTTGACGTTCTCGACACCGAGCAGCTCGTGCAGCACGAACCAGGTCAGGGCCGAGCGCTCGCCGATACGGCAGTACGCGATGGTGTCCTTGGCGAGGTCGACCTGCTCCTCGGCGTACAGCTCCTTCAGCTCGTCGTCCGACTTGAAGGTGCCGTCGTCGTTGGCGTTCTTCGACCACGGGATGTTGCGGGCCGAGGGCACGTGGCCCGGGCGCTGCGACTGCTCCTGCGGGAGGTGGGCGGGGGCCAGGAGCTTGCCGCTGAACTCGTCGGGCGACCGGACGTCGACCAGGTTCTGCGAGCCGATGGCGGCCACGACGTCGTCGCGGAAGGCGCGGATCGACTTGTTCTGCGGCTTGGCCTTGTAGTCGGTGGTGGCCCGCGCGGGGACCTCCTCGACCAGCTCGCGGGCGTCCAGCTCCCACTTCTTGCGGCCGCCGTCGAGCAGCTTGACGCTGTCGTGGCCGTACAGCTTGAAGTACCAGTACGCGTACGAGGCGAACCAGTTGTTGTTGCCGCCGTAGAGAATCACCAGCGTGTCGTTGCCGATGCCCTTGGCCGAGAGGAGCTTCTCGAAGCCCTCCTGGTCGATGAAGTCACGGCGTACCGGGTCCTGGAGGTCCTTGGTCCAGTCGATCCGGATGGCGTTGCGGATGTGATTCTTCTCGTACGCGGACGTGTCCTCGTCGACCTCGACGATGGCGATGTCCGCGTTGTCGAGGTTGGCCTCGACCCAGTCGGCGTCGACCAGGACGTCACTGCGGCTCATGCTTTTCTCCTCCGGGGCAGTTACGGCGGTGCGGTGCGTGAGAGAGGGGTGCGCGCTCGCGCGGGTGCCCTGACATCAAGGGCACGGGGGAAGACGGAAGCCTGCGCTTCCGCTCAGAAAGTGCGACAGAGCATGGCGGCGACGCGGCACAGGTCCACTGCCCGCCGCTTCGTGAGATCCGCCTGTTGCCTCATGGGGTCGATCGTAGGGACGGACGGCGGGGCATGTCACCGGTGTGTCGTATTTTGAGACGCGATCGTCCGTGATGTGAGATCGGTCGACCGATAACAGCCCCGTCGCCGGTTGTCCGCGCGCCCTCGCCGTCCGCACAACTGCCGTACGGACACCGCCGTCTCGCCCCTCGGACAGGCGCCGTCCGCCGGACCGGACGCCGGACCTCGTCCGTCCTACCCGGCCAGCTTGACGTTCGAACCCTTGACCTTGATCTCCACACCGTTCTTCGCGGCCTGCACACTGTCGAGCTTCACTCCGCCCGGCAGCTGGTCGATCGTCTGCTGGAAGTCGGTGATCGAGCGGATCCGGGAGTCGGCGAGGTCGACGACCAGCTTGGGCAGGTTGTCGGCGTGCACCTTCACGGTGTCGCCGTCGACGGTGACCGTGCTGAGCACCGGGTACGTCGTCTCCTGGCCGCCGACCGAGATCTTGACGTCGACCTTGATCTTGCCGTCGCCGCCGTCGGAGAGGTTGACGACCTGGGCGTCGACCCCGGTGAAGATGTTCGTCGGCTCGGACTTGGCGGCCTTGAGGAGCTGGTCGTAGGCGATGCTCGCGGAGCCGGTCGCGCTGGCCGCGGTCGCGGTGCTGTAGCCGTTGGAGAACTTGACGTCCTTCATGTCGGCCTTGAGATCGTCGATCCGGATCGTGGAGGTGCCGTTGCCGGTGGTGTTCGCCGTCGTCGCCTCGTAGGTCTTGATGCCGAGTTCCACGTCGTCCAGTTCACCGGAGGCGACCTGGGTCAGGAAGGGGAAGCCCTTGATGGAGACATCGGGGGTGGAGGCGAGGTTCTCGCTCGTCTTCACCTTGCCCGCCGCCTCGTCCTGCGCGAAGTAGACCGCGACCCGGTCCACCACCACGAACAGAACACCCAGAATCACCACGACGGTCAGAAGTATTCGTAGCCCACGCATTTACGGTGTTCCCCCACCTGGCAGTCGTCGATGAAAGTGGTGCAACGACCGTGTGGCCGCGAATCGCGAGCGTAGTCCCGCGAGATGCGTGCAGCAGGAAATTGTCGATCACCTGTGACAAGCGGCGCGTTTACGCCAGCGCGCGCCCCAGGACATAGACCGCCGGGGCCGCCGCGGCGAGCGGGAGGGCCACACCGGCCGTGAAGTGGACGAAGCGGGACGGGTAGTCGTAGCTCGCGACGCGGTGGCCGATCAGCGCACAGCCCGCCGCGACCGCGCCGAGCAGCGCGCCCTTCGCGCCGAGACCGGTCATCCCGCCGACCGCGATGCCCGCACCGGCGGCGGCGAGGAGGGAGACGACCACCGAGGCCACGGTCGGCAGCGGCAGCGCGCGGGCCAGGATCGCGACCGCGACCGCAGCCGCGCCGACGGTGACCGCGTCCGGGTCGGCCGCGAGGTGGCCGGTCGCGACGATGGCCAGGGCCGCCGAGGCGACCGTCGCCATCAGGCTGGTGATCCGGGTGTCCGGGTCGGCGTGCGAGCGCAGCTGCATCACGAGGGAGAGCAGGACCCAGACGCCGAGGGTGCCGAGGATCGCGGCGGGGCCGTTGTCCCGGCCGGCCGCCAGCAGCGCCACGTCCGCGACGAGCGCGCCCGCGAAGGCCAGCGCGATGCCCTGCCGGGCGGGCCACATCCCGTTCAGCCGGAACCAGCCCGCCGCCGTGACCGCCTGGAGCACGACAAGCGGCACGACGAGGGCGTACGACCCGATCTGCGCGGTGACGGAGAGGAGCAGCGCCAGGAGGGCGGTGAGGCCGGCCGGCTGCATACCGGGTTCGATGATCGGCGAGCGGCCCTCAAGGCGGGCCCGCTGGGCGTCGGTGATGCGGGCGTTCCCGGCGAGGGAGGGCGAGCCGTAGCCGACCGCCTCGTCCGTGGCGGGGGGCGCCGGGGGCGCGGTCACGGGCGCGTGGGCGTCGTAACTCGGCGTCGGCGCCTGGTAGTTCTGCGGCGGGAAGTACGCCAGGTCGGACGCGGAGGGTCTGGACTGCTGGACCTGGGTGTCCCAGGTCTGGCCCTGCCACTGCTGGGTGTACTGCTGCGCGGCCTGCGGGTCCTCGTACGCCTGCTGCTGCCCGGGCCACGCCTGCGCCTGCTGTTGCTGGGCCTGCTGCGGCTGTTGCTGCTGGGCGTAGGGGTCGTAGCCCTCGCCATAGCCCTCGTACGGCTGGTTGCTCATCGCTTCGCTCATCCTCCTGCGAACGGCGGGAGCACCTCGACCGTGCCGCCCTCGGCCAGCCGTACCGTCTCATGCCCGCGGGTACCCACGGGGTCACCGTCGACGAGGAAGGAGCATCGCAGCAGTACGCGGGCGAGTTCCCCGGGGTGTCGCTCGCGCACCTCGGCGAGGGCCTCGGCGAGGGTGGCCGCGTCGTACGGCTCCTCGGCGATCCCGGCCGCGGCCTTCGCGGCGGCCCAGTAGCGCACCGTGACCTTTGGCATCCGCTTCCTCAATCGATCGGGGGCTGCAACGGCCAGGCTAGCTCTCCTGTGAACCGGCCCAGCGTCCGATGCGGGCCAGGAGGTCGTCGCTCGCCGCGTGTTCTGCGTGGCCCATGCCCGGCTCCAGCCAGAGTTCGGCGTGCTCACCGGCGGCTTCGGCCAGCATGCGGGGGTGGTCGAGCGGGAAGTAGCCGTCGATCTCGCCGTGCACGACGAGGAGCGGGGTGGGCGCGATGCGCGGGACCGCCTCGACCGGGGAGAGCGGGACCGGGTCCCAACCGCCGCGCTCGATACGGGTCTTGAGGCCGAGGCGGCCGACGAGGCGGCCCTCGGGGCGGGTCACCAGCCAGTGGAGTTTCCGCATGGGGGCGGTGCCCCGGTAGTACCAGCGGGCCGGCGCACTCACCGAAACCACCGCGTCCGTGTGCGCTTCCGTGCGCCCCCTGCGCCCCTGACCGTCCGCGTCACCCTCCGGGTGATGGAGCGCCGCGTGCCGCAGCACCACCGAACCGCCCATCGAGAAACCGACGGTGACCACGCGCGCGTGCCCCTGCTCCCGCGCCCAGGCGACCGCGGCGGCCAGATCGAGCACCTCGCGGTCGCCGACGGTGGAGCGTCCGCCGGACCTTCCGTGGCCCCTAAACGAGAACGTGACCACGGCCCCGTACTGGGTGAACGCCTCGACCACCCGGCGCACGTGCGGCTTGTCCACATCGCCCGTGAAACCGTGCGCGACGACGAACACCAGGTCACCGGAAGATGGCGGCGAGGCGTCGTATACGGCCACTGCCGGGTCGTATACGGAATCGATCGTCACCCCGTCGTCGGTGTGCAGAAACGTCCGCAAAGGTGTGCGTCTGATCGTCTCAGAGTTCGGACGAACGGTGGATCGTGCCACATGACCTGCCGTACCAGCGTTCATGTGGGCTATTCTGCTGGACAGAGGACTCGGGCAGCGAAGCCCCCGGGTCCTTTTGTGCTTCCAGGAGCGTTGTATACGAAGCGGGACACCACGGGAAACCACAGGTGGCCGCAGGTCATACAGGGCCCCCGGGATCGCAAACGCTGTGCCGCATGACACACGTCCTCGCAGGGACCGAGGAGGAACCAGACTTATGAGTTCTCTGCTGCTCCTGACCAATGCCCTCCAGCCGTCGACGGAGGTGCTTCCGGCCCTCGGCCTGCTGCTGCACAACGTGCGCGTGGCACCGGCGGAAGGCCCCGCTCTCGTCGACACCCCCGGTGCCGACGTCATCCTCATCGACGGCCGCCGGGATCTGCCTCAGGTGCGCAGCCTGTGTCAGCTCCTCCGCTCCACCGGACCGGGATGCCCGCTCATCCTCGTCGTCACCGAGGGCGGCCTCGCCGCCGTCACCGCCGACTGGGGCATCGACGACGTCCTGCTCGACACGGCAGGACCGGCCGAGGTCGAGGCGCGACTGCGCCTGGCCATGGGCCGCCAGCAGATCGTCAACGACGACTCCCCCATGGAGATCCGCAACGGCGATCTCTCCGTGGACGAGGCGACGTACTCCGCCAAGCTCAAGGGCCGGGTCCTCGACCTGACCTTCAAGGAGTTCGAGCTCCTCAAGTACCTCGCGCAGCACCCGGGCCGCGTCTTCACGCGCGCCCAGCTGCTGCAGGAGGTCTGGGGCTACGACTACTTCGGCGGCACGCGGACGGTCGACGTCCACGTACGACGCCTGCGCGCCAAGCTCGGACCCGAGCACGAGTCGCTGATCGGGACCGTCCGGAACGTCGGTTATCGATTCGTTACTCCGGAGAAGGGCGACCGGGGCGGCGAGGACGCGAAGCTCAAGGCGAGCGCCGCGCTCGCGGGTGCAAAGCCGGAGGATGCGGACGAGACGGCCGACTCGGCCGCCCTGGACGCGGCCGAGATCCCGGCCGAGGCATAACCCGCGTCCGGGCAGGGCATCGCTTCCGCACGGCTTCCCTTCGGCTTCCGCAGGGAGATGCTGTGCGGAAGCGACGAGAAGCTTCGAAACGCCCTGCCCAGGGCCGGTCAATCCGCGTAGACTCCGCGCGTGGCCAAGGTGACTCGGGATGATGTAGCGCGACTGGCAGGGACGTCGACTGCCGTCGTCAGCTATGTCATCAACAACGGACCCCGGCCGGTTGCCCCGGCCACGCGCGAGCGTGTCCTCGCCGCGATCAAGGAACTGGGGTACCGACCGGACCGGGTGGCCCAGGCCATGGCGTCCCGGCGCACGGACCTCATAGGCCTGATCGTGCCGGACGCGCGCCAGCCCTTCTTCGGGGAGATGGCGCACGCGGTCGAACAGGCCGCGTCCGAGCGCGGAAAGATGGTGCTGGTCGGCAACTCCGACTACGTCGCCGAGCGCGAGGTCCACTATCTGCGCGCCTTCCTCGGCATGCGCGTCTCCGGCCTGATCCTCGTCAGCCACGCGCTGAACGACCTCGCCGCCGCCGAAATCGAGGCCTGGGACGCCCGCGTGGTCCTGCTCCACGAACGTCCCGAGGCCATAGACGACGTCGCCGTCGTCACGGACGACCTCGGTGGCGCCCAGCTCGCCGTCCGCCACCTCCTGGAGCACGGCTACGACTACGTCGCCTGCATGGGCGGTACGGCGGACACCCCGGCCGTCGGCGACCCGGTCTCCGACCACGTCGAGGGCTGGCGGCGCGCGATGACCGAGGCCGGTCTGCCGACCGAGGGCCGGCTCTTCGAGGCGCCGTACAACCGCTACGACGCCTACCAGGTCGCCCTCGGGATCCTCTCCGGGCCCCGGCGGCCGCCCGCGATCTTCTGTTCCACCGACGACCAGGCGATCGGCCTGCTGCGGGCCGCCCGCGAGCTGCGGATCGACGTACCCCGCGAACTCGGCGTGATCGGCTTCGACGACATCAAGGAAGCCGCCCTCGCCGATCCGCCGATGACGACGATCGCTTCCGACCGTCCGGCGATGGCCAGGGCGGCCGTGGACCTCGTGCTCGACGACGGGCTGCGGGTGGCGGGCTCCCGGCGCGAGCGGCTGAAGGTGTTCCCCTCCCGCCTGGTGACCCGGCGGTCCTGCGGCTGCGAAGCCTGACAGGACCACCGGTTCACAACTGCTCGGTCAGAACAGCAGGTTGTACTGGTTGTAGCCGGTGCCCAGCTTGATCCGCGTCCCGAAGAGCGCGGTCGTCGCCTTGTCGGTGCCCGGGTAGAGCCACAGCGTGCCGCCCGAGTCGCGGGTGATGACATCCGCGATGCCGTCGCCCGTGACGTCACCGTTGGAGACGTACGAGGTGAAGTTCCAGCCGGTACGGGCCTGGACGCGGGTCTTCCACGGGGTGTGCTCGACCTGGGTGCCGGCGTAGAGGTACAGGACGCCGGAGGAGTTGCGGACCAGGAGGTCGGCGCGGCCGTCGCCCGTCAGGTCGCCGTGGCCGAAGATCCTGACGTTCTTCCACGCCTTGTTCACGACCTTCACCCGGCCGTAGAACTGGCCGTTGCCCTTGCCCGGGTAGAGGTAGACCGAGCCGTCGGCGTCCACCGCGACCAGGTCGGGGCGGGCGTCACCGGTCAGGTCGCCGGGGATCGCGTACGACTTGTAGCCGCCCCACACCGAGCTGATCTGCATCCATGTGAACTCGCCCGTGGAGTGGTTCAGGTAGTCGCGGTAGAGGTGGCCGTCCGTCTTGTCGCGGACGATCAGATCCTGGTAGTAGTCCCGGTCCAGGTCGGCCTGAAGGCCCCAACTGGCCGTCTGCCAGCCGTTGCCGAGGTAGGCGCGCTGCGCGAGCGAGGTGCCCTTGCTGTCCTGCTCGAACAGCCCGCCCGAGGGCGTACGGCCCAGGATGTCGGCGCGGCCGTCGTAGGACAGGTCGGTGTCGTCGATGCGCGGCTGGGCCGCCCAGGCGTAGGAGCCGACCTTGGTGAAGACCGGGTAGGCGCCCTTGGCGGTGCAGCCCGCGACGCCCCAGGAGACGATGCCGATGACCTTGTTGTCGACGATCACCGGACCGCCGGAGTCACCGTTGCAGGGGCTGGTGGTGCCCTCGTCGGTGCCGGAGGCGGGGGTGCCCGCGCAGAACATCGAGCCCTCGATGAACTCGTCGTCCCCGAGGACCGTCTTCATCGCGCTGTCGCAGGTCGCGTCGTCGACGACCGGCAGCGTGGCCTTCTTCAGGTTCGCGGAGAGTTCGGTGCCGGTGCCGGAGGTCAGGCCCCAGCCGTAGACCGTGGCCTTCGCGCCCGGGGTGACGTACCCGAGGTCGTTCAGGTAGGCCAGCCGCATCCACTGCTGGTCCAGGGGGCGGTCCAGGGTGAGGACGGCGATGTCGTTCTGGGCCGTGGTGGCGTTGAAGCGCGGGTGGTTCCACTGGTGCAGCACGCCCGTGACCGTGCCGGACGTGTCGTCGTAGAGACCGGTCGCACCGGCCAGGACGGCGCCGTTCTTGACCCAGTCCAGGCCCGCGACACAGTGCGCGGCGGTGAGGACCTTGTTCGGGGCGACGAGGGTGCCGCCGCAGAAGTAGCCGTCGCCGCTCGTGTCGTCGTAGTAGGCGAGCTGGACCATCCAGGGCGCACTGGAGATCGTGGTCTCGGTGCCGCCGATGATGTACGGCGTCTTCGTCGCCGTCTTCTTGGCGGTCGCCTGGGTCCTGGCCGCGTCGACGACGCGGGAGCGCAGTTCCTTGTCGGATGCGGTGGGCTGCGGCAGCCCGGCCTGGGCGGCAGCGGCGGCGGACGGCAGTCCGGGCGGGCCGTCGGCCGCGGTGGCGGGCTGGGCCGCGAGAACGCCGGCGCAGCTCAGCGCCAGCGCGAGGGCGGCGGCCGGGAGCGCCGTGGTGGGGCGTCTCAGACGGCCGCGCAGGGCACGTATCACTCGGGACTCCTGTGTGGGTGGGTGTCGTAGTGGGCCCGAGAAGGGCGTACGACGCGACCACGCAGGGCCGACGACATGCTTTCCGTAATGCTTTCCGTCACGGCGCATGTACCGGCTCTGTTCGCGGAGCCCCCCTCCGGCCCGGAGATCGTAGGCCGCGCCTGTCACCGCGCACACGTCTCGCACAGGGGTCACACAAGTATTCGTCCGCCCCGTGCCGTGCACTAACGCCCCCGCAACCTCCCGTTTCCCCGAGTTTCCGGGCCTCCGGCGTCTTTATATCGGGCATACGAGGTTCTGTCGGGCTTCTCAGCGGGGACTCAGGTACCTCTCATGATCGCGCGACAGTCTCTTTTCCATGACCGAGAGCTTCCGCCGCAGCGGCGAGTACGAGACCCCCCAGGGCGACCAGCCGCAGGCGTACCCCCAGCAGCAGCACGCCTCTTCCCCCGTGAACCCGGAGTGGCCGCCCCCGCCGGCCTTCCAGCCGCAGCCGGCCCAGCCCTTCCAGCAGGCGCAGCCCGCTCAGCCCGCTCAGCCTTTTGAGCCGGCTCAGGAGCCGGTCACGGTCGAGCCGGGCACGACGGTGTGGCCGGGCGGCCAGACGCCCGCCCCCTCGCCCGCCCCGCAGGCCGCGTTCGGCGCGGACGGATACGGCGGTTCCGGTGGCGGTGGCGGCGACACGGCTCTCCTCACCCCCGTCCAGGCGGAAGCACCCAAGCCGAAGAAGCGGACCCGCGGTCCGATCGCGCTGCTCGCCGCCGTGGCGATCGTCGCCGCGGCCGTCGGCGGCGGCACGGCGTACGCCTTCCAGCAGCTGACCGGCAAGGACACCGTCGCCACCACCAGCACCACCACTGCGGTCGTGCCCTCCAGCAAGCGGGGCGACGTCGCCACCATCGCCGCGACCGTCAGCCCGAGCGTGGTCGAGGTCGAGGCCACCCTCAGCAACGGCACCTCCACCGGCGCGGGCGTGATCATCACCTCCGACGGCGAGATCGTCACCAACAACCACGTCGTCTCCGGCGCCACCTCGGTCAAGGTCAAGACGAGCAACGGCAAGTCGTACACCGCGAAGGTCGTCGGCACCGACAGCAAGAAGGACCTCGCGCTCCTCAAGCTGGAGAACGCCTCCGGCCTGACGGCCGCCACCCTCGGCAACTCCTCCGGCGTCCAGGTCGGCGACACGGTCGTCGCGATCGGCTCCCCCGAGGGCCTGACCGGCACGGTCACCAGTGGCATCGTCTCCGCCCTCAACCGTGACGTGACCGTCTCGACCGACGAGAGCCAGAGCCAGGATTCCGGCGGCGGCAACGGACAGTGGCCCTTCCAGTTCGGCGGCCAGCAGTTCAACGGCGACACGGGCTCATCGACCACGACGTACAAGGCCATCCAGACCGACGCGTCCCTCAACCCCGGCAACTCCGGCGGCGCCCTGATCGACGCGAACGGCGACATCATCGGCATCAACTCCGCGATGTACTCGTCGAGTTCGTCCTCGTCCTCGTCGTCCGACGCCGGAAACATCGGCATCGGCTTCGCCATCCCGATCAACACCGTCAAGGCGGACCTGGCTTCGCTGCGGGCGGGCGGTTCCGACAGCTGAGCACTGCTCTTCCAGCAACCAGTAGGGAGTACGTCATGATCAAGCAGGTTTCGCACACGGTGACCGACACCGGAGCGGCCGGTCTCGGCCTGGCCCTCGGGGTGGCGTACGAACTGCACGCGCCGGCGGCCCGGGCACCGGAACTGGCGCCCGCCCCGGAGCTGATGGGGCTCCGCACCGGCGCGGCCCACCCGCACCACCGGAAGGTGCCGCTGAACCGGCTGGCGACGATGCGGGCGTGATCCGCCACCGTACGAGGCCGATCTCAGCCGGTTTCTCCCCTCCCCTCCTCTTTACGCGCCAGCCGGGAAACATGCGAGGCTGATTGCGACCAGCCGATCGTTGTCTCCCTGTCCCACCGCACCCGAGGAATCCAGCCCATGAGCCCCGCCGAAGGCGACCGTGACACCCAGCGCATCCTGATCGTCGACGACGAGCCGGCGGTGCGTGAAGCCCTCCAGCGCAGTCTGGCCTTCGAGGGGTACGACACCGAGGTCGCCGTCGACGGCGCGGACGCGCTGGAGAAGGCGACCGCCTACCAGCCCGACCTGGTCGTCCTCGACATCCAGATGCCGCGCATGGACGGCCTGACGGCGGCGCGCCGGATGCGGGGCGCCGGGACGACCACCCCGATCCTGATGCTCACGGCCCGCGACACGGTGGGCGACCGCGTGACCGGGCTCGACGCGGGCGCCGACGACTACCTCGTCAAGCCCTTCGAACTCGACGAACTCTTCGCGCGGGTACGGGCGTTGCTGCGCCGCAGCTCGTACGCGGCGGCCGCGGCGGCCGGGCAGGCGCCCGAGGACGACTCCCTGACCTTCGCCGACCTCCGCATGGACCTCGCGACGCGCGAGGTGACGCGGAGCGGTCGCCAGGTCGAACTGACCCGCACGGAGTTCACGCTGTTGGAGATGTTCCTCGCCCACCCGCGCCAGGTCCTCACCCGCGAGCAGATCCTGAAAGCGGTCTGGGGCTTCGACTTCGAGCCGTCCTCCAACTCCCTCGATGTGTACGTGATGTACCTGCGCCGCAAGACCGAGGCGGGCGGCGAGCCGCGGCTCGTGCACACGGTTCGTGGAGTGGGGTATGTCCTTCGGCAGGGTGGCGCGGAGTGAAGAAGGTCCTCGACCGGTTCCTGCACCGGTTCCGGACACTGCCGATCCGGTCCCGACTGGCGATGCTGGTCGCGGCGGCGGTGGCGTTCGCCGTGGCTGCGGTCTCGGTGACCTGTTGGTTCATCGTGCAGGGGAAGCTGTACAGCCAGATCAACAACCAGCTCAAGACCTCGGCGAGCAATCCGCAGCAGCGCAGCGTCATGGACGCGATCAGGAGCTGCAACCAGAGCGCCTCGCCGCCTTCGGGCACGTACGGTCTTCACCCGCCCTCCGAGTACTACTTCCAGCTGGTGCGCTCGAACGGCAAGTCCTGTATCCCCTCGGACTCCCCCGGCACGGTGAAGGTCACCAGCGCCGACATCGCCGTCGCCAAGAATCCGACCGAAACCATCATCCACAACGGCGTCGACACCAAGGGAACACCCGTGCGGGTGCTGACGGTGCCCTTGATCACCGTCGACGCCGACGGCAATCGCTCGGTGGTGCAGGACGTCGCCCTTGTGTACGCCCTGCCCCTCAAGGGCACTCAGTCCACCCTCAACGAACTGGCCCTGCTGCTCCTCCTCGTCTCCGGCATCGGAGTCGTCGGCGCCGGAGCCGCAGGCCTCGCGGTGGCCCGCGCAGGTCTCCGCCCCGTCGACAAACTCACCGAGGCCGTGGAACACGTGGCCCGGACCGAGGACCTGGCCGTCCGCATCCCCGTGGACGAGGACAGCGACGACGAGATCGCCCGCCTCTCCCGCTCGTTCAACTCGATGACGACGTCTCTCGCCAACTCCCGTGAGCTGCAACAACAACTCATCGCGGACGCCGGCCACGAACTCCGCACCCCCCTCACCTCCCTCCGCACCAACGTCGAACTCCTCACCCGCAGCGAGGAGACCGGCCGCCCGATCCCCCCGGCGGACCGCAAGGCACTACTCGCCTCGGTGAAGGCACAGATGACCGAACTGGCGTCCCTGATCGGCGACTTGCAGGAACTGTCCCGTTCGGAAGGCCAGCGAGGTGAACGCGTCCAGATCGTCTCGCTCCAGGACACCGTCGAAGCGGCCCTCCGCCGAGCCCGCCTGCGCGGCCCGGAGTTGACGATCACGGCGGACGTCCAGCCCTGGTACGTCCAGTCGGAGCCCTCCGCGCTCGAACGCGCCGTGGTCAACATCCTCGACAACGCGGTGAAGTTCAGCCCCGAGGGCGGCACGATCGAGGTCCAGCTCACGCGCGGTGTCCTCACGGTCCGCGACCACGGCCCCGGCATCCCGGAGGACGAGATCCCGCACGTCTTCGACCGCTTCTGGCGCTCACCGAGCGCACGGGCACTGCCGGGCTCGGGGTTGGGCCTGTCGATCGTCGCCCGCACGGTCCAACAGGCGGGCGGCGAGGTGACGTTGTCCCGTGCGTCGGGGGGCGGCACGGTGGCGACCGTACGACTGCCGGGGGCGCCCACGGCTCCGCAGGAATCGGCGCCGTAGTCACGTCGTCGCGTGGCGGGAATCAATTGGCGGCATCATCGAAGAAGCCCCTCAGCATCTCCTGAGGGGCTTCTTCGTGCTTTCCTGTCGGCACACCAATGGCGACAGGTCAGCACCTGATGCTATTCGTTGAACGACTCGCTCCAAATTTCATCGCCGCCGCCGTTCCAGGACACGGTCATGTTGTAGGTGTAGAAGTTCCCGATGTCATATCCCTTTTTGTTGCAGCCGCTGTCGCATATAAGCGAACACTCATTCGATCAACCGTGATTGGTGCGCAGCGGAAGCCTGCACTCGATCACCGTGCAGCGTGTACTCGATCAGCTACCTGGGTGGTGGCGGCTGCCGGTACCGCGCGATCCGGCCGGACGACTACTCCGACAACTGGACGGAGTGGGCGGCGAGTTCGGCGGGGTCAGCGACACGAAGATGCGCTGCGAGGCAGGTTGATCCCTGGATGCCCACACTGCGTACGGCCGCGCTCCTGACCAGCGGACTGCTCGTCGTCGTCACCGCCTGCGCGGCCCCAACTCCCGTGCCCTGCCCCGCCCCTGACGACAGCATCAAGGCCTTGACCCAACTCCTCACCGACGACTGCCTCACCCGCCAGCACCTCACCCCGGCCGGCGCCCGCCACCGCGGGCGGAGCAACTCCGGGTCTCGGATGCCCTGTTCGGGATGGGCCGCCTCAAGGTGTGCTCAGCCGAGGAGTTGCTGGGCCACGTCACGGTCTGCCCGGCCCCGGGCCAGGAGATCGGCTACGGCGCTGCGGCCAACGACCAAGGGGCTTCCCACACTTGGACGATGGGCTGGCGAGCCGGCCGTAGAGGAAGAGCGGAGTTGATCGGCAGGTCTGCTCCAACGGGGGTCGGTGCTCAGCCGGTTCGGGGTCGCGCCCTTTGGAACTGCACCGCCGGTCACGGCTGGGGCGAGGGCTGCCCGTCCGTTGGGGTGCGAGCCGAGAGCACCTCGCGCGCGGCGGCAACGCGCTCCGCGATCTGTTCCAACGTCAGCTGCTCGGCGGCCAGTTGCTCGACCAGTTGTCTGACGGACACGCCTCGATCCTTGGCAACAGGCTCAGGTTCTTGCCAGAAGACCTCTTCGACCACGATCTGGGGATCTTCGGTTCGGCGGACGAAGGTGTATTTCAGCCAGCCGTTTCCACGGTCGAAGAAGCAGAGGTGGCGGCCCTTCGGTTCGGTGGACCGGCCCGGTAGGACGCTCATGCCCTCGGATAACCCGGCGTCGGCATTGATGCCACGAAAGTACGGATCCTTCGCGGTGACCAGTTCGTTCGCCAATCCGCCTGCCAAGGCGGCCCCATGAACCCATCGGTCACTCGCCGGGCTCCAGGTCTCGGACCCGGTAGTGAATCTTCGCCGCCTCTTCGAGGAGGGCTTTGGCCTCGGCGCTGTCGGTGCACTCGTATGCGGCTCGGTGTTCGAGGTCGCGGACGTGCGCGTCCAGCCTGGGATCACGGGCGAGGGCGTACTCACCCCACCAGCGGGCCATGAACGCGGGCACGGGACCCACGTCGTACGCGTCGGCGATCGCCCACTTCCAGTGGGCGTCGAAGTCCGGGAGGAGTTCGGGAGTGTGCTGCGCGATGGCCCCGCGCAGCGCCTTCGGCGTCCGCTCGGGCATCGGCGGGACGGACGGCTCGGGTTCAGCAGCGTGAGCAGTCATGGCCGGTGCCCTCCTTCGACGCGTCGTGTCTACGACCATAACCGGCTCGTCCGTTCCCTCTCAGTGGTTGATCTCCCGGCCGCGTATTCGACCGGAAGATCAACGATGAGGGAGGCGCAACGGCGGATGTCAGGCCTTTCGACCCGCGTCACCCGAACGCGTGCACGGCCGCCCCGGCTTTGACCCCGTCCACGAATACGGCCCAGGACACGGCCGCGAGGATCAACGGGCGGGCGGCGGGGGTCTTGCTGTCCCGGACGGGGACGATGCCGGTGTAACCGTCGGCGACCTCGACGCAGTTGTTGTCTCCACCTTGGCTGTAGCTCGACTTGCGCCAGGCCGCAGTGCTGAGGTCAGGGGTGTGCGTCATGACGTCGGTGCTCCTTCAGTACGGCCCGGATGAACGCCAGCGAGTCCAGCGGGGACAACGCCAGGTCGCGAAGACGATCGTAGGACAGTCGGCGCCGCAGAACATCGTCTGGATCATCGTCGAGCTGACTGCAGTCATCGCCCTCTTCATAGGCGACAGCGCTGCCGTCTTTCTGCCAGAGCAGCGTCAGCGACCCCGTCATGTGGTGATGAACTCCCGCGGAGAACGGCAGCACTTGAAGCGTCACGTTCGGCAACATCGCGACGGTCTCCAGATGAAGCAACTGGTCGTGCCAGGTCTCTGCGCGGGCCGCGGGTCGCCGGAACGCCACCTCGTCCATGATGATCCGGACGTCGGGTGCCGGCCTCTGGCGTAGCACGTACTGCCGTCCCAGTCGCGCCGCCACCTGTTCCTCGACCATTTCGTCAGCGTCAGCTGTTGTCCAGCCTCCAGACAACACCTCCCGAGCGAAGTCCTCGGTCTGCACAAGTCCAGGTACAGCAGGTGCAAACTTCCACATCACCCGAGCCGTGGCTTCCAGCCCCATGAACCGCTTATACGGATCCATGAACGCGTCCAGCCGCGCCACCCTCCAGTGACTGACCAGCAGCTCACCGGCCTCGTAATACACGTCCAGGTCTTCCATGACCGTCACCTTGGACAGCCGCTCCCCGGACTCCAGGCGGCTCAGGTAGCTCTTGTCGTAGCCGGTGTCCTCGGCCAGTTGCCCGAGCGACTTGCCCGCCTTCTCCCGCAGATACCGGAGCGTCCGCCCCAGCACCGCACGGCCCGACTCGCCCTCGGCGTCAACCTGTTCGGTCACGTCACCCCTCCCCGTTGCCCGGGCGCGCAGACAACGCCGACCCTCTTCCGCAGCGTACGCCGCACCAGTGACCATCGAGGCACGAACGGTAATCACCGCTCGTCAGGACGTCGACAAGGACAGAGGAGCGCGCCGGCATGAGTGAACGCGTCGTAGGAATCTGGGAGTTACTGCTGATGGCACTCGTGCACGGCATCGACGTCGGACCTCGTCGTATCCACGGAGTGGTGGTGCGCGCATGAGCACCCCCAACAGCACCAGCGGCGAACGGCAGTTGCGGCTGCTGCCCTGGAACACCCCCGACGGCAAGCCCTGTTACCTCAGCGCCGACAGCCACGACAGCCGGCTCTCCCTCCTCGCCGACGACATCGAAGCGGCCCAACTCGACTCCGGGGAACAGGTGTTGGCCGGAACCAAGGCAGTCCTCGCGGACCCCCAGGCCGGCGAACGCGCCGTGCGTTTCGCGCTCACCAGGGCGTCCGAGTCGCTGGAGGACGTGATCCGCATCGCCGTCAGCCGGGGCGAGCGCATCCCGGATGCGGGACTCCGACCCCGTTCCTGACGCACACGGCCCCCTGCCTTACGCTCTTTCCCTGCCGACCAGGGGGAGGGCTCATGCACGGGGACGGGCGCGGGATCGAGCGGGAGTACCGCAGATGGCGGAAGCCGTCGCGGAAGCGGCTGGCCCCGGTGGGGATTCTGCTGGGGAACCTCGCTTATCAGTTGACGGCGCCCGACCACATCCACCTCCGGTTCGGGCTGTTCGTGCTGCTGCCTCTGGCGCTCGCGGCCGCCTGGATGGGAATCGCCCCACGCTGGTGGCGGACCCTGGTCGGGCCCGGCGGGATCACCGTCCGCCGGGTCGTCCGGTCCCGCGACTGGGCCTGGCACGACATCTACGCTCTTCGCGTCGAGCCGCATCCGGCCCAACGCCGCGCCGACGCCCAGTCGTTGACCTACCTCTACGACAACGACGGCCGCAGGTTCCTCCTCCCGCACCTCGACGACTGGCAGCTCCCCGACCTCGAAGCCGAGCTGGCCGACCTGCACTCCGAGGCGGCCCGGTACCGGGGCATGGACTGGGAACCGCGCCCGGCCGTCGAGGCACGGATCCGCGAGCGGGCCGCGCACCGCCAGGCCTGGACGCGCGCCACCTCCGGGGCCCTGTGCGTCATGCTCGTCGCCTTCCTGTACCTGCTGTGGCGGATCATCGTCGGCCGCGAACCCGACCCGTTCCTACTGCTCCTCTGCGTCCCGCTCGCCGCCTTCGCCCTTTTCGCCGCCTTCTTCCACTGGCTCTGCTCCCGGACCCCGGCGGCCCGCGCATAACCCGCTGCCAACCCCCTGCCAGCTCCCGCACAGCCACCCGTCACACCGTGTTCGAATGGCGGATGCGCGGAAGATTCTGCTGGCCGATGACGACGCGGACGTGCGGGAAGGGATCGGGCGGCTGCTCAGGTTCGAGGGGTACGAGACCGTCCTCGCGGGGGACGGGCGTACCGCCCTCGATCTGCTCGGCGTACCTGACGACGACGCCGCGCCCGACCTCGTGCTGATGGACGTCACCATGCCCGAGCTGGACGGGCTGGCCGCGACCCGTCGTATCCGTGCCTCCGGTTCCACCGTGCCGATCCTGATGCTCACCGGGCGGACCGCCGTCGGCGACCGGATCGTCGCCCTCGACAACGGCGCCGACGACTACCTCAGCAAACCGTTCGCGGTGGATGAACTGCTCGCCCGGGTACGGGCGTTGCTGCGGAGGAGTGGGCGGCGGGCGGCCGATGAGACGCCTCCGCCTCCCGAGCTCGAACAGCTCGCGTTCCACGATCTCGTCATGGAACCGCGGACCCGTACCGTCGCCCGCGGCGGCCGGCCGCTCGAACTCACCCGGACCGAATTCCTGTTGCTGGAGTACCTGCTCCGCCATCCGGGCACCGTGCTCACCCGGTCCCGGCTCCACCGGCACGTCTGGGGCTTCGACTTCGAGCCCGCGTCCAACACCCTCGACGTCTACGTCATGTATCTGCGCCGGAAACTGGAGAGCCGCGGCGAACCGCGGCTCATCCACACCGTACGGGGACTCGGGTACACCCTTCGGGCAACTCCCCGTGCCTGATCTACCTGTTCGGCTTCGGGAGCCTCAGGATCACTGTCTCGTCGGGCGCCGATGGCGGAACCTGGCGCAGGACCATCGTGTTGTCCGCGCGGTGCCGTCCCGTGCCCTGTCCCGTGATCGCCATCTCCGGCAGCGGGCCCGCAAGTCGCGCGTACGCGCCGCCCCTTGACACCAGTTCCGCGTGGGTGCCCGTCTCCACCAGGCGTCCGCCCTCCACGACCAGGATGCGGTCGGCGTCGGGGGCGAGGCTCAGGTCGTGGGTGATCATGATGGTCGTACGGCCGGACATCAGACGGCGCAGGGGCTGGATCACCTGGCGGGCGGCCACCGAGTCGAGGCCGGCCGTCGGTTCGTCCAGGACCAGGACCGGGGCCTGGCGCAGCATCGCGCGGGCGATGGCGATCCGCTGGAGCTGGCCGCCGGAGAGTGCCGCCGTGCCGGGGGCGATCTCCGTGCCGTAGGCCTCGGGGAGTGCCGTGATGAAGTCGTGGGCCGCCGCTGCCCGTGCCGCTCGCTCGATCTCCTCGTCCGTCGCGCCCGGGCGGCCGCACTCGATGTTCTCGCGGATCGTGCCGTTGAGGATCAGGGTCTGCTGGGGCAGCAACGCCACGTTCTCGCGCAGGAATTCGAGCGGTACGTCACGGAGGGGGACGCCGTCCAGGCAGATCACGCCCTCGGAGGGGTCGTAGAAGCGGGTGAGGAGTTTGGACAGGGTCGACTTGCCTGCTCCGCTCTCGCCCGTGACGATGACCAGCTCTCCCGGGTCTGCCCTGAAGGTGACGTTGTTCACCGTGTCGCGGGCCGCGCCGGGGTAGCGGAAGGTCACACCGTGGAAGCTGACCCAGCCGTGGACGGGCCAGGCGGGGACGGGTTCGCGCGGGTCGCCGACGGACGGGGTGGCGTCCAGGATCTCGTTGATGCGGGCCGCGCCGGCGGTGGCGGCGGTGAGGGTGAGGCCGAGCTGGCCGAGGTTGCGGACCGGGGGGTAGAGGTAGCCGATGAAGGCGGCGAAGGCGAGGAGCGCGCCGAGGGTCATGCGGTCGGCGGAGATCTCCCAGACGCCGAGGCCGATGACCGCGAGGACGCAGAGGGTTTCCACCACCTCCACGAACTGCTCGTACATCTCGCTGAGTCGGGCGCCGCGCACCGATGCCTTCATCCACGCGCGGGCCTCGATGTCGAGGCGCTTCTCCTCGTCGCGGCGGCGGTTGTACGCCTGGGTCAACACGACGTTGCCGAGGGACTCCTCGACCACAGACGTGATCGCGCCGTCCGCGGACCGCTCGTCCTGCGAGGCCTGCTTGATGCGGCCCGAGAAGCGGCGGGCGGCGAGCAGGAACAGGGGGGCCAGGACGAACGTGGCCAGGGCCAGGTCCCAGCGGAGGTACAGGGCCGCGCAGGCGTAGAAGACCGCGGAGAAGGCTGCCGAGATGGTGCCGACCACGCCGGACACGACCATCTGCTCGATGGCCTCGACGTCTCCGGTGAGGCGTTCGACCAGGTCGCCCTGGCGGTGCTTCTGGAAGAAGTGGGGCGGGAGGTCCTGGACATGGCGGAAGACGTTCGCGCGCAGGCGCAGGACGAAGCGTTCGGCGGTCCAGGTGGCGAGGGAGTTGCCGAAGTAGCCGACGAGCGCGCCGAGTACGGCGACGCCGAGCCAGGCGGCGGCCGGGCCCCAGAACGCGGACAGCGAACCGGCCTTGAGGGCGTTGTCGGTGAGTTCCGCGAAGAGGAGGATCGCGGCGGTCTCGGCGAGCGCGGACACGATGACGCAGGTGATGATCACCGCGAGCCACTTGCGGTCACCGCGGGTCAGCGGCCAGAAACGGCGGAAGGCCTCACGGGCTTCCCTCATGGTCAACAACTCCCTTCAGAACATCAGTACATGGCCTGGACGTGGCCGAGGCGGGGCCACCGGCGCGAGCGGACTCGCTAACCGGTGGCCCCGCCTCACTGGGTGACGGCTCAGCCCTTGTGCCCGACGGGGCGCTTCGGCGCGGGCTTCTTGGGCGCGGGCTTCTTGGGGGCCGGGGCGGGCTTGCGGTGCTTCTTGACGGGGACGATCTTGTGGAAGCTCATGACGGTTTCCCTCCCTGGGAGTTCGGCGCTGTGGCCGGGTGTGGAGTACTGCGGGTCTTCTGCGGCTCTCGGGACTGCTTACTTGTGCCCGACCGGACGCTTCGGCGCCGGCTTCTTCGGCGCGGGCTTCTTCGGGGCCGGGGCGGGCTTGCGGTGCTTCTTGACCGGGACGATCTTGTGGAAGCTCATGGTGGGTTCCCTCTCTGGGAGTTCGGCCGTGCGGCCGGGTGGGGGGTGGTGCGGGTCTTCTTCTGCGGCTCGTCGGACTGCTTACTTGTGCCCGACCGGACGCTTCGGCGCCGGCTTCTTCGGCGCGGGCTTCTTCGGGGCCGGGGCGGGCTTGCGGTGCTTCTTGACCGG
>NZ_JBITGV010000026.1:92688-136995 GCF_044457385.1 Streptomyces sp. NPDC050548
TCGGGACGATCTTGTGGAAGCTCATGACGGTTTCCCTCTCTGGTACGGCTTTCGCGGTGTCTGCTGCGGTTCTGCAACAGTTCCTCTACCGATCTGCTGCAACTGCCTATGAATTACGCCTGTAAATTCTTTGTCAGCCCTTGTCGGCGACCGGGCGACGCTTCGGGGCGGGCTTCTTCGGGGCCGCCTTCTTGGCTCCCGGAGCGGGCTTGCAGGACTTCTTGATGGGGTGAATCTTGTTGAAGCTCATGATTAATTCCCTCCCTGTTACGACGTCTTATGGGCTGTTTACTTGTGGCCGACCGGGCGGCGCTTCGGGGCCGGAGCAGGCTTCTTCGGGGCCTTCTTGGGGGCCGGGGCGGGCTTGTGGTGCTTCTTGACCGGGACGATCTTGTGGAAGCTCATGGTGCTCTCCTTTGTCTTGTGTTGCCTCTGTCGTTTGCGCTGTTCGCTTTCGACATGGAAAACACTACTGGACTTCTGGCGCAGGAAAAGCGATTTTGGCTTAGACCTTCCTGTGCGATTGCCATGGGTGATTCTTATGGAATTCGCGGAACTGAACCCGCCCTTACACAGAATTTAGAACGGCCCAGGCCTCGGGAAAACGGAAGGGGCCCGGCGCCGACCTGCGGCACCGGGCCCCTGAGCAGGGACGAACTGCTGACTGCTACTGCACGACCGTGATCCGGTTCGCCGCCGGAGGCGTGAGCGGGCTCGCCGCCGAGGAGTGGGCCGTCAGGTACTGGGCCAGCGCGGTGAGGTCGTCCGTGCCGACCAGGTCACCGGTGCCCTGCCCCAGCGTCGGGAAGCCGTCGCCGCCGCCCGCGAGGAAGCTGTTCGTCGCGACGCGGTAGGTGGCGGCCGGGTCGATCGCGGCGCCGTTCAGGCGGATGGAGTCCGTGACCACGCGGTCCGCGCCGGTCTTCGTCAGGTCCAGCGTGTACGTCAGTCCGGACGAGGGCTGGAGGATCTTCGGCGCCGCCGCGTTCGTACCGCTCACCTGTTCCTTGAGCGTCTGGATCACCTGCGCGCCGGTGAAGTTCTGGAGGTTCACGGTGTTCGCGAACGGCTGCACCGTGAAGCCCTCGGCGTACGTCACCACGCCGTCGCCCTCCGCGCCCTTGGCCGCGTAGGTCAGGCCCGCCCGCACCCCGCCCGGGTTCATCAGCGCGAGGTCGGTCTCCGGGTCCAGCTCCTTGCCGTACGCGAGCTGGGCGTCGGCGATGAGGTCGCCCATCGGGGACTCGGTGCCGGTGTTGTTGACGTCGGCGGAGACGTAGCCGATGGCGCGGTTGCCGATGGGAGCGGCGAGGGTGTTCCACTTGCTGATCAGGGCGGTCATGTCGGCGGCCTTGGGCACGGTCCGGGTGACCACGTGGTTCGCGGACTTGACCGCCGTACGGGCGATGTCGCCGGTCCAGCGGTCGTACGTCAGCGTGGTGTCCGTGTAGAGGCGGCCGAAGGACGCGGCCGAAGTGACCATACGGGGCTTGCCACTTGGGTCGTCGATCGTGCAGACGTAGGCGTTGTGGGTGTGGCCGGTGACGAGGGCGTCGACGGCCGGGGTGACGTTCTTCGCGATGTCGACGATCGGGCCGGAGATGCCGGAGCCGCCGCCGGACGCGTCGCAGTCGTAGTTGTAGGAGGCGGAGGCCGGGAAGCCGCCCTCGTGGATCAGCGCGACGATCGACTTGACGCCCTGCTTCTGCAGCTCCTTGGCGTACTTGTTGATCGTCTCGACCTCGTCCTTGAACTGGAGGCCCTTGACGCCGTCCGCGGAGACGATGCCCGGGGTGCCCTCCAGCGTGACGCCGATGAAACCGACCTTGACGCCGTTCTTCTTCCACACCCAGTACGGCTTGAGGATCGGCTTCTTCGTCTTCTCGTCGAGGACGTTGGCCGCGAGGTAGGGGAAGTCGGCGCCCGTGAACTTCTTGTCCGTGTAGCAGCCCTCGGTGGGGTGGCAGCCGCCGTTCTGCAGCCGGGCCAGCTCCTTGGCGCCCTCGTCGAACTCGTGGTTGCCGACCGAAGTGACGTCCAGGTCGAGCTTGTTGAGGGCCTCGATGGTCGGCTCGTCGTGGAACAGACCCGAGATCAGCGGGGAGGCGCCGACCATGTCGCCGCCGGCCGCGGTGATCGAGTACGGGTTGTTCTTGCGGGCCTCGCGCAGATGCGTCGCGAGGTACTCGACACCGCCCGCGTCGATCGTCTTCGTCGTGCCGTCCGCCTGGAGTTCGGTGACCCGGCCGGAGGAACCGGACGGGGGCTCCAGGTTGCCGTGCAGGTCGTTGAAGGACAGCAGCTGTACGTCCTGGTAGCGGCTGGGCTTGTGCCCGTGGTCGCCGCTCGGGTTTCCGTGCGCGTCGGCGGGCAGCGCGGCGGCCAGCGCACCGGCCGTGGCCAGGCTCGCGGCGGCGGCGAGCAGGCCTGCGACACGGCGTCTGCGCGGGCGGAACGGCTGGGAAGTGGCTGGCATGAGCCCCCCTGTGAGTCGGCTGAGAAGTCACCACGTTCCGGCGCAGCCTAGGGTCAACGCGCGTAGCGTGACAGGGGGTTCTTGGTTACATCCTGGTTTCTTCTTTGCCGCCACTTTGCTGGTGGGTCCGCTTACCCTGAGGCCATGACCAGCGACGACACCGCACGGCCCGCGCCCATCTCCCGTTCCATCGAGACCTATTCCGAGCTGACCCCGGACCAGGCCGGGGCCGTCCTCGCGCTGATCGCCGAGGCCGCCGGGACCGACGGGCAGCCCGCGGTGTCCGAGCAGGGGCGGCTGCAGCTGCGCGGGGGTGCGCGGCCCGGGGTCTCGCATCTGCTGCTCACCCTGGGCGAAGAACTGGTCGGCTACGGGCAGTTGGAGGACACCGACCCGGTGGAGGCACCGGCCGCGGAACTCGTCGTACGGCCCTCGGAGCGGGGGCACGGGCACGGTCGGGCGCTCGGCGCCGCGCTGCTGGCCGCGTCCGGGAAGCGGCTGCGGGTGTGGGCGCACGGCGGGCATCCCGCCGCGCGCCACCTGGCCCAGGTGCTCGGGCTCGCCCTGTTCCGCGAACTGCGCCAGCTGCGGCGGTCGTTGGCGGATCTGGAACTGCCCGAGCCGGTGCTTCCGGAGGGCGTGACGGTACGGACCTTCGTGCCCGGCGCCGACGACGCGGCGTGGCTCGCCGTCAACGCCGCGGCCTTCGCCCACCACCCGGAACAGGGGTCCCTCACCCAGCGGGACCTGGACGACCGCAAGGCCGAGGCGTGGTTCGACCCCGAGGGGTTCTTCCTGGCCGAGCGCGACGGCGAACTGATCGGCTTCCACTGGACGAAGGTCCACGCGGAGGAGCAGCGGGGCGAGGTGTACGTCGTCGGGGTGCTGCCCGGCGCGCAGGGTGGCGGGCTGGGCAAGGCCCTGACGACGATCGGCCTGCGGCACCTGGCCGCGCAGCGGTTGCCGACCGCGATGTTGTACGTCGACGCGGACAACAAGGCGGCGGTGTCGGTGTACGAGCGGCTGGGGTTCACGACGTTCGAGACGGACCTGATGTACCGGTCGGAGTCATGACGACCGGTACGTCGGTCCGGGCGTCCCTGGGGGCTGCGCCCCCAGCCCCCCATCGGCCCTGAAGGGGCCTCGTCCTCAAACGCCGGACGGGCTGAATTTCGCGGGCCGTGTCGACAGGAACCGCCTGCGTCGCAGTGGTTCCGGGCCGCAGGCTGTCCATAGGAGGGCCGCGGCCGTCAGGATGAGTGCCCAGTGGTCGTGTCCCGGTGCCCACCACTTCTCCTTCGGTGTGGCGAACAGGCCCCACTCCGTCGGGAGCAGCAGGGCCGCCGCCATGGACGTGGCGAGGAGGCTGATGGCCACGCGCTGGCCCGGTTCCGGTTCGTCGGTGAGGCGGATCGCGGTGGCCGACGCGGCCAGGGCGACGACCGCCGCCGCGGCGGCCTCCAGGGTGATGTCGCCCACCGGGGGGCGTACCTGGGCCGGGATCAGCAGGACGGCCGCCGTCCACCACAGGGCGGCCAGCGGGGCGATCAGCGCGGTGCGCAGGGCGGTGCGGAGCATGCGGCGGGTCGGTACCGCCGCCGTCACGTGGCGGGACGGGTCGTCCAGGAGGAACGTCAGGCCCAGGGCGAAGGCCAGTGCGGCGCCGCGCAGCAGCAGGAGGGCCGTCCAGGGGTCGGGGTCGTCCGAGAGAAGTCTGGGGAGCGCGGCCAGCAGCAGTCCCGCGGCGGCCCCCGCGCCGAGGGCCCGCCGGGGCAGGGCGCGCAGCACCGGGCGCGCCAGCTGCCCCAACGACCCTGTGGTCACTCGCCGCACTTGTCCGCTCCCGTCGGCGCCTTGACGCCCAGCAGTCCGGCCACCTTCGCGGTGGTCACCTTGGGTGCCGTCAGCTCCGCCCAGTGCGCCTTCACCTTGGGGGCGATCGTGGCCTTGTCGGCCTCCAGCAACTCCCGTACGACCGTGGTCTGTTCGGCCGTCATCGACATCGGGTTGGTCGGCGAGAGCACGATCGCGGAGCCGGTCACGCTGTCGTCGAGCCGGACCGCGCGCAGCTGGGTCAGCGGGTCGGACTGCCAGCCGAGCGCCAGCCACATGATGGTGACCACGCGGCCGTCGCAGAGCGAACTGGTCGCCTTCTCGCTGCCCATGACCAGCACGGAGGAGACCGCCGCGGCGAACTCCGGTACCCGGGGGCCGCCCCAGCGCGTGCCGACGGTCACCTGGTAGGGCACGGTGGACGGTTCGATGGCTCCGTCGCCGTCCATGCCGTAGCGGGCCTCGACGCGCTGCCGTACGAGCAGCTTCTCCTGGGCGGCGGTGCCGCCGGCCAGGGACTGGACGTGGTCCGTGACCTTCGCCCAGGTGCCGGTGCGGGGCATCCACTCGGGGAACGCGCAGTACGTGGAGTTGCCGTGCCGGGCGCAGGACTGGACCTTGGCCGGGTTGAGGGTGGCCAGCACGCGGGCGTCCGTCGTCGCCTTGGACACCTTGGCCGCCTGGCCCACCGCACCCCAGGTGCCCAGGCCGACCGCCACCACGAGTGCCGCCGCCACCGTCTTCTTGCGGCCGCCGTTGACCAGTACCGCCGCGAGGGCCAGGGTCAGGGCGAGTCCGGCCAGGTAGAGCGCGTGCCAGGCGGCCGGGCGGCCCAGCAGGTCGGAGGGGAGCGTCTTGCTGCTCGCGTCGCCGATGACCGGGACCAGCCAGCGCGTGGCGCTGTCGTCGGAGCCGGCCGAGATCGCCCCGAGGAAGAGCGTCGAGAAGAACGTCAGCACCAGGAGCATCGGTGCCGCGAACGGTGACCTCACCACCCGGGCCAGCAGCACTCCGGCCGCCCCGGCGAGCAGCACCGTCAGCGGTCCGACGAGCAGTTCGCCCACCGAGCCGTGGCCCACCGAGCCGGGCGCGAGCACGCCCCAGGTGAACTGCGCGGCCACCAGCAGCGCGGTGAGCGCGGCGGCCGGTACGACGGAGAGCGCGAACGCGACCGTACGGCGCCAGGGTTCGAGGGCGAGCACGTCGAAGTGCCGGTCGGTGTCCTGGCGTCGGGAGCGGAGCACGGCCTGGTTGGCGCAGAGCAGGACGGCCAGGGCGGGCAGCAGCGGGCCGGTCTGGGTGGCGCGGTCGACGTCCTGGAGAGCGGGGTAGGTGGTCCAGGCGTCGCGCATGGTCCAGCCGATCCAGGCGGCGTAGAGGACGAACATCAGCAACACCGGGAGGCGGAGCAGGAGTTTGCGGGCTTCGAAGAGGGCCAGCGCCAACACCGCCACCCAGGAACGTCGTTCCTCGTCGGCGCGTTCGGCCGGCGGTGCCTTCTCCAGTACGGCGTTCATACGGCCACCTCCGCGGCCATGCCGTCGAGGGTGATCAAGTAGCCGTCCTCCAGGGTGGGTTCGACGAGTTCCGCGCCGGGGGGCGGGTCGCCGACGTTGCGGAAGGCGCCGAGGCCGGTGCGCCAGCCCGCCATCGCGGCGGGGTCGCGTTCCGTGCCGCTCCACACCCGGCCGGCGGCCCGTGCGGTGAGTTCGGCCGGGGTGCCGTCGAAGCGGACGGTGCCGGCGGCCATGACGACGACGCGGTTGCAGAGCATCGCGACGTCCTCGGTCTGGTGGGTGGAGAGGAGGACCGTGCGGCCCTCGCCCGCCCTCGCGATCAACTCCCGGAAGCGCATGCGCTGTTCGGGGTCCAGGCCGACGGTCGGCTCGTCGAGGACGAGGAAGCCCGGGTCGCCGACGAGGGCCGCCGCGAGCGCGACGCGCTGCCGCATCCCGCCGGACAGCTTCTTGATGCGCTTGCCGCGCACGTCCGAGAGGTCGACCTCTTCCAGCACCCGGCGCACCTCGCGGTGGCGTCCCTCGCGGTCGGTGAGTTCCTTGAGGATCGCGACGTAGTCGACGAACTCGAAGGCGGTGAAGTCCGGGTGGAAGCCGGGCGTCTGCGGCAGATAGCCGAGGACGCGCCGCACCTCCTGGCGTCCGCCGGTGGTGCTCGGGTCGTGGTCGAGCACGGTGAACGTGCCCGAGTCGGCGGGCAGCGTGGTGGCGAGCACCCTCAACAGGGTGGTCTTTCCAGCCCCGTTGGGGCCGAGCAGCCCGGTGACGCCCTCGCCGAGCCGCAGCGACACGTCGTCGAGGGCGTGCGTCGAGCCGTAGCGCAGGCTGAGCCCGGCCGCGGAGACGGTGGTGGTCATGTACGGAACTCCAGTCAGGGTTCGAGAGACGCGGAACGCGTGGGATTCGGACGCGGAACGCGTGGGGTTCAGATGAGGGGCCCGAAGGCGGTCGGGCGGGAGTCGAAGCGGTCCCGCAGCAGGTACAGGAGTCCGGCGGCGAGCGCGGCCACCCCCGCGGCCACCCCCTGTCCGGCCGGAGTGAAGGGCACGAGCGTCGTTCCGGAGTGCCGTTCGTAGGCGGCCAGCAGGAACAGCACCCAACCGCCGCCGACCAGGGACGGTGCGAGGACCGGGCCGAGGCGGGGGGTCAGGGCGAGGCCCGTCGTGGTCAGGGCCAGCGCGGGCAGCAGCCAGCCGAGCGCGGCCAGGCCGTAGCCGGGCAGGGCCAGGGTCGCGAGGAGGTTGAAGCCGAGGCCGGCGGTCAGGACGGCGACCGTGCGGATCATCAGGAGCCGGAAGCCGTGCAGCGGGGCGACGACGGTCATCTCGTAGGTCGGGTCGAACTTCGGGCCGTAGGACAGCGCCACCCCCGCGAGCGGGAGCAGCGGGGCCAGGCCCAGGAAGAGGGTCGGGGAGGTCGCGGTCTTCAGGGAGTTGGTGACGAGCACCGTCATCACCAGCAGCGCGACCACCGCGCCGAGCCATGAGCGGCGCAGCACCGGCGTCGCCGCGAGCAGCCGTGCAGTGTGGTCGGCGACGCCGATCCGCACGAGCAGCGACTCCACCAACCCCCTTTTGGGGGCGTCGAGTTCGGCGTCGAGGCGCTCCCAGCCCGCGTCGAGCGCGACGGGGTCGGTGACGGACGCCAACAGGGCCCGGCAATCAGCGCACTTGGCGATGTGCGTGTCGGCGGACCAGAGCATGGGCGGTGCCAACTCGCCCCGCGCATAGGCGCGTACGTCGTCTTCGGCCACATGCCAGGTCATGCCAGCTCCTCCCGCAGTTGCTTACGGGCCCGCATGGCCCGTGTCTTGACCGTGCCGGCCGGGATGCCCAGCAGGACGGCCGCCTCCCGGGTGGTCAGCCCGTCGATCACGGTGGCCTGGAGGACCGCCCGCAGCTCCGGCGAGAGCCGGACCAGGGCGCCGGCGAGGTCCCCGTGCTCCACCCCCGTGAGCACGCGCTCCTCCGCCGACGCCTCGTCCCGGTGCCGCAGCCGCGCCAGCGCCTGCCGCATCCGGCCGCGCGCGCCGTCGCCGCGCAGCACGTCGATCAGCCGCCGCGACCCGATCCGCCACAGCCACCCGGCCACGTCGCCGTCCTCGCGGTAGCGGGCACTGCCCCGCCACACCGCGAGAAACGTCTCCTGCACGACGTCGTCGACCATCCCGGCGTCGGCGCACCGGCCGCGCAGCCGCGCGGTCAGCCACGGCGCGTACCGCCGGTACAGCTCTTCGAACGCGCGTCGGTCGCCGTCCGCCGCGATGGCCCGCAGCAGCTCCCCGTCGCTTCCCGTATCGCTCACATCTCCTCATCGCACGAGCCCCGCCGACCGGTTCACGGATCGGCGCACAGATCTCTCTTGACTTTCGCAGCCGTCTTCCACCACCCTTTCACTACTCAATTAGTGAAAGGGTGGTGGAACCCCAGTGGTCGAGTACCGCATCGACCGGCACAGCGGCGTGGCCACCTATGTCCAGATCGTCCAGCAGACCAAGCAGGCGCTCCACCTGGGAATGCTGGAGCCCGGCGACAAGCTGCCCACGGCCCGCGAGGTCGTCGAGGCCACCGCCATCAACCCGAACACCGTCCTCAAGGCCTACCGCGAGCTGGAGCGCGAGGGACTGGTCGAGGCCCGCCGCGGCCTCGGCACCTTCGTCCGTAAAGGGCTGAGCACCACGCCCGCCGACTCGCCCCTGCGTTTAGAGCTGGACGACTGGGCCGAGCGGGCCCGGGCCGCCGGCCTGGGCCGGGACGACGTCGCCGCGCTCTTCACCGCCGTACTCGAAAAGCACTTCCAAGGAGAACCTTCATGACAGGCACCGCCGCGATAGAGGCCGTCGCGCTCGGCAAGCGGTTCGGCCGGCGGGGAGGGTGGGCGCTGCGGGACTGCGCGTTCCGGCTGCCCGCCGGACGTGTCTGCGCGGTCGTCGGCCCCAACGGCGCGGGCAAGTCCACGCTCCTCGCGCTGACCGCCGGGCTGCTGGCCCCCAGCGAGGGCGGGATGTCCGTCCTCGGCGAGCGCCCGGGCGCGGCCCGCGAACGGGTCTCCTACGTCGCTCAGGACAAGCCCCTCTATCCGCAGCTCACGGTCGCCGAGACGCTGCGGATGGGCGCCGACCTCAACACGGACCGCTGGGACGCCTCGGTCGCCGAGCGCATCGTCGCCGACGGCGACCTCAACCCGAAGTCGGGCATCCGGGCGCTCTCCGGCGGCCAGCGCACCCGCGTCGCGCTCGCCCTCGCGCTGGCCAAACGGCCCGAACTACTGCTCCTGGACGAGCCGATGGCCGACCTGGACCCGCTGGCCCGGCACCAGATGATGGGCCTGCTCATGGCACAGGCCGCCGAGTCCGGCACCACGATCGTGATGTCCTCGCACGTGGTGGCCGAACTGGAGGACTCCTGCGACCACCTGCTGCTGATCGGCGACGGCAAGGTCCGTATCGCGGGCGAGATCGACGACCTGCTGGCCGCGCACCGGCGGGTGTCCGCGCCCGCCGACACCGTGCTCGACGCGCACACGGTCGTCGAGTCGCGCACCACCGGCCGCCAACTCACCGCCCTGATCCGCCCATTGGCTCCGCTGGCCGCCGACTGGCGGACCGACACCCCCACGCTGGAGGAGCTGGTCCT
Organism: Streptomyces sp. NPDC050548; assembly: GCF_044457385.1. Lineage (NCBI taxonomy): Bacteria > Bacillati > Actinomycetota > Actinomycetes > Kitasatosporales > Streptomycetaceae > Streptomyces > Streptomyces sp. NPDC050548. Next base: position 102,150 of record NZ_JBITGV010000026.1, read on the forward strand.
CTCCTACCTCCGCAACCCCCAGGCCCCCACCACCAAGACCCCGGAGACCGTCGCGTGACCGCCCTCGCCACACGGCCGGCGGCCTGGCGCCCGGTCCTGCACCTTCTGGAGTGTGGGGTCTGTTCTAACCATTCACCGGCCGGGACAGCAGTTAGATCCACCCCCAGCCTCCAGCAGGTACCCACCCCCGAGAGCCCGGAGACCGCCGCATGACCGCCCTCGCCCCATCTCCGGCGCTCACCTCGCGCCCGGCCCGGTCGCCGCATCTGCTGCGCTGGCTGATCCGGCTGCACCGGCCGGCCCTGCTCTCCTGGATCGCCTTCGTGCTCGTCGTCGCCGGCCTGCTGCTGTGGCTGGGCGGGCCGCTCACCGACGCCTCGGCCGAGGCCTGGAAGCAGTACCGCGCCTGCGGCACGGGCAGCTGCGTGTACGACGCGGGCGCGATCGGCCGCTACAAGGACTGGTACACGTACACGACGATCGCCGTCGTCGCCGCCCCGTTCCTGGTCGCCGCCTGGTCCGGTGCCGCGCTGGTCAGCCGTGAACTGGAAAGCGGCACCGCGCAGTTGGCGTGGACGCAGGCCGTCTCCCCGGCCCGCTGGCTGACCGCGAAGCTCGCCGTCCCGGCCGTGCTGGTCACCGTCGGCTCCGGGCTGCTGGCGGGACTGCACCACTGGGCCTGGTCCAACAGCCGGGGCCGGATCGACACGGCCAAGAACTGGTACGACCTCGGCACCTACGCCGCCAACGGCACGGCCACCACCGCGATGGCCCTGGCCGGGTTGGCGAGCGGTGTCCTCTGGGGGCTGTACAAGCGCAACTCCCTCGGCGCGCTGGTCGGTTCACTGGCGAGCACCGGCTTCCTGTGGAGCGTCGTCGCCCTCGCGACACCCCACCTGTGGCCCTCGGTCACCACGGTCAGCAGCCTCACCCACAGCGTCCCGGCCGGCTCCGGCATCGTCGTCGACCAGGGCCTGGTCACCTCCACCGGCAAGCACCTCTCCGGCCACCTGTGCGGCAGCACCACCTACGGCCCCTGCGAGACCGCCTACTCCAAGCTCGACGCGGTCGGCTACTACAACGACTACCACCCCCAATCCCACTACTGGCCACTCCAGTTGACCGCGACCGCGATCGTCCTCGCCGTCACCGGCCTGCTGACGGTGGCCGCGTTCCGACTCCTCAAGCGCCGCACCGGTTCGGCGCCCGCACGCAAGGCAGCCGCCGTATGACCGCCCTGGCCATGAGACCCACCGGTGCCCGACCGCGGCGCGCCGTCCTGCGGCTGCACCGGCCCGCCCTGATCCTCTGGGGAGTCTTCGTCGCCGCCGTCTCGGCGGTGCTCCTGTGGGCGTACGGCCCGGGAGGGAGCGCGGCGAGCGCCGCGTGGCGACGGAAGTGCACCGCCGACCTCTGCGACTGGGACTACTCGATCGACGGCTACCACCTCGCCTACCGGTTCAGCGAGGCCGCGATCGGTTTCCTGCCGGTCCTCGTCGCCCTCTGGGCGGGCGGCCTGCTGATCGGCCGCGAACTGGAGAACGGCACCGCGGAACTCGCCTGGACCCAGGCGGTCAGCCCGGCCCGCTGGCTGGCGGCCAAGCTCGCCGTCCCGGCCGCACTGCTCACCGCGGGCACCACCCTGCTCGTGCTGCTGCACCGCCTGCTCTTCGACGCGCACCGCATACCGGACGGCTGGAACTGGTCCGACAGCGGCACCTTCGAAGCCAACGGTCCCGTCGCCGTCGCGTTCCCGCTGCTCGGCCTCGCCCTCGGCGCCCTCGGAGGTCTGGCCGTCCGCCGTGCCGTGGCCGGCCTCGCCGTCGCCGCCGTCGCGACCCTGATCGCGAGGACCCTCGTCCTGTGGGCGAGCCCCCACCTCTGGCCGTGGAAGTCCGCCGTCAGCACCCTGCCGCACGGCTACCCGGCGAAAACGGCGGCCATCTACGGCGGTCAGGGCGCCGTCACCGCCACCGGCGCCCACATCCCCGACCCGTGCGCCGGAGCCGGCCAGGCGTGCCTCGCCGCCCATGACGTCGTCGGCCACTACCGGGACTACCACCCCTCCTCCCAGTTCTGGCCCCTCCAGCTCACCGAAACGGCCCTGATCCTCGCCGTCGCCGCCCTGGCCACCGCCGCCGCCTTCGCCCTGCTCGGCCGCCGTACGAACACCAAGGGAGCCGCCGTATGACCGCCTTCGCCGTGGACCCGACGGTCCGCCCGAGACCGGCCCGCATGTGGCGGGCCGTGCTGCGCCTGCACCGGGCCGCCCTGATCGGGTGGGCCGTACTCGTCACCGCCGTCTCCGGGGGGCTGCTGTGGGCCTACGGCCCCGGCGGGAACGCGGCCCGGGCCGACTGGCAACGCCGGTGCGCCGGGGACGCGTGCTCCTGGAGCAACGCGATCACCCTCTACCACGCGGCGTACACCGTCGCCGAGGTGCTGATCGGGTGGGTCCCCTATCTCGCCGCCGTCTGGGCGGGCACCTTCGTCGCCCGCGAACTGCAGCGCGGCACCGCACGCCTCGTCTGGACCCAGGGCGTCTCCCCGACCCGCTGGCTGGCCACCAGCCTCGCCGTGCCCGCCGCGCTGCTCACCGCCGGCAGCACCGTGCTCGTCCTGCTGCACCGGCTGCTGTTCGACGCCCACAAAGTGCCGCTGAGCTGGAACCCGTGGAACGACGAGACCTTCACCGCGAACGGCACCCTCGCGATCGTCCACCCCCTCCTCGGCCTCGCCATCGGCACCCTCGCGGGCTTCCTCCAGCGCCACGCCCTGACCGCGGCCGGCCTCGCGATCGCCGCCACGGGCCTCGCCCTCACCACCCTCGGCTTCGCCCGCCCGCACCTGTGGCCGACGGCGGCCCGCGGCAGCGTCGTACGCACCGACTCCTACGTCGGCTACCAGCCCGGCTTCCACTTCTGGCCCCTCCAGCTCGTGGAGACCGGCATCGCCCTGGCCCTCGCCGCCCTGCTCCTCGCCACCGCCTTCACCCTGCTGCGCCGCCGCACCTCCTGACCGGAACCCGCCGCACGGTGGCTCCCAGGCATCCATTACGTTCGTTTCCGTGCCGTAGACGTCCGGGAGCCGCCCCCCGATATCCCGCACGCCATGTCGCCGTAACCATTGGTTCAGACGGGCTTGCGACGCTCGGCGAATGAAGCCCGTCGTGCCAGAGCCTTCGCCGCCTCCCGAGGTGAACGGGAGCAACGGGACCGTCGTCCCGCTCCTTCCGGCGCTGTCCGACGCGCCCGTATCGCCGGTGGCGCGGAACAATGGGCACATGAGCAGCCAGCCCAACGCCCAGGCACAGGTCCAGCACGCGCAGCCCTCCGTGGGCTCCATAGCCGCCCACCGCCCGCACACCGTGTCGGCCGCGGTCTCCGATCTGGAACCCGACATCGACGCCGACCTCGACGAGTACGAGGAATCGCCGTACGACGGGCCCCAGCTTCCGCAGGGCCGCTTCCTGGACCGGGAGCGCAGCTGGCTCGCGTTCAACGAGAGAGTCCTGGAACTCGCCGAGGACCCCAACACCCCGCTCCTGGAACGCGCGAACTTCCTCGCGATCTTCGCCAGCAACCTGGACGAGTTCTTCATGGTCCGGGTGGCCGGCCTCAAGCGCCGTATCGCCACCGGTGTCGCCACCCGCTCCGCGTCCGGCCTGCAGCCGCGCGAGGTGCTGGAGATGATCTGGGCCCGCTCGCGCGAACTGATGGCCCGGCACGCCGCCTGCTACCACGAGGACGTCGCCCCCGCGCTCGCGGAGGAGGGCATCCACCTCGTCCGCTGGAACGAGCTGACCGAGAAGGAACAGGCGCGCCTGTTCACCCTGTTCCGGCACCAGATCTTCCCCGTGCTGACCCCGCTGGCCGTCGACCCCGCACACCCCTTCCCGTACATCTCGGGCCTCTCGCTGAACCTCGCGGTCGTCGTCCGCAACCCCGTCACCGGGCACCGACACTTCGCGCGCGTCAAGGTGCCGCCGCTGCTCTCCCGCTTCCTGGAGTCCTCGCCGGGCCGGTACGTCCCCCTGGAGGACGTCATCGCCGCCCACCTGGAGGAACTCTTCCCGGGCATGGAGATCCTGGAGCACCACGCGTTCCGGCTCACCCGCAACGAGGACCTCGAAGTCGAGGAGGACGACGCCGAGAACCTGCTCCAGGCCCTGGAGAAGGAACTCATGCGGCGCCGCTTCGGACCGCCGGTGCGCCTGGAGGTCGAGGAGTCCATCGACCGCGAGGTGCTCGACCTGCTGGTGCGCGAGCTGAAGATCAGCGAGGCCGAGGTCTACCCGCTGCCGGGCCCGCTCGATCTCACCGGCCTGTTCCGCATCGGCTCGCTCGACCGGCCCGAGCTGAAGTACCCCAAGTTCATCGCGGGCACCCAGCGCGACCTCGCCGAGGTCGAGTCCGCGTCCGCGCCCGACATCTTCGCCGCCCTGCGCAACCGGGACGTGCTGCTGCACCACCCCTACGACTCGTTCTCCACGTCCGTGCAGCGCTTCCTGGAGCAGGCGGCCGGCGACGACGACGTCCTCGCCATCAAGCAGACCCTGTACCGCACCTCCGGCGACTCCCCGATCGTCGACGCGCTCATAGAGGCCGCCGAGGCCGGCAAACAGGTCCTCGTCCTGGTCGAGATCAAGGCCCGCTTCGACGAGCACGCCAACATCAAGTGGGCGCGCAAGCTGGAGGAGGCCGGCTGCCATGTCGTCTACGGCCTGGTCGGCCTGAAGACCCACTGCAAGCTGTCGCTCGTGGTCCGCCAGGAGGGCGACACCCTCCGCCGCTACAGCCACGTCGGCACCGGCAACTACCACCCCAAGACGGCCCGCCTCTACGAGGACCTCGGCCTGCTGACCGCGGACCCCCAGGTCGGCGCCGACCTCTCGGACCTCTTCAACCGGCTCTCCGGATACTCGCGCCGCGAGACCTACCGCCGCCTGCTGGTCGCCCCCAAGTCCCTGCGCGACGGCCTGATCGCCCGGATCAACAAGGAGGTCCAGCACCACCGTGCCGGGCGCCCCGCGTTCATCCGCATCAAGGTCAACTCGATGGTGGACGAGGCGATCATCGACTCGCTCTACCGCGCGTCCCAGGCGGGCGTCCCGGTCGACGTGTGGGTGCGCGGCATCTGCGCGGTGCGGCCCGGCGTCCCCGGCCTGTCCGAGAACATCCGCGTACGGTCCATCCTCGGCCGCTTCCTCGAACACTCCCGCGTCTTCGGCTTCGGCAACGGAGGCGAGCCCGAGGTGTGGATCGGCAGCGCCGACATGATGCACCGCAACCTCGACCGACGGATCGAGGCCCTCGTCAGGGTCACCGATCCGGCCCACCGCGCCACGATCAGCCGGCTCCTGGAGACCGGCATGTCGGACACCACCTCCTCCTGGCACCTGGGCCCGGACGGCGAGTGGACCCGGCACGCGACCGACGCGGAAGGCCAACCCCTGCGCAACGTCCAGGAGATGCTCATAGACGCCCGGAGGCGCCGGCGTGGCACAGCAACACCTTGACCCGACGGATCCCACGGCCAGGGCCGTGACAGGTGACGCCCTCGCGGGCTACCTGCGCGGCCAGGCCACGGAGTTCCTCCGCGCACTGCGACTGCACCGGGAGACCGGCGGCGGGCAGAACGGCACGGAGGAGTCCGTCGACGCGGCGCGCGCCCTGCGCCACTCGGCCCGCCGGATCAGCGGCAGCCTGCACACCTTCCGGCCGCTCCTGGACGCCGACTGGTCCGAGGAGATGCGCCCCGAACTGGCATGGCTGTCGGGCACGTTGGCGCTGGAGCACGCGTGCGCGGCCCGGCTGGAGCGGCTGCTGCTGGCCCTGCACCGGCTGTCGGGCTCGGCCGTGTTCCCCGCGCAGTCGGCGGCCTCGGCCGTGGGCGGCCGGATCACCGGCGCCGGCCGGGGCGTCCCGGCACCCGCGAGCGGCCGGGGCAGCGGAGCGGCCGCACCGGCCACCGCCACCGCCGAACGCGGCAACCTCACCGTGGGCGCCGCCAAGGCCGGCGCCCTCCTGGAACGCCAGCTCACCCTCGCCCGGACCCGGGCCCACTCCACCGCCCTCCAGGCCCTCGGTTCCTCCCGCTTCCACGCGGTCGCCGACAAGGTCGCCGTACTGGCCAGCGAGGTCCCCCTGACCCCGGCCGCCGCCGGCGCCGACCTGCGCCCGCTGGCCGCCGCCGCGGGCGAGCGCCTGAACGACGCGGTGACCGCGCTGCCCCTGGTCACCGCCGGGCACCCGTACAACGCGGAGGCCCTCGTCCACGGCCTCTCCCCCGACCCGGCCCCGCACCCCCAGGACGGCCCCTGGCACCAGGTACGGCTGCTGCTGCGGCTGCACCGCTACGCCGGTGAGGTCCTCCACGGGGACGGCCCGCCGCTGGACGTACGCCTGCTGGCGGCCGGCCAGGCCCTCAATCTGCACCGGGACGCCTCGGAGGCCGCCGCGGCGGCGGCGTCGGCGGCCCGGACCCCGCGGATCGCCCCGGCGACCGCGTACGCCCTCGGGGTGCTGCACGCCGACCAGCGGCACGAGGTGGAGGCGGCCCGCTTCGCCTTCCAGCGGTCCTGGCAGAAACGGGTCGCGGGCACCCCCTGACACCCTGCACCAACCCGCGCGGAGGAGACGGTGAACCCCCAGTGACTTCCTCGACGAACGACACCACCGTCCAGGCGGCCGGCTGCGTCCTGTGGCGACACCGGTCCGCCGGAGATCTCGAACTGGCGCTGGTCCACCGGCCCAAGTGGGACGACTGGTCGTGGCCCAAGGGCAAGCTCAAGCGGGGCGAGACGTTCGAGGAGGCGGCCCGCCGCGAGGTCCTGGAGGAGACCGGCCACACCTGCCGGCTGGGGACGCGACTCCCCTCGGCCCGGTACGTCGACCACCAAGGGCGGCCCAAGGAGGTCCGCTACTGGGCGGCGGAGGCGACCGGCGGAGCCTTCGAACCCAACGACGAGGTCAACACGCTCGCCTGGCTCAGGCCGGAGGAGGCCCACCGGCGGCTCACCCACGAGCGGGACCGGGACCTGATCTCCCTCGTGCTCATGGCGGTCGGCACGGACGAGGACCCTCTCGGCTGACCGCGCCTCCTGGGCTGCCGCGCCGCCCACCTCGCGTTACGTTGCGTAGGGACGGCCGCAGCAGGGCCGTCGCCCAACCGAGGGACCGCCCGCTCGTGGAGGCGTTTTCGGGCCCGCCGCGCCTGGCATAGTCCGGAATCGGCTCGTGTCCTCGACGTGAGCGTTCCGTGACCTAACCGCACCGCCCACAGGGGTTCACCCTCCGTTCACTTATGCCCATAGGCGCCTTCACCTGTTCTGCCTAATTTCGGCCTTACGCGATGCGAGCCGCGACCTGGGGGTCGCTACCCGCGTCACCCACGTCTTCGCACGCCGCCGGAATTCAGGACGGCGGCTCTCGGAAGGAACTCTTTCAAGTGAAGCTTCAGCGCATGAACCGGCGGGCCCTCACCCTCGGTGCTCTCGCGGTCTCCGGCGCCCTGGCCCTCACGGCGTGCGGCTCGGACGACAACGGCGGCGGCTCGGGCTCCAGCACCAGCTCCTCGGCGGCCAACGCCAGCTCGATCGACTGCGGCAGCGCCAAGAAGGGCGAGCAGTTGCTGTCCGACGGCTCGTCCGCACAGAAGAACGCGATCGCCGCCTGGGTGAAGAACTTCACGCAGGCGTGTGGCGTGCAGATCAACTACAAGGCCGGCGGCTCCGGCGCCGGCGTCACCGCGTTCACGCAGGGCCAGATCCCGTGGGCCGGTTCCGACTCCGCGCTGAAGCCCGAAGAGGTCACCGCCTCCAAGTCGGTCTGCTCCGGCGGCCAGGGCATCGACCTGCCGATGGTCGGCGGCCCGATCGCGCTCGGCTACAACGTCCCGGGTGTCGACAACCTGGTCCTGGACGCCCCGACGCTCGCCAAGATCTTCGACAGCAAGATCACCAAGTGGAACGACGCGGCGATCAAGAAGCTGAACCCGTCCGCCACGCTGCCCGACCTCAAGATCCAGGCGTTCCACCGCTCGGACGAGTCCGGCACCACGGACAACTTCACCAAGTACCTGATCGCCGCCACCCCGGACAACTGGAAGTACTCCGGCGGCAAGGCCTGGCAGGCCAAGGGCGGTCAGTCCGCTCCGCAGTCCTCGGGTGTCGCCCAGCAGGTCAAGGCGACCTCCGGCGCAATCGGCTACTTCGAGCTGTCGTACGTCACCGACGGCATGAAGGCGGTCAGCATCAACACCGGCGCCGCAGCCCCGGTCGCGCCCAGCACCGACAGCGCCACCAAGGACATCGCCGCCGCCCAGGTCGTCGGCACCGGTTCGGACTTGACGCTGAAGCTGGACTACAACACCAAGGCCGAGGGCGCGTACCCGATCACCCTGGTGACGTACGAGATCGTCTGCGACAAGGGCAACAAGGCCGCCACGCTGCCCGCCACCAAGGCGTTCCTCGCCTACATCGCCAGCGAGGACGGCCAGAAGATCCTCAGCACCATCGACTACGCGCCGATCCCCGACACGATCATCACCAAGGTTCGCAGCACCATCGCGAGCATCAGCTAGTCCGAGTGTGCGGCCGGGCCCCGCTCCAGGGGTCCGGCCGCACCGTCCGGTGCACCGCCGCCACGGACCGCACACAGCACGTGTGGACCCGCAGACCGGAGAATTTCAATGGATATATCGACAAAGAACCCTGAAGAAGCACCTCCTCCCACCCCCGAGCCCTCCGCCGCCGAGCAGAAGCGCGTAGCCCGCGGCGCCACCCGACCCGGTGACCGGATCTTCCTCGGTCTCTCCCGCGGGTCGGGCATCTTCCTGTTGGTGATCATGGCCGCGATCGCGGTCTTCCTCACGTACCGCGCCTCCCTCGCGATCAGCAAGGACCACGCGAACTTCCTCACCACGTTCGAGTGGAACACCAACCTGATCCCTCCGAAGTTCGGCATCGCCGTCCTGGCGTTCGGCACGGTGATCTCCTCGATCATCGCCATGGTCATCTCGGTCCCGGTCGCGGTCGCCATCGCCCTGTTCACCACGCACTACGCTCCGCGCAAGCTCCGTGGCCCGGTCTCCTACGTGATCGACCTGCTGGCCGCCGTACCGTCCATCGTGTACGGCCTGTGGGGCGCCCTGATCCTGGTGCCGCACATGATCGGGCTCTTCGGCTGGCTGAACGACTACTTCGGCTGGACCGGGATCTTCTCCTGGGACCAAGGCGCCCCCCGCTCGATGCTCACCGTCGGCATCCTGCTCGCGATCATGATCCTGCCGATCATCACCAACGTGAGCCGCGAGGTCTTCCGCCAGGCTCCGCAGATGATCGAAGAGGCGGCCCTCGCCCTCGGCGCCACCCGGTGGGAGGTCATCCGCATGGCGGTGATCCCCTTCGGCCGCTCCGGTGTGATCTCTGCCTCGATGCTCGGCCTCGGCCGCGCGCTCGGCGAGACGATGGCCGTCGCCACCGTGCTCTCCCCGGACTTCATCATCCACGCCAGCCTGCTCAACCCGGGCGGCGGCACCTTCGCCCAGAACATCGCCAGCAAGTTCAGCGAGGCGACGCCGGACGGCCGTGACGCGCTCATCGCCTCCGGTCTGGTCCTGTTCGTCATCACCTTGCTGGTCAACGGCGCGGCCCGGCTCATCATCGCCCGCCGTGCGGAGTACTCGGGGGCCAACGCATGAGCAACGCAGCCGTAGCCGACAAGCCCGCGAGCACCCTCCAGGGCGCCACCCTCCCCAGCTGGTCGCCGTACGCGATCGCCGGCGGCTCCATCGTGCTGGCCGTCCTCATCGGCCTGGTCGGCAGCCTCGACAGCAAGATCCAGTGGGGCCTGATCGCGGCGATCCTCTTCGTCGCCGGTACGTACGTCATCGCGGCGCGCGTCGAGGGCCCCCGCCAGGCCAAGGACAGGGTCGCGACCAGTCTGGTCTGGGTCGCCTTCCTCCTGGCCGTCGTCCCGCTCGTCTCGCTCCTCTGGACGACGATCAAGCGCGGCGTGAAGGTCCTCGACCTCTACTTCCTGACCCACTCGATGGGCGTCGTCACCGACACCGAGGCCGGTGGCGGTATCTACCACGCCATCATCGGCAGCCTGGAGCAGGTCGCCCTCGCCACTCTGATCGGCGCCCCGATCGGTGTGCTCACCGCGATCTACCTCGTCGAGTACGGACAGGGCAAGCTCTCCAAGGCGATCACGTTCTTCGTCGACGTCATGACGGGCATCCCGTCGATCGTCGCCGGTCTGTTCATCCTCAGCATCATGCTGATGTGGGACATGGAGCCCTTCGGGTTCGCCGGCTCCTGCGCCCTGGCCATCCTGATGATGCCGGTCGTGGTCCGCTCCACCGAGGAGATGCTGAAGCTCGTACCGAACGAGTTGCGCGAGGCGTCCCTCGCCCTGGGCATCCCGAAGTGGCGCACGATCCTGAAGGTGGTCCTCCCGACCGCGATCGGCGGCATCACCACCGGCATCATGCTGTCGGTGGCCCGTATCGCCGGTGAGACCGCGCCCGTACTGCTGCTGGTGTTCGGCAACCCGTTCATCAACAACGACCCGTTCCACGGGGCACAGGCGTCGCTGCCGCTGTACATCTACCAGCAGTTCGCGAACAGCTCGGGCTCCGGTGCGGCCTACGACCGTGCCTGGGCGGCCTCGCTCACCCTGATCGCCTTCGTGATGATCCTCAACCTGGTGGCCCGCGGCATCGCCCGCTGGAAGGCCCCCAAGACCGGTCGCTGACCGCGACCCCCTCAGCGACCGTTCTGAACCCCCTGGAAGTGAAGCAGTCATGGCCAAGCGAATCGACGTCAGTGGGCTCACCGCCTACTACGGCTCCCACAAGGCAATCGAAGACATCTCGATGACGGTCGAGCCCCGCACGGTGACGGCCTTCATCGGCCCCTCCGGCTGCGGCAAGTCGACCTTCCTGCGCACGCTCAACCGTATGCACGAGGTCACGCCCGGCGGCCGGGTCGAGGGCAAGGTGCTCCTGGACGACGAGGACCTCTACGGCCACGCCATCGACCCGGTGTCCGTGCGCCGCGAGATCGGCATGGTCTTCCAGCGCCCCAACCCCTTCCCCACGATGTCGATCTTCGACAACGTGGCGGCGGGTCTGCGCCTGAACGGCTCGTACAAGAAGAGCGAGCTGTCGGACGTCGTGGAGAAGTCCTTGAAGGGCGCGAACCTCTGGAACGAGGTCAAGGACCGCCTCAACAAGCCCGGTTCGGGCCTGTCGGGCGGTCAGCAGCAGCGCCTGTGCATCGCGAGGGCGATCGCGGTCGAGCCGAAGGTCCTGCTGATGGACGAACCGTGCTCTGCCCTGGACCCCATCTCCACCCTCGCGATCGAGGACCTGATCGGCGAGCTGAAGGAACGCTTCACGATCGTCATCGTGACGCACAACATGCAGCAGGCGGCCCGTGTCTCGGACCGTACGGCCTTCTTCAACCTCGCGGCGGTCGGCCAGCCCGGCAAGCTCATCGAGATCGACGACACGGAGCGCATCTTCTCCAACCCGTCGGTCCAGGCCACGGAGGACTACATCTCGGGCCGCTTCGGCTGAACCCGGGTCACTCCTCCCCAAGAACCCCTCGCGGTGCTGCATGGCGGTGCCACCGCGAGGACGAAAAGGGCCCGCCCCCGGCTCCCGGGGGCGGGCCCGTTCGTGTGTCCGGCCGAGCAGTCCCTAGAGGGGGCTACCGGCGTACTGATGGTCCCAGTCGCCGCACGTGGCCTCCTTCACGTCACCGTCGTCCCGGAGACAGACCTGGATGTACACAGTCGAGGTCTCGGAGACGTTGTGGTCCTCGTACGCGCAGTTGCCGAAGCCGTTGCCGTCGTAGATCGAGTGTTCGGTGCCGCTGGCACCGACCTTCCAGTAGCCGATGACACCGGCGCCGTCCGCCTTGTTGTCGCAGACCCCGAAGTGGTCGCCGTAGCTCTCGAAGTACATGGATCCGGCCGAGTCGACGTACTTGTCCCACGCAACGGTCTCGGCGTTGGCCCTCGCGGCCGACGCGGGAGAGGCCGCGTAGAGGAGCAGACCCGTGAGAGCCGACGCCACCCCCGCCCCGGACATGAGGTGACGACGAAGTTTGGACATAGGGACCCCCACCCTCGTATGGCGCGTTCCATTCGAACGCTTGAGCCCCAGAAGGTAGCAGTGCTCCCGGCGACACCACCGGGCTTTCGAGAAAGCGGTTGCCCCTTCACGGGAAGGGCCCGCTCCGGAAGCCGGAACGGGCCACTGACCTGAGGGAGGGGAGGGGCTACAGGAACGCCAGGTTCACGACCCAGAACGAGCACGCGGCGACCACCGCAGCCGCCGGCATCGTGATGAACCACCCCATCACGATGTTCTTCGCCACACCCCACCGCACCGCGTTGACCCGCTTGGTCGCCCCCACACCCATGATCGCCGAGGTGATCACATGCGTCGTGGAAACCGGCGCCTTGAAGAGATACGCGGTGGTGAACATGATCGCCGCACCAGTGGTCTCCGCCGCGAACCCCTGCGGCGGATCCAGCTCGATGATCTTCCGTCCCAGCGTCCGCATGATCCGCCACCCACCCGCGTACGTCCCCAGCGACAGCATCAACGCGCAGACGATCTTCACCCACACCGGAATCGGATCGCCGTACGTCGAGTGGCCGGAAATCACCAGGGCCATCACCACGACACCCATGGTCTTCTGCGCGTCCTGGAGCCCGTGCCCGAGAGCCATCCCCGCCGCGGAGACGGTCTGCGCGATCCGGAACCCCCGCTTCGCCTTGTGCGGGTTGGCCTTCCGGAAGATCCACATGATCGCGGTCATCACCAGGTACCCGGCGACGAGCCCGACGACCGGCGACACGAACATCGGGATGATGACCTTGTCGACGACCCCGTGCCAGATGACATCCGTACCGCCGGCCAGCGCGGCCCCCACCATCCCGCCGAACAGCGCGTGCGAGGACGAGGACGGCAGCCCGAAGTACCAGGTGATCAGGTTCCAGGTGATCGCACCGATCAGCGCGGCGAAGAGGATCCCCATCCCCTTCGACCCCTCGGGCGTCTCGATCAGCCCCTCACTCACCGTCTTGGCGACCCCGGAACCGAGAAAAGCGCCGGCGAGATTCATCACCGCGGCCATCGCCAGCGCCGCGCGCGGAGTCAGCGCCCGCGTCGAGACCGACGTGGCGATCGCGTTGGCGGAATCGTGAAAACCGTTCGTGTACGTGAAAAAGAGCGCGACCAGAATGGTCACGACCAGAGCGAAGGTGTCCATGAAGAGGTCAGGACTCCTTGACGGCGATGGTCTCCACCGTGTTCGCCACGTGCTCGAACGCGTCCGCCGCCTCCTCCAGCACATCCACGATCTGCTTGAGTTTGAGCACCTCGATGGCCTCGTACTTGCCGTTGAAGAGCATGGCCAGCAGCTTGCGGTGGATCTGGTCGGCCTGGTTCTCCAGCCGGTTGACCTCGATCCAGTACTCGGTGAGGTTGTCCATCGTGCGCAGGTTCGGCATGGCCTCCGCGGTGAGCTCCGCCGCCCGCGCCAGTACCTCGATCTGCTGCTCGACACCCTTGGGCAGTTCCTCCACGTTGTAGAGGACGACCAGGTCGACGGCCTCCTCCATGAAGTCCATGATGTCGTCGAGGCAGGAAGCGAGGTTGTAGATGTCCTCGCGGTCGAAGGGCGTGATGAAGGAGGAGTTCAACTGGTGGAAGATCGCGTGCGTGGCATCGTCACCGGCATGTTCAGCGGCCCGCATACGCTCTGCGATCTCGGCCCGGCCGGCGGTGTCCGCCCCGAGCAGTTCCATGAGGAGTTTCGAGCCCGTGACGATGTTGTCCGCGGACGCGGCGAACATGTCGTAGAAGCTCGTCTCCCTGGGGGTCAGACGAAAGCGCACAAGGGGTCCTCGGGATGCATCGGTTTCGGTCAGGCTGATGCTAAGTGCATCATCCGGCCACGGCTAATGGGCCGTCCCCCAGTGTCGCCCATGAGGCACAGTGATCCGCACGGGGGCGTACCAAGGGCCCTATACCCAGCAAAGTTCGTTACGATATACCCACTAGGGGTATATGTCTGGAGGACGCAATGGACGCGATGACGACCACCGAGGCCGACGCGACGGCAGCGCCCTCCGAACCGGCCACCGAACCGGTGACGCACGGTTACCACCACCAGAAGGACGAGCACCTCAAGCGCCTGCGCCGGATCGAGGGCCAGATCCGCGGACTGCAGCGCATGGTCGACGAGGACGTCTACTGCATCGACATACTCACCCAGGTGTCCGCCTCCACGAAGGCCCTGCAGTCGTTCGCGCTGCAACTCCTGGAGGAGCACCTGAGGCACTGTGTCGCCGACGCGGCCGTCAAGGGCGGCACGGAGATCGACGCGAAGGTCGAAGAGGCGACGAAGGCGATCGCCCGACTCCTCCGCACCTGAGACCTAGGCCCTGTCGGAGGCGTCCCGCTCCTCGGCCACTTTCAGCACCTCGTCGATGCTCTCCAGGCTGAGCCGGTCCTGGGCGGCCGAGGCCGCGATGATCAGGTCTCCGCACAGCTCGATCTCGGCGAGTGCCACGTGGTCCTGAACTGCCGTACCGCCGACCGGAGCCACGTGCGTCACCTCTTCTCTGCCGTCACCGACTTCCTAGAGTAGGGAGCGGTCTACACACCGCGCATGGCACGGACGGGCTAGTTCTCACACGGACTCGTCACCGATCGGATCAGGTCACTTCTCGGCGATCTGCCCGGCGAAGATGTCCTTCGACGCCGGAAGCCGTACGTCCACGGAGGCCCCGAAGTCGTACAGCAGCGTCGTCGAGGCGACCGCCACGGTGCTGCGGCGCTGCCCGTTGACGAAGCTGAACCGCTGCCGGACCTTGCGGACGCGCCCCTGGTCGTCTAGGTAGACGTCGAAGGGCACCCGGGCGGTGGCGAACCCTTTCGCCGCCGACCTCAGAGCCGCCGCGTTCCCCGCCGAAGCGCTCCGCGCGGCGACGGAGAGATCGGCGACCCCCCGATAGTGACGCACCGAGGCCCCGGCCACCTCCGTCTTCCCCAGATACGTCGCCGCGGTCGTCCCGCGCAGCACCTCGGCGGCGGCATACGGGTCGGTGGCCCCGCCGGTCACGAGGTTGCCGTCGGACAGCGTCCCGGTGTCGACCCGCACCCACTTGTCGGCGGGCACCCCGGCACCCCGGTTCTTCATGAACAGGGCGCCCGGCGCGAGGAGTTCGGTGATCGGCCGGTGCTCGCTGGCCCCGGCCGGGTCCTGCGGCAACTGCACGGTGAGTCGGCCCAGTTGGCGGCGGAAGTCGTAGCCGCCCGCGCCGCGGATGGTCACGCGGGTACCGCCGGTGGCCATCTCCATGGACGTACGGGCCTGTGAACTCCCCGCCGCGACAAGGGCGTCGGCCGCGCGCCGCACCACCGCGACCGCGTCCCCGACCCCGCGCGCGTCCGCCGTGGCCGCCCCGTCGCCACCGCCGCACCCACCGGTTCCGACACAGACCCCGACCACGAGTCCCGCCGCGACGACCGCCCCACCGGTGCGCCTGCGCTGCCGCTCCTCCATCGCTGCCGTACCCCCGGTACGTCGTCACGGGCCCCCTGTCGTTGCGCCTAACGAGCGGGCGGGTGGCCCCGTCACGCGGATCCGGGCCGGGTACAAGGACATACGGCGGCCATACGAACCCTTTACGGAACCTCGGTAACGTTGTCGGAGTGGCACAGCAGGACAGCCTCGCGGCTCCCCCCGAAGATCCGGAACACCGCACGACACTCGTCGAGCAGGGACCTTTCTGCTTCGGCCGGTGCGTCTGCGGCTGGCGCGGACCGGCGAGACGGGCGAGAAGCCAGGCCAGAACGGACGCCGCGGGCCACCTGTCTGTTCCGAACCCGTGACATGAGCGCGAGAACTTGTGGGGCGCCGGACGTATCTCACCTCACGGAATCCCCACAGGAGGCGAAATGGAACGGCGTACGTTCATAGGCGGCGGCGCGGCCGCGATAGCGGCGGCAGCCACGGCCGGGTGCAGCGGCAAGAGCCTGGGCATCGGCAGTGGTGACACATCCACCGTCGCCAACACCTCCAGGACCACCGGCACCGGCATCGGCAGGCTGCCCACCGCCGCGGCCAACTGGGCCGCCCTCGCCCGGGACCTGGACGGCACCCTGGTCCGCCCCGGTGACGCCTCCTGGAAGACGGCCCACCAGCTGTACAACACCCGCTTCGACAACCTGAAGCCGGCCGCGGTGGCCTATGTCGCGAACGCCGACGACATCCGCTCCGTCCTCTCCTACGCCCGCGCCCACAGCATCAAGGTCGCGATCCGCAACGGCGGCCATTCCTACGCCGGTTGGTCCTCCGGCGACAACCGGCTGATCGTCGACGTGTCGAAGCTGAACAAGATCCGGGCCAGCGGTTCCACCGCGGTCGTCGGCGCCGGCTCGAAGCTCATCGACGTCTACCGGGCCCTCGCCGCGAAGGGCGTGACCATCCCCGCCGGCTCCTGCCCCACGGTCGGCGTCTCCGGCCTCACCCTCGGCGGCGGCCACGGCGTGGTCTCCCGGGCGTACGGCCTGACCTGCGACAGCCTCACCCAGGCCACCCTGATCACCGCCGACGGCAAGCAGCTGATCGCCAACGCGAGCGAGAACAAGGACCTGTTCTGGGCGCTGCGCGGCGCGGGCAACGGCAACTTCGGCGTCGTCACCGAGCTGCAGTTCAAGACGCACCCCGCGCCCCAGGCCGTATCGGGCTATCTGACCTGGCCGTCGTCGATGGCCGCGGCCGTGGTGAAGGCCTGGCAGGAGTGGGGCCCCGACCAGCCCGACGAGATCTGGTCCTCCTGCCACCTCTCGAACACCCCCGGCGGCATCCCCAAGGTCTCCGTCGCCGCCTTCTCCCTCGGCACCTACAACGAACTCCAGAACGCGGTCGACCGCCTCGCCCACCTGGTCGGCGGCAACGCGTCGAGCGTCTCGCTCAGGCGGCACACGTACGAGGAGTCGATGAACGCCTACGCGGGCTGCTCGTCCTTCTCGACCGACGCCCAGTGCCACCTGCCGGGCTCGACGCCGGGCCGCAACCCGCAGGGCGCGCTGGCCAGGGAGACCTACACCGGCCGCTCCGACTTCTTCGACCGCTCGATCTCCGACGCGGGCATCCAGACGATGCTGGCGCAGATGCGGTCGGTCAGCGGCAACGGCGACATCGCGCTGACGGCCCTGGGCGGCGCGGTCAACAGGGTCTCCCCCACGGCGACGGCCTTCGTGCACCGCCGCTCCCGCATGCTGGCCCAGTACCTCGTCTCCTGGCCGTCCGGCACCACGGGCACCGCCGCCCAGTCCTGGCTGACCCGCTTCCACACCGCGATGAAGCCGTACGCCTCCGGCGCCGCCTACCAGAACTACACCGACCCCACCCTCACCAACTGGCGCAAGGCGTACTACGGCGACGCGGCAACCCGCCTCACGACATTGAAGAAGCAGTACGACCCGAACCACTTCTTCAGCTATCCGCAGGGCTTGTAAGCAGGCGGTACCTGGTAAGGGCGCGGGGAACTGCGCGCCCAGCCACAACGAACCCGCAGACGAAGAACCGGCCTTCCAGCGGAGCGCTTACGCCGCCAAGTCCCTTTCCTCCGTCCCCGAAGCCTCCGACCGCGCCCCCGGGATCACCGCGTCCCGGGCCAGCCGACGAGCGTCACCGGACCGCACCAACCACGCACCCCACCGCGAGCTCTCAACAGCCTTGACCACAGGCGTCAGCAGAACCATCGCCAGCGGAGACAGCAGAAGAGCCACAGCCGTACCGAGCGCGAACCCACCGATCACGTCGGTCGGATAGTGCACGCCCAGATAGACCCGGCAGAACCCCTCCACCAGCGCGAGCCCTATCCCCACCAGCCCGAACCGCCGGTTCGCGACGAACAGCGCGACGCCCATCGCCATGGTGATCGTGGCGTGATCACTCACGAAGGAGTAGTCGGTCTTCCCGGAGACGAGGACATCGATGCCGGTGTGGTCGAGGAAGGGACGGGGCCGCTCCACGAACCCGCGGATGGGCACGTTCACAAGTACGGCGACCGCCGCGGCCAGCGGTGTCCAGACGAGCGCCGCGACGGACTGCGCGGCGTCCTCGTCGGCGCGCTGCCGCACGGACCACCAGCACCACACCACGAGCAGCACCATGGCGACGAGCAGTCCGTACTCGCCGACGAACTCCACGACCCGGTCGAGCCAGTGCGGCGCGTCCTTGGCGAGGCCATTGATGTCGTAGAGCAGATCGACGTCGGGGTTCGACCCGGATTCGGCGAGTACAGCCATGATGCTGCGGCTCCTTCGTCGTTGTTCCGGGCGCACCTCGCGTGCGCGTTACTCAACAGGAACGCACGGCCCCTCTTCGTACGTTCCACACTCCACCGAATGATCACGCAGACGTTATCGAAGAGAGACTCATCGCCGCAGCTCAGGGGGTGGGTTCACGCTCGGTTCACACCGTCGTGGGGAGCGCTTTCGCGCCATCTTCGGTGACTCTGGTGGCGCCGAAGTAATCGGGGGTGTCAATGGGGTCGAAACGGATCACAGCACCCGTCCGGGGCGCGTCGATCATGTATCCGCCGCCGACATAAATCCCCACATGCCGGATGGCACGGGAATTGGTGAGGTCGTCCGAGAAGAACACCAGATCTCCCGGCAGCAATTCGGCCCGCTGCGGATGCGGTCCCGCGTTGTACTGGTCGTTCGCAACGCGCGGCAGCGTGATCCCCGCGCTCTCGAACGCGGCCTTGGTCAGGCCCGAGCAGTCGAAGCGCCCGCCCTGGTCGGCGGTGCCGTTACCGCCCCACAGATAGGGCGTGCCGAGCTTGCTCTGGGCGTACGTGATCGCGGTGGCGGCCTGCTGGGAAGGGTCGACCCGGCTGACCGGCGCGGCGAAGCTCTGCTCCAGGGACGTGATCGTCTTCACGTAGTTCTTGGTCTCCGCGTACGGCGGCACACCCTGGTACTTGATGACCGCGTACGCGCCCGCGTTGTAGGAGGCGAGCATGTTCTCGGTCTGGTTGCCCGGCACGCTCTTCACATCGGAGGCGAGCTGGCAGTCGTAGGTCGCGGCGGACGGAATCGCGTCGTTCGGGTCCCATACGTTGCGGACGCCGTCGCCGTTGCCGTCGATGCCGTGCGTGGCCCAGGTCCCGGGGATGAACTGCGCTATTCCCTCGGCCTTCGCGGGGCTCTTCGCGTTCGGGTTGAAGCCGCTCTCCTGGTAGAGCTGGGCGGCGAGCAGTGCGGGGTTGAGGGCGGAGCAGAGGTTGCCCCATTTCTGCACGAGTGACGAATAGGCCGTCGGCACCGCGCCCTTGGCGAGCGAGACGCTGCCGCCGCCGGCTCCGCCCGCGAGGTTCCCGGCGACGAGGTACACCCCGACGACGAGCAGCATCACGAAGCTGAGCCCGAGCCCGGCCGCGACCCCACCGATCACCCATACTTTTCGCACGGCTCAACCCTCCCCCATGTCAGCCCTGTTCAAGGCCATTTCGGGGCAGGGTGGCGGCATTTCGCTGTGTTTCCGCCGGATGTGACGCGTATTCAGCGAGCGGGTCGGGTGGTGCGGCGGCCCTTATTCCGGGTCGCTCGTGGCGTCCTTGTACAACTCGGCCGCTTCTTTCCCGAGCACGACACTGTAGGAGATGTCGGGCGTCAGTCCGCCCTGTTCATGTCCGCCGATGACGCCGACGACCTGCTGGTCCCCGTTGATCCAGGGGCTGCCGCTGGTGCCGCCGGTGAAGCCCGGGCAGTCGATGCGCTGCTGGGTGGCGCTGTGCTGGGTGGGCTTGTTGGTGCAGCTGATGGGCTGGTCGGTGGCGGAGGGGTAGCCGGTGATCGTCACGGCGGTGGCCCCGGTCTCCGTCCCGGTGGTGAACCGGTCGGCGCCGACCACGTCCTCGATGTTCTTACCGTCCAGCTCCGCGACCGTGGCGAAGCCGATGTCACTGTCCTCGGCCTGCCCCTGGTTCCACCCGTCCGGCAGGTACCGCCGCACGACCTTCCACACCCCGTACGGCGCCCTGCCGTCCCGGTAGCCGGGTACGAAGACGTCGCCCGGGTCGCCGTCCAGGCAGTGGGCCGCGCTGACGATGAGGTCGTGCCCGGCGCTGTGCACCACGGACGCGGTGCAGTGGTGGCCGCCGGCCAGGCTGGTGGCATGGTCCGCGCCGAACAGGGCTCCGACCCGCACGCTCTGTTTGTTCACCTCGGTCACGGTGGTCACCCCGAAGGGCCCCGGGCCGTCGTCGGCGGTCGCCACGGACGCCGAGGTCAGGGCCAGCGTCACCACGGCGACGAACAGCGCGTACCGGCGGTTGCCCGCGAGGCGAGCGGAACGGGAGATGCGTGAGCTGCGCTTCATCGGCCCCCACTTTGTCCCACGAAGGTGAGAAAGGACGTCGACGTTTGCTGAGATTTCGCTGTGAACGGCTCGTGCAATGACTCGTTCGGCGCTGCGTTCGGCGGTCAGTCCACCGTACTGTCCTCCCGTCTCTTCTGCCCCCTGAGCGATACTCGATGCCGCCCCGGCTCAAGAAAGAGGAATCTTCCGTGTCCGACATCCCGCCCGACCTCACCTGGGAACGCGCCGCCCCACCGGACGCGACCGGACCCGGCCCCTGGATAGAGATCGCCTTCGGCGCGGGCGACGACGGCGAGGCCCCGGTCTACATCCGCGAGACCAGCGACCCGGACAACGTGGTCACCACCAACCGCCGCAAGTGGGACGCCTTCGTACTGGGCGTCCAGGCAGGCGAGTTCGACCACTTCGTGGAGGGTGTGGCGGACACGGGGGACCCAACAGGCCCGGAAAACGGGCCAGATGCATAGAAGCCGCGTCTTCGCCCTCCTGATCGACACCCCCGGACCGGAGGCCGCCGCCGCGGCGGCCTTCTGGTCGGCGGCCCTCGGCGCCCCCGCCGCACCGGTCCCCTCGGAGGAGCAGTTCATCAGCCTCCACGAGGCGATCCCCGGTCTGGTGACGGCTGTTCAGTCGATCGACGACACCAACCCGCGCTTCCACATCGACATCGAGACCGACGACGTGGAGGCGGAGACCGCCCGCCTGCTCGCCCTGGGCGCGACCCCGGTCTCCCGCTGGCTGGAGTGCCGCACCCTGCGCGCGCCCGGCGGCCACCTGCTGTGCGTCCTGCCGGTGCACAGCGCCGCCGAGGTCTTCGACGCCGGGGCGCGCAGCTGGAGTTGAACGCCTCTCGACGGCCCTTACGCCACCGCACCCACCGAGAACCGCACCCCCGTGAGCTCCTCCGAAGCCGTCCACAGCCGCTCCGCCGCCGCCACGTCACTCGCCTCCGCGCTCCGCCCCACCAGCGTCGGCGCCCCGCGCATCTCGCCGATTCCGCTCGGGCCGACGTAGCTCGCGCCCGGCAGGTCCTGGGTCACCGCGTAGAGCGTCGGCAGGGCGCCGCCCTTGTCGTCCTGGGCCAGGACCCTGTTGCCGACGGCCATCAGCGCGCGGCCGACCGGGTTCGCCGTGTGGCTCTGGAGGTTGGTCGCCGCCCAGCCCGGGTGGGCCGCCAGCGCGCGGACGCGGGAGCCCGACTCGGCCAGCCTGCGCTGGAGTTCGAGTGTGAACAGCAGGTTGGCCAGCTTGGACTGGGAGTAGGCGCGCTGGGGGCCGTAGATCCCGTCGAGGTTCAGGTTCTCGAAGTGGATGTAGCCGTCGCCCATCTTGTGCGCTCCGGAGGAGACGGTCACCACGCGGTCGGTGATGTGCGGGAGCAGCAGGTTCGTGAGGGCGAAGTGCCCCAGGTGGTTGGTGCCGAACTGGGTCTCGAAGCCGTCCCGGGTGCGCCCCTCGGGGAGCATCATCACGCCCGCGTTGTTGATGAGCAGGTCCAGCGGGCCGTCCCAGCCCTCGCCGAACTCCCGCACGGACGCCAGGTCCGCGAGGTCCAGCCGCCGCACCTCGGTGCTGCCGCCCGCCTTCGCCGCGGCGGCCCGCCCGCGCTCCGGGTCCCGTACGGCGAACACGACGTGCGCGCCCGCGCGGGCCAGCTCGGCGGCCGCCGCGAAGCCGATCCCGCTGTTGGCGCCGGTGACGACCGCCGTCCGGCCGGTGAGGTCGGGGATCCGGCTCGCGTCCCACTTGGCGGCCTTGGCGCCGCCCTTGCCACTGATGGTCTTGTCCGTGTTGCCCATGCCTCCCAATGTAGGCAACGACTACAATGCTGTCAATGACAACAATGATGTCGGCGGCAACAATGCTGCCGTCGTCTACATCGGGATACGATGGTTCGCATGCCTGTACGCCCCTATCACCACGGAGACCTGCGCTCCGCCCTGCTCGCGAGCGCGGAGCGCACCCTGCTGGAGAAGGGCGTCGCGGCCCTGTCCCTGCGCGAACTCGCCCGGGACATCGGGGTCAGCCATGCCGCCCCCGGCCGCCACTTCAAGGACAAGCAGGCCCTCGTCGACGCGCTGGCCCTGTCCGGCTTCGAGCGCATGGCCCAGGTGCTGGACGGCGCCGACGACGCGCAGGCGCCTCTGGAGGACCGCCTCATCGCGCTGGCGAAGGCGTATGTCCACTTCGCCGCGTCCAACGCCGAGCTGCTCGAAGTCATGTACACCCGCAAGCACGACCCGGACATCTCCGAGCAGCTGAGCGCGGCCGTGGAGAGCACCACGGTCCCCTTCGTGCGGATCATCTCCGACGCCCAGGAGCGCGGCGAGATCGTCGCCGGCGACCCCTGGACGGTCAGCCTGGTGGTAGGCGCCGCCCTGCACGGCACGGCCTCCTTCGCGGCCCAGGGCACCCTCACCCCGGAGGCCGCGGTCGCCGGCGTCCCGACCCTGATCCACCACCTGCTGAACGGCCTCACGCCCCGCGAGAACGAGCGGTGAGCGACACCTACTTGACGGTGATTCCGGCCGACCCGCACTGGCAACCCGACCGCGCCGCCGCGGACCACGCCACAGCCGCCCTGTCCGCCCTGCTCCCCGACGCGGACGCCCGCCGCGGCCTGGAAGCCATCTGGCACGACACCGTCGAGATGGTCCACTGCGGCGCGAACCTGGAGACGATCCACTGCCCGCACTGCGGCGCCGATTCCGGTGGCTGGTGGGGCGAAGCCGTTCAGGAGCGTCACACCGAAGGCTTCTCCACGCTCCTGGTCACGGCCCCCTGCCGCAACGCCGAGACATCGCTCAACGAGCTGACGTACGACTGGCCGATGGGCTTCGCGAGCTTCAGGATCGCGGCCCTGTATCCGAACCGTGGGTGGCTCACCGAGGAGGAACTGACCTCCGTCGCAACCGCGCTCGGGCATCCCCTGCGCCAGATCCTCGCGCACTTCTAGCGCCCCTCCACAGCGCCGCCGTCGACGCCTGTCAACGCGCGTCCCGCTGTGGACTTTCCGTGGAGAGAGTCAAGCCCGCGCCATCGCCGTGCCATCCCGGCGCCATTGATCAGCAATCCCCCAACCCCCTTGAGTAACGCGGGAGTCAGAACTCCGGAACCCTTCTTGTTGTCACGTACTCAACAAGAGAAGGTCGTCACGGGCCGCCGCCCCCACCGGGAACCTCACCGGTGGATCCCCCACCCGCAGGCCTCTGCCCACCTCTCTCTGGAGGCTGTACGTTGCGTACGTCACCCCCCAACTCCCCCCACATACGCGGCAACTGGCGAAGAATCGGTTCTGCCGCCGCCGCGACCGCCGCGCTCCTGATCGCCGGCCTCGGCACCGCCGCCCACGCGAGCGCCGCCACCACCCCCCACAAGGTGAGCGCCAAGACGATCGCCGCACAGGTCGCCAAGGCCCATGTGCAGTACGAGAAGGCCGCCTGCGGCGCCACCCCGAAGAAGGGCTTCGCCGCGTGTAACGCCCTCCGTGTCACCGGCGGCACCACCGCCTTCATGGAGAAGCAGGCCGCGCTCAAGGGCGTCGCGCCCAAGACCATCTCCCCGAAGGCCGCCACCGACGACCCCACCGGCTACGGCCCCTCGGACATCCAGTCCGCCTACGGCCTCGCCGACGCGGCCGCCGCCAACGGCTCGGGCGAGACCGTCGCGATCGTCGACGCCTACGACGACCCGAACGCCGCCGCCGACCTCGCGACCTACCGCTCGTACTACGGCCTCTCGGCCTGCACGGTCGCCAACGGCTGCTTCAAGAAGGTCAGCCAGACCGGCTCGACGACCTCCCTCCCCTCCGCCGACAGCGGCTGGGCCGGCGAGGAGTCCCTCGACCTCGACATGGTCAGCGCGACCTGCCCGAACTGCAACATCCTCCTGGTCGAGGCCAAGTCGGCGAGCGACGCCAACCTCGGCACCGCGGTGAACGAGGCCGTCAAGCTGGGCGCCAAGTTCGTCTCCAACTCCTACGGCGGCTCGGAGTCCTCCTCCGACACGACGTACGACACCTCGTACTACAAGCACCCGGGCGTCGCGATCACCGCCAGCGCGGGCGACGAGGGCTACGGCGCCGAGTACCCGGCCGGTTCGCAGTACGTCACCGCCGTCGGCGGCACCGCGCTCTCCACCTCCTCCAACTCCCGCGGCTGGACCGAGAGCGTCTGGAAGACCAGCAGCACCGAGGGCACCGGCTCCGGCTGCTCGGCGTACGACGCGAAGCCGTCCTGGCAGACCGACACGACCTGCACCAAGCGCATGATCGCCGACGTCTCCGCGGTCGCCGACCCGGCCACGGGCGTCTCGGTCTACGACACCTACGGCGCCGACGGCACCGGCTGGGGCACCTACGGCGGCACCAGCGCCTCGTCCCCGATCATCGCCTCGGTCTACGCCCTGGCCGGCACCCCCGGCAGCAGCGACTACCCGGCCTCCTACCCCTACGCGGCGGCCGGCACCTCCGCCCTGAACGACGTGACCAGCGGCAACAACGGCACCTGCTCCACGTCGTACTACTGCACCGCGAAGTCGGGCTACGACGGCCCGACCGGCTGGGGCACCCCGGAGGGCATCTCGGCCTTCACCGGCTGAGGCACTCCCGCAGAACCTCCCCGTCGGGTCACGGGGAGCCGCCGGCAGAGGGGGACGTGGGGTCCCCTCGGCGGAGCAAATGGCAACGGGCCGCGGCAACCAGCCGCGGCCCGTTCGCCGTGCCCCAGGCCTCTGAGGCACTCCAACTCCCATGAAAAACCTGTGGGTTTGGTAAAGGGCCAGACCCTGTTCGGTAAGCCGGAAGTCAGGATTCCAGCAGCCTCTTGTTGTCGCGTACTCAACAAGAGATGGTCATCGCGGGCCGCCCCCCACCGCCGGGGAAACCGCACCGGCGACACGCACCCGCACCGCCCCTGTTCCACCGACTCAGGAGGCTGCACCTTGCGTACCACCACCCCCAACTCCCCCCACACGCACGGTAGATGGCGCCGCATAGGTTCCGCGGCCGTAGCCACAGCCGCACTCGTCTTCACCGGCCTGGGCACCGCCGTACAGGCCGACGCGGCAGCCGGC
The DNA here is from genome assembly GCF_044457385.1 of Streptomyces sp. NPDC050548. Classification (NCBI taxonomy): domain Bacteria; kingdom Bacillati; phylum Actinomycetota; class Actinomycetes; order Kitasatosporales; family Streptomycetaceae; genus Streptomyces; species Streptomyces sp. NPDC050548. The sequence goes on from NZ_JBITGV010000026.1 coordinate 127,651, forward strand.
GCCACCACCTCCACCGCGGTGACCTACGCCGCCACCCCCTGTTCGACCCCCAAGCACGTCGGCGATCTCACCTGCAAGTCCTACCGCGTCACCGGCGGCCTCACCGCCTTCCAGAAGATGCAGGCCGCGAAGACCGGCATCACCCCCAAGGCCGCCGACGCGACGACCCCGTCCGGCTACAGCCCGACCAACCTCCGCTCCGCCTACGGCCTCACCTCCGCCGCCGCCTCCAACGGCTCCGGCGAGACCATCGCGATCGTCGACGCGTACAACGACCCCAACGCCGAGGCCGACCTCGCGACCTACCGCTCGTACTACGGCCTCTCCGCCTGCACCACGGCCAACGGCTGCTTCAAGAAGGTCAGCCAGACCGGTTCGACGACTTCTCTGCCCACTTCCGACGCCGGCTGGTCCGAGGAGATCTCCCTCGACCTCGACATGGCGAGCGCGATCTGCCCGCTCTGCAACATCACCCTCGTCGAGGCCACCAGCGCCAGCTACGCCAACCTCGGCACCGCCGAGAACGAGGCCGTGGCCCTCGGCGCCAAGTTCGTGTCGAACTCCTACGGCGGCTCGGAGTCCTCGTCCCAGACGACGTACGACACCTCGTACTACAACCACCCGGGCGTGGCCATCACCGTCTCCTCCGGTGACAGCGCCTACGGCGCCGAGTACCCGGCGACCTCCCGGTACGTGACGGCCGTCGGCGGCACCAAGCTCTCCACCGCCTCCACCACCCGCGGCTGGACCGAGGTCGTCTGGAAGACCAGCAGCACCGAGGGCACCGGCTCCGGCTGCTCGGCGTACGACGCCAAGCCCACCTGGCAGACCGACACCGGCTGCACCAAGCGCATGGAGTCCGACGTCTCCGCCGTCGCCGACCCCGCCACCGGCGTCTCCGTCTACGACTCCTACGGCGTCACCGCCGGCTGGTACACCTTCGGCGGCACCAGCGTCTCCGCCCCGATCATCGCCGGTGTCTACGCCCTCGCCGGCACCCCGGCCAGCGGCACCTACCCCGCGCAGTACCCCTACGACTACGCGGGCACCTCGTCCCTCAACGACGTGACGAGCGGCAACAACGGCACCTGCACCACGTCGTACTTCTGCACCGCCGCGACCGGCTACGACGGCCCGACCGGCTGGGGCACCCCGGAGGGCATCTCGGCCTTCGCGAACTGAGGTCAAGGGGACCCCACCCTGATCTGATCCACAGTCACATGTCATGCCACCGTGGGTCGTGGGGGCCACACGTGGCATGAGAGAACGGGCCGCGGCATCCAGCCGCGGCCCGTTCATCATGAGAACATCAGCACGAGCAACTCGATAATCAGGGGCTAACGACCGAACCACGCACAGGTTCCGCCCAGGCCTCATTGCCCGGCGTTACCTACCGTGATACACAGAGTGACCGTACGTGGTATTCGTACGAAACTCGCCAACCAATGACGCCAAGTCGACATACGACGGCGCCATTGTCGGCGACAATGATGTCTGACCTCTGCGCACCTGCAGGGGATGCGGAACTACCCACCAGGGGCGGTGACTTACATGCGCTTTGCGGCCGACAAGGGAGACATCAACACCATCATCGGCGGGATCGCTCCGGACTGGGGCCCCTTCGGCAGCCTGGGCAACGAGGCCAAGGTGATGATCGAGGTCGTGATGGCGGTCGCCATCCTGCTCTGCCTCGGAATCGCCGTATGGGGTGCGGCCAAACAGCGCATCGGCGCGACGGCGCTCCGCGACACGTTCAGCGCGGAACAGGGCAAGGGCCTCATCATCGCCGGCCTGACCGGGGTCTTCATCATCGGCTCCCTAGGCACCCTCTTCACGATCGTGTACGGCATGGCCGTATAGCCCCCGGACTCGACCGCCCGCTCTCCCCACCCCACCCGCCCGTCGCGCCCACCGGCTGAGGTTGCGTTTCCCTGATGTCGAGTCACCACACCGCGCCCGCGCGGGAACCAGCACGGCTACCGTCGTACTTCCAGATGTTTCTGGACGACGGCGAAGGGGCGTACCCGGCATGAGTTCCGGAGACGAGCACGAGACCTCCGGCGGTTACGGAGGCACCGGCCAGACCCGAACCCGCTACCCCCAGACCCCGGGCGACGTCTACGGCGGCGCCCGCAGAGGCGGCCGGTCCTCCTCCAGAAGCCTGGTGACAGTCGTCGGAGTAGTCGTCCTCCTCATCGCCGCCATCGCCTTCGCGAACCGCGGCGGCAACGACTCCTCCTCCAACGACACGACCGTGTCCGGCGGTTCGAAGCCGGACGCGAGTTCCACGGCAGCGAGCGGGACGAAGCCGGTGGAGACGAAGGCGGGCGGGATTCCGTCGGGGTTCGCGCAGAACGAGCAGGGAGCACAGAGCGCGGCGGCCAACTACTCCATCGCGCTGGGCTCGACCGACATGTTCAACACGGCCAAGCGGCACGAGATCGTGAACACCGTCTTCGCCTCCGATGTCGCCGCGAGCCGCCAGCAAGCCCTGGACACCGCGTACTCCAGCGCGAGCTTCCTGAGCAACATCGGCCTCAGCAAGGACGGCACCGCGCCGGCCGGCCAGACCTTCATCTCCCGGGTCGTCCCGGTGGGCACCAAGGTCACCGCGTCCAGCACAGGCACCACCACGGTCGCCGTCTGGTACACCTCGCTCTTCGGGCTGTCCGGCGGGAACTCGACCAACCCCGTGTCCGAGAGCTGGTACACCACCACGTACGAGCTGAAATGGCTGGACAACGACTGGAAAGTCACCGACTTCCAGCAGAAGGACGGCCCCGTGCCGGTCGGACGCGACCAGAGGGCCTCCACAGCCGACGACATGACAAAGGCCGTTGAGGAATTCGGAGGGTTCACGTATGCGCGCTAACCACCGCTTCCTCAAGGTCACAGCGGTCCTGGCCGCTGTCCAGGCCACCGGGGTGCTGCTGGCCACCCGTGCCCTGGCCGCTCCTTCTCCCTCGCCCACGCCGACGAAGAGCAGCGACCCCTGCGACCTCATCCGCGGCCCCGCGAAGGACTACTGCGAACGCGGTTCCGGCGACAAGGGCTCCACCACCACCCCCAGTCTCACCAGCACCCTCGACCCCCTCTCCTCCCTAGGAAAAGGCTGCGCCGACGCCGCCTCCTGGACGATCGACAAGCTCAGCGAAGCGGTCAAGGAAACAGCGAACGTCGACTTCACGAACCAGCGCTTCCTTCAGCAGTACGCGGTCGTCTTCGCCGCGTCCACCATCCTCACCCTCCTCCTGTGGCTCCTCGCGGTGGCGAAGCGCGCGGTCCGAGGCGTCCCCCTCACCACCGCGATCTCCGAGGCCATCGGCTTCCTCTGGCTCACGGTCATCGCCTCCGCGTTCACACCCCTGATCCTGTACACAGTCGTCTCCGCCACGGACGGCGTCACGGACGTCCTCGCGAAGACGACCGGCAACCAGACCGACACCTTCTTCGGCACCTTCTCCGGCGCCCTCGCCAAGGGCGACAACATCGGCGGCGGCCCGATCATGCTGATCGTCGTCTCCCTGGTCAGCATCCTCGCCGCCGGCGTCCTCTGGCTGGAGCTCGTCATCCGCGCCGCCCTCCTCTACGTCGGCGCCCTCCTCGGCACCGTCGTCTACGCGGGCCTCGTCGACAAGAACCTGTGGGGCCACGTCCGCCGCTGGGCGGGCATCATGATCGCGGTGATCCTGGTGAAACCGGTCATCGTCATCGTGCTCGGCCTGGCCGGCGCACTGTCCTCCGCCGACGGCCCGGACTCGTTCTCCGCCGTCGTCTCCGGCCTCGCCATCATCCTGCTGGCCATCTTCGCCAGCGCGATGATCTACCGCTTCGTCCCCGGCTTCGGCGACGAGATCGCCAACGGCCGCAACAACCGCATCATGCAGGGCGCCGAGGGCAAGGCCGCCGCGGTCATCAGCTCCCCGGCCACCATGGTCGCCCAGGGCATCAAGACCCACAGCGCCCGCACGAACGACGGCGGAGGCGGCGGCCAGTCCTCCGGCGGCGCCCGCCCGTCCAACCCGGTCTCCGGCGGCGTGGCCGCCCACAGCAGCCGCCCCTCGGGCGGCGGCGGAGCAGTCCCCACCTCCGCGCCCCCGCCCCGCCAGAGCCCGGCGAACACCCCGCACGCCAGCAACACCCGCAACAACCGCACGGGAGGTGAAGGGCGTTGACGACAGAGTCCCACCTGTCCCATCCGATCACGCCCCGCCGGACATATCTCATCGGCCGGGCCCGGCCGAACGCGATCGTCGGCAAGAACCGGGAGACCGGCGAGATCGCGCTCATCATCGTGGGCGCGTTCCTCGGCATGATGTGCGGGCTCCTCGTCCCGGTCCTGTCCCTGCGGATCGTGCTGCTGACGGGCTTCCCGCTGCTCGCGCTGATGGCGGTCTACGTGCCGTACAAGCGCCGTACGTTCTACAAGTGGTTCGAGATCAACCGCAGTTACAAGCGGACCCTGCGCAACGGCACGACGTACCGCTCCTCCGTCATGGAGGCCGGCGTCCACCTCGACGGCCGCGAGGTAGAGATCGGCCCGCCGCCCGGCATCGGCCGGATCAACTGGCTGGCCGCCCCCTTCGGCCCGGACGAGATCGCCGTACTCCTGCACGCCGACCGCCGTACGGTCACCGCCGCGATCGAGATCGAGGGCCCGGGCGTCGGCCTGCGCGACAGCGAGGACCAGGAGGCCCTCGTCGACCGCTTCGGCACCCTCCTCAAGCACGTGGCCAACGGCGACGGCTTCGTCACCCGCCTCCAGATGCTCGCCCGCACCCTCCCCGCCGACCCGGACGCCCACGCCAAGGACGTCGCCCAGCGCGGCGACGAGAAGTCCCTGACCTGGCTCCAGCAGTCGTACGACCAACTGCAGTCGATGGTGTCCACCAGCAGCGAGCAGCACCGCGCCTACCTCGTCGCGTGCATGCACTTCACCCGCGAACTCTCCTCCGAGGCCAACGCGATGGCCCGCGCGTCCCGCCCCCAGGCGGGCCGCAAGCTCGACCGGGACGCGGGTCTCGCCGTCGTCATGGCACGTGAACTCACCGACATCTGCTCGCGGTTGCAGGAGGCGGACATCCGCGTACGGCAGCCGCTCGGACAGGGCAGGCTCGCCTCGCTCATCCACTCCATGTACGACCCGGACCACCCCATCGACCACATCCAGGCGATGACGAAGCGCAACGCCTGGCCGGCCGAACTCGACGCCATGGAACCGACGTTCCTCCAGGCGAAGACCCGCGAGTCGTCCACCCGCGAACCGTGGTGCCACGCCACCGCCTGGGTGAAGGAGTGGCCGATGACCCCCGTGGGCGTCAACTTCCTTGCCCCGCTCCTCGTCCACACCCCGGACGTGATCCGCACGGTCGCCGTCACGATGGACCTCGAACCCACCGAGGTCGCCATCGAACGCATGCTGACCGAGAAGACCAACGACGAGGCCGACGCCTCCCGCGCCGCCAAGATGAACCGCACCGTCGACCCCCGCGACGTCGCCGCCCACGGCCGCATGGACCAGCGCGGCGAGGACCTGGCGAGCGGCGCGGCCGGGGTGAACCTGGTCGGCTACATCACCGTCTCCTCCCGCAATCCCGAGGCCCTCGCGCGCGACAAGCGCACGATAAGGGCGTCCGCCGGCAAGTCGTATCTGAAGCTGGAGTGGTGCGACCGCGAGCACCACCGCGCGTTTGTGAACACACTGCCGTTCGCCACCGGCATCCGGAGGTAGGGCTCAGATGCGGGATCCGCTGTCCGTCCTCACCGACGCCTTCACGTCCTTCCTCTTCGGAAAGATCGAGTCCACCCGTCTGCCCGTCCGCACCTCGACGGGCCAGGCCCAGGCGGTCTATCTCCCCACGGCCGCCCCCGGGTTGGGCGACTCCGGCGTCATCATCGGCCGCGAGGTCTACTCCGGCAAGGGCTACATCTACGACCCCTTCCAGCTCTACGGCCAGCAACTCCCCGCCCCCCACTGGCTGGTGCTCGGCGAGTCCGGCAACGGCAAGTCGGCCCTGGAGAAGACGTACGTCCTACGCCAACTCCGCTTCCGCGACCGCCAGGTCGTCGTCCTGGACGCCCAGGGCGAGGACGGCGTCGGTGAATGGAACCTGATCGCGGAGGAGTTGGGGATAACTCCTATCCGCCTGGACCCAACAGCCGCCCTGGACATGGGAATCCGCCTCAACCCCCTCGACCCGGCGATCACCACCACGGGCCAACTCGCCCTGCTCCGCACGATCATCGAGGTGGCGATGGGCCACGGCCTCGACGAACGCTCGGGCTTCGCGCTGAAGGTGGCGCACGCCTACGTCAACGAGACGATCGTCGACCGCCAGCCCGTCCTCATGGACATCGTCGAGCAACTACGGCACCCGGAACCGGAGTCGGCCGAGGCGATGAACGTCGCCATAGACGACGTACGCGCCTGGGGCCTGGACGTGGCCCTCGTCATCGACCGCCTGGTCGACGGCGACCTGCGCGGCATGTTCGACGGCCCGACGACGGTGGGCATCGACCTCGACGCCCCCCTCATCGTCTTCGACCTGTCCCACATCGACCGCAACTCCATCGCCATGCCCATCCTGATGGCCATCGTCGGCGTCTGGCTGGAGCACACCTGGATCCGCCCCGACCGGAAGAAGCGCATCTTCCTGGTCGAGGAGGCCTGGCACATCATCAACAGCCCCTTCGTGGCCCAACTCTTCCAGCGCCTGCTGAAGTTCGGCCGCCGACTGGGCCTGTCGTTCGTGGCGGTGGTCCACCACCTGTCGGACGTGGTTGACGGGGCCGCCGCAAAGGAAGCGGCGGCGATCCTCAAGATGGCGTCGACGCGCACGATCTACGCCCAGAAGGCGGACGAAGCCCGGGCAACGGGCCGGGTGTTGGGGCTACCACGCTGGGCAGTGGAGATCATCCCAACCCTCACCCCCGGCATCGCGGTCTGGGACGTCAACGGCAACGTCCAGGTGGTCAAACACCTCATCACCGAGACGGAACGCCCGCTCGTCTTCACCGACCGCGCGATGACCCAGTCCTCCCGCGACCACGACCAAGAACTCACCGACGACGCCCTGCGCGCCGCCGAGTTGGAGGCGGAGGAACGCGCGGCGGCCTTCATGGAACAGCACTTGAGCGATCTCGACGGCTCCTCCGAGTCCACGGTGGCGTGAGAGGCGAAGAGGCGAGATGAGACCGAACGACGAACGGGAACGCCGAGGAGGCATCCCCGACGGCCTGTTGATCGGCCTGCTCGCCTTCCTCCTCGGCATGACCCTGCTGGTGTGGACGGCCACGGGCCTGGCGGCCCTGTTCTCCAAGGGCGCCTGGCCCACGGGCGTGACCTTCGCCCGCACCCCGCTGGCCATGCGCCACCTGATCGGCCAACCGCACGACATCACCGGCGCCTGGCCGGAGACCCCACCCACTCAACTCTCCGGCTACGGCCTCTTCTGGGGCCTGTTCATCGGCCAGCTGATGGTCCTGTTCGTCCTGACCGTGTTCACGATGGGCACGGTCGCGAGATGGCGAGCGGTACGGGCCCGGGCCCGAACGGAGCAGCAGGCGCCGGAAGTTCACGAGGTCCCGGCCCAAAGACCGGAACCACAGCCGCAGCCCACGGCCGTCTTCGAACAGCCGCCGAGCGCACCTCCGCTCGCCCCTGCCTCAGCTTCTCCGATGAACGGTGAACGGGTGGGTGGGTGGGAAAAGATCTTCGTGGCACCGCCGGAAAGCCGCCAAGCAACCGCAACCCAGGCCGTACGGGACGCGGAAGGCCCAGCCCTGGTAGTCACGTCGAACAGAACGGTCTGGCAGGACACCAAGGACGCCAGAGCCAAACTCGGCCCGGTCCTCCTCTACGACCCCACCCACCTCTGCGACACCCCGGCCCGCCTCCACTGGTCCCCCACCACGGGCTGCGAGGACAAGCAAACAGCGGTGAGACGAGCCGCCGCCCTCCTCGCCCCCGTAAAACCCACGGCGAAAATCGACCAGGCCGTGGCGGACACCGCCGAAACCCTCCTCCGCAGCTACCTGCACGCAGCCGCGATCGACGGCCGCACCATCCGCCACGTCCACCGCTGGTCCCAGGGCGCCCAGATCCAGGACGCCGTACGAACCCTCCGTACGAACCCCAAGGCGGCCCCCGGCGCGGCGGGCGAACTCGAAGCCGCGCTCACCTCTCACCCCGAACGCCGGGACATCGCCCAGGAGTTGACGAGCCGCGCACTGTCCTCCCTCTTCACGGTCAACATCCGCGAAGCCTGCACACCCAACAGAACTGACGCGCTCTCCTTGGATTCCTTCGTGAACGAAGGGGGCACGCTTTATCTGGTAGGTGAATCCATCGAGGACCCCCGTACGAACCCGGGTGCGATGCCTCTGCTCACCGCCCTCGCATCAAGCGTGGTCGAGCGCGGCCGGCACATGGCCGAACGGTCATCGGCCGGTCGCCTCGACCCACCAATGACGCTCGTCCTGGACGACATCGCCGCGGTCGCCCCGCTCCCCCAACTCCCCGACCTTCTGGCCACCGGAGCCGACCGCGGCCTGCCCACCCTGGCCCTCCTCCGCTCCCAGGAACAGGCCAGAGCCCGCTGGCCGCACCACGAACTCCCGGTGTAGCACCAGGACTTACGGCACTCCGCGGCTACGGCCGCTCGAACTCCATCTCCAGCTCGCGCTCGTCCGCTTTCCCGGCCAGCGGCACGACGACGCCCGTGGGCACGAAGCCGACCTTGCCGTAGAACCGCCGGGCCCGTTCGTTGTCCTCGTGCACGATGAGCCGTACCCGCTCGACACCGCGTCCCCAGGCCCACTCCAGGGCCGCGTCGAACAGCACCTCGGTCAGTCCGATGCCCCGGACCTCCGGGCGCACGAACACCCCGACGATGTGCCCCTGCTTCCGCTCGACCGCGAAGCCGGCCCAGTCGACGGTCCCGGCCTCCTCAAGAAGCACGGTCAACGTCCCGACCCACTCGCCGTCGGGCCCCTCGGCAATGATCTGCTGAGCCTTCTCGGCACCTTCGGCGGCCCCTACGGCCCGCTCCTGGTAGAAGGAGTCCGGCTGGGCCTTCGCCGCCTCATAGGTCTCCATGAAGGCGAGATGCGCGACGGGATCCTGCAGGGCGACCAGCCGCAGTTCCTTCACCGCTGCCCACTCGTCGGCGCGTATCGAACGGATCTTGTAGTTCATGTCTGCCACGGTAGCCACCGTAGCCGAAACGCAGAAAACCCCCGCACCGGAATTCGGTACAGGGGTTTTCGCAATATTTGTTCGGCGGCGTCCTACTCTCCCACAGGGTCCCCCCTGCAGTACCATCGGCGCTGTAAGGCTTAGCTTCC
>NZ_JBITGV010000027.1:0-134810 GCF_044457385.1 Streptomyces sp. NPDC050548
GATTTCCTCGGTGCTTTCCAGGTTCCCGCTTCCGCGTTTCCCTTTCCGGCGGTTCCGACTCTATCAGACCCTTTCGGGCCTGACTCCCAGTCAGAAGGGGTTGCCATCCCGGCCGTTGGGCCGTTCCGACGTCTCAAACCTTAGCCGATTCCCCCGGCGGAGTTCCAATCGAGGTCCAGTGACCTGATCGAACACGGCCGAGCCCAAATCGAATTGAATTCGGGCACGCCGAAATCAATCCCGTTGGGAGATCGTGCGGTTGGTTTGGGTTGCCGCTGTCGCGGCGGAGGTGCTGCCGGAGAACCGTTACGGCTCGGCGGCAACCCGGAGAACTCTACGGATCGGGGATGAGTGTGTCAACTACCCCTGTCAAGATCTTTTCCCGGGCGAGTCGGAGACGGGTCGGAGACCGCTCAGTCCAGGTCGCTCAGGCGCCCGCCGGCGTCCGGCTGGGCGTGTTCCACCCTACGCAGCAGCCGGGTGAGGACCTCACCGAGGACCGTGCGCTCGTCCGGGGACAGGTCCTGGAGCAGGTCCTCCTCGAAGACCGTCGCCATGCGCATCGCCTCCAGCCACTTGCCGCGGCCCTCGGGAGTCAGTTCCACGATCACGCGGACGCGGTTGGACTCGTCCCGCTCCCTGGTGACCAGCCCCTCGGCGACCATGCGGTCGATCCGGTGGGTCATCGCGGCCGGCGTGAGGCCGAGGCGCTTGGCGAGGTCGCTGGGGCCCATCCGGTAGGGGTCGCCGGCGAGGACGAGGGCCTTGAGGACCTCCCAGTCGGCGCTGCTGATGCCGAGGTTCGCGGTCTGGCGGCCGTAGGCGACGTTCATGCGGCGGTTGAGGCGGCCCAGGGCCGAGACGATCTTCTCGACCTGGGGGTCGAGGTCCCGGAATTCACGCTGGTAGGCGGCGATCTGTTCGTCGAGCGTCGGCTCCGGGACGCCGCTGGTGTCGGCCATGCGCGCAGTATGGCACGGGTCTCCTTTGCCTTGAAGTCCTTGAGTATGTACTCTTTAGCTTCTAAGTCTTCAGATCTAACTAGTTGATTGAGGTGAACGTGACCAGGGCGATGGGCGCAGCGATGCGCCGGATCCACGTGGGCAACGCACTCAGCGCGTTCGGGCTCGGCTTCACGGTCCCGTACCTGTACGTCTATGTGGCGCAGGTGCGGGGTCTTGGGGGTATGACGGCGGGGCTCGTGCTCGCCGTCTTCGCCGTGGCCGCGCTGATCGTGCTGCCGTTCGCCGGGCGGGCCATCGTCCGGCGTGGCCCGCGGCCGGTTCTGCTCGTCGCCCTGGTCCTGGCCGCCGTAGGAGCGATGAGTCTGGGGCTGGCGGGGAGTGCGGGGGCCGTGTTGGTGTCGGCCGCTGCGCTCGGGGCCGGGCAGGCCGTGATGCAGCCGGCGCTTGCCACGATGATCGTGGAGTGTTCGACCGCCGAGACGCGGTCGCGGGCGTTTGCCATGCAGTTCTTTCTGCAGAACCTCGGGCTCGGTGTCGGTGGGCTCATCGGCGGTCATCTGGTCGACACGACCAGTGCGTCGTCGTTCACCTTGCTGTTCGGGATCGAAGCGGCGATGTTCCTGGTGCTCGCCGGGGTGATGGCGACCGTGCGGATGCCGCACTCGCCGGTCATCGGGGACGCGCCGTCGCAGTCGGCCAAGGGGGCCTGGAAGCAGCTGCTCGGCAATCGGGCCATGGTGCAGCTGAGCGCGCTCGGCTTTGTCATGTTCTTCGCTTGCTACGGGCAGTTCGAGTCCGGTCTGAGTGCGTACGGGGTCGAGGCCGCCGGGATCTCTACGTCCGCCCTCGGGACCGCGCTGGCCGCCAATACCGCGATGATCGTGGTCGCGCAGTTCGCCGTGCTGAAGTTCGTCGAGCGACGGCGGCGGTCCAGGGTGATCGCGGGGGTCGGGCTGATCTGGGCGCTGGCGTGGGTCACCGCGGGGTATGCCGGGCTCGGGCACGGGAGTCAGGAGATGGCCACGGCCGCCTTCGTGTCGACGTACGCGCTGTTCGGACTCGGGGAGGCGATGCTGTCGCCGACCGTCGCTCCGCTGGTCGCCGATCTGGCGCCGGAGGGGATGGCCGGGCAGTACAACTCGGCCTTCGCGCTGGTGAAGCAGCTCGCGCTGGCCGTCGGGCCCGCGGTGGGCGGGCCGCTCGGGGCCTCGCTGCCGGGGCCGTACGTCGTGATGTTCCTGGTGTTCTCGCTGGGGATCAGCGTGCTCGCCCTGCGGCTGGGGCGGCAGTTGACCGCCGTACAGGATCAGCCGTGGCGGGCGAAGGGGAGTCTGGTCGTCGCTCGGGGGGCTGTCGAGCCTGTTGGGGTGGACGTGTAGGTCATACCGGGGGCGCTGTCTTCGGGAGTACGAACTCGCACCACACCGCCTTGCCGCCGCCCGGGGTGCGGCGGGAGCCCCAGGTGGTGGCGATGGTCGCGACGATCGCGATGCCTCGGCCCGACTCGTCGGCCGGTTCCGCGCGGCGACGGCGCGGGAGGTGGTCGTCGCCGTCCGTGACCTCGACGATGAGGCGGCGGTCGGTGCGGCGCAGCCGTAGGCGCATGGGTGGGGTGCCGTGCTGGAGGCTGTTGGCGACCAGTTCGCTGGCGGCCAGGACGCCCAGGTCGTGCAGTTCGGTGGGGAAGCGCCAGCTGGTGAGGACTCCGGAGGCGAAGGCACGCGCGCGTGGGGCCGCTTCCACTCCGCCGAGGAGTTCCAGGGCCGCGTTGCGGAAGAGGTCGCCATCGTGGCCGGTGCGGGTCGGGTGCTGGACGACCAGGACGGCGACGTCGTCGTCGTGGTCGGCGGTGACGCCCATCGAGCGGACCAGGCGGTCGCAGACGACCTGGGGGGTGCCGGTGGCGCCGGCCAACGCGCGCTCCAGGGAGGCGATTCCCTCGTCGAGGTCCTCGTCCCGGCGTTCCACCAGGCCGTCCGTGTAGAGGACCGCCGTGGAGCCGGGGCTGAGCGGGATCGTGCCGGAGGAGTGGATCCAGCCGCCGGTGCCGAGCGGGGGGCCGGTGGGTTCGTCGGCGCGCTGGACCTCTCCCGTCTCGTCGCGGACGAGGATCGGGAGGTGGCCGGCGGAGGCGTACACCAGGCGGCCCTCGTTCGGGTCGAAGATGGCGTACGCGCAGGTGGCGATCTGGTTGGCGTCGATCTCCGTGGCGAGGCCGTCCAGGAGCTGGAGGATCTCGTGCGGGGGCAGGTCGAGGCGGGCGTACGCGCGGACCGCCGTGCGGAGTTGGCCCATGACCGCTGCCGCGCGGACGCCCCTGCCCATGACGTCGCCGATGACCAGGGCCGTCCGGCCGCCGCCGAGGGTGATCACGTCGTACCAGTCGCCGCCGACCGCGGCCTCGGTGCCGCCGGGCTGATAGGTGGCGGCGATGCGCAGGTCGTCGGGCTCTTCGAGTTCCTGCGGGAGCAGGGAGCGCTGGAGCGTTACGGCGGTCTCGCGCTGGCGGCGTTCGCTGGTGCGCAGGCGCTCGGCGGCCTCGGCGTGGTCGGTGACGTCGGTGGCGAAGATCAGGACGCCGCCCTCGCCGCCGTCGGCGCTCTTGGCGACCGGGGTGCAGGTGAACGTGTAGGAGCGGCCGCCGGGGGCCTTGCGGGACTTGAGGGTGCGGGGCTTGCCGCTGCGCAGGACCTGGTCGAGGAGTGGGAGCAGGCCGAGTTCGTCGAGTTCGGGGAGTGCCTCGCGGGCGGGTGCGCCCAGGGGGCGGTCGCCGAAGGCGGCCACGTAGGCGTCGTTGACGTAGGCGATGCGCTGGTCGGGGCCGTGCACCAGGGCGACGAGGGCGGGGACGCGGTCGAGGACCTCGCGGACGGGCAGGTCGTCGACGGCGGGGGCGGGCGGCGGCTCGTCGGTGAGCTGCTCGGCGCGGGCCGCGGGGACGGAGCCCTCGCCCCGGCGGTCCGGGGTGACCTGGTGGTCGGTCCGCGCTGCGGCGCGGCGCTGCGTTCCGGGGAGCCGGGCGCTCCAGCGCGTGAAGTTCACGAATCCTTGCCTCGTGTAGGTGTCGTCGGCCGGTTGCGGACCCTGCCGGGGGTCCGGGGGCCGCGCGGCGGGGGCCGCACATCGGTCGCCGGGGGATGCAGCACAGTGGGGAGAGCCTCTTGGGTGGGACGGGCGGGCGCGGGCCCGTCCGAAGTCGGGGACCAGTCTGGCAGTGTGGCGGACCGGGCCGATATTCGTCAGACGCCCCGGCCGCCGGTGGAGTTCCTCGGTCCGGTCAGTTCGACCCCTTCGGGTCGTGCGGAGGCTTCCCACCGGCCGCGAGTTCGAACTCGGCTCGCGGGTGTTCGAGTGAACCCAGGGAGACGATCTCCCGTTTGAAGAGTCCCGCCAGGGTCCATTCGGCGAGCACACGGGCCTTGCGGTTGAAGGTGGGCACCCTGCTGAGGTGGTAGACGCGGTGCATGAACCAGGCAGGGTAGCCCTTCAGCTTCCGTCCGTAGACCTGCGCGACACCTTTGTGCAGTCCCAGGGCGGCGACCGAGCCGACGTACTTGTGGGCGTACGTCTGGAGGGGCTCGCCCCGCAGGGAGTGCGCGATGTTGTCGCCGAGGACCTTCGCCTGGCGGACCGCGTGCTGCGCGTTGGGGGCGGTGTCGGTTCCGGGCGCGTCGGCGGTCACGTCGGGGACGGATGCCGCGTCTCCCGCGGCCCACGCGTGCGTGGCGCCCTCGATGGTCAGCTCGGCGGTGCACTTGAGGCGGCCGTGCGCGGTGAGCGGGAGGTCGGTGGCGGCGAGGACGGGGTGGGGTCTGACGCCGGCCGTCCACACGAGGGTGCGGGTGGGGAAGCGCTGGCCGTCGTCGAGTACGGCGACGCGGTCGGCGCAGGAGGCGAGGCGGGTCTCCAGGAGGACCTGGATGTTGCGTCTGCGGAGCTGGGTGACGGTGTAGGTGCCCATCTCCTCGCCGACCTCGGGGAGGATGCGGTTGGAGGCCTCCACGAGGATCCATTTCATGTCGTCGGCCTGGACGTTGTGGTAGTAGCGCACGGCGTAGCGGGCCATGTCCTCCAGCTCGGCGAGCGCCTCTACGCCGGCGTAACCGCCTCCTACGAAGACGAAGGTCAGGGCCGCGTCGCGGATCGCGGGGTCGCGGGTGGAGGAGGCGATGTCGAGTTGCTCGATGACGTGGTTGCGCAGGCCGATGGCCTCCTCGACGGTCTTGAAGCCGATGCCGTGCTCGGCGAGACCGGAGATGGGCAGGGTGCGCGCCACCGAGCCGGGAGCCAGGACGAGTTCGTCGTACGACAGCTCTTCGGTGCCGGTGCCCTCCTCCTCGGTGGCGAGGGTGCTGAGGGTCGCGGTGCGCTTGGCGTGGTCGATGGCGGTGGCCTCGCCGATGACGACCCGGCACTTGTCGAGGACGCGGCGCAGCGGGACAACGACATGGCGGGGGGAGATCGAACCGGCGGCGGCCTCGGGAAGAAACGGCTGATACGTCATGTAAGGGTCGGGGGAGACGACGGTGATCTCGACCTGCCCGCGCCTGATTTCACGTTTCAACTTCTTCTGAAGGCGCAGGGCCGTGTACATCCCGACGTAGCCGCCACCGACAACGAGAATGCGCGCGCGTTCCTTCACCATCCCATGACGCACCCGGCGCTGGAGTTTGTCCACAGGCTCGACAAATTGTGTGACCGGGCGGGGAGGCCGCGGGCGGGCGCCGGAATTGCCGGAGTGCGGGGCAGGTATGCAGGTCAGTGAGGGTGATCGGGGTGGTGTCGGGGGGCGCAATCGGGATGTATGCGACCCGTACTCCGATCGGGGGGCGCTCCGTGCGGAACCTGCCCCTTCTGAATTGACCCCCTCTCAACTATGTTCGTGTGTCGACGGGGTGAAGGGGGATGCGCTCAACGAGCCCGCGAGAAGCGTGGTTCGTGAACCGGGCTTGTCTCACGATGCTCCGGCTGCCAATGGCGGGGAGTCTCCGGGGGGAGACGTCATTAACCGGGGGAACGTGTATGCATATTCAGGACTCTCATTGGACATCCGCGTCTGCCGTCGCATCCGGCGCCGCGGTCGGTGCGACGGCGGGAAACGGACGCGGGGACAACTCGCGCACGACGCCGTTGCGCGTGGACGCACAGCGCAATCTGGAGCACGTGCTGCGGGCGGCGCGTGAGGTCTTCGGCGAGCTGGGCTACGGCGCGCCGATGGAGGACGTGGCGCGGCGCGCGCGGGTCGGTGTCGGCACGGTGTACCGGCGCTTCCCCAGCAAGGACGTCCTGGTCCGGCGGATAGCCGAGGAGGAGACCTCCCGGCTGACCGACCAGGCGCGTTCGGCGCTCGGTCAGGAGGACGAGCCGTGGTCGGCGCTGTCGCGCTTCCTGCGGACGTCGGTGGCCTCGGGCGCCGGGCGGCTGCTGCCGCCGCAGGTGCTGCGGGTGGGCGTCGCCGACGAGGGCGTGGAGGGCTCTGCCCTGCTGGACGAAGCGCGGGTGCCGCAGCAGCGGACGCAGCCGGGCACGGGTGAACTGCGGCTGGTTCCGGAGGAGTCGGCGGGGTCCCTGGGCTCGGTGGTCGACGACGCCGGGGCGGCGGCGCTGCTGGAGGTCGTCGGGCAGCTCGTGGACCGGGCGCGAGCGGCGGGTCAGCTGCGGCCGGACGTGTCGGTGTCGGACGTACTGCTGGTGATCGCCACGGCGGCGCCCTCGCTGCCGGACGCTGCACAGCAGGCTGCGGCTTCGGCGCGGTTGCTGGACATTCTGCTGGAGGGGTTGCGTTCGCGGCCGTTGTGAGTGGGCGGTGTTGGTGTGGGCGTCTTCTGGGGGCTGCGCCCCCAGACCCCCATCGGCCCTGAAGGGGCCTCGTCCTCAAACGCCGGACGGGCTGATTTTGCGGGCCCGTGTGGGAAAGGTGCCGACCTGCGTTGGCAGGGTGACTCGAATAGGTGACTGTGGGGCGGGGGTGCCGTGGCGCTCCCGCCCCGGGCGACGCCAGGGAACGTTCCGAACATTTCAGACATCCGCGCCAACTCCCGTTCCGGGGGCGAGAGTTGAACCTTCCCCGGAGGGGTGAACGCTAGTACTGCGTTGCGGGAAGTCCCCACGGACGAGTGGATGGTCCGCACGACGGGGTCCTGAACAAAAGCCAATATGGCTACGCTGACCCGGTGTTCTGGACTGGTTGGGCAGGCGGCGGGGGCTTTCCGCGATGAGCGTTGACGGGCGGGACGAGTCACTGGGCGACGGTGACCCGGAGGCCGGTGGGCTGACCTCACCACAGGTGCCGAGCCAGGGCGGGCGGCCCGGTGGCGTCCCTCAGGACGCCGATCCCGGTGAGGGCAGTGTCCCGCCGCAGCGCGAGGGCAGTGTCCTCCCGCCGCCGCTGGAGATGCCCACGGCCGACGCCTCGCTGATCGAGCGGATGCGCGCCGGTGACGACACGGCGTACGAGGAGCTGTACCGGCGCCACGCGGACGCCGTGCGCCGCTACGCCCGGACGTGCTGCCGGGACGCGCACACCGCCGACGACCTGACCGCCGAGGTCTTCGCCCGCATGCTCCAGGCGGTGCGCGGCGGCTCCGGGCCCGAGCACGCCGTACGCGCCTATCTGCTGACCTCCGTCCGACGTGTCGCCGCCAACTGGACGAAGTCCGCCAAGCGGGAGCAACTCGTCGACGACTTCGCGGTGTTCGCCGCGCAGTCCGCGCGGGTGTCGGACATCTCTGACGACGACACGCTCGATCTGGGCGCCGACGTACGGGCCATGCACGAGGCCGAGCAGTCGATGGCCATGCGGGCGTTCCGGTCGCTGCCCGAGCGGTGGCAGGCCGTGCTGTGGCACACCGAGGTCGAGGACGAGTCGCCCAGCGAGGTCGCCACGCTCTTCGGGCTCGACGCCAACGGCACGCGCGTGCTGGCCAGCCGGGCCCGTGAGGGCCTCAAGCAGGCCTATCTCCAGGCCCATGTCAGCGCGACCCTCACCGACGACGAGGAGTGCGCGCGCTACGCCGACCAGCTCGGCACCTACGCCCGCCGCCGGCTGCGCACCCGTGCCGAACGCGGGCTGCGCAAGCACCTGGAGGAGTGCGCCAAGTGCCGGCTGGCCGCGCTGCAGATCGAGGAGGTCGCCAGCGGGATCCCGGCGGTCGTCCCGGTCGCGGTCATCGGCTGGTTCGGCGCCGCCGGGTACGCCAAGGCGGTCGCACTCATCGCGGGCGGCGCGGGAGCGGGCGCGGCCGGTGCCGCGGGCGCCGCCGCGGCGGCGAGCGGGAGTTCGTCGGGCGGGGCGGGGGCCGCCGGTGCGTCCGCAGCGGCAGTCGGGAGTTCGTCGGGCGGGGCCGGTGCCGGGGGCGCGGCGGCCTCCGAGGGGCTCGGCGCGCCGGTGAAGGCGGGCATCGCGGCCGGTGTGGTGGCCGCGGCGGCAGCGGCGGCGCTGGCCCTCGCGCTCAGCGGCAACGACACCCACGCGCGGAAACCGGAGGCCAAGCCCGCCCCCTCGTCCTCCCCCGTCGCCAGACCCGAGTCACCGACCCCCACCCACCCGAAGAAGCAACCCGCCCCGGAACCTGCGGTGTTGGCCCCCGAGCCGACACCCACCCCCACCCCCAGCCCGACCCCCACACCCAAGCCCCGGCCGACCCCGACCCCTGCGCCGAAGCCCACCCCGACCCCGACACCGCAGCCCACACCGACGCCCACCCCCACTCCGGCCCCGACGCCCCCGCCCGCGCCGACCGTCTTCCAGGTGAGCGAGCTCTCCTACAACGTCAACGGCGACGGCACCGCCCCGGAGATCCGGCTCGGCGACAGCAGTTGGGTGTGGCAGCGCTACGGCGTCGCGATCGGCGGCACGCGCTACGCCCACGGCGTCACCGTGCACGGCCGCTCCTCCGTCACGATCGACCTCAACCGGCAGTGCGTCTCCTACGACGCGAGGGTCGGCGTCGACGACATGATGCTCGGGCTCGGCAGGATCTCCTTCTCGGTGTACGCCGACGGGGCCCGGCTGTGGAGCTCCGGGGAGATCGACGGCGGGGACCCGGCGGTGCCGGTCCATGTGAATCTCGCTGGGCGGAAGACCGTGGAGCTGGTGGTCGAGCCGCGCAGTTCCTTCGACGGTCTGGCGCTCGCCGACTGGGCGGAGTCGAAGTTCAGCTGCCAGTAGGGCCCGGCTCCGGGGCGGGCAGCTCGGACAGCGCCTCGTCCACGGTGAGGGACTCGCCCCGGGCACGCTCGGCGGCGTAGCGCTCGGCACCCAGCTCGGCGCGGACGGTCTCCTCGATGCGCTCGGTCCGGGCACGCTCGGGCATGGGGCGCGGATGGCCGCCACGCAACCGGTCGGACGCCGCGAACAGCCTTACCGTGCGCGGGAGTTCGCCGAGTTCGGCGAGCAGTGTCGCCGCGTGGTCGACCAGTGTCGCCGTGACCACCTCGGCGCAGCGCAGCTCCACCGCCTCGCGCAGGGCTGCGGCCATCGCCACCAGCCCGCGCGCGGGGCCGGACTCGGCGGCCGTGACCAGGGCGCCGACCGCGCCCAGCGCCACCCGGAACTGCGGCGGCGGTGTGCCGCGTCCGCTCTCCTCACGGGCCTGTTCGCACAGCACGCGGGCGTGGACCACGTCCCCGTCCTCCAGGGCGATGTGCGCGCGCAGCAGCTGGATGAACGCGTGGGCGTCCGCGACCCCGTGCCGGTCGGAGGCCTCGGTCGCCTCTTCCAGGCCCGCGATCGCGGCCTCGCGGTCACCCGCGCGGAAGGCCAGTTCGGCGAGCCGGGCGATGAGGAAGGGCGTCTCGGTGTGGGCGCCGACCTCGTAGGCGAGGGCGAGCGCCTCCTCGTAGGCCCCCTTGGCCTCCTCGAAGCGGCCGCGGCTCATGGCGGCCTCGCCGACCGCGCTGGACACCTGGGCCCGCACCCAGCGGTCGCCGACGCGGCGGCAGAGTTCGCGCAGTTCCGCCAGGTCGTCGTCGACGCCCGCCATGCCGCCCGGGGAGTCGACGACCATGTGCGTGCGGAACATCATGATGACGGCGATCTCCCAATCGCCGCCGTACGCACGGGCGTTGGCGACCGCCACGTCCATGACGTCACGGATGTCCATGGTGTCGTGCAGGAAGTAGGCGGTGAACGGCCACGAGAGCCCCGGCATCCGGGCCGCGTCCGGGCCTCCGCCGGCGAAGAAGGCCTGCACCAGGGTGACGTACCGGCGCAGCCGCTCGTCCCGCAGTCCGTTCGGCAGGTGGTCCAGGGCTCCCGATTCGGCGCCCAGGAAGAGGTGCAGCATCCGGAGGTTCATCCGCTGGGCGTGCAGGGGGTGGTCGGTCCCGGTGTCCGGGGCGGCGAGATAGGCCTCGAACGGGTCCTGAGCGGTCTCGGTGGTGATCAGGGCGAGGATGCGCTCGGTCCAGTCGACGCCCTCGCGGCGGTAGTTGCGCAGCCACCAGAACCAGCCGACGGCGAGGGCCAGCGCACCCGCCTGCGCCTCGTCGCCCGCGGTGATCGTCCGGTCGAGGGCCGCGCGGATGTTGTCGAGCTCGGTCTCCAGGCGGGCGATCCACAGTAGTTGCTCCCAGGAGCGGAGCAGCGGCTCGGCCTCCTCGACGAGGGCGAGCGCCCAGGCCCGGTGCCGGCGCTCGGCCGCCGCCCGCAGTTCCGGGGTCTCGGCGGCGCGCTCGACGGCGTACTCGTGGATGGTCTCCAGCATGCGGTAGCGCATGCCGTCGGACGTCTCCCCCGGGGTGGCCACGATCAGGGACTTGTCGACGAGGGCGCCGATCAGGTCCGCCGCGGGGCCGGTGCAGACGCTTTCCGCAGCCGCGAGGTCCCAGCCGCCGGCGAACACGGAGACCTCGCGCAGCAGGGTCCGCTCGTGCTCGTCGAGCAGCTCCCAGGACCAGTCGACGACGGCCCGCAGGGTCTGCTGCCGGGGCAGCACCGTGCGGCTGCCCGAGGTGAGCAGGCGGAAGCGGTCGTCCAGGCGGTCGGCGATCTGGCGGGGGGTGAGCAACCGCAGCCGGGCGGCGGCGAGTTCGATGGCCAGGGGCAGGCCGTCGAGGCGCCGGCAGATCTCCGTGACCGCTTCGGTGTCCTGGAGCACGGCCCCGGCGTCGGGGCGGACGGCGGCGGCGCGCTCCGCGAAGAGGCGGTGTGCCTGGTCGGGGACGAGGGGTTCGACCGGGCGCACCGACTCGCCGGGGACGCCCAGGGGTTCACGGCTGGTGGCGAGGATCGTGAGCCCCGGGCAGCGGGTCAGGAGGGTCTCGGCGAGGTCGGCCGCCGCGCCGATGACATGTTCGCAGTTGTCAAGGATCAGGAGTCGGCTGCGCGCAGCGCAGTACTCGATCAGCAGGGCGACGGGGTCGTCCTGCGGGACCGCCAGCTCGGTGGTCATCAGTACGGTCTCGCGCAGACCGAGGGCGCTGACCACCGCGCCGGGCACCGCCTCCGGCCGGTCGAGCCGGGCGAGCTCGACCAGCCACGCCTGCGGGAGCCCGGCGGCGGCCTCCTCGGCGAGACGGGTCTTTCCGGAGCCGCCCGGTCCGGTGAGCGTGACGAGGCGGGCCCTGTGCACTTCGGAACGGATGGCGGCGATCTCGGGTTCCCGGCCCACGAAAGAGGTAAGCCGTGGACGCAGGTTGCCGTCGCGTTCGGACTGCCGGGCGGGGTGGTCGCCGCTGCGTGCCGGCTGCCGGGCGCGGTGGGCCGGAGGCGGCGACTTGAGCAACTCGCCGTGCAGGGACCGGAGTTCCGGCCCCGGGTCGGTGCCGAGGCCGTCGGCGAGGGCGCGCCGGGCGGTCTCGTAGGCGGCGAGCGCGTCGGCGCCCCGGCCGGAGTCGCGCAGGGCGCGGATGAGGAGGGCGTGCAGCGGTTCGTCGTACGGGTGGGCCGCGGTCAGTTCCTTCAACTCCGGTACGGCGTCGGCGGCGCGGCCCAGCAGCAGGTCGGCCTCGACCCGCGCGCGGGTGGCCTCCTCGCGCAGCGCGTCCGGGCGGGCGGCGGCGGACCGGTCGGGGAGGTCGGCGAGGGCGGGCCCGCGCCACAGGGCGAGCGCCTCGCCGAGGTCGCGGGCGGCGACGCTCGCCTCGCCCCGCTCCAGGGCGGCCGTGCCCTGGCGCACCAGCCGTTCGAAGACGTACAGGTCCACGTCGTCCCGGGTCGCCGCGAGCCGGTAGCCGCCGGGCTCGGAGACGATGGCGTCCTTGCCGACGGTACGGCGCAGCCGGCCGACGAGGGCCTGGAGGGCGGCCGGGGCGTCCTGCGGAGGTTCCTCGGCCCACACCTCGTCGATCAGGGTGCCGAAGGGGACGATCCGGCCGGAGTGCAGGGCGAGGGCGGCGAGCAGCGCGCGCAGCCGCGCACCGCCGAGCGCCACGACGGCGCCCCGCTCGTCCTCCGCCTGCGTACTGCCCAGGATTCCGTACCGCACCGGGCCATTGTCACTGGTGGGTGAGGGTGGGGCACCGCGTTTTCGGGACCGGCGGGATTCCCGCCCCCGGGACGGGGTGGGGGCGGGCCGGGTGTTCTTTCGCCCGGGGGCGTCGGGCGCCCGGTCGGCAGGGCTTCGGTGTTCCGGCCGGGCAGGCGGCCCGCGCGTGGGTGCGGCCGAAGCCACGCGCGGCTCGGGCCTCCCCGGGGCCGAAGCCACGCGCGGCCCCGGGGAGGCCCGCGCGGGACTCTTCCGACCTCGTCCGGCTCGGCCTACGGCGCGTCCAGGACCGGAACATGTGGTGTCCGCTCGATCCCCCGGAGATAGTCAAGGCCCTCCAGGGGGTCGTCGAGGAAGAACCGCGTACTGAGGTCCGCGAGCTCTGTCGGTCGTTCCAGCAGCAGCATGTGGTCGGCCTGGGAGATGACGGCGAAACGGCTGTCGACGCACGTCTCGGCGACCGCCCGGCACATGTCGGGCGTCGTGAAGTGGTCGTGTTCGCCCACCACGACCAGCACGGGCATCGCCGGAGGCCGGCTGGTGTCCAGCCGCATGTACCGGAACAGCCGCCGCGTGTTCTCGACGAACTGTTCCTTCTCGTGGGCGGTCAGGTTCTGCAGCCGGCGCAGGAAGAAGCGCCGCACCTGCTCCCCCGCGACGACCGAGTCGATCGCGTCGAGGTTCATGAGGCTGCTGACCCCCAGCTCGGCGGACTCCGCCGTCCTCCCGGCCTGGCCGAGCTCGATGCCGCGGCGCATCGGTGACCGCATCCCGTCCGGGAGGTGTGTCATGGTGCCGCTCAGCACCATCCTGGTCACGAGGTCCGGACGTTGTTGTGCGAGCTGGTACGTGACGGCGGTGCCGTACGAGTTCCCGAAGAGGTTCACCGCGGTCAGGCCGAGGTCGTCGAGAATGTGGCCCAGGGCGTCCGCGAGGAACGTGATGCCGTAGTGCTCGGGGAGCACGGGGCTGGTCCCCCATCCGGGCAGGTCGACGGTGAGTACGTCGGCGAACCGGAGGAACTCACGCTCCACGCGCCCCCAGCCCCCCTTGGTCTGGAAAGCGCCTCCTACGAGTACCACCGGATCGGTGCGTGCCGAAGGACTGCGGGTGAGGCGCGACTCGCAGTGGAAGCCCGCCCATCGGTGCTGTGTGACGGTCGCCGCTTCGTCCTTCTTCGTGGGGGTTGTACCGGCCGCCGGTATTGCAGAGTTCACGCATGCTCCCCTGGGAAATCGTCTGGAATCGCGCTCCTGGCCCGTCCGGCTCCGCGCGTGGTCACAGCGGGGTCGTCAGGCGGGCGTGTCCGGGTCCGTGGCGCGCAGACCGATTTCGAAGTGCACTCTCCGGTACGGGTTGGCCAGGCCGATCCTGGCCGCCCCGGCCGGGTCGTCGACCGTCGGGAACTCGTACAGCAGGCCCGGTGTGACGTCGAATATGACGTCCGAGTCGATGTGCTGTGTGTCGGCGACGAAGAACTCCGTGATCAGGGCGTGGAATCCGGGCGCGGTCACCTCGAAGTGCATGTGCGCGGGCCGGTACCGGTGTCTGCCGGTGGCCCTCAGGAGTTCGCCGACCGGACCGTCGTCGGGGATCGGGTAGCCGCCCGGCACGACCGACCGGAACCAGAACTCGCCGTCGTCGTCCGTGGTGAACACGCCCCGCATGCTGTTCCTGGGCATCAGATCGGGACGCAGGACGTCGTAGAAGCCGTCGCCGTCGGCATGCCACACATCGACGCTCGCGCCCGGGACCGGCTCACCGTCGGGGCCGGTCACCGTACCGGTGACCAGGCACGGTTCCCCCTTGACGGCCACGGCGATGTTCTCGCCGGGCTCCCTCGGCGGCGACACCACCGAGTGGAAGGGGCCCTCCAGGCCCATGTCGGTCACCGGGCCCACCGCGCGGTTGTTGAGCATCGCCACCAGCATGGACACGCCCAGCACGTCGGACAGCAGGCGGACCTCGTTGCGGACGCCGCCGGACCGCAGGCCCGCGCGCTTGAGGTAGTCGATCCCGGCCGCCCATTCGGCCTCGGTCAGCTGGACGTCCTTGACGAACGTGTGCACGTGCGCGACCAGCGATTCGAGGATCTGCCGCAGCCGGGGGTCTGCGGTCCCCGCGAGGCTGCGCTGTACCACCTCGATCGAGCGCTGCTCGGTGAACAGCCTGTCCTCCAACGACGTGGCGCTCGCGTGGTCGTGGCCCTTACTCATCTTCGTCCTCAACTGTCGGTATCTGTACGGAGATCGGTACGGAGATCGGTACCGGGATCGGTACCGGGATCGGTCTTCTGGTGCGCCCGCGCCGTCGTCGTTCAGCCGCGCTCACCCGCGTGCGCCGAGCCGCGGAATGCCCAGCGTGGCCAGGGCGCCCAGCAGCGCGAGGGCGGCGGTGACGACGCAGACGACGGTGATGGCGTGGGCGGAGGAACCGGCGGTTCCGGAGTCGAGGTCGAGGAACAGCGTTCCGACCGTCGCGACTCCGGTGACCTGGCCGACCTGGGTGAGCGTGGCGATCACGCCGCCGGCGTCGGCCGCGTCGCGCAGCGGGACGCGTGCGAGCGTCAGACCCATCACGGGACTGAAGCCGAGGCCGAGGCCGGTACCGAGCAGCGCCATGAGGATCCAGCGCGCGACACCGCCGGTACCGCCGCCGTGCAGTACCGCCGCGAGGCCGAGCAGGGACACCGCGGCGAGCAGGAAGCCGGCCATGGCCTCGGTCACGAACCAGCGCTGCGGCACCCGGCGCCAGGTCATCGCGGTCACGAAGACGGCCAGGGCGTACGGGACGAAGGAGAGGCCGGAGTCGAGGGGAGTGAAGTGCAGCGCGCCCTGCATGTGCAGCGTGATCGAGAACATCAGGCCGATCATCAGCGCCATGCTCAGGAACACCGTGCCGACGCCGACCGCGAAACCGGGGTGGCGCAGCACGCGTCCGGGGATGACCGGTGTGCCGCCGCGCCGTCCGACGCGCCGCTCCACGAGGACGAACAGGACGAGACCGAGCACGCCGAGGCCGAGGAGCAGCCGGCCCCACAGCGGCCAGTGCTCGTCGTGGCCCAGCACCAGCGGTACGACGAGGGCCAGGAGGGTCGGGGTGAGCACCGCGACGCCGAGCGGGTCGAGTCCGCGGCCCGGCTCGCCCCTGTCCTTCGGCAGCACCCAGAGGCCGGCGATCAGCGCGCCGACGCCGATCGGGACGTTGACCAGGAAGCACAGCCGCCAGCCCGCGCCGAGGAGGTCGGTGCTGACCAGCAGGCCGCCGAGCACCTGTCCGGCGACCGCTCCGCCGGAGAGCACGGCGGTGTAGAGGCTCATGGCCCTGAACCGCGAGTGCCCCTTGAAGACGCGCTGGATGAGCGAGAGCACCTGCGGCACCATCAGGGCCGCGCCCATGCCCTGGACCAGCCGGAAGGCGATCAGGGTGCCCGTGTTCGGGGCGAGCCCGCAGGCGAGGGAGGCGAGGGTGAACACCACGAGGCCCGCGCGGTAGAGCCGGGCGTGGCCCCGCAGGTCTCCGAGGCGGGCGCCGGTGACGATGAGCGCCGCGTACGCGATGGTGTAGCCGGACACCGACAGTTGCAGTCCGGCGCCCGAGGAGTGAAGGTTCGCGCGGATGCTGGGGAGGGCCACGTTGACGATGGCCACGTCCAGGATGGCCATGAAGTGGCCGAGCAGGATGACGGTCAGGAGGGCGTTGCGCCCCCGCGGGGTCGCGCTACGGGACTCGTCGGCACTTTCGCCGTTTGCCGATGCGATGATCGCGGACATGGGCTCATCGTGCGGGCGCCCGCATTCTGTTACCTAGAGCCCCATTATCCTATTACCGTCACCACCTGGTACCGGGACGGCCAAAACGGGAGACTGTGCCCATGACGGATCTGGCCGCGGTGAAGAACGCCGTACGACGCACCGAACTGGCCGACTTCCTGCGCTCCCGCCGTGAGCGGATCACACCCGAGCAGGTGGGGTTGCCCCCGGCGCCGCGGCGTCGCACACCCGGTCTGCGCCGTGAGGAGGTCGCGCAGCTCGCCGGGGTCGGCGTGACCTGGTACACGTGGCTGGAGCAGGGCCGCCCGATCAACGCCAGCACACAGGTTCTGGACGCCATCGCGCGCACGCTGCGGCTCGGCGCGGCCGAGCACCGCCACCTGTACGCGCTGGCCCGGGTCCCGGACGCCGAGTCGGCGGTACGGCTCGCGGAGCCGCCGCCCTACGGCCTTCCGGACGAGGTCCGGCAGGTGCTGCACGGGATGAGCCACGCGGCCATGGTGGTCAACGAGCGCCTCGACCTGATCGCGACGAATCCGGCGCTCGACACGCTGTTCCCCCTGGGGCGCAACCTGGAGAAGTTCGACCACAACGTGTTCTGGTGCATGCTCGACCTCCCGACGTGCTGCCACCCCTTCGTCAACCGGCACGAGACGCTTCCGGCGATGATCGCCACGCTGCGCGGGTCCTACGCGCGGCACGTCGGCGAACCGTACTGGGAGGACTTCATCCGGGTCATGAACGAACGCAGCGAGCTGTTCGCCAAGCTGTGGTCGCGCAACGAGGTGCAGGGCTTCGGGCAGATGCTGCGGGTCTTCTACCAGCCGGCCGTCGGCATCCTGCGCTTCGTCGCGACCAGCCTCGGCGTCCATGGCACGGCCGGGCTGCGCATCCAGGTGTTCGTGCCCGCGGACGAGGCCACGGCGACGGCGCAGGCCCGACTCGCGAGCGGGGAGGCCGAGAACCCGGAGGTGTTGCCCTGCGGCCACACCTGGGAGGACTGGGTCAGGCTCGGCAGCGGGAGCACCGACGCGTCACAGAGCGAGGACCAGGTGACCCGGCAGGCCGGCGGCAAGGGTCCGGACACCGACCCGTCCCCGCGCCCGTTCCCCCTCACGCACCCCCCGATGCCAGCGCCCCCCGCTGCGGTCTGATCCCCGCCGGTACCGCACGCGCGCGTGCCGGTGTTCCCGTCCAGCAGGTGCCCCGGCGGGCCAGCAGGCGGCCGAGCCACAGTTCCAGGGAGACGAGGTCCGCGAGGCCGTCCAGGGGAAGTGGTTCGCCCTGGGCCGCCGCGCGGAGCGCCTTGCGGACGACGCGGGCCTCCACCAGGCCGGCCTGGGCCAGCAGGGGTGTGTCGAAGAGGGCCATCAAGGAGTCCGCGGCGACCCGGAGTCCGGTGCGGGACGCGGCTGCCGCCGAGGCGTGGGAGGGGGCGCCCCAGCCGGGCGGGAGGTCGCCGACGCCGGCGCCCTCCAGGACCGTACGGAGGATGGCCGCGCGGGCCCCTGGCTGGACGCGTAGCGCCTCGGGGAGGGAACGGCAGGCGCGGACCACCTGGTTGTCGAGGAAGGGCGTGTGCAGGCGCTGGGAGCGGATCTCGGCGGCCTGCTCCAGGACGCGGAGGTCGGAGGCGTGGCGGGCGAGGGCGGCACGCGCGCGGAAGTCGCCGGGTCGCTGTCCCGGGCCGACCCCCTGGCGGCTGGGCGCCCCTTGTAGGCGAACCGATACTTCAGCTAGGGCCTCACCGGTCAGCCAACGCGCGGCGGGCCCCGGTCTGGCCCAGGTGAGCGCGGCGAGGGAGGCTCCGACGGCACCGCCGGGTTCGTCGAAACGCTGGTTCATCAGGCGGTCGGCGAGGACCTCAAGACCCGCGCCGTAGGGCGTACGGGCCAGTCGCCGGGCCGCGCCGTACACGCGCGCGGGGACCATCACCGAACCGTCCGCCTTCGCCAACGCGGCCACCGGGCGCACCAGATGGCGCCGTTTGCGGTCCATCAGCAGATCCGCGAGACGCGCGGGGTGCGCGTCCAGGACCTGGCGGGCGCCGTAGCCGGTGAAGTGGTCGGCGCTGCCCGCGGCGAGCCGGGCGCGGTGGCGGGCTGCGGTGATCAGGGAGGGGCCGGGTTCGTCGGTGAGGGGGCCGTCGAGGTCGGCGTACGGCAGGACGTCCTCGCCGCCGGTGACCACTACGTGGTGCAGACGGGGGTTGGCCGCGAGGGTGCCCGCGCGCTCCACCTCGGACTCGCGTCCGCGGACGGCGAGATCGTTGAACGTGACGGCGAGGAGCCGTTCGCCCGCGCCGGTGCCGTGTCCGAGGACCGTGCCGGGCGCGCCCGGCAGTCCGGCGGCGAGCAGGGCCAGCGTCCCGGAGGCGGGCCCCCCGGAGAGGTCGGCGCCGATGCCGGGGACGGGCATCCCGCGCGCGGCACGCCGTTCGGCGGGCCCCATGCCTGGTACCGGGCCCGGGTCGATGTCGGGAACGTGCCGGGGCGCGGACAGGCGCGCACGCACGGCGTCGACCAGTGCGTCGCGTACGGCGTCCACCGCACTGTCGGGGTCAACGGGCGCGGCGGCGACGGCGAGGGAGGCGACCGGCTCGTACCCGGCGATCTCACGCGCCCCGGCGCGCAGGATCAGCGCATGCCCCGGCGGAATGCGACGTACGCCGTCGTACGGAGTGGAGTCGTGCAGCGCGGCGGGCACATCGGGGGCCGCGAGCAGGGCCGCGAGGTGCCCGAAGTCGAGGTTGGCCTCGATGAGGTCGGCCAGCGGGAGCGCGGCCGTGGAGTAGGCCGTACCGCCGGCCCAGGGGGTGTAGAACACCGGCTTGGCGCCCGCGAGATCGCCGCAGACCATGGTGCGGCGGCCGACCTTGACGACCGCCGTGTAACTCCCCGACCAGGCCGTCAGATGCCGAAGTGCCCCTCCGCGCGCGGAGAACAGGCTGAGGCGCAGCTCCTCGTCGGAGGCGCCGCACGTACCGAGGACCGCGATCCGGGTCTCCGCGTCGACCTTCACGACCCGCACCTCGTCGGGCCGCCAGTCGCCGACCGCCCACAGCGGATCCGGGTCTCCCCACAGGAGTTGGGACCCCACCGGATGGACCGTCTCACCGTCGAGTCCGGTCGCCCCCGCGGAACCGATCGCGGCGGCTCCAGCGGCGGTACTGCTCCATCCCACCAACCACCGCATCGACGCCTCCACAGGCTGTGGACAACCAGTGCACCGCACGAACTGGGCACCATGCTGCCATGAAGGACGCCTTCCGGAGGGCCGGAGAAGCCGCTTGAGATCGCGCGAAGACGCCCTGGACGAGGGACAACCGGACAAGGACGACCCTACGTCCGCGACGCGAATGCGCCCCCGATACGCTCCCCCAAAACCCCTAACGCGCCCTCAACTCCCGTGGTAGGAGCGGTATTCGACACCGAGAGGCGGGGGCGATTTTCGGCCAAATCGGTGTTACGAGCACAGGCTCGCGCACGCTCCGTACATGCCGTGCGCACCGCTTCGTACCGCGCACAGTCCGGGAGGCGGAGTACGCCTCCCGGACCGGTCCGCCGCCCGCGGGGATGTAGGCGGCGGTGTCCCCCAGCCCACTGGATCCAGTACAGCGGGCCGACCCACGCACGATCCATCGAAGCGCTCCCGCGATGGCCGGAGAAGAGCGCACACACGGGCGCACGGCCACACGGCGGGGGCACGTCGCAACCCTCCGTGCAAACCCCGCACTCGCGTACGGACCACAATCCCGCCATCCGGAACAATGCCCCTTAACGCTTGGGATGCGGCGAACTACGCTGGGTTTACGAATGCCGCATGGTTATGCCAGCGCGGCAGCCGTCTGTGTCGAGGGGTGGCGCATGTCCAGGGAGCAACGCGGGCCGAACGAAAAACTCGGCACCGTTCTCGCCCTCGCGGGAATCAGCAACGCAGGACTCGCGCGTCGCGTCAACGATCTTGGCGCTCAACGCGGGTTGACACTTCGCTACGACAAGACGTCGGTGGCGCGCTGGGTGTCGAAGGGAATGGTGCCCCAGGGCGCCGCCCCGCACCTCATCGCGGCCGCCATCGGCCAGAAGCTCGGCCGCCCGGTGCCGCTCCACGAGATCGGCCTGGCGGACGCGGATCCCGCGCCGGAAGTGGGCCTCGCATTCCCCAGGGACGTCGGTCAAGCCGTGCGTTCCGCAACGGAGTTGTACCGACTCGACCTCGCCGGCCGCCGGGCCGGCTCCGGCGGCATCTGGCAGTCCCTCGCCGGGTCGTTCGCAGTCAGCGCATACGCAACGCCCGCCTCACGCTGGCTGATAACCCCGGCCGACAGTTCGGTGGCGCGCGAGGCGAACTCCGCGGAGGGCACGAGCGCACCGCTCAAAGTCGGCCACAGCGATGTGCAGAAACTGCGGGAGGCCGCGGAGGACGCCAGGCGCTGGGACTCCAAGTACGGGGGCGGCGACTGGCGTTCGTCGATGGTGCCGGAATGCCTGCGGGTCGAGGCGGCACCGCTGCTGCTCGGCTCGTACTCCGACGAG
Source organism: Streptomyces sp. NPDC050548 (assembly GCF_044457385.1). NCBI lineage: Bacteria > Bacillati > Actinomycetota > Actinomycetes > Kitasatosporales > Streptomycetaceae > Streptomyces > Streptomyces sp. NPDC050548. The sequence goes on from NZ_JBITGV010000027.1 coordinate 20,703, forward strand.
GTCGGCAGAGCCCTGTTCGGCGCGAGCGCGGAACTCACCCGGCTCGCCGGGTGGATGGCCTTCGACACCGGGCAACAGGAAGCCGCGCAGCGGTACTACATCCAGGCGCTGCGGCTCGCCCGCGCGGCGGCGGACGTACCGCTGGGGGGTTATGTCCTGGCGTCGATGTCCCTGCAGGCGACCTACCGGGGATTCGGCGACGAGGGCGTCGATCTCGCGCAGGCGGCCCTGGAGCGCAACCGGGGGCTCGCCACTGCCCGCACCATGAGCTTCTTCCGGCTCGTCGAGGCACGGTCCCACGCGAAGGCGGGGGACGCCCAGGCGGCCGGGGCGGCGCTGAAGGCCGCGGAGGGGTGGCTTGAGCGGTCCCGGGAGGGTGACAACGATCCGTCCTGGCTGGGCTTCTACGGCTACGACCGCTTTGCCGCCGACGCGGCCGAGTGCTACCGGGATCTGAAGGCGCCTCGGCAGGTGCGGAGGTTCACGGAGCAGGCGTTGTCGAAGCCGACGGAGGAGTTCGTGCGGTCGCACGGGCTCCGGCTGGTGGTTTCCGCGGTGGCCGAGTTGGAGTCGGGGAATCTTGACGCGGCTTGTGAGCAGGGGGTGCGGGCGGTGGAGGTCGCCGGGCGGATCTCTTCTGCGCGGACGACGGAGTATGTGAAGGATCTTCTTCATCGGCTGGAGCCGTATGGGGATGAGCCTCGGGTTGTCGAGCTGCGGGAGCGGGCTCGGCCGTTGTTGATGGCGCCCGCCTAGGGATTTGCCTGGTTTCGGTAGATGCGCGAGTGCGGGCGCGTTGGGGCTGGTCGCGCAGTTCCCCGCGCCCCTTTGGGGCGCTCCAGATCCCGGCGTTTGAAGTGGCTGTCAGTGGTGCAGTGCACTATCGGATGCGGGAGGTGGTGCGCGGTGGTCGGGTACGACTGTGATGTGCTCGTGGTCGGGGGTGGGATCGTCGGGCTGTCGGTCGCGTATGCGATCGGCCGGGCCGCTCCGGGGACACGGGTGACCGTGCTGGAGAAGGAGGCGGGTCCCGCCCGGCATCAGACGGGGCGGAACAGCGGGGTGATCCACAGCGGGATCTACTACCGGCCCGGCTCGCTCAAGGCGCGGTACGCGGTGGGCGGCGCCGCCGAGATGGTCAAGTTCTGTGCGGAGTACGGCATTCCGCACGCCGTCACCGGCAAGCTGATCGTCGCCACGGAGCGCGCCGAGCTGCCCCGCCTGCACGCGCTCGTCCAGCGCGGCCGGGAGAACGGCATTCCGGTGCGCGAGCTGGGCGGGAGCCAGATCGGCGAGTACGAGCCCGAGGTGCGCGGCCTCGCCGCCATAGAGGTCGCGACGACCGGCATCTGTGACTACGTCGCGGTCGCCCGGCACCTGGCCGAGGCCTCCGGCGCCGAGATCCGCTACGACGCGCGGGTCGCCCATGTCGACCGGCGCCCGGAGCGCGGGGTCGCCGTCCGGACGACGGACGGTGCCGGAGGCGGAGACATCGTCCGCGCGCGCGTGCTGGTGAACTGCGCCGGGCTGCAGTGCGACGAGGTGGCCCGGCTGACCGGTGACGACCCCGGGATGCGGATCGTGCCGTTCCGCGGCGAGTACTACACGCTGACGCGGCCCGAGCTGGTGCGCGGCCTGGTGTATCCGGTGCCGGATCCGGCGTTCCCGTTCCTCGGTGTGCACCTCACGCGCGGCATCGACGGCAGCGTGCACGTGGGGCCGAACGCGGTGCCCGCGCTGGCCCGCGAGGGCTACGGCTGGGGTGTCGTACGCCCCCGCGAGATCGCGACCACGGCGGCCTGGCCCGGGGTGTGGCGGATGGCGCGGCAGCACTGGAGGTACGGGGTGGGGGAGCTGCGGCGGTCGGTGTCCAAGAGCGCGTTCACCAGTGCCGTACAGCGGCTGCTCCCGGCCGTGACGCCCGAGGACCTGGTGCCTTCGGCGGCCGGGGTGCGGGCCCAGGCCGTCCTGCGGGACGGCACGCTCGTCGACGACTTCCTGATCAAGGAGGGCCCCCGCGCGGTGCACGTCCTCAACGCCCCCAGCCCGGCGGCGACGGCGTCGCTGCCCATCGGGAGAGAGGTTGCCCGGCGTGCGCTGGCCGTGCTGGGGCAGGAGGACGGCGTCCGGCTCCCGGTGCAGCCGGCGGCTCCCGGTTCCCCGTAAAATCGACGCATTGTGTCTGAGTCCCCCAACACCCCCGACGCCCCCGCCCAGCCCGCGCAGCGCACCCGCAGGGACGAACCCCGTTTCCCCGACGGCCCCAAGCCCGACCCCGCCGGCTCCCACTTCGAGCGCCGCATCCGGAGTTTCCAGCCGCGCCGGAGTCGCGTGACGACGGCGCAGGCCGATGCCCTGGAGCGCCTGTGGCCCAAGTGGGGCCTGGACATCGACGGTCGGCGGAATCTCGACCTGACCGAGCTGTTCGGGAACGACAACCCCGTCGTGCTGGAGATCGGCTTCGGGATGGGTGAGGCGACCGCGCAGATGGCCGCCGCCGACCCGGCGACGAACATCCTCGCCGCCGATGTGCACACCCCGGGGCAGGGCAATCTGCTGGGCCTCGCCGACCACCACGGGCTCTCCAACATCCGGGTCGCCAACGGGGACGCGATCATCCTGCTGCGCGAGATGCTCGCGCCGGACTCGCTCGACGGGCTGCGCGTCTACTTCCCGGACCCCTGGCCGAAGAAGCGGCACCACAAACGGCGGCTGATCCAGGAGGAGTTCCTGACGCTGGCCGCGACCCGGCTCAAGCCCGGGGCGACCGTGCACTGCGCGACGGACTGGGAACCGTACGCCGAACAGATGCTCGAAGTGCTGGGCGCGCACCCGGACTTCGAGAACAGCCAACCCGACGGCGATTTCGCGCCGCGTCCGGACTTCCGGCCGCTGACCCGTTTCGAGGGGCAGGGACTGGACAAGGGTCATGTCGTGAACGATCTGCTGTTCCGTCGCGTACCCCACGACGACCAGCGCTGAAGCCAGGCTCCCTCGCGGGCCGTGCCCTTACCTCGTTAGGGTCGATGCCGTGGCCACGTATTCGCCGTACCCACCGCACCCCGGCCACCCGGCCGGTGGTGTGCCCGGGCACGTGCCGCGCGGGCGCTGGTGGCACCGGACAGGAGTCCGTTACGGCGCGCTGATCACGCTGCTCGCGCTCTCCGGGCTCGTCATCCTCGCCCTCGTCCGCCAACAGACCGGTACGGAAGGGTTCTTGGTGGGTCTCGGGCTCGCCGTGCTGCCCGTGCCGCTGCTGGTCGCCGCGTTCCGCTGGCTGGACCGGGTCGACCCCGGCCCCTGGCGCAACCTGTTGTTCTCCTTCGCCTGGGGGGCCTGCGCCGCCGCGCTGATAGCGATCGTGGCCAACAGCTTCGCCACCCGATGGATAGCGACGGCGACCGCCGACCCGAGCGGCGCGGACACCCTGGGCGCGACGGTGATAGCGCCGATCGTGGAGGAGTCGGCGAAGGCGGCGGCCGTGCTGCTCGTCTTCCTGTTCCGCAGACGGGACTTCACCGGGATCGTCGACGGGGTGGTGATAGCCGGGGTCACCGCCACCGGCTTCGCGTTCACCGAGAACATCCTCTACCTCGGCACCGCCTTCGGCACCGACCAGCTCACCGGCGACCGCGGCTTCACCTCCGTGACGGCGGCGACGTTCTTCGTGCGCATCGTCATGTCCCCGTTCGCGCACCCCCTGTTCACCGTCCTCACCGGCATCGGCTTCGGCCTCGCCGCCCGCTTCCCCGACCGGCGCCATGTCCGGCGTGTCCTGCTCCCACTGACCGGACTGCTGCTCGCGATGGGCATGCACGCGGTCTGGAACGGCTCCTCGACCTTCGGCCAGTACGGCTTCTTCGAGGTCTACGGCCTCTTCATGGTGCCCGCGTTCGGCCTGCTGACCTGGCTCGCGGTCTGGACTCGGCAGCGTGAACTGCGCGCGGTGCGCGAGGAGTTGCCGGTGTATGTGCTCGCGGGCTGGCTGACCCCGAGCGAACCGTTCGTGCTCGGCTCGATGCGGGCCCGCCGGCTGGCCCGCGAGTACGCCGGCCACTGCCTCGGCCGCCCGGCGGCCCGCTCGGTGGCCCGCTACGAGGCCTGCGCGACCTCCCTGGCGTTCCTGCGGTACCGGGCCGCACGGGGCCGCGCCGGTGCCGACTTCGCCGTACGGGAAAGGGAGTTGCTGCACGAGCTGTGGCAACTGCGGGAGGTGGCGCGGCCCGCGCTGGAGTACGCGGCGCGGCGGATCGCGCCGCCGGTGCCGGTGGTGGTGCCGCCGTGGCCGGTGTACGGGTCGTACGGGACTCCCGTGTACAACCCGTACCGGTCCTGACGCCCGTTAGGCCGACGCCTGTGTCAGCTGCTCGATCTCGGCGTCCGTGAGGGCCAGTTCGGCCACGGCGAGCAGGTCGGGCAGCTGCTCCAGGCTCCTGGCGGAGGCGATGGGGGCGGCGACCGTGGGCTGGGCGGCGAGCCAGGCGAGGGCGACCGTCGCGACGGAGGCGTCGTGGGCCCGGGCGACCTCGTCCAGGGCGGTCAGGACCTTCTGGCCGCGCTCGGATGCGAGGTAGCCGGCGGCCCGTCCGGCGCGCGGGCTGTCCACGGTCGTACCGGGCCGGTACTTGCCGGTGAGGAAGCCGGCCGCGAGGGCGAAGTAGGGGAGCGCCGCGAGGCCGTTGCGCTCGGCGACGTCCCGGAGTTCGCCCTCGTAGGTGTCGCGGGAGACGAGGTTGTAGTGGGGCTGGATCGCGACGTAGCGGGCCAGGCCCTCGCGGTCGGAGAAGTCGAGGGAGGCCTGAAGGCGCTCGGGCGAGATGTTGGAGGCGGCGATGTGCCGCACCTTGCCCGCCTTGACCAGCTCGTCGAGCGCGCCGACGATCTCCTCGACCGGCACCTCGACCTGGTCGAAGTGGGTGTAGTAGAGGTCGATGTGGTCGGTGTCCAGGCGGCGCAGGGAGGCCTCGGCGGCGGCCTTGATGTTGGCGGCGGACAGGCCCGGGAAGTCGGGGTGCTGGCTGACCTTGGTGGCGATGACGACGTCGGAGCGGTTGCCGCGGGCCTTGACCCACTTGCCGATGACGGTCTCGGACTCGCCGCCCTGGTTGCCCGGGGCGAACGCCGAGTAGGAGTCGGCGGTGTCGACGAAGTTGCCGCCCGCGGCGGCGTAGGCGTCGAGCACGGCGAAGGAGGTCGCCTCGTCGGCGGTCCAGCCGAACACGTTGCCGCCGAGGTTCAGCGGAAAGATCTCCAGGTCGGACCGGCCCAGCTTGCGAAGAGAAGTCATGCTCTACCTCAACTGCCGGACCGGAACCGGATATTCCAACGGGTGATCCAGAGATCTCGGGGACCTCAGGGGTTGAGGCCCTTGCTGCGCAGCCAGGGCGCCGGGTCGCTGGCGGTGGCGGCGCCGTTGATGTGGACCTCAAGGTGGAGGTGCGGCCCGGTCACGTTGCCGGTGGCGCCCACGCGGCCGATGACGTCACCGGTGGCGACCTTCTGGCCGACGCTGACGTTGATCGAGGACTGGTGGCAGAACCACAGCTCGGTGCCGTCGTCGAGGGTGAGGATCGTGCGGTAGCCGTAGGACCCCGCCCAGCCCGCCTCGGTGACCGTGCCGCTGTGGATGGCCTTGATCAGCGTGCCGGTGGGGGCGGCGAAGTCGAGTCCGGTGTGGTAGCCGGAGGACCACATGGAGCCGGCCTGGCCGAAGGTGCCGGTGATCGTGTACGAGGCGACCGGCAGCGTGTACTGCTTGGCGAGGGCGGCGAGCTTCGCGGCCTCGGCCTTCTTCTTGGCGGCGGCCTCCGCGGCCTTCTTGGCGTCGGCGGCCTTCTGCGCGGCGTCCTGCTCGGCCTTCGCGGCGGCGGCGTCGACCTGCTTGGCGACGGCGGCCTCGGCGGCGGCCTGGGACTTGCCGTCGACCTGGAGCTGCTGCAGCTCGGCCTGTTCCATGATCCGGTTGCGCAGCAGTTCGCCCGCGTCCGAGGTGCCCTTGGCGGTCTCGGTGGTGGTCACGCCGACGCTGCTGAGCGCGGTCGCGGAACCCTTCGGCGTACTGGAGGAGTCGTCCAGCAGGTGGCCCACGTTGGGCAGGTCCGGCATGGAGATCGAGACCGGCGGCTTGCCGGTGTTCGCGCTGGCCATCCCGCCGGCGCTGACGGCGGCTATGACACCGACGCCCAGGACGGTGGAGCTGCGGGCGAATCCCCCGCCACCACGCTGCTTGGCGACACGGTGCTTGCCGCGGTTGGGAAGAACGGACTCCGCGCTGGGGTTCCACTCCTCCCAGGGGCCCTCGTCGGGGCGGAAACCGCCGTAGACGAACGGGGCTTCTGGGGCAGCCTGGTTGGACGCCACGTGGGCGTGCTCCTTTCCTTCCTTCTCGCCTACCGGGTTAGCTGACGGGTTCGGAGCAGGAAGGTCTCCTACGCGCGTAAACCGGTCGTGTTCCCACGACTGTCGACGTGCGATTCACCCCAAGTGGTGGTTCCCCGGTTCCCTCGCGGGATTCGGCGCGTGCGCACGGAGCTGTCTCTTGTGACGGCTGGGACGACCGTGCTGCGTTATCGAACGTTAATAGACACGGGCGCCCGTTTCCAAGCCCGTTCGCTTGATCATTAACCTTTCCTTGCAGGACGAAGAGCCCACGAACGGCGAAAAACGGGTGAGTTGACCGGTCGTCGACCGGTCATGGACGGCGTACGGCGATCATCGCCATGTCGTCCGTCATCCCGCCCCCGGAGTAGCGGCGCACCTCCTTGGCGAGGAGGCCGAGCAGCGCCTCGGGGCTGCGGAAGGTCCGCCCGGCCAGCCGCTCCCCCGGGTCGTAGAACACGCCGTGGCAGTCCCGGGCCTCGGACAGACCGTCGGTGTACAGGAGCAGGGTGGCGCCGCCGGGGAACGCGAACTCCTCGGCCCGGTCGGGCCAGAACCCCAACTCCCCCATCCCCAGCGGCAGTGCGGGCTCCTTGACGAGCAGGGTGTCCACGGTGCCGTCCGCGTGCAGGAGCAACGGCGGCGGGTGGCCCCGGTCGACGATCCGCAAGACGCCGTCGCCGTGCGGGAGTTCGGCGAGGACGGCCGTGGTGAACCCCTCGAACGCGTCGAGCCCGTCGCGCCGGGTGCCCTCGCGCGCGAGCGCCCGCTCCAGCCGCTGCGCGACCGCCTCCAGGGTGCTCTCCTGCTCGGCGGCCTCCCGGAACGCCCCGATGACCACCGCGACGGCGGCGACCGCGCCCATGCCCTTCCCGCGTACGTCGCCCACGACCAGCCGTACGCCGTGCGGGGTGTCCTGCACCGCGTACAGGTCGCCGCCGATGAACGCGCCCTCCTGCGCGGCCTCGTAGCGCGCGGCGATCTCGAACCCGCCGATGCGCTCGGCCGGTTCGGGCAGTACGGCGCGCTGGGCGGCCTCGGCGATCTCGCGTACGGAGGCGAGCTGTTCGCTGCTGCGGCGGACGAGGGCGTTGATGAGGACGGCGAGACCGGCGACCGTCGCCACGGTGGCCACCTCGGTGACCGCGTCGATGCGCAGGACGATGCCGAGCCTGATGTGGACGGCGAGGACGACGACGAGCGCGGCGAGGCCGGTGAGGACGGTGCCGCGTCGGGAGTAGAGGGGGGCGGCGACGAGCGGGGCGGCGGTGAAGAAGGGGGCCGCCGTGAAGTCCTGCGGGGTGAGGTAGTCGTAGCAGGCCCCGACGATCAGCAGCAGGGCGGGCAGCCGGCGGACGAGGGCGAGGACGCGGGCGGTCCGCCGTTCCTCGTCGGGGCCGAGACCGGGACCGAGACCGGGGTCGGGCACGGGATCGCCGGGCAGGCGCCCGCCGGCTCGCACATACGGACCCTCCTCCACGCCTCCAGTTTTTCCCGGTGGGGGGAGGGCTGCGAGCGGGGTGGGCCGACCGGGGGGAAAACACTGAGGGCCGGAATCCGTTTCCGGATTCCGGCCCTCAGTCTTGAGTAGCGGGGACAGGATTTGAACCTGCGACCTCTGGGTTATGAGCCCAGCGAGCTACCGAGCTGCTCCACCCCGCGCCGTTGTGATTGCAACTATACGCCATCCGCGGGGTCCGATGTCACACACGTTTCAGTCGGCGGGGTTACCGGCGTGCGTGAGGGTCTCCCAGGAGACGAAGAGGTCGTCGCTGCCGGCCGGCCGGGTCGTCTCGGCGAGCTTGTGCGCGGCGGGCACCTTCATGCCGAGCCGGTCCTCCAGGTGGTTGAGCGGAACCTCCAGGTCGGGCCCCATGTTCCGGTCGACCTTGCCGCCGCACAGCCAGGCGGGCGCGGCCTCGCCGAGCTGGTAGCGGGAGTGGAATTCGAGGGCCGCCCGGAGCCGGTCCTTGACGCCGTCGTAGAGGTCGACGCCCTGGTGCCAGGCGGTCTCGGCGATGTGCCCGGTGGCGGCGAGCGAGTACCCGACGTGCTTGAAGTTGCGGCAGGTCTCCTGGGCGATGCCGTCCTTGAAGGTGGTCTGCTTGAACCAGTACGTCGTGAGCTTCTGCGGAGTGGTGACGGTGGAGCGGGCCGGGGTGAGCGGCACCTTGCCGTCCTTCTCCAGGTAGAAGTAGGCGGGCACGCGGTCGCGGAAGCGGGCGACGGCCGCGTCGAAGGCCCTGTGGTCGTCGAGGAAGACGGCGATACCGATCGCCGCGTCCGTCATCGCGAGGTCCCAGTTGCCGTTGTAGTCCGGCAGGTCCTTCGTCACCTCGGGCTGGTACGCGGTGCGCAGCATGGTCGCGAACCGCTGCACCCGGTCCTCCGGCCACCCGGCCCCCGGCGCGTACCGCACGATCTCCGCCGCCCGCGCCCACGTCGACCCGGCCCACGCCGTCTGCAGCCCGGCGTCCTCGGAGGTGTGCTCCTTCATCCTGGCCGACCAGTCGTCCATGATCTCCCGCGCCTTGAGCGCGTGGTGCTCCTTGCCCGTGATGCTGAACAGCAGCGCCTGCGTGTACGCCGCGATCGCGTCCTCGCGCTCCTCGACACACCCGTGCGCGGCCTTGCCGTTCCAGGGGCAGTCGACGTCGGCGTAGGGCTTCGCCGTGTACTTGTACGACCCGTACTTGCTGTCCCGCATCCCGAAGTACGCCTTGAGCCAGGGCTGCTTCCCGGCCGCCACGTTCTTCCGTACGGCGTCCAGCTGCGCCTTGCTGACCAGCACTCCGGGATGCGTGAACGCCGCGCCGGCGGGCAGCGCCCGTGCCATGGTCCGCGTACCGGTGTCCGCCGCCCCGCACGAGGCGAGAAGCCCTACGGCCACGGACGCGCCCAGCACCGCCACTGCCCTCATGTGTCCTACCTCCGCCTTGTCCGCACCGGTTCCCTGTGAGCGTGACCCGGTGGGCGGTGGGGCGCAGGATCTGATGGGCCGATCGGTCACCCGCCCTGGACGGATGTCTGATAGGTACCCGTGGATTTGCGAATGGCAACTCAATGCATACTAGGTGAGTTACGATCGACTGGTAAGTAGGCACTTTTGAGTGCGTTACTCCCTGGCGGGAGGGACTGGAGCGACGATGACCACGAAGGCGTACGAGGAGTACCTGCGCGACTGCCCCGCGGTGGCCCTGCTCTCGACGATCAGCAACCGGTGGGTCAGCCTGGCGGTGTGCACCCTCGGGTCCCACGGTGACGCGATGCGATACAACCACATCAGCCGCGAAATCCCGGGCGTCAGCCAGAAGATGCTGACCCAGACCCTGCGGATGCTGGAGCGCGACGGCATGGTGCGGCGGACGGTCACACCGTCCGTGCCGGTGCGCGTCGACTACGAACTGACCCCGCTCGGGCAGGGTCTGTACGGCCTGCTGTCCCAGGTGCGCGACTGGGCCGCCGAGAAGACCGGCGAGGTCGACGAGGCGCGGGCCCGCTACGACGCGGGGGTGTAACGCACTTAAAAGTGCCTCCTTACGAATCGATCGCAACGCACCTACCGTTTGAGTGATTCTATTTCGCAAACGGAAGAGCGAATATCATGCGCGCAGCAGTCGTCAGGAAGACCGGGGGACCCGAGGCCGTCGAGGTCCTGGAGGTCCCGCTGCCGGAACCGGGTCCCCTGGAGGTCCGCGTCAAGGTCGCCGCCGCCGCGCTCAATCCCGCCGACTCCGCGGTGTGGGCCGGGTACTTCGGGCCGATGCCGGAGGTCGACCACACCGGTCTCGGGCTGGACGCCGCCGGGACCATCGACGCCGTCGGCCCGGGTGTGCTCCTTGCGGTCGGCACTCCGGTGATCGTGTTCGACGCCCCCGTGCTGCGTCCCACGAAGGCCCAGGCCGAGTACCTCGTGACCGACCTCAACTCCCTCGCCCCCGCCCCGGAGGGCATGGACCCGACGCTCGCGGCGACGATCCCGCTCAACGCGACGACGGCCTCGCTGGCCCTGGACCACCTCCCGCTGCGCCCCCGCGACACCTTGCTGATCACCGGCGCCGGCGGGGCCGTCGGCGGCTACGCCGTGGAGCTGGCCCGGACCCGGGGCGTGCGGATCGTCGCGCAGGGGCGGCCCGAGGACGAGGAGTATCTGCGCGCTCGGGGCGCCACCTGGTTCGTGTCCCGCAACGAGGAACCGGGCCCGGCGGTACGGCGGTTGGTGCCGGAGGGTGTGGACGGCGTGCTCGACGCGGCGGCGCTGGGCGCACCCGCGATGGCGGCCGTCCGGGACGGCGGGGTCTACGTGAGCGTGCGGCTGGACGTGCTGCCGGCGCCGGAGCGGGGCGTGGTGGTGCGCCACACCACCGCCGGTCCCGACGCGTCCCGGCTCGCACATCTCTCCGCACTCGCCGAGGTCGGCGTGCTGACACCGCGCGTCGCCCAGGTGTATCCGCTGGCGCAGGCCGCCGAGGCCCACGCCCGCCTGGCCCGGGGCGGCCTGCGCGGCCGGATCGTACTGGTCCCGTGAACACCGCGACCGGCACGGGGCCCCGCAAGGAGCCGATCGTGGTCACCGCGGTGACCACGATCGCCGCTCCGACGGAGGCCGTATGGCGCGTGCTCGTGACGTTCGACCAGTACGCGCGGTGGCACCCGGTGCTGTCTCTCGACGCGCGGCCCGAGCGGGTGGTGGTCGGGGCGGTGGTTCCGGGCCGGGTCTCGGACGGCGCGGGCGGCGGTCAGGACGTGACGATGAGGATCGTCGAGGTGGCGGCTCCCCGGCGGCTGGTCTGGGAGGGCGGGTCCCTCGACGCGGTCCTCGGCAGGCATTCGTTCACGCTCGCCCAACTGCCGGACGGTGGCACAGAGTTGACCGACTCGGAGGAGTTCTTCGGAGCCACCGCCGCCGGACTCGTCCCGGCACTGGGCCGGCTCGGGGAGGAGTACGCGCGGTACGGCGCCGCCCTGCGGGCGCATGTGGAGGGTCGGTGATCGTGGAGCGGGGGAGGTAGGCGTCCCCCAAAAAGTGTGTCGCTTTCGCGGAAAGTGACACACTTTTTCGGGAAGGGGTCCCGGCTCAGCCGGACAGATGCCGGTTCGGCGCCTTCGCCCGCTCCTCGTACTCCGGGAGTACGACCACGGAGACCCCCTGCGCGGCCAGCGCCCCGCTTCCGTCGGCCGCCGTCACGAACGTGTCCGGCTCGCGCCACGCCGTCACCACGCGTCGTACGCCCGCGTCGAGGATCAGGCGGGCGCAGGGCTTGGGGCGGGAGGCGCGGTGGGTGCAGGGTTCGAGGCTCGTGTAGACCGTGGCAGTCGCGAGGCGCGGGTCCGCCGGGTCCAGCTTGGCGAGGGCCGCCTCCTCCGCGTGGACCACCGGGTCGCCGGCCTCGCGGGAGTGGCCGCGGGCCAGTTCCGTGCCGTCGGCCCCGACCACCACCGCGCCGACGCTGAAGGCCGTCTCCGAGGGCGGGCAGTCCGCGGCCAGGTCGCAGGCGAGGGCGAGCCAGTGGTGGTCGGCGGCGGAGGGGAGGTCGCCGGTGCCGGGGGCGGTGGGTTCGTAGCGCATGAGGACGACGTCCTCGATGGGGCGGGTCTCCAGCAGGCGCAGGCGGCCGGACTGGTACGTGCCCGGGCCGAAGAGGCGGGGGGCGTCCGGGGTGCCCACGAAGAGGGGGGACAGGACGAGTTGGAGTTCGTCGGCCAGACCCTGCTGGAGGAGCTGGGTGTGGATCGTGCCGCCGCCCTCGACCATCAGGCGGTCAACTCCCTTTACGGAGTGGAGGTGTTCGAGCAGCCGGCGCCAGTCGAGTTCGGGGCCGAGGGCGAACACGTCGGCGGCGAGGCCGAGTTGGCGGGCTCGCTCCGCTCCCTTGTCCGTCGTACAGACGAGTTTGTCGCCGCCCGTGTGCCAGAAGTTGGCGGCCGGGTCCAGGTCGCCGGAGCCGCTGACCGTGACCTTGAGGGGGTACTCCGGCTTGCCGGCGGCGATGCGGGCCGCGCGGCGCTCCGGGGAGTTCACGAGCAGGCGGGGGTTGTCCGCGCGGATGGTGCCGGCGCCGATGAGGATCGCGTCGACGGACGCGCGGACCTCGTCGACGCGGTCGAAGTCGGCGGGGCTGGAGAGGAGCAGCCGGTCGGGGCCGGTGTCGTCGAGGTAGCCGTCGAGGGAGACGGCGGCGGACAGCAGGACGTGGGGCAGGGACATCGACGCGCTCTCCTGGAGACCGGCGGGGCTTGGCGGAACGGCGGGGCTTGGTTCAAGTTTGAAACAAACCTACACTGGGGGCATGACGACTCGCTGGCTCACCGCAGAGGAGCAGCGCGCCTGGCGCGCCTACATCGCCGCCACGCACCTCCTGGAGGACGCGATCGACCGGCAGCTCCAGCAGGAGGCCGGCATGCCCCACCTCTACTACTCCATCCTCGCCAACCTCTCCGACGTACCGGACCACCGGCTGCGGATGACCGACCTCGCCGAGAAGTCGAAGATCACCCGGAGCCGGCTGACGTACGCCGTGACCCGGCTGGAGAAGGACGGGCTGGTGCGGCGGGAGGGGTGTCCGTCGGACAAGCGGGGCAGTACGGCGATCCTGACCGACGAGGGGATGGCCGTGCTGGTGCGGTCGGCCCCGGGGCATGTCGAGACCGTCCGGGCCGCGATCTTCGACCATCTCACCCCGGAGCAGGTGGGGCAGCTGGAGGAGATCAGTACGGGCATCGCGCGGGCGCTGGAGACTCCGGAGGACGTGCCGTGGCGCCGCCGCTCCACGCCTCCGTGTTCGTGAGCCGGCACACAAATCTGTTGCTTCAAATTTCAAGCATGAGGTAGGGTCCGTGATCGTGGATGTGCTTCAGTTTTGAAGCACATCGCTACGTCACCCTTCGGACTCGGAGACCCGCATGCCCGACTTCCCCGCCGCCACCCCGCGTGCCCGCGTCCGGGTACCGCTGCGCTTCCACGACGGCTACAGCGTCGACACCGAACTCGTCACCTTCCACGGCCTGACCGACGGCCAGGAACATCTCGCCGTCGTGCTCGGCGATCCGGCCCCCGGCACCACCCCGCTGGTCCGGCTGCACTCCGAGTGCCTGACCGGAGACGTCTTCGGCTCCGCCCGCTGCGACTGCGGCCCCCAGCTGCGCGAGGCCGTCGAGCGCATCGCCGACCGCGGCGGCGTGCTGCTCTACCTGCGCCAGGAGGGCCGGGGCATCGGCCTCTACAACAAGCTCGACGCGTACGCCCTCCAGGACCAGGGCCTCGACACCTACGCCGCCAACACCGCGCTCGGCCTCCCCGAGGACGCCCGCGACTACACGGCCGCCGCCCAGATGCTCCAGGCCCTGGGGATCGACGAGCTGGACCTGCTGTCCAACAACCCGGACAAGGCCGACCAGTTGCGCGGCCTGGGCATCGACGTGCACGACCGCGTCCCGACCGGAGTGTTCACCACGCCCCACAACGTCCGGTATCTACGCGCGAAGGTCCTGCAGACCCACCACACCCTCCCGCTGGGCCGGCTGACCGAGCTGAACGTGGGCTGAGCCGCACGCGGATGGTGTAGCGGGCTACACCATCCATTCGGGAGGGCACTCCCTCGTGGCGGAAGGCCGTCGGCGGAAGTGTTGAGACCACGATCACGCACTCGATCCGGATCTCGACCGACCGCCGACGTGGAGGCCTTCCCCAGCCATGGCAACTCTCCTTTATCACTTGGGCCGCACGGCCTTCCGGTGGCGCTGGTTCGTCACCCTCCTGTGGGTGGCGGTCCTCGGCGCCGTCGGATTCGCCGCCACCAAGGCCCCCGCCGCTCCCGACGACGGCTTCACGATGCCGGGCATCGAGTCGCAGAAGGCCTTCGACCTGCTGGAGCAGCGCTTCCCGGGCACGGCGGCCGACGGCGCGAGCGCGCGGATCGTCTTCGTCGCCCCGAACGGCGAGAAGGTCACCGCCACCGAGAACAAGGCGGCGATCGAGAAGCTGGTCACCGAGGCCGCCGACGGTTCCCAAGTCGCCTCCGCCGTCGACCCGTTCACCGCGAAGGCGGTGAGCAAGGACGCTTCCACGGCGTACTCCACCGTCACCTTCAAGGTGAAGGCCGACGATCTCACCGGCGCCGCCAAGACCCATCTGGAGCGGGCCATCGACACGGCCCGGGACGCGGGCCTGACCGTCGAGGTCGGCGGCGACGCGCTCGCCACCCAGCCCGCGGCGGGCGGCAGCGCCGAAGCCATCGGCATCGCGATAGCCGCGATCGTCCTCCTCATCACCTTCGGTTCCCTGGCCGCCGCGGGGCTTCCGCTCCTCACCGCGATCCTCGGTGTCGGCATCAGCATGTCCGCGATCCTCGCCCTGGGCAGCGCCTTCGGCCTCTCCGAGACCACCGGCACCCTCGCTACGATGCTCGGCCTCGCCTGTGGCATCGACTACGCGCTCTTCGTCGTATCGCGCTACCGGGAGGAGCGCGCGAAGGGGCACGCCCCGAGGGAGGCGGCGGGACTGGCCGCCGCCACGGCAGGTTCGGCAGTTGTGTTCGCCGGTCTAACTGTTGTCATCGCTCTAGCCGGTTTGTCCGTGGTCGGCATCCCGATGCTGACGAAGATGGGCCTCGCGGCGGCCGGCGCGGTCCTCCTCGCCGTCCTGATCTGCCTCACCCTGGTCCCCGCGGTCCTCGGCTTCTGGCCGAACGCCGTCCTCTCCCGCCACGACCGCAAGAAGAAGCCCAAGCGCGGCAACGGCGAGAACGGCGGCAGCCGTTGGGCCCGGATCGTCGTACGCCGCCCGATCCCCGTCCTGTTGCTCGGAGTCGTGGGCCTCGGCGCGATGGCCCTGCCCGCCCTCGACCTCCAGCTCGGCATGCCCGGCGACGAGGCGAAATCCACCGCCACCACCGAACGCCGCGCCTACGACGACCTCGCCGAGGGCTTCGGCCCCGGCTTCAACGGCCCGCTGACCATCGTCGTGGACGCCAAGAAGGCGGGCGACGCGAAGACCGCCGTAGCGACGATCTCGAAGGAGATAGCGGCCACGGACGGGGTGGTCTCCGTCTCCCCGGCGCGCTTCAACTCGGCAGGCGACACAGCGGTGTTCTCCGCGACCCCCGCCACCAGCCCCACCGACGAGAAGACCAAGCAGCTCGTCCAGACGATCCGCGACGAACGATCGGGGATCGAGGCTCAGGCCTCCGGCGCGAGCTTCGAGGTCACCGGGACGACCGCGCTGAACATCGACGTGGCGCAGAAGGTCCAGGACGCGCTGATCCCGTACCTGGCGCTGGTGGTGGGCCTGGCGATCGTCCTCCTGCTCCTGGTCTTCCGCTCGCTGCTCGTGCCGCTCAAGGCGGCGCTCGGCTTCCTCCTCTCGGTGCTCGCGGCGCTCGGCGCGGTGGTCGCGGTCTTCCAGGAAGGCCACCTGGCGTCCTGGCTGGGCGTCGACCAGACCGGCCCGATCATGAGCCTGATGCCGATCTTCCTGGTGGGCATCGTCTTCGGACTCGCCATGGACTACGAGGTGTTCCTGGTCTCCCGGATGCGTGAGGCGTACGTCCACGGGGACGGCCCCGGCCAGGCGATCGTCTCCGGGTTCCGGCACAGCGCCCGGGTGGTCGTGGCCGCCGCGCTGATCATGATGGCGGTGTTCTCGGGCTTCATCGGCGCGGGCGCCTCGATGATCAAGATGATCGGCTTCGGGCTGGCCATCGCGGTCCTGTTCGACGCGTTCGTGGTCCGGATGGCGATCGTGCCGGCGGTCCTGGCGCTGCTCGGCAACAAGGCCTGGTACCTGCCGAGTTGGCTCGACCGGGTCCTCCCCCGCATGGACGTCGAGGGCGAGGCCCTGAGCCGCAAGGTCCCGGCACCGGCGGCTGAGTCCACCGACACCCCGACCGTCCACCTCACACCGGTCCCGTAGGGACCCCGCAGACCGGGGCCGCCGAGAGCGGAGGCGGCCCCGCGGCGCCCGGATCCCGTGGGGACGGGGACCCGGCGCAAGTCCCGGGCCCGGCGACGGGGCACTCCCCCCGCCCGTCGCCGGGCCCGCGGACGTCCACAACTCACCCTTCAGAGACGGCAAGAGAGGGCACTTCGATGAAAACCTCAGTGCAGGCCGGGGTGGCCGGGCTCCTCGCCTGCGGCACGCTGCTCACGGTGGTCCTGGTCACCCGCGACGACGACGGAACCAGCGACGACAGCCACTCCGGCGTCACCTACTCGACGACGTCGAAGGGCCCGTACGTGGCCCTGGGCGACTCCTACACCGCAGGCCCCGGCATCACCGACCCCACCGGCACCCCCGCCGGCTGCGACCGCTCCGCCGGCAACTACCCGGCCCTCGTGGCCGCCGAACTCGGCCTGAAGGGCGGCAAGTTCCGCGACGTGAGCTGCAGCGGCGCCACCACGGCCGACCTCACCTCAGCCCAGCACACCGACAACGGCACCAACCCGCCCCAACTCAGGGCACTTTCGTCGGACACCCGCCTGGTGACGGTCGGCATCGGCGGCAACGACATCGGCTTCAGCTCGATGATCAAACGGTGCGTAGCCATGGGCGCCGTCTACCGACTCACCGGCAGCGGCAAGTACTTCACGGAAGACGCGCCCTGCGCCCGCGAGGCCGGCTCCGCCGCCGTAACGAAGAAGATCACCACGGCCGGCGACCGGCTCACCCGGATCCTGACCGAGGTGAAACGCCGCGCCCCCGAGGCCCGCGTCTACGTCGTCTCCTACCCGGCGATCCTGCCGACCGACGGCGCCGACTGCGGCCGCGAAATGCCCCTCGCACCGGGCGACGTGACCTACCTCCGCGAGAAGGAACAACAACTCAACACCACACTGCGGCAACGGGCTTCGACGGCGGGGGTCGCCTACGTCGACACGTACACCCCGTCCGCCGACCACAACGCCTGCACGGCGAAGAACACCCGCTGGATCGAACCACTCGTACCGGCCGACCCGGCGGCACCGGTGCATCCGAACGCTCGGGGGGAGCGGGGGATGGCGGAGGCGGTACTGCGGGCGGTCAAGTCGGCGCTGTAGAGGGGGCGTTCACGGTCCGATCCTCAGAGGCGGCTGGGGCGAGTGCGGCTCGGCGGTGCGTCCGGACCAGGCGGGTGTGGCCGCCTGCCTGGTCGTGCGGTGCCGAGTGTCGGACACCGTGTTCGTCCCGTGGCAATCCCCACTGGGCGTCGGACTATATATGTTGAATATGCACATACGGGAGAAACGCGCCACCAGTCGGGTCCGAGACGCCCGGACCCACAGAACGAGACACCTCCCGACGCCACGAGCCCGGTGTCCGTACGGGGCCCCGAAGACCGGATCCAGCCACGCGGGAGACGGCCAGGTTCACACCTGAGAGGTAACGCGGGGCTCCGCCTACTCCCACCCGTACGGCGACACCCGCGCTTCGACTCCGTCCAGGTACTGCCGTAGCGCCTGCCCGTTTCCCCGTACGAACTCCTCCGGTACGGCGTCGACCTGGACCCAGCGGACCTGGGCGTGCTTGAGGGGTTCGCGGTTCTCGGGGTCGCCGGACCACTTGTCGGTGACGAAGACGACGGTGAGGAAGCCGTGCGGTGCGCCCACTCCCCCGGCGGCATGGACGAGGTGCACGAC
Source organism: Streptomyces sp. NPDC050548 (assembly GCF_044457385.1). NCBI lineage: Bacteria > Bacillati > Actinomycetota > Actinomycetes > Kitasatosporales > Streptomycetaceae > Streptomyces > Streptomyces sp. NPDC050548. The sequence goes on from NZ_JBITGV010000027.1 coordinate 38,694, forward strand.
CTTCAGGGACTCCGGCGACACGACGATCCCGGTCTCCTCGTACAGCTCGCGCACGGCGGTCTCGGTGACGGGCTCGCCGGGTTCGTTCTTGCCGACGGGGAGGTCCCACATGCCACGGCCGAACTTGGCCTGCTCGCCCCGCTGAATGAGGACGACCCGGCCCTCGGCCCTGTCGTGGACGATGACGGCGGCGACGAGAAGGGTCATGCGGCGATTCCGAGTTCGGCGAGCAGACCGCGTACCCGGCGCTCGATCTCCTCGCGGACGGGCCGTACGGCGTCCACGCCCCGGCCCGCCGGGTTGACCCTGCCGGCGGGAGCCGAACCCGCCGACCGGACCTCGACCCGTTCATCGGCGAGATGGGTGAGGAAGCCGCCGTTCATCTGGGAACGGCCGGCGTTGTGGACACAGACGAACAACAGGACTGGCGGACGGGGGGCGGTGGAGCTCTGGGCCATGGTGGGTGTCCTTGCGGTCGGTCAGGAGGGGGCGGGGTTGGGGACCACGGCCACCGCGGCCAACCCGACCACGGCGCCCAGCAGTTGCGCCCCGACGAACGGTACGACGAAGCCGGGCGCGATCCCCGCGAACGTGTCGGTGAAGGCGCGGCCGACGGTGACGGCAGGGTTCGCGAAGGCGGTCGAGGAGGTGAACCGGCCGGCCACAGATGGCCGGCGAACCGCACCACCGGCTCGGCGAACATGGCGTTCGCCGGCACCGCGCCCGCGATCGCCGCGCCGACCTGCGCGGGGACGTACGCGGCGACCTCTCGCGGCCCCGGCCCGGCGGCGAGCGAGTCGGCCGGCAGTTGCACGCCGACGTTGTGCGACAGCTACGTGGCCTGATACAGCGCGGCGCCCGGCGGGCGTTGGGACTCCCCGGATGCCCGGCCGGGCGGTGATGATGTGATCGCCGTACCACGGAAACCGGCGTCACCCGGACGTACGGTTCGCCCAAGGGAGCCCCCGACCATGTCCGAGCCGCCGCAGTCGATGGAGGCCCGTGCCCTACGGCTCTTCCTCACGGCGGATCCGGACGACTGGCCGCGACTCGCGCCGAGGGTGACGGAGGCGGTCGGCACGGACACCCTTCGGCGGATCGTCCGCGGCACGCTCGCCCGCGTCGGGGAACCCGACACGGTGAGGGACAGCCCCGACGGACTGATCGTGTCCGGCAGCCGGGGCCGGGTCCGCGCCTGGGCCCAGGCCGCGCCGGACGGGGAACTCACCGCGCTGCGCATCGAGGACGCCCGCTACGCACCATCACGGCGTCGCCCGCGCCTGCCCACCCCCGTGACCTGGGCGACGTACCTGATCGTGGTCACCCTCTGGAACGTCCTGACCGTCTGGACGGCCGCCGACCGCACCGCCTGGCTCGGTGACATGGCGATCCTCGCGGCCTTCTACGTGATCGTCGAAGGCCGCGGCGCACCCGCGCGACAGCCCCGCCCGCTGCGCCGTACGGTCGAGGCCGGTGCCGTGGCGGCTCTCGCCTCCGCGTGGCGGCTCCCCGGCCTGCCGAACGGCCACAGCGCAGTGGGCCTCACCTGCGGCCTCGCGCTCCTCTCCGCAGCACTGTGGCTGGTCGCCGCCGCGCGCCGCCACCGCTGGCGGGCGCCGCTGTCGCGACCGCTGCGGTTCCCGCTGGAGGGCACCTGGTACGTCGTCCAGGGCGGCGGGCGCGCGCTCAACCACCACACCCAGGTGCCCGAACAGCGCGGCGCGCTCGACCTGGTGGCCCTCGGCCCGCTCGGCACCCGCACCCGGCGGGGCCACGATCTCACCGCCTACGCCGCGTACGGCCGCCCGGTCCACTCGCCGTGCGACGGCCGCGTGATCTCCGCCGCCGACACCGTCCGGGACCAGCAGCCCGGCGAGATCAGCTACCAACCCCCGTACGGCAACCACGTGTTCCTCGACACCGGCCACGAGATCGTCAAACTCGCGCATCTGCGCCCCGGTTCGGTGACGGTGACCCAGGGCGACACCGTCCGCGCGGGCCAACTCCTCGGCGAGGTGGGGAACTCGGGCAACACCACCGAACCCCACCTCCACCTCCACGCCGAACGCGACGGCCTCGGCCTGGACCTGGAGTTCACCGGAGTCCCCGGGCGACTGCACCGCGGCCGGACGATCCGCGCTGCCTGACGGTCAGCCCTCGGGGCGCAGCAGGCCGCGCTCGTACGCCTTGGCCAGCCGTTGGGGCACCAGGTACGGGACGCCGTCGATGGTGATCGGCACGAGCGTCGGCGTGGTCGCCTTCCACTGGGCGCGGCGGTGACGGGTGTTGCTGCGGGACATCTTCCGCTTGGGGACGGCCATGGGAATCCTCCTGCTCGGTGAGTCGCGGGAGACGTTACATGAAAATGGATGTCATTACTAACTGGAGGGGGTGGACCGGCCGGACCGGCCGGACCGGCACCGCGGACAGAGTCCGCTGAGTTCGACGGTGTGCTCGACCTCCGCGAAACCGGAGGCCTCGGCCACCCGCTCGGCCCAGTTCTCGACCGCCTCGGAGTCGACCGGGGCGCTCAACCCGCAGCCGCGGCACAGCAGATAGTGCTGGTGCTCGGGGAACGGCCGGTGCCGGAACAGCCGTTCACCACCCCGGTCGCGTACGACGTCGGCGCGGCCGGCGCCGACCAGCGCGGCCAGGGTGCGGTAGACGGTGTTGAGGCCCACCCGCGCACCGCAGGACTCCAGGATGCCGTGCAGGGCGCGGGCGCCGACGAAACCGCCGTGGTCGATCAACGCCCTTACGACGCGGGCGCGTTGGGCTGTGCGGCGGCCGATGAGATCCAGGTCGTCGGCCGGTGCGCTCATCACGCCTCCGCGAGACCGATGCGGGCGCGGGGCCGGCGTACGGCGGCGAGCGCGACCGCGTAGACGGCCGTGGCGACGGCCATGATGGCGAAGCTGGGCGGCAGTTGGGGGACGTAGTAGCTCAGGGCGAGGCCCGCCCACATCTCCGCCACCGCCAGTCCCGCGGACAGGGCGAGGGCGTGGTACGGCCGGTCGGTGAGCCGTTGGGCCGCGCCCGCGGGGGCGGCGAGCAGGCCGAGCAGCAGCAGCGAGCCGACCGCCTGGGTGGCCTCGGCCGCGCAGGCGCCGACCAGGACCAGGAAGGCGAGGCCGAGCAGTCGTACCGGCACCCGGCGGGCCGTGGCCACCGCCTCGTCGACGGAGGCGAACAGCAGCGGGCGGGCGACCGCGAGCACGGCGAGGCAGATGACGCCCGCGACGACGGCCGCCAACTGCGCCTGCCCGGCGGAGAGTCCGAAGATCGAGCCGAAGAGGACGTTGACGCCGGCGGTGCCGTTCCCGGTGTTGCGGGACGTGGTGTAGAGGGTGAGGAAGAAGACCCCAAGGCCCAGGATCCAGGAGAAGAGGCTGCCGATGACGATGTCGTCGGCGCGGCTGCGGCGGCCCAGCGCGCCGAGCACCACCGCGAACACCACGGTCGCCGCGAACAGCCCCAGCCGCAGGTCGTAGCCGAGCGCGAGGGCCGCGAGCGCCCCGGTGAACGCGACATGGCTGAGCGCGTCGCCGGTGAACACCTGGGTCCGCAGCACCAGGAAGTACCCGACGAGACCGGCCGCCAGCGCGATCGCCGTACCGGCCAACAGGGCGTGCGTGAAGTACGGGTGGGTGAAGGCGCTCATGCGACAGCACCCGCTCCGACGGTCCGGTACCTGCCGACGGTCGTGGTGAGCGTGCGGCCCGCGCGGGCCAGGACGTAGCCGGCGAAGGCGAAGGTCGTCACGTAGAAACCGATCGGGTACGGCGAGTAGTAGGCGGCGATCAGCCCGGCCCAGGTCACCGCGAGCGCGATCACCACCGCGAGCGCCAGGCTCAACGCGGGCCGGGCGGTGAGCTGTTGGGCGGCTGCCGCGGGCATCACCAGCAGGGCGAACACCAGCAGCGTGCCGGTGATCTGACTCGCCTCCGCGGTCGCCGCTCCGAGCAGGACGAGGAAGACCACGGACAGGGCGCGCACCGGCACCCCGCGTCCGGCGGCGACGTCCTCGTCGACGGAGGCGAACAGCAGCGGTCGCCCGATGACCGCCAGCGCGCCGAGCGCGAGGACCGCCACGACCGTCAGCTCGGTCACCTGGACGGTCGTGATGCCCAGAAAGCTGCCGAACAGAAGGGAGTTGACCCCGCCGAGGAACCCTTTGTAGAGGGCCACGAAGAGGAATCCGCAGGCCAGCAGGAACGCCTGGACCGTGCCGGTGAGTGCCGACTCCTGGCCGCCGCCGCCCTGTCCGGCGCGCGGGATCGCGGCGATCACCAGGGCCCCGCCGACACAGAACGCGAAGTAGCCGAAGCCCGCGCCGATGCCCAGCAGGGTCGCGCAGGCCGCACCGGGAAAACTGACCACCGCCAGCGTGTGTCCGGCGAAACTCTGCCGGCGCAGCACCATGAACCAGCCCGTCACGGCGGCCAGTACGGCCACGACGGTACCGGCCCGGAAGGCGTTGACCATGAACGGGAACGCCCAGATCTGCTGAAGGTCGGTCACCGGATTCCACGACCAACCGGCGCCCGTGTCAGCCCAGTTCACGACGGCCTCCCTCGGCGTGCCGGTCGGTGTGACGGGCGGGCGCCTCGGGCTGGCCGACGACCACCAGCCGCCCGTCGCCGGTGCGCAGGACCTCGACCGGCACGCCGTACAGCCGCGTCAGCGTCCCCGTGGTGATCACGTAATCCGGCCGTCCGGCGACCGCACCGCCCTCGGCGATGTACACCACCCGGTCCAGCCACGGCAGGATCGGGTTGACGTCGTGCGCGACCATGACGACCCCGACGCCCGCCTCCCGGCAGATCCGCCCGATCAGTGCGGCGACCGCACCCTGATGGGACAGGTCGAGACTGTCCAACGGCTCGTCCAGGAGCAGCAGTTCGGGATCGCGGACGAGTGCCTGGGCGATCAGCAGCCGCTGCTGCTCGCCGCCCGAGCACTCGCCGATCGGCCGGTGCGCGTAGGCGCTCGCCCCGACCAGCTCGACGACCTCCGCGACCCGGTCACGGGCCGCCCGCCGCCGGGCACTGAACCGGCCGGGCAACGGCAGCGGCACGCCCCAGCGGTCACCGTCGAGGCCGAGCCGCACGATGTCGGTCCCGCGGATGCGCAGGCTCGCGTCGAAACTGCGGCGCTGGGGCAGGTAGCCGACCCGGTGCCCCGCGCTGCCGGGCGCCTCGCCCAGCACGCGGACCTCACCGGCGGCCGGAGGCAGGATGCCGAGCAACATCTTGACCAGGGTCGACTTCCCGACCCCGTTGGGACCGAGAACGGCCACGAACTCCCCGGCGCCGACCTCCAGTTCGACCCCGGACCACAGGGTCCGGCCGCCGACGCGCACGGCGGCACCGCGCAACGACACGACGGGAGAAGGCGGTTCGGCGGCTGCCGGTTGCGCGGGAACGCGGTGCCGGGCCGTGTCGCCCGGCCGGGAGGCGGCCGGATTCACGGTGCTCACCTGCCCGTCGCCTGCCCCAGGGCTTTCTCGATGCCCTCCAACTGCCGTACCTGCCATGCCTGGAAGGACGCCCCGGCCGGGGTGAGGGTCTCGGTCACGGTCGCGACCGGGATGCCCTTCGCCTTGGCGGCCTCGACCTGGGCCTGCACATCCGGGGTGGCGTTCTGGCTGTTGTAGACGTACACCTTGATCAGCTTCTCGCTGATCTGCCGGTCGATCGTCTGCTTGTCCTTGGCCGTCGGGTCGGTGCCCTCACTGATGGCGTCCAGGAACGACTCGGGCGTCAGCAACTTCAGTCCCAGGCCCTCGGCGAGCGGGGTCACGATGGACTCCGAGGCGCCGATGGGGGTGTCGGCGTACTTGGCCTTGATGTCGTCGATCAACTTGTCGTACGGCGCGAGGGTCTTGGTCTCGAAGGCCGTCTTCCGCGCGTCGAAGTAGGCGGCGTCGGCCGGGTCGAGCTTCTTGTAATCGGCGGTGATCTTCTCGATGACCTGGTGGACGTTGTCCGGCGAGTACCAGCGGTGCGGGTTGCCGCCGGGTTCGATGCCGACCAGGTCACCGACCTTCAGATCGGTACGGCCGCTCTCGGGGTTGGCGGACAGCAGCTTGTCCGCCCAGGCGTCGTAGCCGATGCCGTTGACGATCGTGTACTGGGCCCCGGCCACGAGTCGGCCGTCGGCCGCGGTCGGCTCGTAGTCGTGCGGGTCGGCGTTCGGGTTGTCGATGATGCTCTTGACCTGGGCGTGGGCGCCGCCGAGTTGGGCGGCGATGCTGCCCCAGAAGTTCTCCGCCGCTACGACCTTGATGGTCTTGCCCGCCGTCGTCGAACCGGCGTCGGCGGCGCCGGCGGTGCCGGAGGAGGAGGCGGTGGAGCAGCCGCTGGTGACGGCGAGCACGACGCCGGTGGCCAGACCGGTGGCGATCAGCCGGGTGGAGCGGGATGCGGGGCGGGATATCGGGATGCCGGTGGTGCGCACGGCTCGGTCTCCTTGACGGGCTGGGGAGCGGGGTCCTTCACCTCCGACCGTAGATGGAAATGATTGTCACTACTAGGGAGCCGGTTATCCCTCATGAAAATCATTATGCAATCTTGACGCGGGGCTCCCCCACCTTGTCCGGATCCAGCCGCGACCCGGTCGGGGCGACGCCGTGCGGGCCCTCGTCCGCGGCGATGAGCGCGCTCCCGGTCAGCGGCGGGCCGTCGGGGTCGGACGCGGCAGCCATCAGCCGGGCGGCCGCCTCGGCCCCGGTCTCCGGCGGGATGACCAGCAGGTCCCAGCGTCCGATGCAGTAGGAGAGCAGCAGCAGCTGGTGCGGGTCGATCTCGTCGGCGAACCAGCCGACCTTGACGATGTGGCCGGCCACGGGAACCTTGTGGGGGACGGTCGGCCAGTACGTCGGGTTGACGGCGATGCGGGTGATACGGCCCCACAAAGGGTCCAACACGGCGGTCAGCGCGGGCAGTTCGCTCAGCAGATCGCGGGAGCGGGGCCACCAGGCGCCGTCCAGGAGGCCACGGACGGCGCCGTCGCTCTTCAGCGCGAGACGGGCCGCCGGGACCGCGACGGGCTCGGGACGCGGCAGGGTGGGGTATGCGGTCGCCGACATGATGCGGACCCGTCTCCGGGCCACCTCTGCGGCGGCACGGGTTTCGTCCCTCGCCGAGGACGACCCGGCGTGGAAGCCGATGTACGAAGCGCCCTCGGTGCTGTTCACGGTACTCCGCGCTCTGCGACAGCGCGGAGTGGTGGCCGCACACAGTGGCCGTACGCTCCGGACCGGTCCGTTCCGGAGCATGCGGGAGTACGGTGGAGCAACCGAGGGCTCTTGACGTGCCGGTGTCCGGTCCGGCGTCCTGTCCTCGCGTTTCCCTTTCCCAGGGGCAGCCCGTGACCCCGGCCGCGCCATCCGCAGCGAGGCCGAGGAGTCCCGCCATGACCGTCCTCTCCACCCCGTCCACGACAGAGATTCCGGCGGGCACCGACCCGCCGCCCCCGTCCTACGACGGCACCTCCCCCTTCCCGGCCGGCGAGGGTCCGGCGTCCGCGCGGGACACCGGCCAGCGGATCTACGTCACCGTCACGGCGGTGATCGTCATCCTGCCGTTCGTCGCCCTCGGCCTGGCGGGCTGGCTGCTGTGGGGACGGCTCGTCCACCCCGTCGACATCGTGCTCGCGGCCGTCCTGTACACGGTCACCGGCCTCGGCGTCACGGTCGGCTTCCACCGCGGGCTCACCCACGGCTCGTACCGGGCGATCCGCCCCGTGCGCATCGCGCTCGCGGTGGCCGGGTCGATGAGCTTCCAGGGCGACGTCATCGGCTGGGTCGCCACCCACCGCCGTCACCACGCCTTCACCGACCGGCCCGGCGACCCGCACTCGCCCTACCGCTACGGCACCCATCTGCGCGGCCAGTTGCACGGACTGCTGGACGCCCACGTCGGCTGGCTGTTCCGCAACGAGCAGACACCGCCGGAGCGTTACGCCCCCGACCTCGTCGCCGACCCCGACATCCGGGCCGTCTCCCGCACCTTCCCGTGGCTGTGCCTCCTCACCCTCGCGCTGCCGTTCGGTCTCGGCTGGGCGATCGGCGGCAGCTGGCTGTACGGCGTAACGGGCCTGCTGTGGGCGGGACTTGTGCGTATCGCGCTGCTCCATCACGTCACGTGGAGCGTCAACTCGCTGTGCCACATGATCGGTGAGCGTCCCTTCCGCACCCGGCGCCACGACCGCGCCACCAACCTCTGGCCGCTGGCCCTGCTCTCCTTCGGCGAGAGCTGGCACAACCTCCACCACGCCGACCCCACGTGCGCCCGGCACGGTGTCGACAGCGGCCAGATCGACCCGTCGGCCGCCGTCATCCGCCTCATGGAGCGCGCCGGCTGGGTCCACGACGTGCGCTGGCCGACCCCCGACCGGGTCGCCGCCCGCCGCGCCTGACGTCAAACGCTCATCCAAGTACGGCAGTTGGCAGGAGCCCCATGACCACCGTGCTGCAACCCCCGCTCCCCTCCCATCCCGTCCTCCGCCTGCGCCTGGCGCCGCACGGGAACCTGCCGCGGGCCATCGACGGCGCGTGGTGGCCCCGTTCGTACGACCTGCCGGCCGAACTCCCGGGACTGCTGGCCGGGTTGCCGCGCAAGTGGGGCCACATCACCAGTGCCACGGTCAGCGGAGCGACGTGGTCGACCATGCCCGGCCAGATCCTCGTCGCCGACCAGGTCGTACGACTGCGCAGGACCCAGGGGGAATCCGCCCCGCACACCATCGTGCTGCTCTCCCCCGGCCGGGGGCGCTGGGACCTGCTGGTCGTGCCGCCGGACACCACCGAGCAGGCGGCCGAACCGCTCATGACAGCCGCCACGGGCGGTCACGTCTGATCCGGCCCGGCACGGGCACGCGCGGCCCGGCCCGTCACCTCCCCGCCACCGCCTGACGGCGGGGATCCGTGGCTGCTCCGGGGGAATCACCAGGAGGCCCCAGCGGCCCGGCACGCCGGATATACCGGACGGCAACAGGAGCCTGTGCGGATCCGGCTCCGCGGTGGACCAACCGACCTTCACCACATGGCCGTTGACGAAGACGCCCGGCGCCGCCGGTCAGCCGTGGTGGTCGCCGGGCCGGGCCGGCGCGGGGGCCGGAATGGCCGCGGTGTCGAAGTCGCCGGAGACGATCCGCGCGGCGAGGTCCGAGAGGCGCAGATGACGGGCGCGGGCGTAGGCCCGGAACACGGCGAAGGCGTCGTCGACGGAGGTGTTCCAGCGCTCGGCCAGGAAGCCCTTGACCTGTTCGATCAGGATGCGGCTCGTCAGCGCGTTCTCCAGCTGGCTGTTCTCGACATGGGACTGCTCCAGGGTGCGCTGCTGCAGGATCGCGATGGTGGCCACGTCGGCGAGTGCCTGGGCGAGCGCGATGTCGTCGTCGCCGAGGCGGTGCGGGCCGGTCTGGAAGAGGTTGAGGGCACCGACGACCCTGTTGCGCAGCCGCAGCGGGATGGCGTGCGTGGTCACGTACCCGGTCTCGCGGGCCTGCCTGGCGAAGCGCGGCCAGGCGGCGGTCGTCTCCGCTCGCGTCAGGTCGATGTTGGTGCGGGCGGCGCCGGTGCGGTAGCACTCGACGCACGGGCCCTGGTCGTGCTGGAGCGCGAAGAGTTCCAGCAGGCGGGTGTGCTCGTCGGAGGCGGCGATGATCTGCAGTTCGCCGTGCGCGTCCACGAGCAGGATCCCGGCCGCCGACACGTCGAGCAGCTCGACGCAGCGTGCGGAGAGCCGGTGCAGCAGGTCGATGACGTCGAAGTCCTCGACGAGCGAGTCAGCGACCTCCACGAAGATCTCCGCCAGACGTCGTTCGCGGGCCATGGTCATCATCCCTTTCCACCATCGGGCGAGTTCGGCCCGCTCACATCGTCGTCGAAGTCGTCGGTGAAACGCAGCCTGCGGGCGACCACATCCTCCGCGATCTCGCGGAGGGGCCGTTCACTGCTGTACGCGTGGGCGCGCAGGCGCAGCAGTGCTTCCTGCACGGACACGTCGAGCTGGGCGCTGACCATGCCCGTGGCCTGGTGCACGACCGCGCGGCGCAGCACCGAGGGAGGTTCCAGGGCCGCGCCGAGCCCGGGACGGTCCCCGTCGCGCCGGTCGCCGTTCAGCAGGGCGTCGGTCAGTACGGCGGTCAGGGCGGTGGCGTCCGTGTACTGCTGCCGGCTCAGCCGCCGCTCGGCGTCGCACAGTACGGTCAGTACGCCGATCCGGATGGCGCCGATGCCCAGCGGGAAGCAGCACACCCCGTTCACGCCCAGTTCGCGCGCCGCCGGCAGCAGCGCGGGCCAGCGCTCGGCGCGCACCCGCGCCAGGTCCGGCTCCAGCACGGGCGAACCGGCGCGGACCGCGTCCGGCCCCGGGCCCTCCCCCAGCGTGAGCTGGAGTTCCTCGAACCAGACGCTCAGGTCCGGATGGAACCACAGCGGCTCGGCCGTGTGGTCGGCGCCGACCAGCAACGACAGTGCGACGCCCGCGGCGCCCAGCGCCCGCGCACACGCCTGGGCCGGATCCCCGACCTCGCCCAGGCGCAGCGACCGCAGGACCTCGGCCATGCCGTCACTGATCACCCGTCTCCGTCCCGCGCGGGCCGGGGCACTTCGAGGTGAGATGTCGCCCGGCCTGCGCCGTACCCTACGTGCCCCGGTCCGCCGTCGCACGGTCCGCGGGTACGTCCCACCAGGCGTCCTCGACGGTCGCGTACCGCGGGAAACGGTCCTGCAGACCGGCGGCCCGGAACACGAGATCCGCGCCCGGCCGGTGGTGCACGACCCGCAGCCCTCCGAGCCGCTCATGGCAGTCCTCCCACGCCGCGCACAGCGGCTCCAGAACGCTGCCGTCCATGAACGTGACACCGCGCAGATCCACGACGAGGAGCAGCCGCCCGCTGCCGTGCCGGGCGTCCACGAGGTCACGCGCGAAAGCCGGCGCGGTCGTCAGGTCCAGCTCGCCGCCGGCCGTGATCACACGCAACTCGTCGAACAGGTCGTGCTGGGGGTTCATGCGACCCAACTCCTCTGTCACCGGGGGACTTTCGCCTTGCGCAGGGCCTCTGTTGCGCGGAACGGGACGGTACGGAGAGGGCCGGGGTCACGGGCGGACCGTGGGACGAGCGTACTGGCGCGGAGGGACGGGCCGTCGTGCTCTCCGCAGGTACCCCGTGAGAGTGGACGAAAGCGGCGCCTCTTGTCGGTTCCTGACGGAATCGGCGGCGAAGACGCAAGAGAGTGGCAAGGATCGAGGTCGGCCCGGAAGCCGGTCGTTTCGTGACCGACCGGGCAAGACGTCCGACGTCGTACCGTATCCGCGGCCTCCGGGCAGGACTACGCTGCGAGGAGAGGCCCCAGTCCCCGGTATCGACGCTGATTCCAGCTCCCGGGAGGCCCGTTGTGTTCGTCCTGCTCCTCATCCTCGTCCTGGTCCTGTTCGGACTCGGTTTCCTCAACCCCCTCTGGTGGGTGGCCGCGGCGGTGCTGGTCTACAGCGCCACCCGCCTCGGCCGTGACCGTGGCGGCGGCCGGAGCCGTGACGGCGGTTCCGATCTCGGGAACTACCGGGACTACCGGGACTATCGGGAGCGCCGGGATCGTCGGGAACGCTGGGACCGCCGTTACAGCCGTCGGCACCGCGCGCGCCGGCGGCGCGAGGACCGTCAGGACCACGAACGCCGCGGGTGACCCGTGGAGCGGGCCGCACTGTGCCAGGAGGGGGTGTGCGCCTGGGCACGCGAACGACAGGTCAGGCCCCCAGACCGGCAAGGGGTTCGGAGTCGTCGACGAAGGCGCGGGCCACGTCGGACAGGCGCCGGTTGTGGGCGCGGGCGTAACCGCGTAGCGCGCTGAACGCCTGCTCCATGTCGATGCCCTGGCGTTCGGCGAGCTTCCCCTTGGCCTGTTCGATCAGCACCCGGCTGTTCAGCGCCGCCTGCAGTTGTTCGTTGAGGACCGTGCTGCGGTGGGCGGTGCGTTGTTGCAGCAGGCTGATGGTGGCGACATCGGCCAGGGCCTGGGCGATGTGCGTGGCGAGCGGGTCGAAGGGGCCGGATGCGGCGCGGAAGAGGTTCAGGGCGCCCACGGTCTCCGCCCGCAGGCGCATGGGCAGTGCCTGTACGGCCCCGAATCCGCTGCGGTGGGCCGCTGTGACGAAGCGCGGCCATCGGTCGATCTCCCGGGTCAGGTCGTGGATGATCACCGGAGCGCCGGTGCGGAAGCAGTCGAGGCAGGGGCCTTCGTCGTTCTGGAGCTGGAAGAACTCCAGCAGGCGCACCTGTTCGTCGGAGGCGGCCATGACGCGGAGTTTGCCGTCCCGGTCGGCGAGCAGCACGCCGGCTGCGCTCGCGTCGAGCATGCCTACGCAGCGATCGGTGAGCAGGCGCAGAAAATCGATGAGGTCGAAGTCGGCGAGCAGATTGTCGGCCAGCTCGACGAACGTCTTGGCCAGGAGCTGCTGATCCATGGTGAGCACCCTCGATCGAGACTGGTCCCGGCCCGAAGGGGCGGGAAGTACGGCATGTTTCCCGGACGGCGCGCATGCGTCAGGTTTCCTCGTCCGCCTGGTCCGGCTCCCCGTCCGGTGAGAAACGCAGCCGCCGGGCCACCACGTCCGCGGCCACCTCGGCGAGCCGGCGCCCCTGCGCGAAGGCATGGCCACGGAGCCGGACGAAGGCCTCCTCGATGTCTACGCCGAGCTGGACGGTCAGGACGCCGCTCGCCTGGTCGATCTCCGCCCGGTACGCGCCCAGGTCCTCGGCGCGGCCACCGTGCGGCGCGCCCGTCTCGTCGATACGCGCGTCGAGCAGCACCAGCGTCGCGAGATCGGCGAACGCCAACGCGTCCGCCAGCTCCTCCGCGTCCAACCGGACCGGAACCTGGGCGTACAGGTCCAGGACTCCCAGGCTGATCGCCCCCATCTGCAGCGGGAGCGCGAACACCGCGCGTGCCCCGGCTTCCAGGGCCGCGTACGCGAACACCATCCAACGGTCCTGCAGGCCACGGGTCAGCAGATCGGGCGTCAGGACGGCCGAGCCGTGCCGGAAGGCATCCACACACGGTCCCTCACCCAACGTGAGCTGGAGCTCTTCCAGTTGCTCGCTGATGTCGTCGGTGCTGCAGAGCGGATGACTCCGCGCGGTCCCGGACATCGCCGACAGCCCGGCCCCGCCGACCGGCAGCGCGGCGACGGCCGCGGTGCACACGTCCACCACACCGACCCGGACACCGCGCAGGGCCGCCTGCTCGGCCACCAGCACCTGGATGCGCTCCGACCGGCTGTCAGGCCCCACCCGGGCCACCACCCGCGGGCGGGTGCGGCCGGATCACGATGTCACCGCATACGAAGTCGCCGTACGAAGTCGCCGTACGAAGTCGCCGTTGGACAAAGCGAGTTGACCGATGTCGCGCGGCTTGCCGCATCGCCCGGCTCCCGTGACTGCCCCGCCTGCGCCTGGCGGTCATCGCACACGTCCTGAAAGGGCGGACACCAGCCGGACCAAGCCGCGCGCCGGGGCCTGTACGGGCGTGGCGGGGATCTCTTCAGGAGGAGGTGGCGGTTGCCGGGCGGAGAGCCCAGGAGCAGCGATCCGCAGCCGGTGACGGCGAGAATCCGAAGCAGCACGGTCGGCGGACGGTGCAGCCGCAGGGTCCCGCCGAGCGCTGTGGACCGCTGTGCGGCGCGGAGGAACGTGTTGAGCCCGCTGCAGTCGCAGAAGGTGACGGACGCGAGATCGACGTCGATGGCACGAACACCGTCTCGCAGGCGTCGTTCCAGGGACACACGCACCAAGGGCGCGGATTCGTGGTCGATCTCACCGGCGAGGGTGATCAGCGCCCGTGTGCTCAAGTCATGTCGCTGGACGGTGAGTTGGGGCAGGGGCATGGCGCCTCGGTTCGGAAGACCGTCCGGCAGCGGGTGCGGTGGCGCCGGAGTCCCGGCTCCCTGGGCGCGCTCCCGGCGGGGGCGTACTTTCGGCGGAGGCAGAGCAACGGCCGGTCCGACAGCCTGCGCGGCAGGACAGAGGATCAACCCGGTTCCCTCCAGGGATGCGCCGGGTGACAGACGAGAAGTCCGCACCCCGCCGCGATCTGCGTTCAGCAACTGCGTGCCGCCGGGGTCTGGGACGTCTGTTCGGCAGACTAGTCCTCGCGTCGTACCCGTGGACGGTTCCAAGCCGCCCGATCCCAGGATGTGGACGGTACGGAAGCCCGGCACGCGCGTATGTCCTAGGCACCACGCGGTACTTCATGGACGCGAGATCCCGTACAGGCCGCGGCCTGTACGGGATCTCGGACACGCTCCGGTGTCACGCGGAAGAGGCCGCTGTACGCCCCTCGAACGCGGTCAGCGCCGCGGCGGCCGCGCAGTGACGCGGTGAGGGTCGGGAAGTCGGCCAGGTGTTCGTCGTAGCCGCGACGGGTGCGGCTGAGGACGGCGACGCCCACCAGGTCGTCGTCGACCGGTGTCACACAGGCCTCGCCGCGCCGGGACCACTGGACCTCGACGGACGTCCCGGCGGGACCTGCTGTCAGTCGTCACAACTCACGCCTGCTGTACCGCCGTTCATCCGGTGATCCCCTCTCGCGCGTGCCCCCGGTCCTCCCGCGGCTACCGGAATCGTGCCGGGTGCGTGAGGTCGTCCGGGTCCGCGGCGGTCCACTCGGCGAGGGGAGGGCCAGGGCCCGCAGCACGGTGGGGCCGGTCCACCAGGGTTACGCCGAGCAGCGCCCGGCGGTCGGCGAGCAGCTGCTCCTGCAGCTGCTCGGCCAGGCCGTGGTACCGCTCGGAGGGACGGACCACTGTCCCACTGAGGGCGAAGACCCGTCCGGACGTGGTGAGTTGAACGAGGTCCTGCGGGAGCGGTCCACGGAACCCGCTCCACCAGGAGCCGTCACGCGCTACAGGGAATCCGAACGCGTATCCCACCTGGCCGGGTGCCTGGGCGGTCAGCATGGTGAACCCCGGTCGCCAGGTGTCGTGCGTGAGACGCCGCAGGAAGTCCTTCCGGCGGCGGTGCTCCCAACCGGGCGTTGGGGCGCAGGACTCCGCATACATGTCTGCCAGGTCCTCGCGCAGTCCCTCGGCCTGCCAGCGGTTGAGCCGACGCAGACTCAGGGGCGTCGTACGCGTGGCGAGGGGCGGGCGACCCGCGCCCGGCCGCGGCCGCCTCGACCCGGGCAGGGCCGTCACAGCACACCGCCCGGGAGAACGGGCAGGGTCGGAGCGAGCCATTGTGCGGCCGGGGGCGGGAGAAGGGGCTGCGGAGGCGTCCGGTACCCGGCGTGGGCATCCGGGAGGGCGAGGAAGAGGGAACCGTAGCCGGTGAGCGCGACGAGGCGCTCCAACGCCGGGCTGGGGTGGTGCAGTTGCAGGGACCCTCCGGCCGCGGCGGTGTGCATCAAGGCGTAGAGGAAGCCGTTGAGGCTGTTGTGGTCGCAGAAGGTCACGGCGGTGACGTCGATGTCGATGGCGCGGATGCCGTCGTGGAGGCAGCGCTCCAGTGACGCGTGCACCAGGGGCGCGGAGTTGAGGTTGATCTCGCCGGTCAGGGTGATCGATGCCCGGTTGTCGGTGTCGTGCCGGTGGACGCTCAGGACGGGCGGTACGCGCATGGGCGGGGTGCCTCGTGGTTCACGAGACCGCGCCGGGAAACCGGGACGGTCGTACTGTCGTGCGGGCAGGTGAATGACCGGTCCAGCAGCCGATGTTCCGGGCGTGGGACACAGCCGGTTCCCTCGGGGATGCGTGGGGCGAGAGGACGAGTGCTCCGCTCTCCGCAGGCATGTGGCCAAGCAGTGATGGCCCGCCGGGGTCTGGGACGTCCATGTGAAGCATGGTCCCGGGGCCCGTCCCCCGGTCGGCCCCGGAGACGGGTACCACGATGTTTACCCAGCGCTCTCGCCGCCGTCACCGCCGGACGTGCCGAATGCGCACCGCTCCAGCGTCAGGAGGTGCCCATGGAGATGCTCCACAGCATCGACCTCAGGAGCGCCTGCTGGTCGGCCGGGATGGTCGCCAGCCGTCGTTGAATCGCCTCGTCGCGCGCTACGGCCACCTTGTCGTGCAGGGCGAGCCCGGCGGCCGTCGCCTCCGGGATGCGGACCCGGCGATCACGTGCGGAGAAGGTGCGGATGATCAGCCCCTCCCGCTCAAGCCGGTCCAGCAGGGAGACCAGCGTCGTCTTGTCGATGCCGAGCTGCGCACCGATCTCCGACTGCGTGCGCTGTCCTCCTTCGCCCACCAGCGCGAGGACGAGCCAGTCCCGCAGATCGGCGAGACCCGCCTCTCGGCACACCGCGTCGAAGACGTCGCCGAGGGCGGCAGCGGCCCGGTGTGTGAGCCAGGTGAGATCCGCGGTCGAGGGGTCGCCGGTGAGCGCACACATCTCGTCCGGCACTGTCCGCCGATCGCTGGGGGCCACGCGTCACCGTCCTGGATTCCCTGGGTCGTCCATCCACCATAATACGATCCGACACAGAACCTTCTTTAGTCGGATCATCTTGCTTCGGATGATCCTGGGTCGTATGTTTGGCGCGCAAGACGTCCACCAGGCCGTCCACCAGGCACACCTCACGCAAGGAACGACCGACCATGACTTCAGACCTCGAATCCCGTATCCGCCGCCTCGAAGACCGCGCCGCGATCAGTGACACCGTCATCCGCTACGCCGTGGCGATCGACCGCGCGGACTGGGACCTGTACGCCACCTGCTTCACCGACCCGGTGCACATCGACTTCTCCGACGCGGGCATGCCCGCGAGCGACTTCGCCCGCGACGCCTTCGTCCACTTCGCCCGTGGCGGCCTCTCCGGATTCACGGCCCGCCAGCACCTGAGCCCGAACCACGTCATCGAGTTCGACGAGAACGATCCCGACCGGGCCGTCTGCCACTCGTACATGTACGCCCAGCACTACCTGGAGGGCGCCGAGGGCGGGGACTTCTTCCTCATGCGGGGCACGTACACGAACCACATGCGCCGTACCGCGCAGGGCTGGCGCATCGAGCGCCTCGTCCAGAGCATCGGCTGGACCGAGGGCAACCTGAACGCCCCCGCCGAGGCAGCCGCCCGCTTCACGGCGGCCGACGCGAGCGCGGCCTGAACGCCGGTGGAAGAAGCCGCCCTCCGAGTCGAAGCCGCCCCGACTCCAGGACAGAAAGACAGACGGATGACAGCGCACAACTCCCCGGTCGCCGCTCCACCGGCCGAAGGCCCGGTATCGGGCATGGACGGCTTCTTCCACCGTTACTCCGACGTCGACGGCGTACGCCTGCACCACGTCGTCGGCGGCGAGGGGCCACCAGTCGTCCTGCTTCACGGCTGGCCGTACACCTGGGCGGTGTGGCGCCGCCTGATGCCGCTCCTCGCCGCAGCCGGTTTCACCGTCGTCGCTCCCGACCTGCGCGGCACCGGCGATTCCGACAAGCCCGACAGCGGCTACGCCAAGAGCGAGGTCGCCGAGGACCTCCGGCGGATCGTGGCGGGACTCGCCCCGGCCGGTAGCGGCGACACCGGCATCAACCTCGTCGGCATGGACGTCGGCGCCATGGTCGCGCACGCCTACGCCACCGCCCACCCCCGCGAAGTCCGCCGGCTCGTCCTCTCCGAGTCGGTGCTACCAGGCTTCGGGCTCGAAGAACTCATGAACCCGGCCACCGGCGGCTACTGGCATTTCGGCTTCCACATGCAACTCGACATCGCCGAACTCCTCACCGCGGGCAAAGAAGCCGACTACCTCGCTCCCGCCTGGGCCATCGGCTCCCCCGCCGGAGGTCTCACCGACGCCGACCGCGCCGAATTCCTCCGGCACTACTCCGCCCCCGGCGGCATGCGCGGCGGATTCCAGCACTACGCCACCCTGCTGGAGGACGGACGGGCCATCCGCGCGACCGGCACCACCAAACTGCCCATGCCCGTCCTCGTCCTCAACGCCGTCCTGGGCCTGCCCCAAGCACCACTCCTCGAAGGCGTCCGCCAGATCGCCGACGACATCCAGGCCGACCTCGTCCCCGACAGCGGCCACGCATACGCCGCGGACAACCCCGCCTGGACCGCGCAGAGACTCACCGCGTTCTTCGCCGGCCCCGCGGCCTGAGCACCGACCACGCGCAGGACAGGTTTGTCATGGGGCGCGGTCCACGTCGTGACGGCTCCTGCCGCACCGTCCGCTCACGCATCGCTCGCGATGGCAGGCACCGCCCAGCGCCGACGCGCCAAGGACCGTCCCGCAGGCCGTGCCACCGAAGCGGCGGCGGTTCCTCCTGGTGCGATCGGTGCGCCCGTCTTCCGGGCCGGAGCAACAGCCGGCAACACGGCCTCGACCGTAGGAGCGTCCGCGGGCGCTCACCGGCCCGCCGCAGCGAAGGAGAGAGACCCCATGAAGATGACCGGCAACACGATCCTGATCACCGGCGGCACCTCGGGCATCGGGCTCGGTCTGGCCCTGCGTCTGCACGAGGCCGGCCAATGATCACCAGAGGCCCTGAAAACGGCCTCGCCCCCAGCTCGAACTACCTCTGAGCTGGGGGCGATGCGGTAGACCCTGTGGGACTCGAACCCACAACCAATGGATTAAAAGTCCACTGCTCTGCCAATTGAGCTAAGGGTCCTCGCGATGTTGCCTCCCCGAGCATAGCGGGACGTGGCCGTGTCTCCGATCGGGTATCGGGGACACGGCCGTGCCGGATGGAGGGAAGGCGGCCAGGTGGGTCCGGAGTGTTACGGATCTACCGGTTCGGGCAAGCAGAACCGCACCGTCACAGATCCACAGGCCCGGGCGCGCCCGCCCGCGCCACCTCCCGAGCCTTCGTACGAGCATGCTCCGGATTCAGGAACCAGTGCCGAGCCGACGCCGCCCACCACGCCGCCGCGAAGCCCAGCACCGCCAGCACCGCGACCGGCGCGTAGTTGAAGGACTCCCAGGTGACCGGGGAGACCTGCGGCAGCATGAACAGAACCGTGATCACGGCCACCCAGATCACCGAGACCAGACCGATCGGTCGCGACCAACGGCCCAGGTGCCACGGTCCGCGTTGGAAGTCGTCGCCCTTCGCGAGTCGGAGGAGTGTCGGGATGACGTACGCGATGTACAGGCCGATGACGGCGACGGAGGTCACCGCCGCGTAGGCCGTGTAGTTGATCAAGTACGGCAGGCCCATGAGGAGTGCGCCCGTCGCCGCCAGCCACACCGCCGCGACGGGAGTCCGGGTGCGCGGGCTCACCGTGTGCCAGACGCGGGAGAACGGCAGCGCGCCGTCGCGTGAGAAGGCGTAGATCATGCGGCTGTTGGCCGTCACCGACGCCATCCCGCAGAAGAGCTGTGCCCCGATCACCACCAACAACAGCAACTTGCCCGACGTCGCTCCCAGCGCGTCGAGCAGGATCTGCGCCGGGGGTGCGCCCGTCGCCGACGTCCGCTCCGCCTCGTACGACTGGATCGCGTACGTGAAGCCCAGGAGGAGGACGAAGCCTGCTATCCACGACGTCCAGATCGAGCGGACGATGCCCTTCGGGCCGGCCGTCGACGCGTCGTGCGTCTCCTCCGTCATGTGGGCCGAGGCGTCGTAGCCGGTGAAGGTGTACTGCGCCATCAGCAGGCCCAGCAACACCACGTAAACCCCGCTGCCCCAGCCCGTGTTGTTCACGAACTTCGTGAAGACGAAGGTCGTCGACTGGTGGTGATCGGGGACGAACGCCAGCGCTCCGACGATCACGCCCACGCCCACCACGTGCCACCACACGCTGATGTCGTTGAGCAGCGCGACGATCTTCACGCCGAACGTGTTCAGCAAACCGTGCAGCACAAGGATCCCGGCGAACAGGAGCACCGTTCTGCCCGGCGTCACCTTGAAGTCGAACTGGAGGTTCAGGTACGCGCCCAGGAAGGACGCGGCGCCGAAGTCGATGCCCGCGGTCACCGCGACCTGGCCGAGCACGTTGAACCAGCCCGTGAACCACGCCCAGGCCGCGGCCGATCGGGGTGGTGCCAGGCGGTGGGCCCAGAAGTACAGGCCCGCCGACGTCGGGTAGGCCGAGCAGATCTCGGCCATCGAGAGGCCGACGAACAGCGTCATCAGGCCTACGACCACCCAGCCCCAGGTGATGACCGCCGGGCCGCCCGTGTTCATGCCGAAGAGGTAGAGGGTCAGGCAGCCGGACAGGACCGAGATGATCGTGAAGGAGACCGCGTAGTTGGAGAACGCCGACATGCGGCGGGCGAGAACCTGCGTATAGCCGAGCTGGGCAAGCCGTTCCTCGTCGGAGAGACCGGAGTCACCGGGAGCGTCTCCCTTTGACAGCCCACTCGCTATGGCGTCATCTGTCATGCCCCCAGCGATTCCCTCGCCGGGGGCGTGACATGCGTCACTTAAGGAATCGATAAGGACTCGATGTGGCTAAAAAATGCCCCTGTACCCGCCCCAGCCGGTCGCGATCTTCACCCGCGCCCCGAACGCCCCCTTCCCGTCACCGCTGTTGCGGTACAGCACCCCGGCCGAGTCCCGCTCGACCAGGTCCGCCTTCCCGTCCCCGGTGATGTCCCCGACCCCGACGACCGCGTTGTACGACCCGCCCCACGCGCCGAACAGCTTCACCCGCGCCCCGAACGTGCCGTGGCCGGTGCCGTAGTAGCGGTACAGGTTGTTCGACTTGTCCTGGGCGAGCAGGTCACCGATGCCGTCACCGTTCACATCACCTACGCCGACGACCTTCTTGTACGTCTTCCAGTCGGCGTACAGCTTCACGCGCGCCGACAGCTTGCCCTCGCTCGTGCCCTTGTACAGGTACACCGTCCCCGTCGACGCGCTCCGCGCGATCAGGTCCGGGCGGCCGTCGCCGCTGATGTCGCCGGGCGCGGTCAGCACGTCGTACTGGTTCCAGCCGCTCGTCCCGAGTGACGTGTACGCCGTCGACGGCTTGAGCGCCGCGTCGCAGGCCGGCCTGTACGCCCGCAGCGCCCCGCTGCTCAGCCGGACCAGGACGTCGTTGCAGCGGTCACCGCTCAGGTCGCCGAAGGGGACCGCCTTCACGCTCGTCGCCCAGCCGCCGCCGCTGACCTTTCCGGCGAACCCGCCCTTGCCCGTGCCCAGTTGATACGTCAGCGCGCCGGACGGGTCGAGCGTCAGCAGGTCACCCACGGCGTCACCGCCGACGTGGTCGTGGCGTGCCGGGGAACCGCCGCGCAGCGCGACCGTGCCGCTCGCCGTCACCGGGGCGCCGACCCCGTCGGCCGGTGCGACGGACAGCGTCCAGTCGTACGACCCGTTCGTGAGGAGGGTCACCCCGTCGGGGGACGCGGACCAGCCGACCTTCAGCTCGCCGCGCGCCGCGCCGCCGTCCCGCGTGTCCACGACCTTGCCGGTGGCCCGGCTGCGCACGGTCAGCCGCCAGCTCGCGGACGGCTTCGACAGCAGTACGGTGGCCAGGGTGTCCTGGGTCGTGTCACGCTCGTGCGCCTGGACGGAGGGGGCCGCCTCGACCGGGGCCAGCAGGCGCAGCGGCTGCGCGGTGACGCCGGTCGGTACGAGGTGGACGCGCTCCTGGTCGTCGACGTAGGCCACGTTCCCGGTCGACTCGTCGACCGTCCAGCGCACCTCGCGCTGGGAGACGCCGGTGTCGGGCAGCGCGCCGATCACCCGGCTCGCGGGGGTGCCGTCGGCGAACGTGGTGAGGACCAGCTGTCCGGCCTGCCGGTCGTGCGTGACGACGAATCCGTCGCCCAACTCCGCCTCGCCGGACGGGACTTGGACGGACTTCTGCGCCGTACGGTCGTAGACGCCTGCCGTTCCGTCCGCGCAACTCCAGTACAGCCAACGGCCGTTGGCCCGCAGTTCGGTGGGTGCGCAGCCGGCGGCGGTGGTGAGGGTCTCGGTGGTCTTCCTGGTGGTGAGGTTGTAGGCCGTGAGGGTGCCGGGGGTGGTGCCCGGGGTCCACAGGGTGTCGCCGGAGAGGGCCGCGGCGCCGGGGGTGCGGGTGAGGGCCGGGTTGCCGTCGTCGCCGATCCGGTAGACGGTCTGCGCGGTCGCGGTGGTGTGGATCAGGTAGCGGCCGGAGACGTCCGTGATGCGGCCGCCCGCGGGGACGGTGCGCTCCCAGAAGGTGTACGGGGCGGGCCCGTTGACGCGGATACGGTCGCTGGTCGTGGTGTCCTTCGTCAGCCAGGCGGCGCGACCGTCCGCCGTGCCGTACAGCTGGGAGCAGCCGAGTTCCGTCACCGGGCAGGTGCCGAGGTTCAGGCCGGTGCCGTCGAAGGACGAGCGGGCGCCGAACTCGGGCGTACCGGTCACGGCTACGGTCCGCAGGTAGTCGTCGCGGTATCCGTTCGGGCCACCGGTGTCGGCGACGAGGAGCCGCCCCTGCTCCAGGGACAGCCCCTGGATCCTGGTCGGCGGCTTGGGCAGCGCCCTGACCTGGGTGACGACCGGGACGCCCCCGGGACCGGGCTGGATGCGCTGGATGCCCCAGTCGTCGCTCCCGGTGCGGCCGATCTTCACGGCGTTGCCGTCGGGGCCGGCCGCCATCCCGGACAACGACCACGGCATGAGGGTCACCGAGGCGCCGCCGTCGATCGGCTGGGCCGTCACCGCGCCGGTGCCGTTGACCAGCCAGTCCCCCACGAGTGCCAGATCGCTCGTCGCGTTCACGCCGTCGGTGACACCCTTCAGCACCACCTCGGCCGGGGTCGCCGACAGGTCGGCGCGCGGCAGCACCAGCACCTTGGCCTTGTCGTAGGCGGCGACGACCACGCGGTCCCGGGACGCGTACACATGCGTGTACCCGAGGGGCAGCGGACCGCTCGTGCTCCGCACCTGCCCGGTCTCGCGGTCCACGGCGATCAGCACCTGCTGTCCGTCCAGCGAGGCGCGGAGGAACACGCTCGTGGCGTCCGCGCCGGCCGGCAGACCGACGATCAGGCCCGCCGGTCCGCCCGCGACGGTCACGTCCCGGGTGGTGTCGTCGGGGCCGGGTGTCAGCAGATGCACGATCCGGGTGCTGGTGCCGTCCTCGGTGGTGGAGTTCCGGAAGGCGAGGGTGAGATTGTCGAAGGCGCTCAGGACGCCGAGGCCCGCCGGGACCTGGAGACTCCGGGTCGTACCGTCGGTCGGGTCCCAGAACTCGAACCGGCCGCCCGGGTACTGGTACGCGAGGACATCGGTACCGGTGGCCCGGATGGTCGCCCCGGCCCGCGCCGGTACGGGCACCGCCGCACCGTCCGAGTAGCGCGTCCACAGCGACGGCGAGACGCCCTCCACCCGGTGGAAGACGCCCTGCGCCCCGGCGCTGTCGTGGCCGGCCTGGGTCGAGGACGCGAGCAGCGCGGCCGAGGTGTAGGTGCCGCGCAGTGTGGCCGGTACGACCGTCTCCTGCGCGACCCCCACCGCGAACGCGGGCGCCGGCAGCAGCGGGCCGAGCCCGGCCGCGAGCACGGCCGAGACGGCGATGCCTGTGAAGACACGACGAGCCAAGGAATCCTCCCCCAGAGAAAGGAGGGATGCGTGGCGTTCTCGCTGCCCCCCGGCCCCCAGCCGTCGCATCCCCCACAGAAGTCGGCTGATCATACAGTCAACACACAGCCAAGAACACGCAAAAATGGCCCCCACCCGAACCCGGGCGGGGGCCATCTCGCTTCTGCGCTACGTCACTTGACGACAGCCGTCGACGTCAGCCGTTGCGCTTCCAGCGCGGCTTGTCGTCGCGGCGGCCGAAGGTGCCGGTGCCGGTACCCGTGCCGGTCGTGCCGCGGTGGCCGGACGGACGGTCGTGGCCGCCGGCGCGGAAGCCCGGGCGGTCGCCCTGGCGGTCACGGTTGAACGGGCGGTCGCTGCCCCGGTGACCGGTCGCGGGACGGTCGTCGCGACGGAAGCCGCCACGGTCACCGCCCGAGGGACGGTCGTCGCGGCGGAAACCACCGGACGGACGGTCGTCACGACGCTCGAAGGAACGGCCACCACGGTCACCGCCCGAGGGACGGTCGTCGCGGCGGAAACCACCCGAGGGGCGGTCGTCACGACGGTCGAAGGAACGCCCGCCGCGGTCGCCGCCCGACGGACGGTCGTCGCGCCGGAAGCCACCCGAGGGGCGCTCGTCACGACGGTCGAAAGAACGGCCACCACGGTCGTTGCCGCCACGGTCGTCACGACGGTCGTCGCGGCGGAAGCCACCGGACGGCCGGTCGTCACGACGCTCGAAGGAACGGCCACCGCGGTCGTTGCCGCCACGGTCGTCGCGGCGGAAGCCGCCCGACGGACGGTCGTCACGACGGTCACGGCGCTCGTAGTTGCCCCGCTCGTCACGCTGCTGGCGCGGACGGTCGTACGACGACTCCTCGCGCACCGGCGCCTCGGCGACCGGCTCGGCGGCAGCCGCTTCGACGACGGCCGCTGCGGCCTCGGCCACCGCGACCTCCGGGTCCTCGCCCCGCTCACGCGCGGCACGGGCGACCAGGCGGTCGGACTCCTCGCGGAGTTCGGCGGCGCGGCGGGTGGCCCGCTCCAGCTCCTTGGTGAGCTGGACGACCTCGCGCTCGGCCTGCTGCGCGGCGTCGCCCGCCGACTGGGCCTGGACCTCGGTCATCGAACGGGCGCCGGTGATCTCGGCGACCTCGGGCTCGAAGGCCGTGCCGGAGTTGATGATGTGACGGCCGGCGTCGACGCCCGCGTCCTCCATCAGCCGGAAGATCTGGCGGCGCTGGTGCGGCAGGGAGAGGGAGACGACTGTTCCGGTGCGGCCGGCACGGGCCGTACGACCGGCGCGGTGCAGGTAGTCCTTGTGGTCGCCGGCCGGGTCCACGTTCAGGACCAGGTCGATGCCGTCGACGTGGATGCCGCGGGCGGCGACGTCGGTCGCGACGAGCGCGTTGACGTAGCCCTCCTTGAAGTCCGCCAGCGTCCGCGTACGGGCGCCCTGCGTCATGCCGCCGTGCAGCGCGTCGGCCTTCACACCGGCGTCGCGCAGCTGCTCGGCGATGCGGTCGGCGCCCAGCTGGGTGCGGACGAAGATGATCGTGCGGCCCTTGCGGGAGGCGATCGCGGCGGTGACCGGCGCCTTGTCCTTGGGCTTCACGATGAGGATGTGGTGGGACATCGTCGTGACGTTGCCCTGCGCGCTGTCGACCTCGTGCGTGACCTCGTCGGTCAGGTAGCGCTTGACCAGCGTGGAGATCTCGTTCTCCATGGTCGCCGAGAACAGCATGCGCTGGCCGCCGGCCGGGATCTGGTCGAGCAGCTCGGTGACCTCGGGCAGGAAGCCCAGGTCGGACATCTGGTCGGCCTCGTCGAGGACCGCGATGCTCACGTCCTCCAGCGAGCAGGCGCCGCGGTTGATGATGTCGCGGAGGCGGCCGGGAGTGGCGACCAGCACATCCACACCGCGCTCAAGGGCGTAGATCTGGTTGCCCATCGACGTGCCGCCGCAGACGACCTTCATCTTCAGGCCGAGGACGTCGCCGTAGGGCTGGAGCGCGTCGGCGACCTGCATCGCCAGCTCGCGGGTCGGGGTGAGGATGATGCCTCGGGGGCGCTTCTTCTCGGTGCGGCCGCCGGACAGCGTCGCGAGCAGCGGCAGACCGAACGAGAGGGTCTTGCCGGAGCCGGTGCGGCCACGGCCGAGGATGTCCTTGCCGGCCAGGGCGTCCGGGATGGTCGCCGCCTGGATCGGGAAGGGGGCTGTCACGCCGTTCTGCGCGAGCTTGCGCACGATGCCCTCGGGGAGACCGAGGGACGCGAACGTCACCTCGGGAGCCTCCGCGGCAGCGTCTACGGCCGTCTCGGTGCCCTCGTTCTCGGGCATGACGACGTGATCAGTACTGGAAATGGACATGCGAATGCGAAACCTTCCGGAGTCTCCGTCGGCACGCGCCCGTCAACTCCGTGATTCGCTATCGACCGCCTCAATGCGGTCCGCCACGGCAAGGGAGAGTACGCGCCACACGGCGCGCTCTACAGTGGCGCCGGGCAATGGGATCAAACGATCTACCACCTTACGCACCTACCACCCCCCAACGCAAACCGGTCCTCCTTGACGTGCGTCACACCCGCCCCTACGCCGGCGACCCGGCCGCCGGCGCGGGCTCCCGGTCCACGAGCTGCGGTACGGGGTCCTCGTGGGCCGAGGACGAGGGCTCCGCGACGGTCGGGGCGGCGGACGAGGGCTGCGCGGACGGCGTCGGGTCCACGGGCGGCGGAGTCCGCGTCGCGGTCGGCTGCGGCGCGGCCGTGGTCGGCACCCCCGGCTTCGCACTCGTCCCCGGTCTGGGCGCCGTGGAGGCGGACGGACTCGCCGCACCGCCGGGCGCGGACGGCGAGGCCGAACCCGACGCGGACTCCCCGGGCTTCGGCTTCCCGTGCCCGTGCTTCCCGTCCCCGGCCGAGCCGCCGTACCCGAGCCCGTCCCCCGGCGCCCCCGAACCGCCGTCGGGCACGTCCCCGGCGTGCCGCCCGGCCGAGTGCGAGGGCTTGGCACCGCCGCCCGCGTCGTCGCCCACGCTCATACAGCCGGCGGCAGCGGCGACGGCGGCGACCGCGGCGGCCAGACGGACGGGTACGTACATGGGGCGCACGGGGCCACCTCCGAGGGCGGAAAAAGGAGTCGCCCTCTCAACTCCCGCCGCCCGCCGGAAGACACGCGTTCCCTCGCCGTCGCCCATTCCTGGCCGGGAATTGCCCCTCGCCCGCGCCCACAGCACGATCGGCCCGAACCGACCGCAGCAACCGCCAGTGTCCCGAGGAGCCACACATGACCGATCCCCAGCACCTCGCCGCCCGCTACATCGCCCAGTGGGTGGAACCGGACCCCGCCCGCCGCCGGGCGACGATCGAGAGCCTCTGGGCCGAGGACGGCACCCACGTCCTCCAGCCGCCCGCCGAGATCCGCGAGCTCGCCGCGGACCTCGGCTTCGACCACCCCACCCTCCGCGCCCAGGGCCACGACGCCATCGAGACCCGCGTCACACGCAGCTACCAACGCTTCGTCGAGAAGGGCGAGTTCACCTTCCGGGCCCGCACCGACGCCGTACTCCTCGACGACCTGGTCCAGTTCCACTGGGACACGATCACCGTCGCCGACGGCGAAGTGGTCGGCGGCGGACTGGAGTTGCTCACACTCGACACCGACGGCCGCATCCGCACCGACTACATGTTCCCGGGCGCCTGATCCCCGCCGCCGCGGCCAATGCCTCCGCCTCCGCCATCGCGAACGCCGTCACCGCCGTCTTCAGCCGCAACTCCCCGTACGACGACAGCCGTATCCACACCGCCTGCATGTTCCCCGCCTACATGTTCCCCGGCGCCTGATCCCCCGCCACGGCGGCAGCCGCCAACGCCTGCGCCGTCGCCGCGTCCGCCGGCAGGAACGCCTCCAACTTCAGCTCCGCGAGGGTCACATCCACCGCGGTCGCGAAGGTCGTCACCGTCGTCATCAGCCGCAACTCCCCGTACGACGACCGCAGCCGCAACGGCACCGCGAACCCCAACTGCCCCTCGCCCGACTCAAGTTCCGGCACATACCCGGCCAACTCGTCCCGCAACTCGGGCAATCCACCCAACCGGGCCACGATGTGCCGCGCCCACTCGGCCAGGTTGAGGATCCGCGGCGCCACCCCGTCCGGATGCAGCGCCAGCCGGTACACATTCGCCCCCCGCCCCACCAGCTCCGCCGCAGCCCCCTCCGTGATCACCCCGAACGCACTGTTGGCGTCGACCAGTTGACCCCTCCGGTCCACCACCACCGCCGGATACGGCAGATGCCCGCGCAGGATGTGCCCGATCGCCGCCCGCACCGGGGCCAGCACCGGCCCCTCCAACGGACTCTCCGCGTACACCGGCGCGAACCCGGCCGCCAGCAACAGCTCGTTCCGCTCCCGCAACGGCAGTTCGAGCGACTCGGCGAGCCGCACGACCATGTTCCGCCCCGGCACCGAGCGCCCCGACTCGATGAAACTCAGATGCCGCTGAGTGGTCCCGGCCCGCGAAGCCACCTCCAGCTGACTCAGCCGACGACTCGCACGACGCTCACGCAACACCTGGGAAAAGTCCACGCACCAGTTCTACGACGCCCTGCCCCAACCGGCCATTCCCCACAGGGAATTGAGCCCATACCCGCCCCCGACGACCATCGAGCCCATGAACACCACCAACCCCGCCGACCCCACCGACACGGGCGAACCGCCCGCAGCCGCCCCGCAACGGGACCCCCGAGCCACTAGGCGCACACCTCCACCCCCATCAGCCGACGAACCGCCCCCGAACGCCACCCACCCCATCCACCTCGGCGTACTCCTCCCCACCGGAACCGCCCAATGGTCCAAGGACGACGACCCCCGCGACCTCATCGCCCTCGGCCGTACCGCCGAACACCTCGGCTTCACCTCCCTCTTCGTCAACGACTCCCTCATCACCCCCCGCATCGAAGCCCTCACGATGCTCGCCGCCCTCGCCGCCACCACCGAGACAGCCACCCTCGGCACCGGCGCCCTGCTTCCCTTCCTGCGCCGCCCCGTCCAGACCGCCCAGACCCTCGCCTCCATCGACCTGCTCTCCCACGGCCGCCTCGCCCTCGCCGTCGGCGCCGGCTTCCCCGGCCGCTTCGGACGCCCCTTCTACGACCTCTCCGAAGTCCCCTGGCCCCGCCGCTTCGCCCGCCTCGACGAGACGGTCCGGCTCTGGCGGGCCCTCTGGCAGGGCGCCGACAGCTTCCACGGCGAGTTCCACCACTTCACCGACCTCCCGCCCGCCCTGCGCCCCACCCGCCCCACCGGCCCACCCGTCTGGCTCGCCGGCGCCACCCCCACCGCCCTGGCCCGCACCGGCCGCCTCTACGACGGCTGGCTCCCCTACCCGCCCGACCCCGCCGACTACACGACCGGCCTGCACGACATCCACCAGGCGGCCACCGCGGCGGGCCGCAGCCCCGAGGCCATCACCCCGGCCCTCTTCGTCACCGTACGAATCGACGACGACCCCCAAACCGCCCGAGCCGCACTCGACGACTACGCCCGCGCCACCTACGGCATGCCCCTCCCCGAGCTGGAGAAGATCCAGGCCGTCGCCGCGGGCACCGCGGAGCAGGTGGCCCAGCGCCTCGACCGGTACGTCACCGCGGGCGCCCGCCACCTCGTCACCCGCCCCGCCGCCCTGAACCTGCGCGCCCAGCGCGAGCAGATGGAACGCGTCGCCGTACTGATCCCCGACCTGACGACCCCGTCACCGCCCCGAACCCGCGTTCGTCCCGGACAATAGGCGTGTGCTGGAAATGACGCGCGAGGCGTTCGAAGAGCTGGTGAGCGAAGCCCTGGACCGGATTCCGCCCGAACTGACGCGGGTCATGGACAACGTGGCCGTCTTCGTCGAGGACGAACCCGACCCGTCCGATCCCGAACTCCTCGGCCTCTACGAGGGCACACCTCTCACCGAACGCGGCGAGTGGTACGCCGGGGTCCTCCCCGACCGGATCTCGATCTACATGGGCCCGACCCTGCGCTACTGCGCGACCACCGAGGACGTCGTCCACGAGGTCGCCGTCACCGTCGTCCACGAAGTCGCCCACCACTTCGGCATCGACGACGAACGCCTCCACGAACTCGGCTGGGGCTGACCCACTCCCACGCCCCACCCCGCATACACGCACCCACTCCTGGGCATACGGGACCAATGGCCAGCGTCCCCGTCGCAGCCCTGAACCGCCTCCGCCGGGCCCAGCGCGCCCTGACCCACCGCTACCGCGCCCGCCGCCCCCGCCCCACCCTCGAACTCGTCCCCCAGCCCCACCCCTGGTCCCGCGCCCTCGGCCTCATCACGGTCGTCCTCGTCGGCGCCTGGCTCGGCCTGCTCATCGTCGGCAACGTCCGCGCCCAGGTCGGCCCCATGAACACCACGATGACCCTGCGCCCCTCCCTCACCGGCGGCACCAAGATCAACATCTCGCCGCTCGGCGCCCTCTCCCTCGACAGCCACCACGCCCCCGTCCGCCTCGACGTCAACGTCGACCAGCTCGACCCCGAACGCTCCGAGGCCCTCGTCGACCACCCCGAGCGCATCTCCGGCCTCCAGAACGAGGTCGCCCACGACGTCGAACACGGCACCCTCGACCTCGCCGTACGCTCCTGCACCGCCGTCGTCCTCGGCGCCACCACCCTCGGCCTCGCCGTCTACCGCCGTCCCCGCCGCGCCCTCGCCGCCGGCGGCCTCGCCCTCACCCTCCTCGCCGCGTCCGGAGCGACCGCCTACGCGACCTGGAACCCCAAATCCATCCTGGAACCCAAGTTCTCCGGGCTGCTCTCCTCCGCCCCCTCCGTGGTCGGCAACGCACGCAGCATCGTCACCGAATTCGACGTCTACCAGCAGGAGTTGGCCCGCCTGGTGACCAACGTGACCAAGCTCTACGACGTCACGTCCACCCTCCCCGCGTACCAGCCGGACCCGACGACGATCCGCGTGCTCCACGTCTCGGACATCCACCTGAACCCCGCGAGCTGGAAGATCATCGCGTCGCTGGTGGAGCAGTACAAGGTGAACGTCATCGTCGACACCGGCGACACCATGGACCACGGCACGGCCGCCGAGAACGGCTTCCTGGACCCCATCGCCGACCTCGGCGCCCCTTACGTCTGGGTCAGGGGCAACCACGACTCCCTGGTCACCCAGCGCTATCTGCAGCGCATGAAGAACGTGCACGTCCTGGACGAGGGCCGGGCGGAAACGGTCGCGGGCGTGCGCTTCGCGGGCATCGGCGACCCCCAGTTCACCCCCGACCGCTCGGTCGCCCCCGGCGGCAACGCGGCCGAGGAGCTGGCCGGCGACCAGCTCGCCTCCGCCCTCCGCGACCAGCGGGCCGCGGGCACCCCGGTCGACATCGCCCTGGTCCACGAACCGTCGGCGGCCCGCCAGACGGACGGCGAGGTCCCGCTCGTCCTGGCCGGCCACCTCCACCACGAGGGCACCGAGGTCATGAAGCACGGCACCCGCCTCCGTATCGAGGGCTCGACGGGCGGCAGCGGCCTGCGCGCGGTGGAGG
Organism: Streptomyces sp. NPDC050548; assembly: GCF_044457385.1. Classification (NCBI taxonomy): domain Bacteria; kingdom Bacillati; phylum Actinomycetota; class Actinomycetes; order Kitasatosporales; family Streptomycetaceae; genus Streptomyces; species Streptomyces sp. NPDC050548. The sequence goes on from NZ_JBITGV010000027.1 coordinate 69,709, forward strand.
GCAAGTACCCCGACCCCATCGAGGCGTCGATCCTCTACATCGACCGCGACACCCATCGCCTCCAGGCCTGGGACGAGATCAAACTCGGCGGCCTGGGCCTGACGACGGCCGAGGTGAGCCGCCACCTCCCGAAGGAGAACCTCCCGGGCGCACCCCGGTCCCCGAGTCCGTCCCCGAGTCCGTCCCCCAGCCCGTCCCCGAGCCCCTCACCGAGCGCGGCGTCGAGGACCCCGTAAACCGTTTTGGCGATACCTCCCGCCATCCCATATGCTTCTCACGTCCCCGACGCGCTGAGAAGCGCCCAGGCGGGCCGATAGCCCTCATCGTCTAGCGGCCTAGGACGCCGCCCTTTCAAGGCGGTAGCACGGGTTCGAATCCCGTTGGGGGCACGCAACACCGTGTGCGACACTGGCTCCGCCAGTCCGCACGCAACAGCTTGGTCCTGTGGAGCAGTTTGGAGTGCTCGCCACCCTGTCAAGGTGGAGGCCGCGGGTTCAAATCCCGTCAGGACCGCTGAGGTTTCCCCGGAAGCCTCGTGGCTGGGTAGCTCAGTTGGTACGAGCGATCGCCTGAAAAGCGATAGGTCGCCGGTTCGACCCCGGCCCCAGCCACCGGATCGAAAGCCCTGTCCCATCGGGACGGGGCTTTCGTCGTGACCGGACGACACAGGGTGGGGCGCGATGGGCCAGGACACGAACCTGGAGAAGACACGGGCGCGGTACGGGCTGGTCGCGGTGGTCGGCAGCAATGTCGCGATCACCGCGGTGGCGATCTTCGGGGTGTGGCAGCTGGACGGTGACCGGGCGGTGATCGTGGGTGTGCTGTCCTCGGCGTTCACCGCGATGGCGAGTCTGACCACGGCGTACCTGGGCATCAAGGCCGTGTCGAACACGGCACAGTCGATGTCGCGGGATGCCGGTCAGCATCAACCAGCCCGTCCGGCGCTTGAGGACGAGGCCGTTCCGGCCGACGGGGGTCTGGGGGCGGAGCCCCCGGGGACGGCCGGCATCCCCTCGCCCACCACTCCGACAACGGCACCCTGACTCACCCGCACGCCCCCCTCACCAATCCGCCCCCGCCAATTCATTCGCCAGGAATTTCGGCGAGGTGAGATCCTGGACGGCGTATGTCTACGCACCCCGCCTCCGCCCCCGGCGCTCCCGCCGCCCCCGCCCTCGGCGATCTCGCCCCCCGCCTGACCGAGCTGACCCTGCGCGACGCGCACCGGCTCGGGCGCAGGCTCGAAGGCGCGCGCAGGATCCGTAAGCCGGAGGCGCGTGCCGCCGTGCTCGCCGAGATCGAGGCCGAGGTGGCCCGTGGCGAGGAGCGGATGGCGGAGCGGCGCCGCCGTATCCCCGCGATCTCGTATCCCGAGCAGTTGCCGGTCAGCCAGAAGAAGGCCGACATCGCGGCAGCCATCCGTGATCACCAGGTCGTGATCGTGGCGGGTGAGACCGGTTCCGGGAAGACGACCCAGATCCCGAAGATCTGTCTCGAACTCGGTCGTGGCGTGCGCGGCATGATCGGGCACACCCAGCCCCGCCGTATCGCCGCCCGGACCGTGGCCGAGCGGGTCGCGGAGGAGATGGACACCCCGCTCGGCGAGGCCGTCGGCTGGAAGGTCCGCTTCACCGACCAGGTCAACCAGGACTCCACCTTCATCAAGCTGATGACGGACGGCATCCTGCTCGCCGAGATCCAGACCGACCGTGAACTGCGCGCCTACGACACGATCATCATCGACGAGGCCCACGAGCGGTCCCTCAACATCGACTTCCTGCTCGGGTACCTGGCCCAACTGCTGCCCAAGCGCCCGGACTTGAAGGTCATCATCACCTCGGCGACGATCGACCCGGAGCGTTTCTCACGGCACTTCGGCGAGGCCCCGATCATCGAGGTGAGCGGCCGGACGTATCCGGTGGAGGTCCGTTACCGCCCGCTCCTCGAAGACGACTCCGAGGACTCCGATCGCGACCAGATCACCGCGATCTGCGACGCGGTCGAGGAGCTTCAGGGCGAGGGCAAGGGCGACATCCTCGTCTTCCTGTCCGGCGAGCGGGAGATCCGCGACACGGCGGACGCGCTGACGAAGAAGAACTACCGCTTCACCGAGGTCCTCCCCCTCTACGCCCGGCTCTCGCACGCCGAGCAGCACCGCGTGTTCCAGCAGCACACCGGCCGCAGGATCGTTCTGGCGACCAACGTCGCCGAGACCTCCCTCACCGTCCCGGGCATCAAGTACGTCATCGACCCCGGCTTCGCCCGGATCAGCCGCTACAGCCACCGTACGAAGGTGCAGCGACTGCCCATCGAGGCGGTCAGCCAGGCAAGTGCCAATCAGCGCAAGGGTCGTTGTGGCCGTACGTCGGACGGCATCTGCATCCGGCTCTACTCCGAGGACGACTTCCTCGCCCGCCCGGAGTTCACGGACGCCGAGATCCTCCGTACGAACCTCGCCTCGGTCATCCTGCAGATGACGGCGGCCGGCCTCGGCGAGATCGAGAAGTTCCCGTTCATCGACCCGCCGGACCACCGCAACATCCGCGACGGTGTCCAACTCCTCCAGGAACTGGGCGCGTTGGACCCTGGCGAGAAGGACCCGCGCAAGCGGCTCACGCAGACGGGCCGCAAGCTCGCCCAACTGCCCGTGGACCCCCGGCTCGCCCGCATGGTCCTGGAGGCCGACAAGAACGGCTGTGTCCGCGAGGTCATGGTGATCGCCGCCGCGCTCTCCATCCAGGACCCGCGCGAGCGCCCGGCCGACAAGCAGACGCAGGCCGACCAGCAGCACGCCCGTTTCCGCGACGAGACGAGCGACTTCCTCGCGTTCCTGAACATGTGGCGGTACATCCGCGAACAGCAGAAGGAACGCGGTTCGTCGGCCTTCCGGCGCATGTGCAAGCAGGAGTACCTGAACTTCCTCCGCATCCGTGAGTGGCAGGACATCTACAGCCAACTCCGCACGGTGGCCAAGCAGATGGGCATCCAGTTCAACGAGGAGGACGCGGCCGAACAGAGCGTCCACGTCTCCCTCCTCGCGGGACTGCTCTCCCACATCGGCATGAAGGACGTGAAGGACGGCGCGAAGAACGAGTATCTCGGCGCCCGCAGCGCCAAGTTCGCGATCTTCCCGGGTTCGGCGCTCTTCAAGAAGACCCCGCGTTTCGTCATGTCGGCGGAGCTGGTGGAGACTTCGCGCCTCTGGGCGCGCGTCAACGCCAAGATCGAACCCGAGTGGGTCGAGCCGCTCGCCGGCCATCTCCTCAAGCGGACGTACAGCGAACCGCATTGGGAGAAGGACCAGGCGGCCGTGATGGCCTTCGAGAAGGTCACGCTCTACGGCGTCCCGATCATCGCCCAGCGCAAGGTGAACTACGGCCGCATCGACCCGGAGGCCAGTCGCGAACTCTTCATCCGCAACGCACTCGTAGAGGGCGACTGGCGCACGCACCACAAGTTCTTCGCCGACAACCGCAAACTCCTCACCGAGGTCGAGGAGTTGGAGCATCGCGCCCGACGCCGGGACATCCTGGTCGACGACGAGACGCTCTACGACTTCTACGACCAGCGGGTGCCCGAACACGTCGTGTCCGGCGCCCACTTCGACTCCTGGTGGAAGCACAAGCGGCACGAGGAGCCCGAACTCCTCGACTTCGAGCGCTCGATGCTCATCAACGAGCGTGCGGGCGACATCAGCAAGGACGACTATCCGGACTCGTGGCGGCAGGGTCCGCTGAAGTTCCGGGTGACGTACCAGTTCGAGCCGGGCGCGGACGCGGACGGGGTCACGGTCCACATCCCGCTCCACGTCCTCAACCAGGTCACGGACGAGGGCTTCGACTGGCAGATCCCGGGCCTGCGGGAGGAGGTCGTGACGGAGCTGATCCGCTCCCTCCCGAAGCCGATCCGCCGCAACTACGTACCGGCACCGAACTTCGCGCAGCGCTTCCTGGCCACGGCGACCCCGTTGCAGGAGCCGTTGACCACCACCATGGCCCGCGAGTTGAAGCGCATGGTCGGAGTCCCCTTCACGGCCGACGACTTCGACTGGTCGAAGGTCCCGGACCATCTCCTGATCACCTTCCGGATCGTGGACGAGCGCCGCCGCAAACTGGCCGAGGACAAGGACCTGGAGGCACTGAAGCTCCGCCTGAAGCCGAAGGCACGCCAGGCCATCTCGCAGGCGGCCGCGGCGACGGCGGAGCGTGAGGGCGGGGAGTCGCTGGAGCGGAAGGGCCTGACGGACTGGTCGATCGGCACGCTCACGCGCGTCTTCGAGACGCGCCGGGCGGGCCAGCCTGTGAAGGCGTACCCGGCACTGGTCGACGACGGAGACACCGTCTCGGTCCGGCTCTTCGACACGGAGGCCGAGCAGGCGGAGGCGATGTGGAAGGGCACGCGGCGGCTGATCGTCCGCAACATCCCGGTCAATCCCGCGAAGTTCGCTTCCGAAAAGCTCACCAACGCGCAGAAGCTCGCGCTGTCCGCGAATCCGCACGGTTCGATCCAGGCGCTGTTCGACGACTGCGCGCTCGCGGCGGCCGACAAACTCATCGGTGACTTCGGCGGGCCGGCGTGGGACGAGGAGTCGTACCGGAAGCTGTACGAGCGGGTGCGGGCCGAGATCGTCGACACGACGGTCCGGGCCGTGAGCCAGGTCCAACAGGTGCTCGCCGCCTGGCAGGCCTGTGAGCGCCGTCTGAAGGCGGCGAGCAGCCCGGCCCTCCTCCCGAACCTCGCGGACGTACGCGCCCAGCTGGACGCCCTCGTGAAGCCCGGGTTCGTGACGGCGGCCGGGATACGCCGCCTACCGGACCTGATGCGCTACTTGGTGGCCGCGGACCGCCGTCTCCAGCAGATGCCGACGGGCGTCCAGCGGGACACGACCCGCATGGAGAAGGTCCACGAGATGCAGGACGAGTACGCGTGGCTCCTGGAACAACTCCCGCAGGGCCGCCCGGTGCCGTCCTCGGTCCGTGACATCCGCTGGATGATCGAGGAGCTCCGGGTGAGCTATTTCGCGCACGCGCTGGGCACGGCGTACCCGGTCTCGGACAAGCGGATCGTGAAGGCGATCGACGCCGCCGCGCCGTAACGGCGCCCGCACACAGGGTGAGTTCGACCAGGCGGGCCACCCTCCTGTACAGTCTCGTCTCGCAGCACAACGCACCATCAAGTGCCGCGAAACCAGGTCCTGTGGAGCAGCTTGGAGTGCTCGCCACCCTGTCAAGGTGGAGGCCGCGGGTTCAAATCCCGTCAGGACCGCAGTGAACGACCAGGGCCCGCAACTCTCCGGAGACGCGGGCCTTACTCGTGCGTCCAGCGCAGGAGACCCACTTCCTTCGGGAGGTGGGTTTTTTCGTGCACGCGCGGCGGCCTTTCTGTGCCGGCCCGCACCACCCAGCCCGTTGGGGGTCCCCCCTCTGGGGGAGTTTGAGGACGAGGCCCCTTCAGGGCCGATGGGGGTCTGGGGGCGGAGCCCCCAGGGACGGTGCCCGGCGCAGACGGTCCCCTTGACGCAGCCGCCGGCTCCCGGTACCCAGAAACCAGGCCCCGTTCCCGCAGGGCCACTGGAGGTGGCGTATGGCGGCTTCGGTCAGGCATGAGACGCGGGCTCTGCTCCGTGCGCATCTGTCGGCCGCCAGCTCCTACCGCCATGTGACCCGGCACTGTCCGATCTGCCACCGCCTGCTGCGGCTGGCCCTGGATTCCCCTCCGCCACCGGAGCCCCAGGACGATCCACCGGACCAACTCCCTTAGCGCACATGGACCATGGGCAACAAGCCATCCGGCATGTGACGGGTGTCACCGCATAAGTTTTTGAAACGGTGGAACTTAAGACTCGCCTACAACTGGTCAATTTAATATGTGCAATTGCACCCCTGCGGGGGATGGTCCACAGGAGATCCGACAGGCCTCCCCAGACTCCGACAAGGTCCCTCACAGGACCCCGCGCGGGGCACGCACGGACCCCCGACCAGGCACAAAAAAGATCGCGCTGGACCCGGCGGAGTCCAGCGCGATCTACGACGCACCCTGTGTTCACATGTCTAAGAGCGTTGGGGGTGGGCTCTGTTGGGGCAGAACCCGCGTCGCTTGGAGCTGTGCTGTTCGGGCGCCTGACCGGTTGGGGGACCAGCCGTTTCGCCCGTATTCAGTTGGTCAGGCTTCGCTGCGCTGCTGCGGAATGCCCGCGAGCAGTGCACGGACCTCCGCCTCGCGGTAACGGCGGTGTCCGCCGAGCGTGCGAATCGAAGTGAGCTTTCCGGCCTTCGCCCACCGCGTGACCGTCTTGGGGTCCACACGGAACATCGTGGCGACCTCAGCCGGGGTCAGCAGCGGCTCGGCATCAGGGGTGCGAGCGGTCATGAGCGGCCTCCTCGGGAGAACCGAACCTTCTCGGTTCTTTCCTCTAAATTCTGCACCTTGACCCGCGTTGCCCGAAATGGCGGACGCGGGTCGAGTCGGTTATAGGACGAACGGCATGTCCTCGGCACTACAACTACACCATCTGTCCAACCGCTACGGCCAAACCGACGGAATTGCCATCCCAGGTGTCCATCAGCGACGGAAGCCGATGGACCATGCCATAACGGACAGTCACACCACTGTGACGATCAGTCACAGGGCGATCAGGAGTCATCCAGACCCCCCAAAGCACGCAATGCTGAGATTCCGCCCACAACGGGACGGACAGAGTCCTCCCCGGACTCCTTGTCCTATTTTGGCATGAGGGCGGGCAAGGGGCGCAAGGGATCTGCACGTGCGATCCGTCACCCTTGACATCAAACGTCCGGATCGGGACCTACGTCCCGTGTTGACGAACCGTAAGAATCCTATGCGCAGTTGTTCGAACTTGTCAGTTCGCCGAGCGCCGGTCCCTGACCGACCGCCAGCGCTCCACGAGCCGCCCGTACGCCTCGCCCGCCGCCGCCCCGTCCCCGGTCCGCAGCGCCTCGATGCCCGCTGCCACGTCCGCCGCCGAGTGGTCGTCCTCCAGCTCGCCGGCCGGCAGGACGTGCACGAGCCCGCCGTAGTCCAGCTCGACCAGGGACCGCGGATGGAACTCCTCCAGCCAGCGCCCCACGTCCACCAGACCGTCGATCAGCGGCCCGTCGTCGATCGCGTCCTTCAGCGTCCGCAGTGCTCGCGCCGTGCGCCGCCGCGCCTGCACCATGGGCGTCCGGTAGCGCAGCATCGGCGGATCGTCCCCGGACGCCTTGTCGTAGCGGCGCTCCTCGTCCCCGACGAGCACGAACCAGTTCAGCGGCACCTGCCAGGTCGCCGTCCGGATCCACGGCCGCGCGTCCGGATTCCGGGCCAGCCAGCGCTCGTAGTCCTGGGAGGCCTGATGCCGTACGAGCGGCGGCAGCACGGCGTCCAGGACCGAGGGCGGAAGTTCCTCCGCGAGGTCTCCCAGGGCCTGCCAGCCGCGCAGCCGGGTGCGCCAGGGGCAGACGCAGACCACGCCGTCGACCTCCACCACGAAGGCGTCGGCGCTCTCATGCACCGGCACCGCGACCGGCGGGGTGGGCAGCAAGTCGGCCAGCGCCCGGCGCAGTTCGTCCTGGTACGACGGACGGTCGGGCCGGCGGGCGTAGCGCGCCCAGTGGCCGCGCTCCGGCTCCGGGAAAGCGGCCAGCGGTTCGTAGACCCGTAGATAGGTCGCGTACGGGACGGTCACCGAGGACACCTTCTTGGGCACGCCTGCTCCCTCCCCCGCCGACCGTCAGGAAAACCTTCGGAACCCGCTCACGAACGGGCGGGAAAACTATGCAAATCGTCGCACGGACACCCCCCTTCGGTAGGTGATCCTGAACACTGCACCGATGGCGGCCACACGCAGGCCCTACGCTCGTCCCACGGCACCCGCCACCCCTACGGGGGCCTGTCTCCAACCGCCGCCACTTACCCAGGAGTCACCACAGTGACCGACGTAGACAACGGCGTCCTGCACACCCTGTTCCACTCGGACCAGGGCGGTCATGAGCAAGTCGTGCTCTGTCAGGACCGGGCCAGCGGCCTCAAGGCCGTCATCGCCATCCACAACACCGCGCTGGGCCCCGCACTGGGCGGCACGCGCTTCTACCCGTACGCGAGCGAGGCCGACGCCGTCGCCGACGCGCTCAACCTCGCCCGCGGGATGTCGTACAAGAACGCCATGGCCGGCCTGGACCACGGCGGCGGGAAAGCCGTGATCATCGGCGACCCGGAGCGCGACAAGACCGAGGAACTCCTGCTCGCCTACGGCCGGTTCGTGGCCTCGCTGGGCGGGCGGTACGTCACCGCGTGCGATGTCGGCACGTATGTCGCCGACATGGACGTCGTGGCCCGCGAGTGCCGCTGGACCACCGGGCGTTCCCCGGAGAACGGCGGCGCGGGCGACTCCTCCGTGCTGACCGCCTTCGGCGTCTTCCAGGGCATGCGGGCCAGCGCCCAGCACCTGTGGGGCGATCCGTCGCTGCGCGGCCGTACGGTCGGCATCGCGGGCGTCGGCAAGGTCGGGCACCACCTGGTCGAGCACCTGCGGGACGAGGGCGCCGAGGTCGTCATCACCGATGTGCGCGAGGAGTCCGTACGGCGGATCCTCGACAAGCACCCGACCGGTGTGCGGGCCGTCGCGGACACCGAGGCCCTGATCCGGGTCGAGGGGCTCGACGTCTACGCCCCCTGCGCGCTCGGCGGGGCGCTCGACGACGAGACCGTGCCGGTGCTGACCGCCAAGGTGGTGTGCGGCGCCGCCAACAACCAGCTCGCGCACCCGGGCGTCGAGAAGGACCTCGCCGACCGCGGGATCCTCTACGCGCCGGACTACGTGGTGAACGCCGGCGGGGTGATCCAGGTCGCCGACGAGCTGCACGGGTTCGACTTCGAACGGTGCAAGGCGAAGGCCGCGAAGATCTTCGACACCACGCTGGCCATATTCGCACGTGCGAAGGACGACGGTATTCCGCCGGCCGCCGCGGCCGACCGGATCGCCGAGCAGCGGATGCACGAGGCGGCCTCGCGGAACAGGTGAGCCGGTACCCGCCGGCGAAGACTTCGAGAGAACTCTCACGTTCGTCGGCGGGTCGCCTGCCAAGAAGTGGTTAAAATCGCGGTTGACCAGCGAGGACAGGGCACCTCGCGGGTCCTGTGGCCCGGCACGTGCTGCGGGCGACGTACCGTATGGGCGCGGGCTCAGGTACCGTGGAAGCCCTACGGACCGGTCTCTCCACGGAGAGTCCGTTCCAGATCATGAACGCGTGTCAAGACTCTGAGGCCACCGAGCCTCGTATCCGAGGGGGTCGAGCCATGGGGCGCGGCCGGGCAAAGGCCAAGCAGACGAAGGTCGCCCGCCAGCTGAAGTACAGCAGCGGCGGGACTGACCTCTCGCGTCTGGCCAATGAGCTGGGCGCTTCGACTTCGAGCCAGCCGCCGAATGGCGAGCCGTTCGAAGACGACGACGAGGAAGAAGACGACCCGTACGCTCAGTACGCGGATCTCTATAACGACGACGATGAGGACGAGGACGACGAGTCCGGTCCTCAGTCGCAACGTCGCGGCGCTTGACGCAACAGCGTCCCTCCGCAGTTTCCGCATAGCCGGAACAACTGCACCTCACCCGGTCCGGGGCAACACCGCCGGACCGGGTTTTGTGCTGCCGTTCCTCAGGCAGCCGCTGCGATCAGGCTGAGGCGCTTTAAATCGAATACGTGCCGACCATGGCCGCGCCCGTCGCGTGGTCGCCGCGCTCGGTGATCTCGCCGGCGACCCATGCCTCGACCCCGCGGTCGGCCAGGGTCTCCAGGGCCACGTCCGCGGACTCCTCGGGCACGATCGCGATCATGCCGACGCCCATGTTCAGGGTCTTCTCCAGCTCCAGGCGCTCGACCCGGCCGGTCTTCCCGACGAGGTCGAAGATCGGCGCCGGGGTCCAGGTGGAGCGGTCCACGATCGCGTGCAGGCCGTCCGGGATCACCCGGGCGAGGTTCGCGGCCAGTCCGCCGCCGGTGACGTGCGAGAAGGCGTGCACGTCGGCCGTACGGGTCAGCGCGAGGCAGTCCAGTGAGTAGATCTTCGTGGGCACGAGGAGTTCCTCGCCGAGGGTGCGGCCGAGTTCGTCGATCCGCGCCTCCAGGTCCAGGCCGGCCTGGTCGAGCAGGACATGCCGGACGAGCGAGTACCCGTTCGAGTGAAGTCCGGAGGCGGCCATGGCGATGACCGCGTCACCCGTGCGGATGCGATCCGCGCCGAGCAGCCGGTCGGCCTCCACGACGCCCGTACCGGCGCCGGCGACGTCGAAGTCGTCCGGGCCCAGCAGACCCGGGTGTTCGGCGGTCTCGCCGCCGACCAGGGCGCAGCCGGCCAGCACACAGCCCTCGGCGATGCCCTTCACGATGGCCGCGACACGCTCGGGGTGCACCTTGCCGACGCAGATGTAGTCGGTCATGAAGAGCGGCTCGGCGCCGCACACCACGATGTCGTCCATGACCATCGCGACCAGGTCGTGGCCGATCGTGTCGTAGACGCCGAGGCGGCGGGCGATGTCGACCTTCGTGCCGACGCCGTCCGTGGCGGAGGCGAGCAGGGGGCGCTCGAACCGCTTGAGGGCGGAGGCGTCGAAGAGCCCGGCGAAGCCGCCGAGGCCGCCGAGGACCTCGGGGCGCTGGGTCTTCTTCACCCACTCCTTCATGAGTTCTACGGCGCGGTCGCCGGCGTCGATGTCGACACCGGCAGCCGCGTAGGAAGCACCGGAAGCGGGACTCTCAGACATTGCCTGGGATCTTTCGGGTTGGTGATACGGGGCTTCTACGGGCGACGGATCGCGTCGGCCGCGGCCGTGGCGGCCGGACCGGCCGCCAGCTCGGTCTCCAGGAGCTGCTTGCCGAGCAGCTCGGGGTCCGGGAGGTCCATCGGGTACTCGCCGTCGAAGCAGGCACGGCAGAGGTTCGGCTTGGCGATGGTGGTCGCCTCGATCATGCCGTCGAGGGAGATGTACGACAGGGAGTCGGCGCCGAGCGAGGTGCCGATCTCGTCGATGGTCATGCCGTTGGCGATGAGTTCCGCGCGGGTGGCGAAGTCGATGCCGAAGAAGCAGGGCCACTTCACGGGCGGCGAGGAGATCCGGATGTGGACCTCGGCGGCCCCGGCCTCCCGGAGCATGCGCACCAGCGCCCGCTGGGTGTTGCCGCGCACGATCGAGTCGTCGACGACGACCAGGCGCTTGCCCTTGATGACTTCCTTCAGCGGGTTCAGCTTCAGGCGGATGCCGAGCTGCCGGATGGTCTGCGAGGGCTGGATGAACGTACGGCCGACATAGGCGTTCTTCACCAGACCGGCGCCGAACGGGATGCCCGAGGCCTCCGCGTAGCCGATCGCCGCCGGGGTGCCGGACTCCGGAGTCGCTATGACCAGATCGGCCTCGACGGGAGCTTCTTCGGCGAGTTTCCGGCCCATCTCCACCCGGGAGAGGTACACGTTCCGGCCGGCGATGTCGGTGTCGGGGCGGGCCAGATAGACGTACTCGAAGACACAGCCCTTGGGCTTCGCTTCCGCGAATCGGGAGGTGCGCAGGCCGTTCTCGTCGATGGCGACGAACTCGCCCGGCTCGATCTCGCGGACGTAGGCGGCACCGCAGATGTCGAGGGCGGCGGACTCGGAGGCGACGACCCAGCCGCGCTCAAGCCGGCCGAGGACCATCGGGCGGATGCCCTGGGGGTCGCGGGCCGCGTAGAGGGTGTGCTCGTCCATGAAGACGAGCGAGAAGGCGCCCTGGACCTGCGGGAGGATCTGGTGGGCCGCCTCCTCGATGGTCAGCGGCTTGCCGTCCGGGTCCTCCTGGGCGGCGAGCAGGGCCGTGAGGAGGTCGGTGTCGTTGGTCGCGGCCACCCGCGGGGTGCGGCCGCCCTCCTTCTTGGGGAGGTCGGCGACCATCTCCGCGAGCTGGGCGGTGTTGACCAGGTTGCCGTTGTGGCCGAGCGCGATCGAACCGTGCGCGGTGGCGCGGAACGTCGGCTGGGCGTTCTCCCAGGTGGAGGCCCCGGTGGTCGAGTAGCGGGCGTGACCGACCGCGATATGACCCTGGAGCGAACCGAGCGAGGTCTCGTCGAAGACCTGGGAAACGAGGCCCATGTCCTTGAAGACGAGGATCTGGGAGCCGTTGCTGACCGCGATTCCCGCGGATTCCTGGCCTCGATGCTGGAGGGCGTAGAGCCCGAAGTAAGTGAGCTTGGCGACCTCTTCACCGGGAGCCCAGACTCCGAAGACGCCACAAGCGTCCTGGGGTCCTTTCTCGCCGGGGAGCAGATCATGACTGAGTCGACCGTCACCACGTGGCACGGCACCGAGTGTAGGCGAGATCGACCACTGGTCCGAATTCGGGATACACGCCTGTAATGGATCACTCCCCGACACCACCGCTCCCACCAGCCAAAACACGGAAAGCGACGCTACGACGGCCCCGCCGCCCGCCCTACGAGGTGAGCGGTCGCACATCCTGCCGCGCCCCGACCGGCCCCGAACCGCCCTCAGGACATGATCGGCAACAGGGCCGCGAGGTCGGCCCGCTCCCCGCTCGCCCTGACCTTCGCCTCCTCCACGGCGTCCTTCCACGCCGTCCGCCCGGTCGCGAGCCGCATCCAGGTCAGCGGGTCGGTCTCGACGACATTGGGCGGGGTGCCGCGGGTGTGCCGGGGCCCTTCGACGCACTGCACGACGGCATACGGCGGGATCCGCACCTCGGTGGAACCGCCGGGCGCCTTCAGCGCGAGGGCATCGGCGAGGAGCCTGGTGGCGGCGGCGAGGGCCTGACGGTCGTAGGGAATGTCGAGGCCGGGGACGGCGGCGTTGAGGTCGTCGGTGTGGACGCAGAGTTCGACGGTGCGGGTGACGAGGTAGTCGGCGAGAGGCATGGCGCCCGCGTTGGTTTCGAGCAGCCGGGTGCCGGGGTGGGCGTCGAGGTGGGCGGTGAGGCCCTGCTCGATGCCGGCGAGGTAGGTGCCGAGGTCGGGGTTCCGCTCGGCGAGCCGGTGGGCCATGTCGGCGAGGGCGTCGGAGTTGGCGGCGGTCGCGAACGGCCAGTCGAGCACGGTGGCGTCCGCTGCGGCGGGCACCGGCCGGTCGAGGAAGCGGCCGATCGCGGAGAGCGCGGCCCCCATGTGCGCGACGAGTTCCCGCACGGTCCAGTCCCCGAGCCGGGTCGGCAGCGTGAGCTGCTCGGCGGTGAGGGCCGCCACCGCCTCCCGTACGTTCCCGAACTGGGCGAGAACCGCGGTGCGGGTCTTGACCGGGTCATAGGTGCGGGCGCGCTTCTTGGCCGTGGGCATGGCGGGGAGCCTATTCCGTGGCCGCGGCGGCCACCCGGGGGACGGGGGTACTCCCAAAAAAGTGTGTCACTTACTCGTGCCAGTGACACACTTTTCGGGAGACACCCTCCGGGAGGGCGGGGGATCGGCCGCGAAACCGGCGGCGGTCGGCGGTCGGTCAGGGGCGGCGCGCGTAGTCGCCGAGCCCGTTCTCCACCAACGCGAAGGCGCGCTCGGCTCGTCCGGGGGCTTCGGCGGCGACCGTGGTGACCGGCTCGCCCGCGTCGATACGGCGGTAGTGCTCCTCGATGAGGGCGTTGCGGGCGGCGCTGATCATGGCGGCGGCGACCGTGGCGAGCATCAGGTCGCCGGTCTCCTCGGCGAGGTGGGCGGCCATGTCCCGGGTGCCGCGCTGCGCGGCCAGGAAGGCGCGTTCCTTCAACACCGGCGTGCCCATGACGAGTTCGCGCAGTTGGCGGGCGAAGGGTTCGCTGTGCAGGCCGACCGCCGGATCGCGGGTCGCGACCATCTCCAGGAACTGCCGTCGTACGGCCTCCACCGCGGACTCGCCGACCGCGCGCTCGCGCACCGCGCGCGCCGCGTCGCCGAAGTGCTCCTCCATGGGCCAGAAGACCAGGTCCTCCTTGGTGCCGAAGTAGTTGAAGACGGTCATCTTGGAGACGTCGGACGCGTCGGCGATCTCCTGGACGGAGACGTTGTCGAAACCGCGCTCGGAGAAGAGGCCGATCGCGGTTCGGATGATCCGCCTGGCCGTCTCCAGCTTCTTGCGCTCACGCAGTCCCATCGCTTCGGTCACGGATTTACTGTACCAAGGCGAAATTTAATCCCGGATGAAATATTGACTCGGTACACGAACAACCTCCATGGTGGTTTCCGTGACCGAGACCCAGCGAAAAATCGGCTTCGCCGTCTGCCTCGTCACGATCGTGCTGGCCCTGCTCGACCTGCAGATCGTGTCCGCGGCAACCGTCCCGATCGTCCGGGACCTCGACCCCGCCCACGGCATCGACAAGATTCCGTGGCTGGTCAGCGCCTACGCGCTCGCGTCGGCTGCGATGCTCCCGCTCTACGGCAAGCTCTGCGACGTACACGGCCCCAAGCGGGTCTTCACCGCGGCGATCGCCACCTTCCTGCTCGGCTCGGCGCTGTGCGGAGCCGCGCGGTCCATGGACCAGCTCATCGCGGCCCGCGCCCTCCAGGGCCTGGGCGGAGGCGGACTGATGAGCATCACGATGGTGGTGATCGCCCACCTGAAAGGACCAGGCGGGGAGGACTCCGGCAGGGGCGCGAACGCCGGTGGACTGGTGGCCGGCGGCGCGATGGCGATCGGCCCATGGACCGGCGGCCTGCTCGCCGACCACGCGAACTGGCGGTGGATCTTCTACGTCAACCTGCCGGTGGGCATGGTGGTCCTGGTCACGGCCGTCTTCGCGCTGAAGCTCCCCGAGCATCATGTCCGGCGCCCGCTGGACTACTTGGGCGCGGGGCTGGCGGCCGGGTTCTCCAGCGCGCTGCTCCTGACGACGGACTGGGGCGGCAAGAAGTACGGGTGGGCTTCGCCGGAGATCGTGGGCTTGGGCTTCGCCACGGCTGTGACGCTCGCCCTGTTCGTCTGGCGCCAACTCCGGGCGCCCGAACCGGTGTTGCCGCTCTCCCTGTTCAAGGTCCGCGAACTGCGGCTCGGCTTCGCGGTGCAGGCGATTCTCGGCGGCGCGATGATGTGCGCGATCTACTACGTCCTGATCTATCTCCAGGTCGCGCGAGGCATCGCCAGCTCATCGGCGGGCCTGTTCCTGGTGCCGCTGGCGGTGGGACTGGGGGCGGCGGGCCTGCTCACCGGGCCGCTGGGCGCGCGGGGCTGGTCGGCCCGGACCTTCACGCTCAGCGGTACGGCGACGACGGCACTCGCGTTCGCCCTGCTCGCCACGACGACCGGCCCGGACACGTCCCTGTGGCTGATCCGAGCGGAACTGTTCCTGGCGGGGGCGGGGTTCGGCCAGCTCGTCGGCCAACTGATCCTGCTGGTCCAGGACTCCGCGCCACCCCACCAGCTGGGCGTGGCCACGACCTCGATCCGCTTCTTCCAGACCCTGGGCAACGCCCTGGGCACGGCGGCGTTCGGCACAGTGCTGGCCCGTTTCTACGGCGAGCACGGGCCCGGTGGGGACATCACGGGGCTGGCTCATCTGACGGGTTCGGCGCGCGTGGCCGGCGTCCAGGCCTTTGTCGATGCGACGCAGGTGGTGTTCTGGGGCGGGGCCGGGTTGATGGGGGTGGCCGCGGTGTTGGCCTGGCGGTTGCCCAAGTCCGGGGAAGCGACAGGTGGTTCGGTCGCGGGCGATGACCTCGCTTATGTACGCACGTAAGTCACGAACGCGGTGAACGCCTCCGGCGGGAGGGTGAGCGCGGGGCCGTGCGGAATCTTGGAGTCTCGGACGGCGACCAGGGATTGGGTGGGGGTGAGGTTGGCTATCTCGACACAGTTGCCGCCCGAGTCGTTGCTGTAGGACGACTTGAACCAGGCGGATTCCGGTGCCAGTTGGGGCGTAGTCATGGTCGTTCCATCTCTCGTGCCAGTTTCTTCAAGAACTCGCTGGTTTCCCTGGGCCCAGGGGCTCCAGCTCGCATGGCGTCGAACCGGCGGGAGTAGCGCCAGAGTTCGGTGTCCTTGTCCGTCAGGCTGACGGTGTCCTGACCGTCCTTGCTGACGACGGTGGGCAACGGGGACTCGAACTCCATGAGCACGAAACTCTCGGGCGACCGGTAGACGGGCTGGGACCAGGGAAGGATCTGCACCGTCACGTGGTCCAGCGCTGTGAGTTCCGCCAGGTACTCGTACTGCTCGCGCATCACTTCCGGACCGCCGTAGACCCGTCGCACCGCGGCCTCTTCGAGGATCGCGTGGACCTCCACCGGCCGAACTGAGCGCGTGATGACCTCCTTGCGCTTCATCCGGATCTCGATGTTGCGCTCCACGAACTCTGTCGTGCGCTCATCGATCGGCTTGGCGATCTCGAACTGCGCCCGCGCGTACACGTCCGTCTGGAACAGCCCGTACATCACGCACGGCTCGTAGACGCGGAGGATCTTGGCGTCACCTTCGAGGCCGACGCTCATCCCGAAACCGGACGGCATGAAGCTCCGGTACGGCGACCACCAGCCCCGGTCCAGCGAGTTCTTGTGGATCTCCAGCAAGAACTCCACGTCGTCCGGTTCATCAACCCCGTACCGCTCCAGCAACACCTTGAGATCCTGGGCCTTGGGCAGTCCCGTCAGCCCGTTCTCCACTCGGTACAACTTCGACTCGGTGAAGCCCAGTCCCTGTACCGCCTGCGCCAAGGTCAGACCCACGCCGTCGTCACTCGCCGCGTTCTGGCGAAGCCTCCGCAGCTCCTGCCCCAGTTGCATACGCCGGATCGTCGGCCCTGTCTTCATTGCCACTCTGCCCGCCCCTCCCGCGGTCATGCCCGCCAACAGTATGCCGATGCCGGGCACTTGACGCCCCGTGCCCGGCTCATCACTGCACGTGCCCCGAGTCTGACAGCTCCTGCCCACCTCGCGCAGACACATGCACATCTTCTGGCATTTGCCAGTTCTCGTGGAATTTCTACGTTCGATTGCCTCTCGCATGGCACCTGCGTGACCGTGATCCCATGACCACTCCACGCAACAACCCCACCCCCAACTCCCGCCCCCGCACCGACGCCCCCTTCCTCGTCGGCGACCGAGTCAAAGGCACCAGCTACGTGCCACCGGGACCGCACCGCCGGGAAGCACCGGAACTCTTTGAGGGCGTCGTCGTGCAGGTCGGTTCCGGATATGCCGGTGTCGACGCCGAGCACGCCTTTCTCTGGGTGAAGCTGAAAGATCACACCGAGCGGCAAGCACTGGTCACCGACACCGAGTTGGTCGAGGAGTGAACCTCGTCCTCAGCACCCTCACCGGCCTGCTCGCCCTGCTCGCCCTCTTCTTGCTGCTCAAGCCGGACGCCGAGCCACCACCGTCCCCCCCGGACGAACTCCCCACGCCCGTAATCCCGTTCACCACCACCGGCGTCGGCGGACCTTGCCGACCCGGCGCACCCCTCAACCGGCGGCCCGTACCGCCATGACCAGGCCGCTCGACCACGCCAAGCGCACAGAGCGGAAATCCGGGCGTTCCTCCAGTTCGGCCAACAGGTGTTTCATGGCGGACTTATGGGACGTCGGCCAGTCCGGCTGCGGAAGCAGGTCGTCGATCAGGTAGGTCCCGCCGGGAGCCAAGGCCCAGGGCTCGTTCGAGGTGGGTGAATTTGCCGGGCCAGGTGTCCGCGAAGACCAGGTCGAAGGGCTCCCTCTCATACGCCTCCAGCCATGGACCCGCGTCCGCCGTCACGAAAGTCACCCGCGCATCCGACCTCAATTCCTCGCGGGCGATCGCCTGGACGGCGGCGTCACGTTCGACGGTGATCAGTCGCGAGTCTTCGTCCATCCCGCTCAGGAGCCAGGCGGTGCCTTCGCCCGCGCCGGTGCCGAGTTCGAGGACGCGGCCACCTGGCCGGGCCGCCGCGAGCACGGACAACAGACTGCCGGTCCGCTCCTCGTACGACCTGGTGAAGCCTGCCTCCTAGGCCGCAACACGCAAGGGCGGAAGGGCAGTTGGCGAGGCGATCGGGATGTCGTACATCCACGAATAATGCAAGCGCCATCCCTCCCGTGCAACAGCCATGTCGGTCGGCTGTCGGCCATGTCGGTCTCGCGTCGGCGGATTGTCGGTGCGCGCTGGAACCGTTCCGGAGCAGCCGCCGGGCGACCGTCCGGCAGGCCCGCGACACGCAAGACACACACGGAGTCGTCATGACCACGCACGTCACGATCATCGGCGCCGGACTCGGCGGACTGACCCTCGCCCGCGTCCTGCACGTCCACGGCATACCGGCCACGGTCTACGAGGCGGAAGCCTCACCGAAGGCCCGGCTGCAGGGCGGGATGCTCGACATCCACGACTACAACGGCCAACTCGCCCTGGAGGAGGCCGACTTGATGGACGAGTTCCGCGCCATCGTCCTGGCGGGCCGCCAGGCGAGCCGCATCCTCGCCCCGGACGGAACCGTCTTGCACGACCATCCCGACGACGGCACGGGCAGCCGCCCCGAGGTGCAGCGCGGCGAGCTGCGGCAGATCCTGCTCGACTCGCTCCCGGACGGCACCGTGCGGTGGGGACACAAGGTCAGCGGGGTGCGCGCGCTCGGCGAGGGCCGGCACGAGGTGGCCTTCGCGGACAGTGGCACCACCGTCACCGGTCTGCTCGTCGGCGCGGACGGCGCCTGGTCCCGCGTACGGCCGCTGCTGTCCGACGCCACCCCGGAGTATTTCGGCCGGACCTTCGTCGAGACCTATCTGTACGAGGCCGAGACCCGGCATCCCGCCGCCGCGAAGGCGGTCGGCGGCGGATCGCTGTTCGTGCTCGACAAGGACGCGAAGGGGAGGTGGATCGGGGCGCACCGGGAGAGCGGCGAGACGCTGCACGCCTATGCGACGCTGGTCAGGCCGCAGGAGTGGTTCGATCGCATCGACTTCACCGATGCCGCCGCGGCCACCGAACGGATCGCCGCGGAGTTCGACGGCTGGGCCCCCGAGCTCACCGCCCTGATCACCGACACCGACACTGCCCCGGTCCTGCGCCCCCTCAACTCACTGCCGATCGGGCACCGTTGGGACCGGGTACCGGGAGTGACTCTCGTCGGTGACGCCGCCCATCTCGCGCCGCCGGACGGTGAGGGCGCCAACCTCGCCATGCAGGACGGCGCCGAACTCGCCCTGGCCATCGCCGCGTACCCCGACGACATCGAGCAGGCGCTCACCGCGTACGAGGAGGCACTGTTCCCTCGTAGCGCCACGGCCGCCGTCGAGGCCGTGGCCATCAACGAGGCCCTGGGTCAGGACCTGCTCGCCTTCTTCGGCCAGAAAGCCTGACAAGCGAAAGCGTTCGTGGAGCGGTCGTCTCCGTGACCGCGTCCACGAACGCTTTCCCCATCCGAACTGCTACGCAAGCAGCGCCGGGATCGTCCCCTCGTGCGCCTCGCGCAGCTCCGCCAGGGACAGCGCGAACTCGCCCTGGATCTCGACCGATTCGCCGTCCACGACACCGATGCGCGTGACCGGCAGGCCGCGTGCGCCGCACATGTCGTTGAAGCGCAGCTCCTCCGAGCGTGGGACCGCGACGACCGCGCGGCCCGCCGACTCCGAGAAGAGGAAGGTGAACGCGTCCAGGCCGTCCGGGACGATCAGGCGTGCGCCCTTCTCGCCCAACAGGGCCGATTCCACTACCGCTTGGACCAGACCGCCGTCGGACAGGTCGTGCGCCGAGTCGATCATGCCGTCGCGGGAGGCGGAGATCAGGATCTCGGCCAGCAGGCGCTCGCGCTCCAGGTCGACCTTCGGGGGCAGTCCGCCGAGGTGGTCGTGGACGACCTGCGACCAGGCCGAACCGCCGAACTCCTCGCGGGTGTCGCCGAGGAGGTAGAGCAGCTGCCCGTCCTCCTGGAACGCGACCGGTGTGCGGCGCGCCACGTCGTCGATCACGCCCAACACCGCGACCACCGGGGTCGGATGGATCGCCACGTCGCCCGTCTGGTTGTAGAGCGAGACGTTGCCGCCCGTGACCGGCGTGCCCAACTGCTGGCAGGCGTCGGCCAGTCCACGGATCGCCTCCGCGAACTGCCACATGACCGCCGGGTCCTCGGGCGAACCGAAGTTCAGGCAGTCGGAGACCGCGAGGGGCTTCGCGCCGGTCGTGGCCACGTTGCGGTAGGCCTCGGACAGCGCCAACTGGGCGCCCGCGTACGGGTCGAGCTTCGCGTACCGGCCGTTGCCGTCCGTCGCGATGGCGACGCCGAGGCCGGTCTCCTCGTCGATGCGGATCATGCCCGAGTCCTCGGGCTGCGCCAGCACCGTGTTGCCCTGCACGAAGTGGTCGTACTGAGACGTGATCCACTTCTTCGACGCCTGGTTCGGGGACGACACCAGCGCCAGGACCTGGGCCTTCAGTTCCTCCGAAGTCCCGGGCCGGGCAAGCTTGTTGGCGTCGTCCGCCTGGAGCGCGTCCTGCCAGGACGGGCGGGCGTACGGGCGCTCGTAGACCGGACCGTCATGGGCCACGGTCCGCGGGTCGACGTCCACGATCTTGCCGCCGTGCCAGAAGATCTCCAGCCGGTCGCCGTCCGTCACCTCGCCGATGACCGTGGCGATGACGTCCCACTTCTCGCAGATCTCCAGGAAGCGGCCGACCTTCGACGGCTCCACGACCGCGCACATCCGCTCCTGCGACTCGCTCATGAGGATTTCCTCGGGCGAGAGGGTGGAGTCACGGAGGGGTACATCGTCCAGGGTGACCGTCATGCCGCCGGAGCCGTTGGACGCCAACTCGCTTGTGGCGCAGGAGAGTCCGGCCGCACCCAGGTCCTGGATGCCGACGACCAGCTTCTCCTTGAAGGCCTCCAGGGTGCACTCGATGAGGAGCTTCTCCTGGAAGGGGTCGCCGACCTGGACGGCCGGCCGCTTCGAAGGCTTCGCGTCGTCGAAGGTCTCGCTCGCCAGGATCGACGCGCCGCCGATGCCGTCGCCGCCCGTGCGGGCGCCGTAGAGGATGACCTTGTTGCCCGCGCCGGAGGCCTTCGCGAGGTGGATGTCCTCGTGCCGCATCACGCCGATGGCACCGGCGTTGACCAGCGGGTTGCCCTGGTAGCAGGCGTCGAAGACGACCTCGCCGCCGATGTTGGGCAGGCCCAGGCAGTTGCCGTAGCCGCCGATGCCCGCGACGACGCCCGGCAGGACGCGCTTGGTGTCGGGGTGGTCGGCCGCGCCGAAGCGCAGCGGGTCTACGACGGCGACCGGGCGGGCGCCCATCGCGATGATGTCGCGCACGATGCCGCCGACGCCCGTGGCCGCGCCCTGGTAGGGCTCGACGTAGGACGGGTGGTTGTGCGACTCCACCTTGAAGGTGACCGCGTAGCCCTGGCCGACGTCGACCACGCCCGCGTTCTCGCCGATGCCGACGAGCAGGGCGTCCGACTGGGGGGCCTTCTCGCCGAACTGGCGGAGGTGGACCTTGGAGGACTTGTACGAGCAGTGCTCGGACCACATGACCGAGTACATGGCGAGTTCGGCGCCGGTCGGACGGCGGCCGAGGATCTCGACCACGCGCTCGTACTCGTCCTTCTTCAGGCCGAGTTCGGCCCAGGGCAGCTCGACGTCGGGGGTCTCGGCCGCGTGCTCGACCGTGTCCAGAGGCGTCCGGCTCATGCGTTGACCAGCTTCTTGAGGATCGAGGTGAAGAAGGGGAGGCCGTCCGTGCGGCCGGACCCGATGAGCGGCTCGACCGCGTGCTCGGGGTGCGGCATGAGGCCCACGACGTTCCCGGCGGCGTTGGTGATGCCGGCGATGTCGCGCAGCGAGCCGTTCGGGTTCACGTCGAGGTAGCGGAAGACGACGCGGCCCTCGGCCTCCAGCTCGTCGAGCGTGTGCTCGTCGGCGACGTAGCGGCCGTCCATGTTCTTCAGCGGGATGTGGATCTCCTGGCCGGCGGTGTAGTCACCGGTCCAGGCCGTGTCCGCGCTCTCCACCCGCAGTTTCTGGTCACGGCAGATGAAGTGCAGGTGGTTGTTGCCGAGCATCGCGCCGGGGAGGAGGTGCGCCTCGGTGAGGATCTGGAAGCCGTTGCAGATACCGAGGACGGGGAGTCCCGACTTCGCCTGCTCGATGACCGTCTCCATCACCGGCGAGAAGCGGGAGATGGCACCCGCGCGCAGATAGTCGCCGTAGGAAAAACCGCCCGGGAGGACTACCGCGTCCACCTGGTGGAGGTTCTTGTCCTTGTGCCAGAGGGCGACCGGTTCGGCGCCGGCGAGGCGGATCGCGCGCTGGGTGTCCCGGTCGTCGAGGCTGCCCGGGAAAGTGACGACGCCAATACGAGCGGTCACTTCGCGGCCTCCGCGACTTCCTCCACCTTGACGGTGAAGTCCTCGATCACGGTGTTGGCGAGGAAGGATTCCGCAAGATCGTGGATGCGGGCGAGCGCGGCCTCGTCGACCGGGCCGTCAACTTCCAGTTCGAATCGCTTTCCCTGACGTACGTCGGAGATGCCTTCGAAACCCAGGCGCGGCAGCGCACGCTGGACCGCCTGGCCCTGGGGGTCGAGGATCTCCGGCTTGAGCATGACGTCGACTACGACGCGTGCCACTGGCACTCCCGGTGTTGTGGTGCTGAGCGTGTTCCTGCGGGTCTTCGACAGGTGTCTTCAGACTACCCGCACAAAATTTCTACGCGGGTAGAGTTGTAGGAATCTACGTGAGGACCGTCACGATCCGGCATCGAGTGGGGGTCTTCACGAAAAGTTCAGGGAAAGATCCCGGATCGATCCCGGTTCACTATTGCGCGGAGACACGCGGGAAGATTTAGTCGGGCTTCACATTGCATTGCCGGGCACTGTACAAATGAATTGCCAATAGCCGATACTTTGCCCATTAACAGGCGGACAGTCGACATCTCCGCACCTCCGTGGCGTCTCCGTGCGCCCTCGCGGATAGTGCGGTTTCAGGTGTCGCACGAAGGGACCGATATTCGTGGCGCAGAAGGTCGTGGTCACTCTCTTTGACGACATCGACGGCTCGGAAGCGGCGGAGACGATCGCCTTCGGACTCGACGGCAAGTCGTACGAGATCGACCTGAATCAAGCCAATGCCAAGAAACTGCGTAAGGCGCTCGCGCCGTACGTGGACGCAGGTCGCAAGCGGTCGAGGTCGGGCAAGGCCTACCGCCAGACCGAGGTCGCCCCCGACCCTGCGGCCGTCCGCGCCTGGGCACAGGCGAACAAGATGGACGTGCCGGCCCGCGGACGCATCCCCAAGAAGGTCTACGAGGCGTTCGCCGCCGCGCAGTAGGCGGCCCGCACGGTTCCCCCGACGACCGGTCACCGGGCCCTCGGGGGAACCGACTTGCGCAGCACCCCTCCTGGTCAGCTAGAGTTCGGAGCACGCCGAGGGGCGAGGCCGAAAGGCCCAGCTCACGGAGTACATGCGGGTGTAGTTCAGTAGCAGAACATCCCCCTTCCAGGGGGAAGGCGCAGTGTGCAATTCCTGTCACCCGCTCTGCATCGCCGTCCGGACCACTCTGGTGGATCGGGTAGGCTGGTGCTCGCGCCGATCGGTGAGAGCCGGTCGGAGGCAATGCGGACGTAGCTCAGTTGGTAGAGCGCAACCTTGCCAAGGTTGAGGTCGCCAGTTCGAACCTGGTCGTCCGCTCGGGAACAAGACCCCGGTCCACTGGACCGGGGTCTTTTCGTGTGCCTGTGGGCCTCGACGCCCGTCATGTGTCGGCGCCCGTCTGACATTTGTCATGCCGAGTGATGACACCGCGCACTGCTGTCGCGCCCCCGCCGCCGGGACGCTGGAGCCATGGACACCAACGAACACGAACACGTGATTGAGGTCACCGACCTACGCCGTGTGTACGGGGGCGGGTTCGAGGCTGTGCGGGGGATCACATTCTCCGTGCGGCACGGAGAGGTCTTCGCGCTGCTCGGCACCAACGGCGCCGGCAAGACCTCGACCGTCGAGGTGCTGGAGGGACTCGCGGCGCCGTCCGGCGGCCGGGTGCGCGTCCTCGGCCACGATCCCCACACCGAGCGGGCCGCCGTACGGCCGCGTACCGGCGTGATGCTTCAGGAGGGCGGCTTTCCGTCCGAGCTGACCGTCGCCGAGACCGCGCGGATGTGGGCCGGCTGCACGAGCGGGGCGCGGCCGGTGCCGGAGGCGCTCGCGCTGGTCGGTCTTGAGCGGCGGGCCGCCGTACGGGTGAAGCAGTTGTCCGGGGGTGAACGGCGGCGGCTCGATCTCGCGCTCGCGCTGCTCGGGGAGCCCGAGGTGCTGTTCCTCGACGAACCGACCACCGGACTCGACGCCGAAGGGCGCCGGGACACCTGGGAGTTGGTGCGGGCGCTGCGGGACAGCGGGACGACCGTGCTGCTGACCACGCACTACCTGGAGGAGGCCGAGGGCCTCGCCGACCGGCTGGCGATCATGAGCGAGGGGCGGATCGCGGTCACGGGGACACCGGACGAGGTGACGGCGGGGCGGCCCTCGCGGATCTCCTTCGAACTGCCCGCGGGCTACTTCGTGGGGGACCTGCCGCCGCTCGGCGAACTGGGGGTCGTCGGGCACGAGGTGGCCGGGAGGGTCGTACGGCTGCGGACGCACGAGCTGCAGCGGGCGGCGACCGGGCTGCTGGTGTGGGCCGAGCGGGCGCGGATCGAACTGCGGCGGCTGGAGATGCGGTCGGCCTCGCTGGAGGAGGCGTTCCTGGGGATCGCGCGGGAGCAGGAGGTGGCCGTATGAACGCCGTGGCGACCACTCCGGCGGGGCGGATGCGGGCGCTGGGGCGGGCCGAGCTGAGCCTGCTCGGGCGGAACCGGAACGCGGTGGTCACGGCGCTGTTCGTGCCGCTGGTGCTGCCGTTCAGTGTGCGGCCCGCGGTCGACCAGATGGATCTGAAGGGGGAGGGACTGTCGGTCGGCTCGGTGATGCTGACCGCCGCGATCGGCTTCTCGCTGCTCTTCGCCGTGTACTCGTCGCTGGTGAGCGCGTTCGTCGCGCGGCGGGAGGAACTCGTCCTCAAGCGGCTGCGCACCGGGGAACTCGGCGACTCCGAGATCCTCGCCGGCACGGCGCTCCCGGCCGTGTGTCTCGGGTTCGTGCAGTCCCTGCTGCTGACCGTGGCCTGTGTACTGCTGCTGGACGCCGGAGCCCCCGCGATGCCCCAACTCGTCGTCCTGGGGCTACTGTTCGGCCTCGTCCTGAGCGCCGCGCTGGCCGCTCTCACGGCGAGTGTGACCAGGACGGCGGAGAGCGCGCAGGTGACCGCGCTGCCGGTCGTGCTGGTGTCCACGATGGGATCCGGGATCATCGTCCCGCTCCAGCTAGTGTCCGACCGGGTCGCGGACGTCTGCCAATTCCTCCCCCTCTCCCCCGCGATCCGGCTGATCGGCGGCGGCTGGAACGGCGACCTGTCCGGCTCCGAGGCCCTAGGCGCCGTCCTGACCGCGCTGGCCTGGACCCTCCTCGCGGTGTTTGCTGTACGGCGGTGGTTCCGCTGGGAACCGCGGCGCTGAGGTACGGAGAGCACCGGATCATGGGGACACCTGGAGGCTTCGCCGACGAAGGCGGCACGCGCGGCTCCGGCGGCTGGTGGGGGCGGAAGACCACGCCCGGGAAGGTCGAGGCGTACACCCGGCTCTCCTTCCACTTCTTCGCCCTGATCGAGGTCGCCGCGATCGGGCTGCCCCTGTTCTCGCAGGTCGGGACGGATGCCGCGAGCTGGATGGCGGTGCTGGTGGCCGTGCACGCGCTGCTCTGTTCCGCGACCGCCTCCCGGGCGCTCGACTGGACGCGCGGCCGGCGGCCACAGCCCGTACGGCTGCTGTGGTTCCTCGGGGCGGTGACCGCGCTGATCGCCGTCGTCGCGGTCGTCCTGGGCGAGCGGGGTCCCGACGACGACCAGGCGCAGGCCGCCGCGACCACGCTCCTGGTGGGTGTGCTGAGTTTCGGCACCGGCACGCTGACGCTCGGGGTCCGCGGCCTGCGGCAGGTCCTCGCGGTGGTGGCGGGTGTGGTCGTCGGAACGCTGGTCCTCCAGCTCCCGCTGGGGACGGCCGCCCCGGCCGCGCTCGTCACCGCGCTCATCGTCCTCTTCGCCGGCGGTGGACTCGCCTTCACGGCCGCGTTCTCCGTCTGGCTCCTCGACGCCGTCTACGAACTCGACGAGGCCCGCGAGACCCGGGCCCGGCTCGCCGTCGCCGAGGAACGGCTGCGGTTCGGGCGCGACCTGCACGACGTGATGGGCCGCAACCTGTCGGTGATCGCGCTGAAGAGCGAACTCGCCGTACAGCTCGCCCGGCGCGGCCGGGCCGAGGCCGTGGACCAGATGATCGAGGTGCAGCGGATCGCCCGCGAGTCGCAACGGGAGGTACGGGATGTCGTACGGGGCTACCGCGAGACCGCGCTCGACGTCGAACTGGCCGGAGCACAGGGCGTGTTGAGCGCCGCGGGCATCCAGTGCGAGGTGACCGGCGAGGCGGCCGGACTACCGACCGAGGTGCAGTCGGCACTCGGCTGGGTGGTCCGCGAGGCAACGACCAACGTCCTGCGGCACGGCAACGCGGGGCACTGCGCGGTCGCGGTCCGGGTGGCGGAGGGGAGTGTGGTGCTGACCGTGGAGAACGACGGGGCGAAGGTGGTCGACGGAGGTGTCGGGGGTATCGGGGGCAGGGGCGGGGGGACCGATTCCGGCGAGGGTGGGGGTATCGGTTCCGGCGGCGGTGGGGCGGGGCTCGTGGGGCTGCGGGAGAGGCTGAGCGCGGTGGGCGGGGAGCTGGAGGCGGGGGCTGTGGACGGCGACTGTTTCCGGGTGAGGGCGACGGTGCCGTTGCCGGCGGTGGCGGGGGGAGTCGCGTCGTGACCGGGGTTGCCGGGCGGCCGACGGTGCCCACAACTGGGGGCGAGGTCCGTGAACGGCGACCGGCGCCGGGCGGTGGCGACGGTGCCGCTGCCCGCGGCGGCGGGGGGAGTCGCGTCGTCACCAGGGTCGCCGGGCGGCCGACGGTGCCCGCGCGCGGAGCCTTGGCCGTCCCGCTGCCCGCCGCCACCCCAGTCACCGGAGTCGTGTCATGACCGCCGACGTCGTACGGCTGCTGCTTGCCGATGATGAGCATCTGATTCGGGGGGCGCTGGCCGCGTTGCTCGGGCTTGAGGATGATCTGTTGGTGGTCGCGGAGGCGGCTACCGGGCCCGAGGCGCTGGCCATGGCGCGGGCGCATCGGCCCGATGTGGCCGTACTGGATCTGCAGATGCCGGGGGCCGACGGTGTGAAGGTCGCCACATCGCTGCGGGCCGAACTGCCCGACTGCCAGGTGTTGATCGTGACCGGGCACGGTCGGCCGGGGCATCTGAAGCGGGCGCTCGCGGCCGGTGTGCGGGGGTTCGTCCCGAAGACGGTGAGTGCGCAGCGGCTCGCGGAGATCATTCGCACGGTGCATGCCGGACAGCGGTACGTCGACCCGGAGTTGGCCGCCGACGCCATCTCCGCCGGGGACTCGCCGCTGACCGCGCGCGAGGCCGAGGTCCTGGAACTGGCCGCCGACGGGGCGCCGGTCGCCGAGATCGCCGAACGGGCCGCGCTGTCCCAGGGGACCGTACGGAACTATCTCTCCTCCGCCGCCTCGAAACTCGGGGCCGAGAACCGTCATACGGCAGTGCGTCTCGCACGCGAGCGAGGTTGGGTATAGTTGCTCTCGCGCCACGGCGCAGCGCGGACGTAGCTCAGTTGGTAGAGCGCAACCTTGCCAAGGTTGAGGTCGCCAGTTCGAACCTGGTCGTCCGCTCCAAGTAAGAACCCCGGTCCGGGTGGACCGGGGTTCTTGCGTATCCGCTGCCCGCCAGGGCCTAGCTCCAGCTCTGGCCGGTCAGGCGCTCGTACGCCTCGATGTACTTCCCGCGGGTCGCGTCCACGACCTGCTGGGGCAGCGGCGGCGGAGGCTGCTCGCTCTTGCGGTCCCAGCCCGACTCCGGCCCGGTCAGCCAGTCGCGCACGAACTGCTTGTCGTACGACGGCTGCGCGCGCCCCGGCTCCCACTCCTCGGCCGGCCAGAAACGGGAGGAGTCCGGGGTGAGCACCTCGTCGGCGGCGATCAGCGTCTCACCCTCGAAGCCGAACTCGAACTTGGTGTCCGCGAGGATGATGCCCCGCTCCCGCGCGATGTCCCGGGCCCGGCCGTAGACGGCGAGCGTCGCCTGCCGCAGCTGCGCGGCGGTGTCGGCGCCGACCTGCCGGGCGACCTCCTCGTACGACACGTTCTCGTCGTGCTCTCCTACGGCGGCCTTGGTGGCCGGGGTGAAGATCGGGGCGGGGAGTTCGCTGCCGTCGACCAGGCCCTCGGGGAGGGCGAGGCCGCAGACCGTGCGGGAGGCGTTGTACTCCAGCAGGCCGGAGCCGGTGAGGTAGCCGCGGGCCACACACTCGACCGGGACCATCCGGAGGGACTTGCAGATGAGGGTGCGGCCCGCCCAGTCGGCGGGGGCGCCGGGCGGGAGTTCGGTGCCGAGGACGTGGTTGGGGATCAGGTCGGCGAGCTGGTCGAACCACCAGAGGGAGAGCTGGGTGAGGACGCGGCCCTTGTCCGGGATCTCGGTGGGCAGCACCCAGTCGAACGCGGACATGCGGTCGCTGGCGACCATCACGAGCTCGCCCGCCTCGTTCTGGTACAGCTCGCGCACCTTGCCGGTGTGGAGGTGCGTCAGGCCCGGGACCTGGAGCGGCTCGGGCTTTTCTACGAATCCGGACACGGTTCCTCCAGTGGGTCTCTCCAACTGGCTCGATTGTCCCGTATGGGCGCCCGGCGTCCGGCCACGGGGTCAGTCGTGCTTGTACGTCTGGTCAGTCGTGCTTGCAGATGCGGTCCAGGAGGTTGGCGGTGGCGCGCTGGACGCGGGCGTCGACGTGGCCGGGGCGGTCCAGGGCCGGTGACCAGGCGAAGGTGCCGGAGGCGAAGACGAGGGAGCCGGACGGCGCGCGGTACAGGGAGGTCTCCTGGTGGCGGAGGGCACCGTCGTTGTCCGTGTACGGGGAGTGGGCGAGCAGGATGCGCTCGTCGTGCGGGGGGAGCTGGGTGCGCGGGAAGTACCGGTCGGCCTCGCCCGCGACCAGGCCGTCGATGCCCTCGCCCTCGGCGGTTCCGGTCGCCTCCCACAGCCAGTGGTCGGCGTTGCGCACGATCAGGGGGTGCGGCTCGGGGACCCGGCCCGCGTACTGGATGCCCACCAACTGCTGCTCGGGGCGGTCTACTTCGCGCCACAGCACCGGGCGGCCCGGGCCCCGGCGCTTGCGGCAGGTGAGCAGCCGGTCGGGGACACCGGACGGGGAGGGGGCCAACTCCACCTGCCAGTACATGGTGTTGGCGGAGAGGAAGACGAGGGACGTGCCGTGCTCGCGGGCCAGTTCGACGGTACGGCGCATGGGGGTCGACCAGTACTCGTCGTGGCCCGGGAAGACCAATCCCCGGTAACGGCTGGGGTCGACATGGCCCGCGTGCAGATCGCGGTGGTCGGCGTAGGCGAGGTCGTAGCCGTAGCGCTCGGCCCAGCGGATGAAGTCGTAGGCGTGGCCCACGTGCAGGGGCAGGCCCGCGCCCGCGTACGGGCGGTCGAAGGAGACGGTCGTCGCGGCCTCGGACTCGCCGAGCAGCCGGCCGTCGGCGTCCCAGGCGTGGTAGAGGCTCGCGCCGGTGTGGCCGTCCTCCGGGTAGAGGTTGTACGCCTGCCAGGTGATGTCGGGCAGGAGGAGGAGCAGGTCGGCGGGGTGGTTGTCGCGGACCGTGAAGGGGATGTGGGAGCGGTAGCCGTCGGCGGTGGTGAGGACGGCCACGTAGGCGCCGATGCTCCAGTAGCTCGGGATCTGCAGCCGCCAGGACAGCCACCAGTGGTGGCAGGAGACCGTGCGGTCGGCGGTGAGCGGCGGGGGCTGGACGATGCCCGAGAGGCGGGGGCTGGTGGTGATCTTGGCGGCGCCGTCACCGCCGTAGTGGCCGATGCGGTAGATGTCGACGCCGAACTCCTGGGGCGGGTCGACCGTGACGTGGAAGTCGAGGGCCTCGCCGGGGGCGACCGCGCTCGCGTTGGTGAACCCCTTGATCTGGCGGCGCACGTCGTCGGCTGAGCGCGGGCCGCCGCCGGACGCGGAGGCGCGCGGGGCGGGGACCTTGGGGGTGTTCCCGCCGGGGGTGCCCCTGCCGGGGGCGTGCGCCGGGGTCTGGGCGGGGGCCGGGTCCACGTACCAGGGGACGACATGGCCGGTGTCGTCGAAGTAGGTCTCGCTGCCGCGGAGCCAGGGGACGGGGCCCTGTCCAAAGGGGTCCGTCACGGCGTGCGCCAGCGCTCCCGACTCCCAGCGGCGGATCTGCTCCGACCCCATGTCGCTCCCCTCCCTCGTGCTCCCGTGGTCGTTCTTCGCCCAACTGTCGTATGCCGCAAGCCTTTGCCACACACCGGACGGCGTACGGGATCGGCCCCAGCACATCACATTAAGCACTCACTCTGTCACTGGTCGTTGCGAATTGACCAAAAGTGGAGCCCGTAGTTCCGATACGGGTGAGGGGTGGCGGGGCGCGACCTCAGACGAGGCGTACCGGCTTCTCCGGGCGTATGCCCAGGTCGATCAGCCAGGCCCGCAGCGGGCCCGGGTCGCCGTCCTCCACGAGGCTGAGGACCCTCGGGGCGAGGTCGACCGCTCGCGAGCCGTTGACGAGCAGGGTGGGGCCGTCGAGCCAGTCGAGGCCGGGAGTCGCGCCGGCCGTGTCCATCGCGGCGCAGCACACCATCGCCGTGACGTGATCGGCGAGCAACTCCCGTCCCGTGCGCGGCGGTTGGAGCGGGAAGAGAGGCAGCGAGCCGTCGTCCCAGAGCGCGGAGTCGGGCCCCTGCCCGGGCGGCGCCGAACCGGTCGCCGGAGTCGCCGCCTCCTCCCGCGCCAACTCCGCGGTGAGCCCGGCGGCCAGCGCCGCGCTGTGCGGCGAGCAGCCTTCGCCCAGCTCCTCGTCGTCGTCCGCGGCCATGGCCTTGTAGGGCTCGGGGGGATGGGGGGACTGGGGGGACTGGGGGGACTGGGGGGACTGGGGGGCGGTCTCCGGTTCCGTGGGTGGATGCGGATTGGTGACGGTCGGGCCGGTCGCGCAGCGCTCGTCGTCCGTGGCCGACTCCGTGTACCGGCCGGAGGCGTCCGCCGCCGGGTCCGCCGCCGGGTCCGTGAGGTGGTCCACCACTCGGGCCAGGGTCGGGGCGCCGTGGTGCGGGGCGACGGGGTCGGGGGAACGGCGGACGCCGAGCGTGTCCAGGACGCGGTGCAGGCGGGCCGCGTCGGTGCGCCAGGTGCGGTCGACGACCTCCTCCGGGTACTCCTGCCAGTCCACCGGCGCCCAGTCGGGACCGGCCTCGGCCGGGCCGCCGTGGAAGAGGCGGGCGGCCAGCAGCGAAGTCGCCTCGTCGATCGTGCCGGGCTCTTCGAGCAGGTCACAGGCGGGGCGCTCGCCGAGCCGGGAGGCGAAGCCCTCGGCCAGACGGTCCCGGCGGGACAGCTCCGTGAGCGCCGCCACGACGCCCGCGTCCAGCCGGGACGGCCAGCGGCCCATCCGCCACGCGGGCAGCGCGACCCGGGTCAGCAGCCGGTCCCAGCCCGCGTACGCCAGCCCCACCTGCTCCTGGGCGACGATCCGCAGTCCGTAATCCACAGCCTGTGCACGCTCGGCGGCAGCGGCGGCCACGCCCCGCTCCATCTCGGCCGCGTGCCCCCGGCAACTGCGCAGCAGCAGCCGGGCCACCCAGCCGACACCGGCGAGCACCGAGCGGAACACCGGACCTCGCGGTGCCGAGGCCACGGCCACCGCCGCGTCCAGGCCCCGTACGAAACGGCGGGCGGCGGCTATGTCCGGGTGCGCCGAAGGCCCCGTACCCGCGACGACCGGGGCCAGCACCGCGCGCAGCTCACCGACCCGCATCCACCACAGGAACGGGGAGCCGATGACAAGCACGGGCGCGGCGGCCGTACGACGGGAACGCGCCGGGGTGAGGCCGCGTACGCCCGTGATCTCGTCGCGGTCCTCCTGTGGGAGCGGGCCGTGGGCCGGGTGGGTGCGGTCCTCCAGCCAGCTGTCGCAGTCCGGGGTGAGCGCTATCGCGGACGGCGCGGGGACGTCCAGGCGGTCGGCCAGGTCGCGCACCATGCGGTACAGATCGGGGGCCGACTCCTCGGCGATCGCGACCGTAGGACTCACGGCCGGGCGGGAGCGGGCGACGACCAGCGCGATCGCGCCGGCCGCGAGCAGCACGAGGACGGCGGCCACGCCCATGATCCAGCGGGCCAGGTCCCAGCCCCGGCCCAGGAGATGGCCGGAGGAACCGCCCGCGAGCAGGATCACGGCGACGGCGGCGGGCAACAGGGCGACGGCCAGCGCACGGCTGCGGATGCGCAGCACGGCCAAGGCCCGGGAACGCGCCGCCTGCGCGCCCGCCTCCACACCCATACCGGTCACGACCGGACCTCACCCCCTCCGTGCTGTCCCGCTCTGCTGGCGTTGCTCACTCCCCCACTGTGGCACCCGCCACTGACATCGCAATGCCGGTGGGCCAAGTGCCGGAACGCTTGCGCCGCACCATAGTTGGGGCCCCGGCCCCCGTCAGCCGGATGGGGCATCGGTCACTCGATGGAATGGCTCTGGGGAAAGGTGGCCGACAGAGGGCAAGGGTGAGGGCAAGGTTCAGGCCCCGAACCCTGAGACGGGATCGGGGCCTGTGGGGTTCATCGGCGCGCGGGAGCGCCTGGGCTTACCCGCCCACCGCCGCCTTCGCCGCGATGTCCGTGCGGTGCTGGGAGCCGTCGAGGCGGACGCGGGCCACGGCCGCGTACGCGCGTTCGCGGGCCTGCGTGAGATCCGTGCCGGTCGCCGTGACGGACAGCACCCGGCCGCCCGCGCTGACGACGTCGTCGCCGTCGCGCCGGGTCCCGGCGTGCAGCACGTACGCGTGCGGGGCGTCCTGCGCGGCCACCTCGTCGAGGCCGGTGATCGGGTCGCCGGTGCGCGGGGTGTCGGGGTAGTTGTGCGAGGCGATGACGACGGTGACCGCCGCGTCCTCGCTCCAGCGCAGGGGGGCCAGGTCTTCGAGCGTGCCGTTCGCCGCGGCGAGCAGGACACCGGCCAGCGGGGTCTTCAGGCGGGCCAGGACCACCTGGGTCTCCGGATCGCCGAAGCGGGCGTTGAACTCGATGACCCGGACGCCACGCGTGGTGATCGCGAGGCCTGCGTAGAGAAGGCCGGAGAAGGGGGTGCCGCGGTGGCGCAGCTCGTCGACGGTCGGCTGGAGGACGGACTGCAGCACCTCCTCGACCAGCTTCGGGTCGGCCCACGGCAGCGGGGAGTAGGCGCCCATGCCGCCGGTGTTCGGGCCCTCGTCGCCGTCGAGCGCGCGCTTGAAGTCCTGCGCGGGCTGCAGCGGGACGACGGTCACTCCGTCGGTGATCGCGAAGAGCGACACCTCGGGCCCGTCGAGGAACTCCTCGATGACGACGCGCTCGCAGGCGGCCGCGTGCGCCTTCGCCGCGTCGAGATCGTCGGTCACGACGACGCCCTTGCCAGCGGCCAGTCCGTCGTCCTTCACGACGTACGGCGCACCGAAGGCGTCGAGGGCCTCCGCGACCTCTTCCGGGGTCGTACAGACGTAGGAGCGGGAGGTCGGGACACCGGCCGCCGCCATCACTTCCTTCGCGAAGGCCTTGGAGCCCTCCAGCTGCGCGGCCTCCCCGGAGGGGCCGAAGACCGGGATGCCGACCTCGCGCACGGCGTCGGCGACCCCGGCGACAAGGGGTGCCTCCGGACCGACCACGACCAGCTCGGCACCGAGCTCCGTGGCCAGCGCGGCCACGGCGGCGCCGTCGAGGGCGTCGACCGGGTGCAGCTCGGCGACCTCGGCGATGCCGGCGTTGCCGGGGGCGCAGTGCAGCGCGGTGACGTCGGGGTCGAGGGACAGAGAACGGCACAGGGCGTGTTCGCGGGCGCCGGTACCGATGACAAGGACGTTCACGGGGTCAGCCTAGGACACGGGGAGGGCGGGGCGGTCCGGGGCGGGGTCGGGGCGGGGTCGGGGCGGCCGTAAGGGCCCCTCGCGCTCCCTATCGCTCCCTACTCGTTCGTGAACTCCTCCATCACCGTCGCTCCCAGCTCCCGCACGATCAGTTCATGGCCGGAGAGGGCCGACTCGTCGAGGTCTGGGTCGTCGTCCTCGGGGGTGTCGTCCTCCGCGGAGACGGTGTGGTGGACGGGGGGTGGGGAGGGGGCGGCAGGGGGCTGGGGCTGGGTGGGTGCCTGTGCCGAGGGCGAGTTGGTGGTGTTCGTGGGCGCGGAGGTGGGGGTGGGCTGGGGGGACGCCGGGCCGGAGGCGGGCGTGGCGGGGGCGGGGGTGCCGTAGCCGCCGGAGCCACCGGGTGCACTGCCGTAGCCACCCGGCGCGCCACCGCCGCCACCACCACCGCCGTAGGAACCGCCCGGCTGCGGGGGCGGGGTGCCGCCGCCCGACGGGTCGACGACCGCCTCGATCTTCCACTGGACGTTGAACTGCTCGGCCAGCGCCTGCTTCAGTACGTCCTCGCTGCCGCTGCTGTTGAAGTTGTCCCGCGCCCCGGCGTTGACGAAGCCGATCTGGAGGGTCGTGCCGTCGAAGCCGGTGACCTGCGCGTTCTGGCTGAGCAGGATCCAGGTGAAACGGCGGCGGTTCTTCACCACTTCCAGGATGTTCGGCCAGAGCATGCGGGGGTCGAGGCCGCCGGCCGGGGGTTGAACGGGGGCCGCGGCATGGGTGGCCTGGGGTGCGGAGGCCGGTACGGCGGCGGGGGCGGAGGAGGGGGCATGGGTGGGTGCGGGTGCGCTGTGGGCGGACGGGGGTTGTCCGCCGCCCGCCGGGGTTGCCGTGGGCCAGCCGCCCGGGCGGCGTCCGCTGCCTGCGGCGGTGGCGGTGGGCCAGGCACCGGGGGCGGGGGCTTGTGCTTGGGGTTGTTGCTGCGGGGTGGGCTGGGAGTAAGCGGCGGGTGCGGGTGCGGGGGCCTGCTCCGGCGGCGCTACGGGGGCGGGGGCGGGGGCGGCCGGCGTCGTCGTACCGGCGAAGGGGGCGCCGGGGGCGGGGGGTTGGCCGCCAGTGCCGGTGCCGGTGCCTGTGCCGGGCGCGCCTGGACCTCGTACGGCCGCCCGAGCCGCGGCGGCACCGCCCCCGTGGACCTGAGCCGGAGCGGGGGCGGGAGCCTGGGGGTAGGCCTGGGCCGGGGGATGCGACGGAGTCTGAACGTGTGGTGCGTCGGGTCCGGGGACGTATCCCATGGCGGGCGCTCCCCCGCCGCCCGCGAAGTTGACGCCGCGTTCGAGCCGGTCGAGGCGGGCCATGACCGACTGCTCGTCGCCGTACGCGGCGGGGAGCATCACGCGGGCACAGATGAGTTCCAGCTGGAGGCGGGGGGCGGTGGCGCCGCGCATCTCGGTCAGGCCGGTGTTGACGAGGTCGGCGGCGCGGCTGAGTTCGGCCGCGCCGAAGGTGCCGGCCTGCGCCTGCATACGTTCCAGGACGTCGGCCGGGGCGTCGATGAGGCCCTTTTCGAGAGCGTCGGGCACGGCGGCGAGGATCACGAGGTCGCGCAGGCGTTCCAGCAGGTCGGCGACGAAACGGCGGGGGTCGTTGCCCCCCTCCATGACGTGGTCGACGACCTCGAAGGCGGCGGCGCCGTCACCGGTGGCGAAGGCTTCGACCACGGAGTCGAGAAGCGAGGCGTCCGTGTAGCCGAGGAGGGAGGTCGCCATGGCGTAGGTCACACCGTCGGTGCTCGCCCCCGCGAGCAGCTGGTCCATCACGGACATGGAGTCACGCACGGAACCGGCGCCCGCGCGCACGACGAGGGGCAGCACGCCGTCCTCGACGGGGATGTTCTCCCGCCCGCACACCTCGCCGAGGTAGTCGCGAAGCGTGCCCGGCGGCACGAGCCGGAAGGGATAGTGGTGGGTCCGCGACCGGATCGTCCCGATGACCTTCTCGGGCTCGGTGGTCGCGAAGATGAACTTGAGGTGCTCCGGGGGCTCCTCGACGACCTTGAGCAGGGCGTTGAAGCCGGCCGACGTGACCATGTGGGCCTCGTCGATGATGTAGATCTTGTACCGGCTGCTCGCGGGCCCGAAGAAGGCCTTCTCGCGCAGCTCACGGGCGTCGTCCACACCACCGTGCGAAGCGGCGTCGATCTCGATGACGTCGATCGATCCGGGCCCGTTGCGCGCGAGATCACGACAGGACAGGCACTCGCCGCAAGGCGTCGGGGTGGGCCCCTTCTCGCAGTTCAGACACCGGGCAAGAATCCGCGCACTGGTCGTCTTGCCACAGCCACGCGGCCCGCTGAACAGGTACGCGTGATTGACCCGGTTGTTCCGCAGCGCCTGCTGCAACGGGTCGGTTACATGCTCCTGCCCGATGACCTCGGCGAACGACTCCGGGCGATAACGGCGGTACAGCGCGAGAGACGACACGCGTACGAGGTTATAGGCGCCCACTGACAACGGGGGCCGACGGCGGCCCCGCCCACCGCAACCGCCCCGAACGCAAGCGCCCCCCACGCACCCGCCAGAGCCAACCTACCCTTGCTGCCTTCCGGCCCTGGGGGAGTTCAGTCAGATAGCGCCGCGTGAGGGGCTCCGCACAGGCTACAGGATCTGAGCGGGGGGAACGAGTTCGCGAGCACTCCTCAACGTCTTGTATTGTTTGCCGCGGAGGATTCGCCTAGTGGCCTAGGGCGCACGCTTGGAAAGCGTGTTGGGGGCAACCCCTCACGAGTTCGAATCTCGTATCCTCCGCCAGTGCCTCACCGGGCACGATGTCGAAGGGCCCCACCGTTCGCGGTGGGGCCCTTCGTCGTTGTCCGTCTCAGTTTCCGTCTCAGTTTGTCTCTGAGTCCGTTTTCGGGAGCTCCCAAAGGGCGTCGCCAACTTGCTGGGCGACTTTGCGAAGCATGGTCCCCGTCACGTGCATGTACCGAGCGCGCATCCGGGCCGCTCCCCCGGGCTCCCAACCCATGATCGAGTCGATCACGACGTCGGGGACGCCGAGGATAAGGAGCACGGTCGCGGCGGTGTGGCGAGCGTCGTGGAGACGGCCGTTGCGCACGCCCGCGTCCCTGAGGAGTCTCTTCCAGGTGTGGAAGTCGGTGTTGGGGCTGAGAGGCCCGCCGATCGGCGAAGCGAAGACGTATCCCTTGCCCTCCCAGTCGGTGCCGGCCGCGATGCGCTCCCGTTCCTGGGCTTCCTGGTGCTGGCGGAGAATCTTGATCAGCGGGTCTGGCAGGCCGATGGTGCGTCGGCCCGCGCGTGACTTGGTGGACTTGTGCTCGCGCCGGGTCTGCTCCCGCTTGGGGCAGTAACCAGCCTTCCGGCCACACGGGTTGGCAGCGCCGCAGCCGTGCGCGTACTTGGGGCGGAGCCGGTTCTTACGAATACGGACGTATCCCGAGGCGAGGTCGACGTCTTCCCAGTGCAGGCCGAGCGCCTCACCCTGCCGGAGGCCGAGCGCCAGGGCGACGACCCAACGTGCGCTGTTGCGGAGCTTGGCCGCTTCGACGAGCAGGCTCTGAACCTCCTCGATCGTGAACGGCTCGATGTCCTCCTCTTCGAGTCGCGGAGCCTTGGCGATCTCGGCTGCGTTGGTGGGCACGTGTCCGCGCCGTACTGCCTCACTGAGGGCGGTACGGACTGTGCGGTGCACGTGGTGGGCGGTGCCGGCCGCGCTGCCGTTGCTCTGCATCTTTTGGTAGAAGCGCTCCAGGTGCTCGGGCTCCAGCCGATCGAGCCGGTGGGCGCCGAGGCCCGGGACCAGGTGCACGCGTACGTCCACTTCGTATCCGGCGTACGTGTTCTCGGAGACGTACGGCTTGGCGATGTTCTCGACCCAGTGCTCAAGCCAGACCTGGACGGTCCAGCCCTTGCCCGGCTTCCGGAGCTTCTTGTCGTCGCGGGCCCGTTCCAACTCGCGGACCGCCTTGGTCACTTCGGCTTTCGTCTTCCGCTCGACGTGGCGGCGGTCAGGCTTGCCGTCATCGCGGACGCCGACTGTCACGCGGCCGTGCCATTTGCTGTCCTTGCCGAGGTAGATGGACGAGGCGCCGTTGGGCTGGCGAGTGCGTTTGGTCTCTGCCATGTCTCCCCCTCCTTCAGGCCGCTACGG
This sequence comes from Streptomyces sp. NPDC050548, assembly GCF_044457385.1. Taxonomy (NCBI): domain Bacteria; kingdom Bacillati; phylum Actinomycetota; class Actinomycetes; order Kitasatosporales; family Streptomycetaceae; genus Streptomyces; species Streptomyces sp. NPDC050548. Next base: position 107,833 of record NZ_JBITGV010000027.1, read on the forward strand.
CGGGACGGCGGCGGAGTTGGCTGACGTATGCGGGCAGCGCCTCAGCCGGAACTCGGCGTAGGCGGCCGACCGTGACCGATTCGATCTCGCCCGCGAGCACGAGCTTGAAGCAGGTCGTACGGCCGATACGGAGTCGCCGGGCCGCCTCTTCGACAGTGAGCAGGACCAAGGCCGGGTCGGCGGGCTCCAGGTCCGGGACAGCGGTGATGGCTCGCGGGTCAGCCACGGGTGGGCTCTCCTTCCGTTCCGGGGGCAGGTTCGAGGGACTCGGACAGCCAGGCTTCGGTGTCAGAGAGGCCGGTTCCGGCGAAGACCCAGTGCGCGAGTACGTACGTGGTGTTGGTGGTGGGGCCGTTGGCGGGTGCGGCTTGGGCGCGGCGCCATTCGGCTCGGGCGTTGCGGAGGGCGCCGAGGGTGGTGGAGTAGCGGCGGGATTTGGTGGAGAAGTGGCCGCGGAAGCCGAGCATGTGGGCCCACGCGCGCAGGCGGAGGTGTTCGAGGTCCTTACGGGCGCCGAGGGTCCAGGCGGTGCGGATGAGGCGGCGGGCGTGGTCGCTGATGTCGAGGTGGGCGAGTTCGGCGGCGAACTTGAGCGGGCGGTCGAGAGCTCCCGTCGCGGTTTCGGCGCCCTTGGTGGCGTACTTGGCGATGTAGGCGGCGACGGCTCGTTCGGTGAGTTCCTGGCCGTCGTTGAAGTCGGCGGATCGGATGGTGCGGACGTCGAGTTGGCGGCCGAAGGTGAAGGTGTGGGTGCGGTCGTCGATGGTCGGGCCGTCGACGCGGACCTTGGCGGTCGCGGTGCGGATGGCGTCGGTGAGCAGGTCGGCGGTGGCCCAGGGCGGGGGTGGGGTGTCGCCGCCCGTGGGGCCGTCGATGCGGATGACGGCGTGGAAGTGGACGGCTCCGCGCTTCTGGTACTCGGCGACCTTCGCGAAGGACACGCGCGCGTGTTCGCGGAATCGGCGTTGGGAGAGGCCTGCGCGCTTGGCGACTTCCCGGCGCAGGTAGGTGGAGAAGCGGCGCCAGAGGGGACCGGCGTGGGCGTTCCAGAGGACGGCGGCTTCGTAGTCGTAGGTGTCCGGGTTGAGTGGGGTGCCGAGTCGCTCGTCGTCCTGGTCGTGGTGGGTGCCGCAGCGGCAGGGGCGGCCGTCGGTGCGGCGGTTGTGGACCGGGCCGAAGCCGGGGGCGGTGAAGGTGGCGAAGACGCGGGGGTGGGTGGCGACGTGTTCGGGGGTGCCCTTGCCGCCGCGCAACCCTGCGGTGATCAGGTGGAAGGTGTCGCGGCGGTAGACCTCGGAGCAGGCCGCGCAGCGGGTCGTACGGCGGTTGTTGCAGCGGACGAGGAGTTGGCCGGCCGGGAGCGTCGACGAGTCGAGGTGGTGGAGAACGGGGCCGATCTCGCCGGTTGTGGTGTCGACGTCGTATTCGGTGCGGTGGCCGTCGAGGCGGATGGGGTGGGTGCAACCGCCGAGACCGGAGAGTTGGCGGAGGATACCCGGGAGGGTGCCTTGCGCGGCCAGGTTCGCTAGTTCGGGGAGTGGGGCCGGGGTGGGGCGGGTGAAGATGGCTTGCTCCTTCTGGCTGGCTCGGTCAGGAGAGACGGGCCCCGGGGCGGCGAAATGCTTGGTCGTGTGCCGCCGCCCCGGAGGCCAGGGGTCGTTCCGGGAGTCGTTCAGCGGCGTTGGTCGCGGAGCATCGAGCGCAGGACCACGGCGGCGATGGCTACGGAGATGGCCGTTACGGCGACGGCGGCCAGGAGCGCGGTGAGGACGACTCCGCCGACGACCAGGGCGACGACCGTGTTGCGGTCGATGGCGACCGGCGGGAGCGAGCGCCGTGCGGGCATCGGGTCGGTTGGGGTGTGGGTGTGTGCGGGCGGCGGGGTCGGGTTGTCGGGGTACTTGGGCAGGAACACGGCGAACCCTTTCTCATCTACTCGTCTAGTCATGTGAGCCGTTTACGACACCCACGCCGGAGCGCGTGCCGGACTCGATGGCGGGGGCGAGGAAGGTGTGCGAGAGCCAGAAGCCGAACAGGGCGATCAGTACGACGATCCAGGTGCGGACGCCGAGGAACTTGACCGCTCCCCAGGCGAAGAAGCCGAGGACGACGACGAGCGGCAGGCTGACGGTCACGGGGGAACTCCCTTTCAGCGGACGGGGCAGCGGTGGGTGTGGGCCGCCAACTCGGCGGCGGCGCGGCTGTCGTAGTCGTGCGAGGCACCGCAGCGCGGGGCGGTGCAGGCGGCGGTGTGCTTCTCCTGGCCCCGGTCGTCGTAGGACGTGGCGACCTGGACGGGGCCGATGCGGATGACGTTGCGGAAACGGCGGTTGGGGGACATCGTCAGCCCTCCTCTCGGCGGTTCGGGGCCGGGAATTCGGCGAGGATGCGGGCAGCTTGGGCAGGGTCCGAGGTCCGGTCGGCGGCTGCCTCGGCGAGGAGCCGGGCAAGTGCCCATCGGTTACTGCGGGCCATCTCGCGGGCCGCGTCGAGGTAATCGGCGGCGGTGTTGAAGGTGAGGGGCACGGGTCAACTTCCTGTCGGTGTGAGGTGGGCGGCGATGGCTTCGGCCATGGGTACCGGGACGCCGAGGCGGGCGCGGAGGGTCGGGGTGTCGATCGGGGTTCCGGTTCGGGTGTGGTGCTCGGCGGCGACCTTGCGGGCGTGGTCGATGAGGGCGGCCGGGACCGGCACGGAGGGGCGGTTGGGTGGTGCCTCGATGGCCGGTTGCACGGGTATCCCAGGCGGGGGTTCGGGCGCGTCCTCCTGGACGTCGGCAGGCTCAACGTCGTTGTTGGTTAGGGGTGTTGCGGTGTGGGCGAGGAGGGTTCCGCCGAGGAAGGCGACGGCGGGCCAGCCCGCGACGAGGATGCGCAGCCAGGCGGGGACGTCGTCGAGGTCGAGGAGGCCGGCGGTCGCGACGTTCGCGCCGAGAGACGCGGTCAGCGCGATGACGAACCAGCACCAGCCGGAGGCCTTCGCGTCGCCGGTCCGCAGTCGGCGCCAGGCGGCGACGAGCAGCAGATCGACGCTGATGGGGTAGGCCCACGCTTTCCACCCGTCCTGTCCGGCCGCCGAGGCGATGTCGTGCAGGTGGGCGAAGGAGAGGGCGGCGGCGATGAGTGCTTGGACGAGTACCGCGTCGACGCGGGCCAGTTGGGCGCGCATGATGCGGCTCCTTCCGGATTCGGGCATGGGAGGGGTAGGGACGTGGCGCGAGACGGTCACGCCAAACCGGGGTGGGAAAGGGTCAGTTGGTTGCAGGGCGCGGCTGGACCTTGGGGCCCGGGGCCTGGACCGGTTGCGCGGGCGCGTACGGCTGGAAGCGCTTGAGTGCGGGCAGGTCGGGCACCAGGTGCGCGGAGTCGCGGCAGATCTCGGCGGCATCGCCCAGGGACAGGTAGGGCGTGCGGATGCGGGACCAGCCGCCGGAGGTGTCACCCGCCACGGCGAGGCCGGGGCGTTCGGGGGCGATGGCGCAGGCGGCGCCGACGGCTTCGGGGGCGATGTCGCCGAGTGCCATTTTGGCGGAGGCTTCGTCGTTGACGCGGTGGCAGACGCGGCCGGTGAGTTGGGCGCGGAGCATGGTGGCGCCCTTGCCGAGTTCGGCGCCGAAGCGCTGGCCACAGACTTCGAGGTAGATGCCGGCGGCGCGGCCGAGTTGGGCGAGGCGGATGAGCTGGGTGACCATCTCGTCGCGCCGTTCCTCGTCCTTGCGAGTGGCGACGAGGAAGAGTTCGGCCACCTCGTCCACGAACAGCACGATCGGGACCGGGCGTTCACTCTCCGGCAGGCCCCAGATGTCTGAAGTGATCTCCCCGTCGGGGGTGTTGGGGGCGATGCCCTGCCGGGCCTTGATCAGGTCGTAGCGGTCCTCCATCTCGTCGATGAGCGCGGGCAGCAGGTCGGCTGCCTGGTCGGGGTCTGTGGCCAGGGCCGAGAGGCGTGACGCGAACGGGGACAGTTCCACGCCCCGCTTGCAGTCGATGCCGACCAGGGCGACCGGCTGACGGGCGAGTCCGGCGACCAGGTGGCGCAGGTACATGGACTTGCCCGACAGGGTTGCGCCGAGGGTGAGTTGGTGCGGGACGGTGCGGTAGTCCCGTACGAACGGAGTGGCGTCCTCCCGCAGGGCGACCGGCACTTTGAGGAGGCCGGAGGGGAGCTTGCGGGTGCGGGGCATGCGGACCCGGCGCAGCACGTCGTAGCCGACGAGGCGGAGTTCGACGACGCCGGGCTTGAGGGTGGTGACGTAGACGGCGTGAACTCCCCAGGCGTGGCGCAGGCGTTCGGCGGAGGCTGCGACGTCGGCGGGTTCCTGGCCCGGGGCGAGCCGCAGACGTATCCGCAGTCCGGTCGTGGTGGGGCGGATGATGCCCCGGCGGGGCGGTACGGGCCGGACTTCGCGGCGGGTGGTGGCTTTGACGGCGAGGATGCGCAGTCGGGACGGGGCGACGGTCAGGCCGCAGGCCTCCATGACCGAGCCGTACGAGCTGAGCAGGCGGGTTGTGGATATCGGCAAGCCGATCGTGGACCAGTACGCGGCCGGGTGCTTGGCCCGGGTGTAGGCGGCCCCGCCACCGAGTGCGGCGAGGGGACCACCCACCTCCAGGAGCGTCGTCAGGTCGGTCATCAGGCGGCGGCCTCGGCGACGGCCGGGAACGCGGCCGGAGTGACGGCGGCGGCGCGGAAGGCTATGCCGTGGCGCTGCTGCCCGTTGAACACGCTCTCCCACGGGCGGGCGACCAGCCCCGGGAGCGAAACCGGAGCTCCGAGCGCCAGCCCCTCGGACACACCGCCCTCGGGGACGGTGACCTTGATGAGGGACGACTCGCCCTCCTCGATGTAGACGACGCCGAGCGTCATCAGCGCCTCGCCGCTGACGGCGTCCTTAGCGATCTCGCCGGTCTGCCGGTCGCGGACCTTCGGCTCCGGGGCCTCGGTCAGCAGGATCGTCGCGGCGGCGGTCTCAACACGGATGGTACGCAAGGAAGTTTCCCTATCTACTCGTCTATACATGTAGCGATCCGCGAACCCGATCTCCGGGTTCGTGCGGACCACCCTGCCACACAACTTGCCCACTCGTCTATACGAGTATGCACGTTGGGGTGTACGAGTTCGGGGAAGCATCCCCGCGCACCAGCCAGACCCAAGCGAGCTCACCCGAAGGAACCGTCCTCCCGGGCGGTGAACAGCTCGCAACTATCGTGCTCGAAACGGGCTCGCCCATCGAACGCCGAGCCGGCATGGGTGCAGACTCCCCAGTCCCGCCCCAGCTCTCCACTCAACGCGATCCAGAACCGACAGGCACCGCATTGCGCGTCGTACCAGTCGTCTCGATATCCGGGCTGGTGAGTGGGCCTGTTCTGCACCTGCAGCCAGCGCTCGTGACAGGCGTCGTTGTGCGCGCGGTCATCGCCCGTCCACGCTTCGCCAGGCACGACGCGGTTCGCGCTCATGTCGCGGGGAGCTGGTACGACAGCACGTACGCGTCCGCCGCCATGACCGTGTCGCAGACCTCCACCGCCCGCCCTTCCGTGTCGTACGCGGTGCGGACGAGGTGGATCACGGGCACACCGGAAGCCAGCCGGAGCGTCTTCACTTCGGTGGGCGAGGGCATCCGGGCACGGATCTCTTCCTCGAAGTGGTCGAGGTGGTGGCCGAGTTCTTCGAGGCGGGCGTAGATGCCGCCGGGGCCCGGGTTGGGTTCGGCGATCTGTGTACCGCGCGCGATGTCGAGCGGGAGGTAGGAGGTGGCGAACTCGACCGGCTTTCCGTCGAGCAGGTAGCGGCGTCGGCGGGCGAGTACGCGCCTTACAGAGCCGAGCCGGGTGGAGATGTCCTGGCTGGCCTTCTCCTCCTTGACCTCCAGGCTGTCGACCTGGGGGTGGCTGCCGGCGGCGTCGGCCTCGACGATGAACGCGGATTTGCCCTGCTCGCGGTGGCGGCGGGCGAAGCGGTCGGAGGCGAGCCGCCGTACGGGTGGCCGGGGTCGGACGAAGACGCCCTTGCCGTGCTCGGCGTGCACCAGGCCCTCGCCCTGGAGGACGGAGAAGGAGTTGCGGACGGTCATCCGGGAGACCCCGTAGTGCTCGACGAGGTCAGCTTCGGAGGGCAGCTTTTCGCCCTCCTTGAATCGCCCACGGTCGATGGACTCGCGCAGTTGGTCGGCAATCTGCCGGAAGACCGCACGATCACTCGTGGGGTCGAGATCGCCGAGCAGGCCGGAACGGAGAGGGCTCACGTCGAGTACTCCTTTAGGTATCTAGACGAGTGGGCGAGTGTTGTTGCTACGGTGGAGAGCCTAGCCAGCCGGGAGGGCCGAGGAACGTGAGCACTGACCGTCCGCACTCCGTGAGCGTCGCCGGAGTCATCGTCGACGACCACGGTCGCGCCCTCCTGATCAAGCGCCGGGACAACGGCAAGTGGGAACCTCCGGGTGGCGTCGTCGAGCGAGACGAAACCCTCCCCGAGGCCCTTCAGCGCGAAGTCCTCGAAGAAACCGGCATCAAGATCGCACTTCCCGCGACCCTCACCGGCGTCTACAAGAACATGACCGGGCTGATCGTCTCCCTGGTCTTCCGCTGCCAGGCCGCCGACGGCACACCTACCACCGGGGACGAGACCCGCGCACTGCGCTGGGCCACCCGCGAAGAAGTATCCGAACTCGCCGACGAGGCATACGCGATCCGCGTCCTGGACGCACTCGACGCGGCGTCCCCGCCGGCCATCCGCGCCCACGACGGCGTGAAACTCGTCTAGCCCGAACCCGCTGCACATGGCGGCCTACCAGCACGAAGGAACTTGTATGCACGAGTATACGAGCACTGCGCGGGTCTGGGGGCTCACTTGCCCAGGATTCCCGGAAGAGGTCAGCAGGGCGCGGCGCTGGACACGCGACATCCTGCGCGGCTCGCCCTTGGCCGAGGACGCCGAACTGATCGTGAGCGAGCTGAGCGCGAACGCGATCCTGCACACGGCCAGTGGGCGAGAGGCCGGGAGCTTCCATCTGGCGCTTGCGGTGTCCTCGCAGGTGGTCGCCCTATCGGTGACGGATGGCGGGGGCGCCCGGACGGCTCCGAAGGCCGAGCACCAGGACCAGGAGGCGGAGCACGGCCGAGGGCTGGGCATGGTCAGCGCGATCGCCCACCGGGTCGTGTTCCACGACAGCGACGGCGGTCACACGGTCACCGCGGAACTCTTCACGGACGTACGTCGAGGCGGTCACCCATGCTGAGCACGAGCACGGCAATGAGCCCAGGCTTCTGGTGCGAGTGCTGGACCCGACATTTGGACGACGGCCAGCCGCCGACACTCTTCGGCTCCTACGACGCGCGCACAGAGGTCGAGGCGAACAACTGGGTCTCCGAGATCCTGCGCACCATCTCACCAGCACTCGACACGGACACCTCCGAGGAGGCATGGGAACGGCTCTACGACCACCGCATCAACACCCGCAGAGCCCTGCTACGCCGCGTGCCCTGGACCGTGTCCGTCCCCCACGCCCGCACACTCATCACCTGGACCGTAAGCCCAGTGACCTTCCTACCGCTGGCGCACCGTCAGACCGCAGAACTCCCCACATGCGCATACGACTTCAAGCCCCACACGCCCCGAACGACCGACTGAGTTACAACTTTCTCTACTGGTTCAAGGCGGCTCGCTCCGCTCCCCGCGCGCGGCCCGGCCCCCGGCCGGGCCTGCGCTCCTGTCTCCGCCCCGCTCCAGCCCGGCCGGCGCCCGGGCCGCGTGCAGGAACCAAAAGGCCACGAGTGGAGTGCCGGGCGATGACGGCCACGTCAGAACGGAGCAGGCGCGGTCCACGGCGTCCGGGATAAGATCTCGGCAGGTGGCCTCTCTGCGCAAGATTCAACGGCCCGCGGGCTAGTCCCCCATGTTCCCGTTCTCTAGGCGAGCGCATAGGTCAGCCGTAGCTCTTACATCCGGGTGATTTTCGCCCAAAATCCTACGACGCCGAGCCAGGATCTCCTCGCCTAGCTGTTGAGCTTCCGCAAGTCGCCCCAATCGCGCAAGTCGGATCACGAGGTTGTAACCACTGCTCAGAGTTTCTGGGTGATCACCACCCAATACTTCTCGTTGTCGAGCTAGCGTTTCTTCTCCTAGTTCTGTAGCAACTTCGATCTCTCCGAGTGCTGTCAGAACAACGCCCAGGCTGGAGGCGCTACGCAAGGTTTCTTCGTGATTTTCCCCCAGTATCCGGCGTTGGCGTTCCCACGTATCCTCAAGCAGTTCTCGCGCTGGTCCATTCTCGCCCATCTGAGCTAGCGCCACGCCCAGCGTAAATGCTGTAATCAGTGTGCTGTGGTGATCGACTCCCAGTACGTGTTGCTGACGCAACAGCGTTTCCTCGGCAATCTCCTTCGCCTTCTCAAACTCGCCGAGTCTTCCTAGCCGATTGGCCAAGTTAGACGCGGTTGTCAACGTGGATGGGTGGTCAGCCCCAAAGATCACTCGCTGCTTGTCCAGTGTCTCCTCACCCAACCGACGAGCAGCCGGAATGGCGCCCATCTCCGCCAGCCAAACTTCCAGGTTGGACGCGCTAGTCAAGGTGTCAGGGTGATCTTTGCCCAAGGTTTCGCTACGTCTAGCGAAGATGTGCATTCCCAGTTGCATCCCCGCCTCAAGCTTGCCAAGCTCCCGCAGACGGTTAGCCAGGTTGGATGCGGTGGTCAAGGTGTCGGGGTGATCTTCTCCCAGAGTTTGACGCTGACGGGTCAAAGTGTCTTCGCTCAGATCTCGCGCTGCTTCAATTTCTCCCATAGCCGCTAGGCGTATCGCCAAGTTACTCGCTACTCCGAGAGTGTCGCGATGGTCAGGCCCCAAAGTCTGGCGGCGTCGTTCTAGGATCTCCTCTTCCAGTGACCGAGCCAAAGTAGCATCCCCCACCTCTGAGCAAGCCCGAGCGAGGCATTGAGCCACCCACAAGGTGTCGTGGTGACCAGGTCCCAACTGCCGTCTCCAACATTCGTGCATGCTCTGCAATCGAGGCAGTACTAATGGAGCCTGGCCGCGATCCATCAGATACCAACAGGCCTGACACACCGCGTCCCTTCCCTCATCGGTGAGAAAATCCGAAGGAACGATAGCGAAAAGATGCGGAATGATGTCGGGCCAGGCGGCCCATGTGGCGCTATCAACAGCGCTCCCAGGAGTTGCTGCAACAAGGAGCGCCTCAGCAGTTCGGGCGGCGTCGGCACGCTCGTACTCCGTAAGCTGGTCCCGAACTACGGCCTGGGTGAGCCGGTGAAGCTGCACCCTGCCGTCTTGCACGCGCGCCAGGCCTTGCTGAGCCAGGACCCGCAGAGACTTAGGGGCCGCAAGCGGATCGTTGAGCAGCTCGGCGAGGGCCAGTAGTGTTTCCGGACCACGACCCACACAGCTGTGCAGGGGGAACGGTTCCGGGGAGAGGAGTGAGCAGGCGTGCAGCAGAGCAAGGGCTGTGGGCTGAGTGGCGGCTACGCGTTGCGTGCTTAGGCGGACCTGAGCGGCTAGCGACACCGGGTAGCTGTCGGGGCTGCCTTCATCGAGAACCTTGCTGATGTTCTGGTCGAGGAGGCGGAAGTACTGGGGGAGAGTGAGACCTTCGGTAAGGAGGGCAGCGGCTTGGACCAGCGCCAACGGCAGGTCCTCCAACTCCTGCGCCAGCCTGTCGGCGTCGTCCTCAGCTAATCCTGGGACACGTGCCTGCAGCAATTCAATGGATTCACTGCGCGCAAAGCCGTCCACCCCGAGCACCACTGCGCGCTCCTGCCAGTTGGGGTTGCGAGAGGTGATCAACACATGGCCATTGCCGCTCGGTAGATAGGGCGCCAGAGAGGCCGGATCTTCGGCGTTGTCAAATACCAACAGCCACCGCGTACGCGTTCGCAGTTCCTCCGCTAGCGCATCCAAAGCCTCACTGGGCGGAGTGTTCGCCTGAGCTGCGCCAGTCTTGACTGCCAGGGCAGCTAGTTGGTCGACAATTAGAGCAGGCTCTTCAGAGCGAATCCACCATACCAACTCGTACTCGCCCGCGAACCGGTGACCGTACTCGATCGCCACTTGCGTCTTCCCCACCCCACCGCGGCCGCGCAGTGCCTGCACCGCTACCTGCGGTCCCGACGACAGAGCCTGACGCAGGTCCATCAACATCCCATCACGACCAGTGAACGCCGCATTTCGTGCTGGCAGGTTCCATACCCGAGGCAGGCTGCCCGGCAGCCGCGGACCCGACCCGCCTATGCCTCGCAACCTGCCCGGACTTCCAGCACCGGGAAATACCGGCTCGCCATCGGGGCGCCGTGGACCCGCCACCGCCTCCAGGAGCACCTTCCGAGCCTCGTCCATCGCGAGACTAACCAGAGAGGGGGCAAGCAACGGTAGGAGTATCGGTGGGGCCGGTGAAGCGTCGATACGCAAGGGGATCAACTTCTGCTTCGCCGCAAGAACGGCAGTCCACTCATCGGTGGTGAACCGGTTTGGGTCGAAGTAGGCCTCAGAGAACAGCGCCAGGATCCGGCCTGAGGCCAAGGCCGCGTTCATCTTCAGGATGAAGTTGTCGCCGGCGCCCCAGTTCCAGTGGTCCAGCACTACCTCGTAGCCAGCGTCCTGAAGCTGCCAGGCCACCCACTCGGCCCAGGCACGGTCAGGTCCGGCGTAACTGACGAACACCGATTCGAGTGCTGCAGTCATCCCTTACCCAACCTTCTGCACGGCGTGTCTCCAGGGTGCGGTACTGCATCCATGGTGACCGCTATACGGTGGTTGCACGGCATGAATGATCAGATCGCAGCAGTTCAGACGAGGAGCACGAGATGGTACGGGCGCCGAAGAGCGTAGACGTGAAGCTCAACCTGCGCATACTGGAGATCTCCGGCACTTGGGAACCGAACGACGCTGAGCGGCGGGCTGCTTGGGAACTGTATGTCGAGTTGGTAACCCGCGTATCGGTGGTTCCACTGCGCGAGAACGATGGGCTACTGCGAGAAGCCCTGGGCAGCCTATACTCCCTGTTCAGCACAACCCGGGAAGTGCTGCGCAAATACGGCCCCGAGGTTGCCGAACCCAAGAAAAACGGCCAGTACAACTTCGGCTACTTGGCAGTCGCCATGCTGAACTATGGCATCCGGCCGCTACTCGCAAGCTGGCATCCCGCCCTTGAGGACTGGGAGACTCAGCGCCCTGCCGACCGCTCCCGTCACGACCACGAAAAAAGTTGGAGCCGGGCCAGCGAACTGCGGAATGCGCTGCGCGATACCCGTAACATCCTCACTGCCTACGCTGATCTCTTGGCGAGCGCCTGCGGTGTGCCTAATCTGCTAGCAGCGGTCCCCGGTGATGAATGAATCACGGAAGACCCATCCGCATGGATATCACTCACTCACTCGGGTCCCGGCCAACTCGAAGTTCATCCCAAAGAGAAGACTTCCTATTGGCGATGCATTCGCCCATCAATTGCACTGCACCGCGAAGTCCACTTTCAATATAATTTACAGAATTACCGACACTAACTTCGACGACGATACATGCCCCGCTTTCGTTAAGAAGGCCAGCATCGATCGCGTGTAGCCAAACACCCGGCATGCGTTCGTCGAGCTTGGAATGGAGTTCAGCCGCGAGACCACCTTCGACGATAAGGACCCCGAAGCTGCTCGACGTCTCTTCAAGTTGACTCATCCACCCATCGAAGTCGTCAGAATCAAACCTCACCTCGTTAACGTACGAATGCACCACGTCAACACGTACGTCGACGTCGAGCAACGTGATCCCACTCCAGTCGACTGAGCGGGTAGCCGATACGGGCATGTAGGCATCGAAAGAGTTTCCATCCGCCTCGCCTGCAAGCAGTTTTTCGTAGGCGCGGCCTCTTTCGTAACTGCTCTCCGAAATCACCGACGCCGGAACCGGAGGTCTGGGATAGCGCGACTCCTCGTGCTTCAGCGCATCCGTGATCTTCCTCAGCCCCCCGCGCACACCCTTCCGCATGTCCACATAAAGGCGACCTTCAAGCTCTGGGGGCAATTGAACATCGTCAATCACTACCGGAATTAGCCGAAGTGCACCCTTGATCATCAATCCTGCTGCAACATTCAGCTCATAGTTAAGCCAGTTGGATGCCATCGAGGCAGCGGAAATGACTACAAGGAGAACCTTCGCATTCTTTATCCCCTGCGACACCTTGCGGGAAAGGGGGTCTCCCGGGAGCAGCTCTCTTTCATCGAGCCACGTATCATACCCTGCAGTATTTAGAGGGGTTACGATTCGACGGCGAACGAATGGCTTGTCGATCGATGAGTGGGAAATAAAGATCTTGCCAATGGCTTCCCTGCCCCACAGCGCAGTCATTGAACCTCCGACTCAGTCTGAACCCCAAAGGGGATGGCAGGGCATTAGTCGCGGCGACCTCACGTTGCTGAAAGCACCCTAGATTACGCTTCTCACCCGCGACTCACGGTACTGTCCGGCAGTCTCACTTACAGCAAGTGGCTCTTGATCACCCAAGCTTCCCAAGCTGCGCATCGTCGTCACGGATCCGCCGTCAGAGCTTGATCCAGTCGACGACACAAGCCGATAGCGTGGCTGAGGCTGGCGGGGGTGCAGCGAGGCACACGCGTGCGTGGTCGGTCGGCGCACCCACCGTCTCGGCTGACTGTCGTCGGCTGAGGTGCGTGCCACTACTGTGCCCGATGCTGGTGTCAGCCACGGTCAACGGCGGTGTCTTGCCGTCGAGTTCTCGGCATCCGACCAGGTGTCAAAGCTCCAGGTCAGCGGCCCCACTCCCCCACCTCTCTCCTAAGGCGGGTGTACGCGAGCCAGCACGTGAAGGCGCCATGTCATCATCGGATAATGCTGACCGAGGAGGACGCGCGCCGGCTGGTGCTTGCCGAGATCGACGACGTGCGGAGCCACGTCACGTGCGACGTTCAGATCCTGCGCGTGGAGGCCTTGCCGCGTCGCCGTCCCTATTGCTTCAACGAGCCGGCTGCACCCCCTCGCCCTTAAGGACATGGCGTACAACGCCGGACCGCGGCAATACCGCAAACGCAGTTGATCGGTCGGCCGCACAGAGCTGGCCGGGGACCTGCTCCTCGTTCTCGCTGGTTGGGTCTTGCGTTGTCGGGACAGTGCGGGTTCGGACTGGCTAGCCTTGGCGTGCCGCTGTGTGACCGTTATTGGATGGTGTGCGGCAGGTACGGGGGTCTTCATGCGTCTGACAGACAGCGCTGCCCATGGTGCGGCAGAGGCTGGTATGGATGAGGTGTTCTTCAGTTACCCCAGAGCGGATCGTGCCGCTGTTCTGCCGCTGGTGGGGGCGCTCAGGGATGCGGGGGTGGGCGTTTTTCTGGACGAGTCGGGGATCGATGAGTTCGAGGGCATCACCGACGAGATCCGCTCGGCGCTGGCGGGGGCGCGGCTGTTCGTGGCCTATTACTCGGCCACCTATCCCACTCGTCCTGCTTGTCAGTGGGAGTTGCTGACCGCGTTTCGTGCGGCTGTCGCGCTGGGGCGGGCCAGTGAGCGCATCCTGGTCATCAATCCTGAGTCTGTTGTGGATCACATCCAGCCAGTGCAGTTGCGGGACGCCCGGTACGGCGTCACCAGCAAACCAGATTCTGTGACGCGGCTGGTCGAGCGGATCGCTGCACGTGTCGCAGGGTCTCCGGGGTGTCTGGGGGATGCGATCGCGTCGATACGGCCGGTGTGGCGGCCGGTGGAGCATCTGGGTTCGGAGCGGTTCGTCGGCCGGGTGGATGAGTTCTGGCAGTTGCATCAGGCGCTGCACGCGTTCGAGTACCTGGCGACGCAGGACGGGGCGTCGGCCGGCCAGGCCGTGGTCATGGGGTTGGGCGGGGTGGGCAAGACGTTGCTGGTCGAGCAATACGCGCGCCGGTTCGCGGCCTTCTACCCCGGTGGGATCTATTGGTTCACCTCGGCCGCCAGCCACACCCCTGACGCACCGGCCCCGGATGCTGGGCAGGCGGATGTGCTGGCGCAGCACTACCAACAAGTTGCAGCGGCCCTGGCTCTGGACAGTGCCGCGCTCGATCCGGTGCAGGTGCGGGAGGCTGCCCGCCAGCACATCGAGACCATCAACGAGCCATGTCTGTGGATCGTCGACGACGTCCCCGGCGAGCTCTCGCCGGGTGTGGTGCGGGAGCTGGCGGCGCCGCATCCACTGGGCCGCACGGTCATGACCACACGCTGGCGCGGCTACCAGTTACCCGTCGTCGACGTGGATGTACTGCATCCCGACGAGGCCTACCTCCTGCTCACCATCGCCCGTACCCCGAACGATCCGGCGGAGGAGATTGCTGCGCGGACGCTGGTGCAGCGTCTGGGCAGTCACGCCCTGGCCATCGACCTGGCCCGCGGCTGCCTCGCCGACCAGCCAGGTCTGACCTACACCGAACTCCCCGACCAACTCGCCGACACCCAGAACGGCGACGCCTTCCAGGAACTGGTCAAGGACCTGTACATGCAGGTGCCCACCGACCACACTAACGACATCGCCGCGACCTTCGCCCGCAGCCTGCACCACCTCGACGACCACGCCCTGGCCCTGCTGCGTATCGCTGCTCTCCTCGCTCCTGCCCCGCTGCCCGAACGCCTCCTCACCAGCATCAGCATTGCGTTGAGCGACCAGGACGAGCCAAGCACCCGGCGCGCGGACCGACGCGCTCTGTCCGCCGCCCAGCGGCGCTCCCTCATCCGCCAGACAGGCACCGAGCCCCCGAGCTGGTTCATGCACGCCCTGGTCAGCCGCACCCTTACCGTGCACCCCGAAACAACACGCCTCAAGCCCGCCCTGCGCCAAGCGGCTCTGACGGCTACCACCCACCTCATGCAGGCCGTCTACACACCCGGCCGCCTCGACCTGGCCGACCTCATGCCCCATGCCCGCGCCCTCGTCGAAGAACTCGACACCAGCGAAAGCCTCGGCCTGCTCGACACCGTGGCCCGCTACGACTACGAAAGCGGACAACCCACCAGCGCCTCACACCACTACCAACGCCTCACCGACGCACGCACAACCCAACTGGGCGACGACCACCCCAGCACTCTGACCTCCCGCAACAACCTCGCCAGCGCCTACCGAGCGGCGGGCGACCTGGCCCAGGCCATCCCCCTGCTGCAGCAGACACACACCGACATGACCCGGGTGCTGGGCGACGACCACCCCGACACCCTGACCTCCCGCAACAACCTCGCCTACGCCTACCGAGCGGCGGGCGACCTGGCCCAGGCCATCCCCCTGCACGAACAGACACTTGCCGACATGACCCGGGTGCTGGGCGACGACCACCCCGACACCCTGACCTCCCGCAGCAACCTCGCCTACGCCTATGAAGCGGCGGGCGACCTGGCCCAGGCCATCCCCCTGCTGCAGCAGACACTCGCCGACCGAGCCCGGGTGCTCGGCGACGACCACCCCAACACCCTCAGCTCCCGCAATGACCTCGCCAGCGCCTACCGAGCGGCGGGCGACCTGGGCCAGGCCATCCCCCTGCTGCAGCAGACACTCGCCGACCGAGCCCGGGTGCTCGGCGACGACCACCCCAACACCCTGGACTCCCGCAATGACCTCGCCAGCGCCTATGAAGCGGCGGGCGACCTGGGCCAGGCCATCCCCCTGCTGCAGCAGACACTCGCCGACCGAGCCCGGGTGCTCGGCGACGACCACCCCGACACCCTGACCTCCCGCAACAACCTCGCCTACGCCTACCAAGCGGCCGGCGACCTAGGCCAGGCCGTCCCCCTGCTGCAGCAGACACTCGCCGACCGAGCCCGGGTGCTCGGCGACGACCACCCCGACACCCTGACTTCCCGCAACAACCTCGCTGGCGCCTACCGAGACATGGGCGACCTGGACCAGGCCATCCCCCTGCACGAACAGACACTCGCCGACCGAGCCCGGATGCTCGGCGACGACCACCCCGACACCCTGGCCTCCCGCAACAACCTCGCCAGCGGCTACCGAGCGGCGGGCGACCTAGGCCGGGCCATCCCCCTGCTGCAGCAGACACTCGCCGACATGACCCGGGTGCTCGGCGACGACCACCCCAGCACTCTGACCTCCCGCAACAACCTCGCTGGCGCCTACGAAGCGGCGGGCGACCTGGGCCGGGCCATTTCCCTTTACGAACAGACACTCGCCGACCGAGCCCGGGTGCTCGGCGACGACCACCCCAACACCCTGACCTCCCGCAACAACCTCGCCTACGCCTACCAAGCGGCCGGCGACCCGGGCCAGGCCATCCCCCTGCACGAACAGACACTTGCCGACATGACCCGGGTGCTCGGCGACGACCACCCCAGCACTCTGACCTCCCGCAACAACCTCGCCTACGCCTACGAAGCGGCGGGCGACCTGGGCCGGGCCGTCCCCCTGCTGCAGCAGACACTCGCCGACCGAGCCCGGGTGCTCGGCGACGACCACCCCGACACCCTGGCCTCCCGCAACAACCTCGCCAGCGGCTACCGAGCGGCGGGCGACCTAGGCCGGGCCATCCCCCTGCTGCAGCAGACACTCGCCGACCGAGCCCGGGTGCTCGGCGACGACCACCCCAACACCCTGACCTCCCGCAACAACCTCGCCTACGCCTACCAAGCGGCCGGCGACCCGGGCCAGGCCATCCCCCTGCACGAACAGACACTTGCCGACATGACCCGGGTGCTCGGCGACGACCACCCCAACACCCTGACCTCCCGCAACAACCTCGCCTACGCCTACCAAGCGGCCGGCGACCTGGACCAGGCCATCCCCCTGCTGCAGCAGACACTCGCCGACCGAGCCCGGGTGCTCGGCGACGACCACCCCGACACCTTCATCTCCCGCAACAACCTCGCCTACGCCCGTCAAAAATACGAAGCTGTAAAGCACATGGAAGTACAGCAACCTCAATGACCAAGGCCGTACCTCAAGAGCCGTCCACGGCCGATTGAACAGCCCGAGTGACGTACATGACCCTCCTGCCGAGAGTTGGGAACGAAGAGGTCGTGCCAGACCCGTGCCAGATCGTGCGGGGAACCGCGGGGAACACCGGGGAATCAGAAGCCCCGGCACCAAGCGCCGAGCATCCTCCCGCCACAGGTCAGCCTCGCAGCAAGCCCTAGATCACCTCAGCTTCCCAAGCTCAGGGCCTCCGCACGCTCTCGCCGTCCAGCCTCACTGACTGCGGAGACAAGAGCGCGAGTTCACCGTGCTGAGGTCGACGGAGGCATACGCTGCGGACCAGGGCAGTCTGAGACGGAGAGCTGATAGTGCGAAGAGGCCACACGGGCAGCTACTTGTACTGGTCGGAACGCCGCGTTGCCGAGATGGCATCTGACTACGGCATCAAGCTGGACGGGCAACCGAACTGGACTCTCAAGGCTGGCTTTCAAGGCATCGGCGTCGAGGTCGGCAACGGAAGCCGACGCGAACTGACCCGCCGTGAAAAGGCACGCAAGATCGAAAAACACATCGGTGGCCAGGCGGCCTCCGCCCTCGACAAGCCCCCTCGTGCTCGCTTCGCTCAGGGAGCCGGCCGGATCCACATCGCCAGGTTCATCGGTGGACCGGAGCGGGACAAGGGGGCGATGTTCCACATCAGGACGACCAGCAGCGCAGGCCAACAAATCGATCTTGTGCTCTTCGGCAGCATGGACAACTTCCCTGGCCGGGTTCTGCGCCCAGCAGACGCCGTCGAAGCCGGATGGTACTCATCAGCCTGGCACGCCATCGCCGAACTCCTGGAGAGCCGAGGCACCAGGAACACGTCTCAATGGGATGACCCCGAACTACTGTCACTGGAAGCTCTGAACATCGCGTTGAACCAAGGTTCCATCAGCACAGAACAAGAGCACGAAGACCGCCCGTGGACACGCGGGTACACGCTCGCCCACGCAGATGACAGTGAGTGGTTCGCTCAGGTCTACACCGACGTCCTACTCACCGAGACGCGTCGGCCCCTTTCGGGCAACATGCACGGAGCGCAACGCATCATCGTCGGAGCCCCAGTGTGGATCCGTACCGCCAGCCCGGCATCCCTGATCCGCTACGCACGGCTGCCTGACCGGCCAGCAGGAGACACCCCGCGCCGACGGCTACCTTTCCTGCGCTGACGACGCCAGGGTCCCCGGGTCGTCCGTCTCAATTTCCGTCTCATTCACCCAGGTTCACGAGCGTTCAGACGGGGCCAACGCTCCGCACTCGCTCAATGGCCAACCGCCTATGAACGCAGGTGAATGGCCCCGTACACAATCCAACTCCCCACCCCCACAGTTGGAAAGCGTGTTGGGGGCAACCCCTCACGAGTTCGAATCTCGTATCCTCCGCCAGTGCCTCACCGGGCACGATGTCGAAGGGGCCCGCTGTTCGCAGCGGGCCCCTTCGACGTGTGTGGTCTCAGTTTTGGTCTCAGTTGCCGTTATGTCAGGCGGTCGGGGCGATGTTCTTGTTGAAGCGGAGGAGGTTGGCCGGGTCCCAGGTGGCCTTGACCGCCTGGAGCCGCCGGTACTTGGCCTTGCTGCCGTGGACTCCGCGGCGCCATGCCTTGCCCAGGTCGTCGGTGAGGTTGGTGTAACCGGCGGCGAGTGAGTGGGGTCGCATCGCCTCGGTGATGTGCTTCGCCGACTCCTCGTACTGCGGGTCGTGACCGCGGGCGTCCCACATGCTGACGGCTTCCCACAGCCAGGCGGCGCCCTCGCGGGAGAAGGCCGTGGCGTCCTCGGCGACGTCCTCGGAAATCGCGCCGCCCATGCACCACAGGTTGATGACGGTGGTGGCACCGGGGTTCGAGGGCGCGGTGGCCGCGTGACGCAGCAGGGTGTCGATGGAGTCGGTGGAAAGCTCCGGCAGGTACCCGCCGCGCAGGTTCATGCGCTTGCCGTACGGGGCCACGGCGTCGAGCATGCTGTTGGCCCGCAGCCACGGTGTCTTCGTGACCAGGTCGGCGACCGGTCGGCCGAGGGCGGCGAGCGGTTCGATGACCTCGTCGGCGGTCGCCAGGTCCCCGGTGAAGACGGGGAGGAGGACGAGCACCGGCTTGCCGTGCGCATCCGGCGGCAGCATCGGCAGGGCGGGGGCGGGAGCGATCGCCGCCAGCAGGCCCAGCTCGCGGGGTGCGGTGGCCATGTGTGCGGGGAGCTTGGCCAGTACGTCGGCGGCCTGGTCGAACGGGAAGATCAGCTGTCCGGCGATGACGTCGGGGCCGAGCGGGTGCGCGCGGTACTCGAAGGCGGTGACGACCCCGAAGTTGCCGCCTCCGCCACGCAGTGCCCAGAACAGCTCGGGGTTCTCGGCCTCGTCTGCGCGGACCTTGCGGCCGTCGACAGTGATCATCTCGCAGGCGAGCAGGTTGTCGACGGTCGCGCCGAAGCGGCGCATCAGGTGACCGATGCCGCCGCCCAGGGTCAGTCCGGCGACGCCGGTGCTGCTGACCGTACCGGCGGGCACGGCGAGCCCGTATTCCTGCGCGGCAGCGTCCAACTCGCCCAGCAGGACACCCGGTTGGGCTCGCACGACCCGCGTCCCGGGGTCGACGTCGATCGCCTTCAGCGCGGAGAGATCGACGACCATCGCGCCGCCGGGCATCGCGTACCCGTCCGATCCGTGCCCGCCGCCGCGTACGGCCACCGGGATGCCGTGGGCGGAGGCGTGGCGCAGGACGGCCGCGACGTCGTCCTCGTTGGCGCACCGCGCGATCAGCGCCGGGCCCTCGTCGGCGGCACGCGCCTGGTAGAGGGCGCGGGCCGTGTCGTACCGGTCGTCGTCGGGCCGCAGCACGGCGCCACGGAAGTCGACGGGGAAGTCGACGAAGGGATCTGCGGAAACGGTCATGGTGGGGGCCTCCTCAGGGGTCGGCGAGCTAAACGGAAATTAGATTTCCGGTTAGCTCGGAGGCTAACATCGGCAGTCACATGAGCCCGTCCACACCCCCTCCCCCTGCCGACCGTCCGCTGCGCGCCGACGCCCGCCAGAACGTCGAGCAGATCCTTCAGGTAGCGCAGGATGTCTTCGCCGATCTCGGCTACCAGGCGTCGATCGCTGAGGTCGCCCGGCGCTCCGGGCTGGGCCTGGGCACTATCTACCGGCACTTCCCGAACAAGACCGCCCTGGTGGAGCGCATCGCGATCAAGGTGATGCGGGAGAGCGTGACCGAGGTGCGGCGCGCCCTGGCCGAGGAACCGGCCACGTGGACCGCGTTCACCCGGGCGGTGCGTCACATGGCGCGCCTGCGCAGCAGCCAGCTCTTCCCCGTGTCCCGTGGGCGCGCCAAGGAACCGAGCCCCGAGCTGGCCGGCATCCGCACACAGCTCCTGACTGCCCTGGAAGATCTGGTGGCCCGGACCCAGGGCGCCGGAGCCATGCGTGACGACGTGACTGCCTACGACGTCGTACTGATGCTCAACTCGATCCCGCCACGCCTGGCCGACGCGGAGGATCCGGGGGACGACGGTCCTGCGGCGGATCTGACCGACCGCTACGTCGGCGTACTCCTCGACGGGCTACGCGCCCCCGGTTCCGAGACCCTCGCCCAACCCGCCCCCGGACGCCGCGAGATCGACCAGTTCTTCCGGACCATGTACGGCCTGTGAGGGTCCTGGCCCTTCGTTCCGAGCGCTGTTCGCGGTTCGCTCACCCGCCGTCGGCGCGGATCGTCCGCCGCACCAGGTCCACCCAGGTGGCCTGGAGGCGTGCCACGGGGACTTCGCATTCGACGTGCAGGTAGTCCGTCGTCTCGAAGGTCGCGAAGGCGAGCAGGGCGTGGGCGAGCATGTCGTGGTCCCCCTCAACTCCTGACTCATGCAGGAGAGTTGAGATGTGCTGGTGGAAGGCACGGCTGGTGTCGGAGGCGTGGCGGCGACTATGGAGCACCTGGCGCCCGAGCGCGGCGCCCAGGTCCGCGTCGGCGGCGATGCGCTCGATCAGGGCAGAGCCGAACGCCTCCAGCCGCTCCCTCGGGGCCGCGCCCGGGCCCAGCGGCGGGGCACCTTGGGTATACGCCTGGTGGAACTCGGCCTCGGCCTCGCCCAGGAGGGCGAGCAGGAGTCCGTCGCGGTCGCCGAACCGGCGGAAGAGCGTGCCCTTGCCGACTCCGGCGGCCTCCGCGACCTCCCGCATCGTCACGTGCTCGGCCCCACGCTCGGCCACCAGCCGGGCTGCCGCCTCCAGCAGCCGGGCACGGTTGCGAGCGGCGTCGGCCCGCTCGGCGGCGGTGTCGTCCGGTGCCTCCCTCACGGTGTCCCTGTCACGTGTATGTGGACACCTCCGTCGTCGATCCTCACGGGATACACGGGCACGGGACGGGTCGCCGGACGGTCGAGGGGATGGCCGGTGCGCAGGTCGAAGCGGGAGGAGTGCAGCCAGCACTCGACTGTGAAGCCGTCCGCCTCCCTCTCGGAGAGCGAGACGGCGCTGTGCGAGCACACGTCGTGGATCGCG
Source organism: Streptomyces sp. NPDC050548 (assembly GCF_044457385.1). Classification (NCBI taxonomy): domain Bacteria; kingdom Bacillati; phylum Actinomycetota; class Actinomycetes; order Kitasatosporales; family Streptomycetaceae; genus Streptomyces; species Streptomyces sp. NPDC050548. The sequence continues at coordinate 129,260 of NZ_JBITGV010000027.1, forward strand.
AAGACCTGCTGCTCGGTCAGGACGAGCGAGACGGGCACGCCCTCTACCTCGAAGCGCCGCGGGACGCCCTCCTCCAACGCGTCGAACCTGCAGACGTACGTGTATCCGCTCCTGGACATCGCTCTCCTCGGGTGCATCCATGGCGCCGGCGGTGTGCCATCCGGTTCACAGGGGTGCATCGGGCGGTGGGCTACGGCGTCCGGCCCGGAGCGGCACGTGTGAGTGGGGCTGATCGCCGACGCTAACGACGAGGAGTCGAGCCGGGATCGGGCGCCGGTCCGAAGCGGCCTCGGCAGTTGGCCCTAAGCCTCATCAGGGGGTGAGCTGCTGATGCCCTATGACCGAGAGCAGTTCCAGCTTGCTGTGGCTTTCCGTGCCGGGGCGGGTGGTCAGCACCACCAGGGTCTGGGCGCGGTTCTCGGTGAACAGGACCTGGCCGTCGACATCGATGCGGCCGAGTTCCGGATGGAGGATGGTCTTGCCCTCGTCGTAGCGCTGGGCGACCTCCTGGAGTTCCCACAGGCGGACGAACTCGGGGCTGTGTTCCTGGAGTTCGGCGAGGATACGGGTGGCTCGGGGGATGTCGCTGCCGGCGGTCAGAGCGACCCGCAGGCGCGCTGCCTGGGCGCGACCGTGGCGTTCGTGGTCCTCCTCGGGGTACACCAGGCGCTCGGCGGGGTCCATGAACCAGCGGTAGTAGGCGCTGCGGGCCAGGCCGGTGTGGCGCGTCTGATCGCCGAGCAGGGCGATGGCCAGCGGGTTCATCGCGAGGGTGTCGGCCATGTCGGTCAGCACCAGGGCCGGGGAGTCGTCCAGGCGGTCCAGGACCCGCATCAACGTCGGGCTGACGTGCTCGGAGCGGTGGAAACGGGCCGGGGCGTTGTGGCCGATGAGGACGAAGAGATGGTCGCGCTCGTCCAGGGTCAGCCGCAGCGCCCGGGCGAGAGCCGCGGTGATCTGGACGGAGGGCTGCGGGGCGCGCTGCTGTTCCAACCGGGCGTAGTAGTCGGTGGACATGCCGGCGAGCTGGGCGACCTCCTCGCGGCGCAGCCCCTGGGTACGCCTGCGCGCTCCATCGACCAGGCCGACGTCACGGGGGCGCAGTGCCTCACGCCGGTGGCGCAGGAATTCCGCCAGTTCCTTCTTGTCCATGCCCACCATCCTCACCGCTCGCCGCCCGGCTATCCAGAGACCGCCGATCCATGGCTGAGCACCCGGCCCGGCATGACCCCCGGATGCCAAAGATCGCAGGCAGGGACCGCCGATCCATGGATGCACCGTCTCTCCCACCCGCGCGAAGACGCTCATACGGTCGACGCCAGCATCTCCCCGACCGATCGGAAGAGCAGATGACCGTTCTCAGCGATCACACCATCGAGCTTTCGCACCTGCCTTTTCACTATCGCGAGACGGGTGATCCGGATGCCCCGCCGGCCGTTCTTCTGCATGGCCTCATGTACGACGCGCGGGACTGGGACGAGATCGCGGGTTTCCTCGCCGAGCACTACCACGTCCTGGCGCTCACTCAGCGTGGCCATGGCGAAAGCGCCTGGCCCGGCGAGTACTCCTTCGAGCTGGGGTGCGGCGATCTCGAAGCCTTCACCGATGCGCTTTCCCTGGAACGGTTCACGCTGATCGGTCACTCGATGAGCGCACGGGTCGGGTGCGTCCTCGCGGAGAAATGGCCCGAGCGGATCGAGCGGATGGTCTGGGAAGACACCGCTCCCATCGACGTGGACTTCCCCGAGGGTTCCGAAGAAGTGCCTGGAGCGGCGCGTTTCGATTTCTCCGCGGCCACCTCACTGGTGCACCAGATCCACAACCCCGATCCGTCCTGGTGGAACGACCTTCCCAAGATCACCGCTCCGACGCTCATCATCGGCGGCGGGTCGACCAGCTACACCCCCCAGGAGGGGCTGGCCGAGGCTGCTCGCCTCCTCCCTGACGGCCGGCTGGAGACGATCGAGGACGCCGGGCACCTGGTCCACCGCACTCGCCCGGAGGAGTACAAGGAGCTGCTGCGGAAGTTCCTCGTGGAGAACGGAAAATAGCTTTCTCATGACTGCGAACCGCATCACTCTCGACCTGGGGAACATCCGTATCACCGGCATAGAGGAAGCAGGCCGTCCCCGGATGCCGTTGCTGGTCTGCCTTCCCGGAGGCGGTTACAACGCGTCGTACTTCGACGTGCCCGGGTATTCGCTGATGGACGCCGCGCGGCGCGAGGGCTTTCCGGTGGTGTCGCTCGACCGTCCGGGCTATGGCGGCAGCACCGCGCTGAAGGGGGAGATCTCGTTCCGCCGGAATGCTCAGGTACTCCAGGGGGCCATCGCCGAACTCTGGCACCGTCACCTCTCGAACGCCCCGGGGATCGTCCTCGTCGGACACTCCGTAGGCGGTGCGATCGCACTGCATCTGGCAGCCGGCGATCGCACCTGGCCGCTCCTCGGTGTCTCCGTCACCGGAATCCACGACGAATCGCAGCGGTCGAACGAAGTGCTGAAGTCCGCGCCGCCGGGCAGCTCGATGGAATTCAGCCGTGAGCACCTCCTGCGGTTCATGTACGGACCAGAGGACACGTACGACCCGAGTGTGCTCGACATCGCGAAGCACGCCGAGTCGCCCGTTCCCATGGCGGAGCTGGTGGAGGTGGCGGGCCAGTGGGGCACGGATTTCGCGGGGATCGCCGCGAAAATCGAGGTACCCGTCCACTACGGACTGGCCGAGCACGAAGGGTTCTGGCACAGCAGCGACGAATCGGTCACCGCCTTCGGGAACGCTTTCACCGCCGCACCCTCGGTGACTGCTCGGCGCATCATGGGCGGTGGCCACAACATCGATCACCACTACGTCGGTGCGGCCTTCCACAAGGAGCAGCTCGACTTCGCGAAGGGGCTGGTTTCCCCCGTTCAGTAGTTCAGAACATGGTGTTGTCGTTCGCGGACGTCTCCGGGATGTCCTGGATGACGTCCCAGTGTTCGACGATCTTGCCGTTCTCGAACCGGAAGATGTCCATCACCGCGGCGCCACGGTCGGCCGAGTCGTAGGTTCTCTTGTAGTGCACCGCCACCAGGTCCTTCTCGCCGAACACTCGCTTGAAGTCGAACTTCAACTCCGGGGACAGGGTCGTCCGCCACGTCACGTACGCGACGAACGGCCCCGTTCCATCGGCGGACAGCGGGTTGTGCTGAATGAACTGCGCGCCCACGTACCGGTCCGCGGCCTCCTGGGGCTGCTTCTTGTTGAAGGCCAGGTCCAGGAAGGCGACGGCGACACGCTTGTTGTGCTGCACCTGGCTCTCCGGCCGGTGGCTCCTGTCATCGGATTCCGGATGGGCGGAAGCAGTACCCGCAGTCGCGAGTGCGACCGCGGCAGACGCGCCGAGAGTCGCGGCGACGGCGGAGCGGCGAGAAATGGGGTTCTTCATGGTCATCTCCCGAGGTAAGGACAGAACTGTTCGTGCAAGGCGGGGCTGAGGCGACGCCGCCTCACCGGGTCTACGTGGCCGGCAGGGCAGGTGGGGCGACGTCTGCCTTCACCGGGGCGGCCGGCGCGAGGCCGCAAGGACACACGCGGACGACATTCCTGGGCACGACCAGGCCGTCGTCATACGTGCCCTCGGCTTACGCGAAGAAGGAGTCAGGGGCGCGGATCGGGGCCACGGCAGACGACCAGAGGCCGTAGCAGGTGGCCTTGACGGTCATTTGACCTGTATGACCCGCTTGGAGATGCGCCAGCCGTCGGCCGTGCGGCGCAGCTCGTCGGCGTAGACGGCGCTGACGACGGTGCCGCCGACGAGGCCCAACGCCTTGGACCGGACCCGGGCTTCGTCGCCCGGCCCCTCCGACACGACGATGTTCGTCGTGTGATGAGCGCTCGCGTGCCCGTCGGCACTCAGGACGGAAGTGATCGCCTCCAGCCCGACGACCGGGGCGAAGCCGAAGACGCTGCCGTCCCATTCCGCGTCTTCGGTGAGGACCTCGCCGAGACGGCCCAGCTCGCGGTCGTCCATGATGTGGCCCCACAGGGCCAGCACCCGGGCGATTTCGATGATGTCTTCAGGGGCGGGTGCATGCCGGATCTTCCTGTCCTTGTCGTTCAGACGCCGCTGAGGATGGCGAGGACGTTGTCGTAGGAGCCGTTGGCCTCCGCGTCGCGCACGAACCGGGCACGCTCCACAACGAGCTCCTTCGCGTCGGGCTTGTCGCGCAGGATCCCGAGGGTCTCGTCGAGGAACTCGTCCAGCGGCATGGAGTTCTCGTCGTCCTGCTGGCCCAGCAGGGTCGTGCGCACTCCCGGCGGGGCCACCTCGATCACCTGGACGCCGGCGTCGGCCTGCGCGAGCTGCACGCGCAGGCTCTCGGAGAAGGAGTGCAGCGCGGCCTTGGTCGCGTTGTAGGTCGGGGTGATCGGCAGCGGTACGAACGCCAGCGCCGAGGTGACGTTCACGACGGCCGCGTCGGGCTTACCCACGAGTTGCGGCAGGAAGGCGTACGTCACCCGGATCGTGCCGAGCAGGTTGACCGTGACGTGGTCCTCGGCGACCGGGAGCGAGGCCGGGTCGAGGAGGTTCTCGCGCAGCATAATGCCGGCGTTGTTGACCAGGACGTTCAGCTCGGGATAGCTCGCCGCCACGGTCTCACGGACCCGGGCGATCGAGTCGGGGTCGGTGACGTCGAGGACGAGCGCGTCGATGCCCGGGTGCTCGGCCGTGATCTCGTCGAGCAGCTCCTTGCGCCGGCCGGCGACGATCACCTTGTTGCCGGCCTCGTGCAGACGCAGGGCCAGGCCGAGTCCGATGCCCGAGGTGCCGCCGGTGATCAGGATCGTGTTGCCGGTCATCTTCATGGGGGTCTTCTCTCCTTCGCTGACTGCGGGCCGGTGAGCGCCCGCAGCCTCGACCGTAGGAGCGCGCACAGAGGGGCGGGAGAGGAAGGTTTATCCATGGATCGGCGGTCTCTGCCTGGTGGAGGCCGTGTCACCGAGTGTCGCGCCGTCCCAGAAGATGAGCGCACCAGTCACACCAAGCGGAACCGGCGTCGCTTCGGCATCGCGGCATGCGGGAGATCCACGAGCCCGTAACGGCCGGTGGGCTGCACCGTTCCCGGTACAGCCCGCCTACCTCCCTCATCTACGGCTACCCCTCGTCGCCGTACTTCCCCGGATCCCTCGCGCGATCCACAGCCTGTGCGCAGGCCGCAGCAAAGGCAGCCGCCACCGCGACTTCGTCCGTGCCGCTCGCCCGGACGTCGATCACTCCACCCACCCGGCGAAGGGTGCTCCAGCGCACCACCTGGTCGGTGTAGAGGAGCGTCTCGAACTCCCAGGCGTCCACTGCCCACGGATCCGGACGAACAGTCGGCTGTCAATCCCCTCGCAGTGTGGAGACGATCTATGCGGCCAGTCCCTCGGCGAGGGTGGCTCGGTACTCGCGTTCGTAGTCGATCGGGCTCTTCAACCCGCATACGCTGTGTAGCCGCCTGGTGTTGTAGAAGTCGGTGATCCAGGTGGCGATCCTGAGCCGGGCCTCGGTGCGGGTGGCGAAGGTGTG
>NZ_JBITGV010000028.1:0-116547 GCF_044457385.1 Streptomyces sp. NPDC050548
ACCCCGACCGCCACGGCCGGGTCCGCGTCAGCTACTTCACCCACAAGGCCACGAATCGCTTGCACACATCACGCTCCATCTCCAGCTCGCGGATGCTTCCCTCCCCCGGCACCGTGGTCTTCGTGCCGCCGCGGTGGCGCTGGCCCTGACCGGTTCGCTGATGCCGCTGGGTATGGGCGCTCCGGTCCACGCGGCCGCAGAGAACAAGAAGGAGTTCCTGACCCCGGGCACGTATACGTGGCAGGCGCCCAGTGGGGCGACGAAGGTCGTCGTCGACATCTACGGAGCCGGTGGCGGTGGAGGCGGCGGTGGCAGTGGGGCTGCCGGAGGCGGCGGAGGCGGCGGAGGCGGCGGAGGCGGCGGAGGCGGCGGAGGCGGCGGAGGCGGCGGTGGGGGTGGCGGCGGCGGTGGGGGTGGCGGCAGGAGCTCCCTGAACGCGAACGCGGGCGGTGGTGGTGGCGGGGGCGGGGGCGGCGCGGGCGGCGGAGCAGGCGGGGGCGGTGGTGGCGGTGCACACCTGGAGTGCCTGCTCCAGAAAGACGTCACCTTCCTGAGTATCACCGTCGGCAAGGGGGGCGCCGGTGCGGGCGGAGGAGCCGGTGGCATGACGGGAGAAACCTGGGGCGAAGGTGGCAGCGGGGCGCCCTTGGTCGCTGGTGGCGGCAGCGACGGGAAGAGCGGCGAAACGGGACGGCCGGCCATCGACACGCTGTCCACTGGGGAGTCCTCCTTCGTGAACAGGCTTGAGGCCAGAGGCGGTTGGGTCGGCAAGCCCGGCACCGGCGGGCGTAGTGGCAGCGGCGGCGCCGGTGGCGGGGGCGCCGGCGCGACCGGCACCGGGCAGGGCGGCGACGGCGGAGAAGGGCGCAACGCCATCACCAACTACTTCGACTGCAAGAGCGCATGGACGAACAAGAGCGGCCCGGACGGCAAGACCGGTGGTGTGGGGGCGGCCGGCGAGGCCGGGGCGGCCGGGCAGCGGGGGGAGGGGATCCAGAACGGTATGACAACCGGTGGCAGTGGCGGCAGTGGGGGTGCGGGCGGGGCGTCCGGGGAGGGCGCGGTGGCGACCTACGGCGCGGGCGGCGCGGGCGGAACAGGTGGCCGCGGCGGATACGGTGGTCACGGCGGAAAGGGCGGCTGCTACGACCCCAACCTGGGGACAGCGGTCAGTGAGTGCGTGCACGGCTCCCAGGGGAGCTACGGTGCTGCGGGTGACAAGGGCGGCGCAGGAGCCGAGGGCGCCAGTGGGGCCGTCATCATCACTTGGTCCTGAGAGCTGACAGACACCTTCGACGGGCGCCGTCCGGACCGAACACTTCAACGGACGGACGGCCCCGCCATCCCTGCCCGCTGGCCCTGACCCAACTGAGATCCTGACTCGAACGCATTCCCTAAGAGGTCGTTCCGTCCGACGGCTGCGCGCGCCGCTGGCCCGGCACGGTGAGCGGGAAGGCGGCGATCACCTACCGGATCGTGGGCGGCGTGGCCCTGGCCTCCGGCGACCCCATGGGCGACCCGAGGCGTGGCCCGGCGCGATCGAGGTGTGGCTGCACGAGGCGCGCCGGCACGCGTGGACGCCGGCCGTGACGAGAGCGAGCGAGCGAGGAAGCGGGCACCATCTATGCCCGGCATGGTCTGGACGCCCTGGAGTTGGGCGACGAAGCCATCGTGGACCGTGCCGACTTCACCCTGGAGGGGCGTGCGATGCGTGGCGTGCGCCAGGCGCACAACCGTGTCCGCCGAGCCGGGTACACCGTGCGCGTCCGTCGCCACGAGGACATCCCGGAGTGCGACATGGCCACCTTGGTCGACAGGGCGGACCACTGGCGGGACGGGGAGACGGAGCGAGGCTTCTCGATGGCCCTGGGGCGGCTCGGTGATCCGCTGGACGGCCGTTGCGTCATGCTGGAGTGCCACGACAGTGCGGCACGACCGCGGGCCGTCCTCAGCTTCGTACCGTGGGGCGAGAAGGGGCTGTCGCTGGATCTGATGCGCCGGGACCGCAGCTCCCAGAACGGTCTGATCGAGTTCATGGTCATCGAACTGCCCCTGCCTGCGCAGGAGTTCGGCGTGGAGCGGGTGTCGCTGAACTTCGCCGTGTTCCGAGCGGTCTTCGAGCGCGGCTCCCGGCTGGGGGCCGGGCCCGTGCTGCGTCCGTGGTGTTCCGTGCTGACCTTCCTGTGCCGCTGGTGGCAGCTGGAATCGCTCTACCGTGCCAACGCCAAGTACCAGCCCGTGCGGGAGCCGCGCCATCTCCTGTTCGAGACGGCCGACGAACTGCCCCGCATCGGGTTCGCCGCCGCCCGCGCCGAGGGATTCCTCGCCCTGCCCGCGCTGCCGGAACTCGGCCGCCGCCGTCGGCATCGGACATCCGGCGAGAGTTCCCGACCGCCACTGGGAAGCGGTCCGTTGCCGACGAGCACGCCGTCACCCGACTGACGAACGCGCGGCGGGCAAGTCCGTGCCGGACCGGATCCCGCCCGAGTTCACCTCGACGGCAGTACCACTGCCGGTCCGGCGGATTCCGGGCGCACCGTCGGCCTCGTCCTGTCAGCCGCCGTTCTGTGTGGCCGTCTTGGAGTAGTTGTCTTTCCAGGCGGCCTTGGCGCCCGAGTCGCCGATCCGGTAGACGTCCACCACGGCGCCGACCGCGACAGCGAGGGAAACAGCCACGACCGCGCCCCGAACCAGTACCGAGGGCGACCATGAGGCACCCGCCGTGCCGTCCGCGGCGGGTGCTGAGCGGCGGGCCGTCCACCAGACGACGGCCGAGATCACGAAGAGGCCGAGAGCCCACGGGAGCAGGCCGTCGCCGAGTTCGGCGTGCTTGCGCACCAACGGGTTGCTGCCGACGTGCTGTTCCAGCCACTCCCCCGCGTGGGTGGCCACCGGAACGCTGGCCAGCGTCACGAGCGCGAGGATCGGCAGCAGCAGGCCGAGCCGCCGGGCACCTGCGGGCCAGGCCGCGCACACCACGAGTGCCAGGGCGCTCAGGGGTACGAGCACGATGACGAAGTGTACGAACAGGACGTGCGCGGGCAGTCCGTTGACAACAGTGAGACTCATTTGGGCTTTCTCCAGGAGGTGTTGGGGGTACCACGGCGCAATTTTTCACAGGGAACTCTCAGTTGCCTCTGAGTCCCGCCAGGCTCACTGACCGCATGGGTGCCAGGTGGTCCGGCTCAGGGAGCGAGTGAGAAGTAGCTCTCCTCCTCCTGGCTGAAGTGCAGGCGGAGAACGGAATGGAGCCCGTACAGGCAGGCGCGCAGGTCGTCGATCTGTTCCGGCTTCAGCGCGCCAGTCTCGTCCGCCATGCGGAGGTGGGTCGTGACGCGTCGGGACAGGCGGGCGATCTCGGTGTGGGCCCGGCTCATGGTCTCGGTGGTCTCCGGGCCCCCCAGTTGTCTGTTCAGGGCCGGGTAGAGCTGGTGTTCCTCCGCGTATTCGTGCGGGAGCAGCCGGGTGGTGAGCAGGTGGTCGACGTGGCGCACGGCGGCCAGCGAGCGCGGACCGTCCTGCGCGGAGAGCAGGCCGGCGGCTTCACGGATGGCGTCCAGGGCGTCCCTGAGGTCGTCGTGCTCGGCCGCGAAACGGTGGATGAGGTCCTCGGCGTCCGGTTCGAGAGCGGTACCGGCGCCACGGGCCGGCAGCAGTGCGCGCAGAGCGTTGAGGATGACGGCGACGTCGATGCCTTCCTGGAGAAGGGCTCCGACGGCGGGCGGCAGCCAGCCCAGGAGGGCCGCGATCATGGCGACCAGTGACATCGCCATGCCGCCCGCGGCGCTCTGGACCGCGATCCGGCGGGCCCGTACGGCGATCTCCATGGCGTCGGCGAGGCGGTCGACCCGGTCGGTCGTGAGGACGATGTCGGCGGCTTCGGAGGTCGCGGAGGAGCCGCGGGCGCCCATGGCCACGCCGATGTCGGCGGCGGCCAGCGCGGGCGCGTCGTTGACACCGTCGCCCACCATGACGGTGACGGCCCGCGCGTGTTCCTCCTGTACCGCCGCGACCTTGTCGGCGGGAAGCTGACCGGCTCGGACGTCGTCGAGGCCCAGGACGGCTCCCACCTCGCGGGCGGGTTCGGCGCGGTCACCGGTGAGCATGAGCAGCCGGGTCAGCCCCGCCGACCGCAGTCGGCGGACCGTGCGCGGGGCGTCGTGGCGCAGCGGGTCCTGGAGCAGGACCGCACCGGCGAGCGCGTCGTCGATGGTGAGCCAGGCGATGGCGGCCCCGTCGAGAACGGCCCGGTTGTCCACGGCGTGGGCCCAGTCGGGGAGGGCCGCCTGCGGAACACCGGACTTGCCGACGCCGAGATGCAGGCCGTCCACTGTGCCCGAGGGGCCGCGCCCTGGTTCCTCCGTGGCGTCGACGGGCACGGACAGCGCGAGGCCCCGGGCCCGTGCTTCGCGGACGATCGCCTCGGCCAGCACATGCGCGGAGACCTGGTCGAGCGATGCGGCCAGCCGCAGCACCTCGGACGGCGACCGCCCGGGGGCGGCGGCGACCGCCAGGACATGCGGTCGGCCGACCGTCAGGGTGCCGGTCTTGTCGATCACCAGGGTGCGGGCCCGACCCAGGCGCTCCAGCGCTCCACCGTCCCGGACGATGACACCGCGGCGGGCCGCCCGCGACAGTCCCGAGACGACCGCGACCGGTGCGGCGAGCAGCAGCGGGCAGGGCGTCGCCACGACAAGGACGGCGACCGCGCGGACGGCGGACCCGCTCAGCAGCCAGGCGACACCGGCCAACCCCAGCGACAGCGGCAGGAACCATGCCGCGTAACGCTCCGCCAACCGCACGGTCGGTGCCCGTTCCGCGCCCGCGTGCTGAGCCAGCCGTACGATCTCCGCGTACGTGCTGTCCTGCGCGGTGGCGGTCGCGCGGAGTTCGAAGACGCCGCCCGCGTTGACGACGCCGCTGCGTACGGGCTCGCCGGTGCCTCGCTCGATCTGGGCGGACTCGCCGGTCAGCACGGACTCGTCGAGTTCCGCCGTACCGGCCAGGATGTTGCCGTCGACGGGGACCACGTCTCCCGGGCCGACCACGAGCACGTCGTCGACGACGACCTCGGCGAGCGGGACCACGGTCACCTCACGGCCGGTCCGGCGGCGGGCCGAGCGGGGGGCGTGCTCCAGCAGGGCCCGCAGGTCGTGCGAGGCCCGGCGCTCGGCCGCGGCGTCCAGCGCCCGCCCGGTCGCCAGCATCAGCGCGATCAGCGCACCCGCCAGGTACTCGCCGACCGCCAGGGTCCCGGCCAGCGCCAGCACCGCGATCAGGTCGACGCCGGCCCGTCCCTTCCGCACCGCGGCCAGGACCCAGGCCACGGCGGGAACGACGGCCACCACCGTGCCGGCCGCCCAGCAGGCGTCGGCGACGTCCTGACTCCCGGCCGCCCAGGCGATTCCGCCGCTGAGCAGGGCGGTCGCCGTCACGGCCAGCAGGGCCGGTTCGAGTAGTTCACGGACGCTCCGGGCCTGCCGCTCCTGCCCGTCTCCGGCGGCTCCCCTCTCTGACACGGCAGCGGACCTCCGGCTTCTCCGGACATGCATGCCGCCGGGCGCGACAGCATCCCCGGGTGTCCATGCAACCGCGCACACCGCACGGGACGGCAGGGCCGAACGGTCCACAACGACAGGCCGGTCGGCCAATTCGGGCAGGGGCGGCGGAATCGTAGGATGTCGGCGTGCATGTGCTGGTGGTCGAGGACGACCCGGGGATCGCTGCCTCCCTGGTGCTGGGGCTGGAGCGGGCCGGGTACCGGGCGCGCAGCGTCGCCACCGGGCGGGAAGCACTGGTCGCGGACCCTGAACCCGATGTGGTACTGCTGGACCTGGGACTGCCCGACCTTGACGGTGTCGAGGTCTGCCGCCGGCTGCGGAGCCGTTCCCGGGCGGCGATCATCGTGGTGACGGCGCGCGGCGAGGAGGCAGACCGGGTCGCGGCCCTGGACGAGGGCGCCGATGACTACCTGGTCAAACCGTTCGGCCTGGCGGAGCTGCTGGCGCGGATCCGGGCCGTGCTGCGCCGCGTCCGGCCGTCCGACTCCGAGTTGCTGCGGCACGGCCCCCTCGCGGTGGACCCGCGGACCCGCAAAGTGACCGTCGACGGCCGCGAAGTCGCCCTCACGCCGAAGGAGTTCGACATCCTGGAGTGTCTGGCCGCCGACCCGGGACGGGTGGTCACCCGACAGGAGGTCCTGGAACGCGCCTGGGACGCGCACTGGTACGGCCCCACCAAGGTGCTGGACGTGCACATCGCGGCGCTGCGCCGCAAGCTCGGCGTACCGGGACTGGTGGAGACCGTGTACGGCCGGGGATTCCGCCTCGGCAGGCCCGAGCCGGGCCAGGACCCGGACGCCGGTGCGCGATGACCCGGCGTATCGCACTGGCCTTCATCGCGCTGATCGTCACGCTGCTGGTGCTGGCGGTGGTGCCGCTCGGGCTGTCCCTGTCACAGCGTGAGCGCACCTCTTTCCGGGACACGACCGAGGCGGTGGACCGGACGATCGCCGCCGCGGCCGAGGAGCACCTCTCGGACCACCGTTCCGCCGCCTCCATGCGGCAGCTGCTGGAACAGGCCGAGCGGGCCGGAGACTGCGCCGCCGTCTTCGACACGGCGGGACACGTCGTTGCGGCCACCGAATGTCCCGGGCAGACAGGCGACGGCGACACGGAGGACGAGGCCGCCGACAGTTGGGGCGACCTGGCGCACCAGGTGCTCGCCCACCCGGAGACGGCCACACGCGAGCGGGACGACCGGCTGGTCGTCGCCGTGCCCATCGGCGACACCGCCCGTCCGGTCGGGGTGGCGGTGCTGTCCCGGTCGGCGGAGAGCACGAACGACCGGATCAGCGCGATGTGGGGGCGGCTGGCCCTGATCGGCGCCGGTGGTCTGGTGGCGGGCGGGCTGGTGGCGGTGGCCCTGGCCCGCTGGGTCGGACGCCCGCTGCGGGCCGTGGACGCCGCCGCGCTGCGGCTGGGCGAAGGCGCACTCGACGTACGGGCGCCGGGCGGGCACGGCCCGCAGGAGGTACGCAGGCTCGCCTCGACCTTCAACACCATGGCGGCCCGGATGGAGGCCCTCATCCACGGACATCGGGCGGTCGTCGCCGATGTCTCGCACCAGTTGCGGACACCGTTGACCGCGCTGCGGCTACGGCTCGACCTGCTGGCGGCGGGCGCCGACGAGGCGACGGCGGCGGAGTTCGCCGGTGCGCAGGAGGAGATCGCCCGGCTGTCCCGGCTGGTGGACGGGCTGCTCGCGGTGGCCCGCGCGGAGACCGCGGTGCCCAGGCCGGTGCCGGTCCGGGTCGACCAGGTGGTCGACGAGCGGGTCACAGCCTGGGAGCCGGTGGCACGGGAGCGGCAGATCTCGCTCGTCGGCCGCTGCGGCGCCGAGCTCACGGCGTACCTGGGATCGGGGGATCTGGAGCAGGTGATCGACAACCTGGTCGCCAACGCCCTGGACGCGGTGGGCGAGGGAGCGGCCGTACGCGTCGAGGGGAAGCCGACGCGCGACGGCGTGCTGCTGCGGGTGGTGGACGACGGTCCCGGGATGAGCGCGGCGGCACGCGAGGCGGCCTTCCGGAGGTTCGGCAATCCGGACGCGTCCGGCAGCGGCCTGGGGCTGGCCATCGTGCACCGGCTGGTCACCGCCAACGGCGGCACCGTACGGCTCGAAGACACGGCCGGCGGGGGGCTGACCGTAGTGCTGGAGCTGCCCGCGCCGCCGTCGCGGGGGCCGTCCCGCGGCCTGCGGGCGGGATCTTAACCGCTTCTGAAGAACTCCTGAACCGGCTCCCGACGGGCCACCGGGCAGCCTGGGTGGTGGGACAAACCGACCTCCCAGCGAGGAGTTCAACCATGCCTCTTCCCGAGCGGCCCGCAGCCGCCGACCGAACCGTGCGCGATGCCGTCCGGCGCCGTGAACGAGGACTGCGCCGGGTGAGCGTGACGACCCGTTGGGTGGCCGCCGCGGCCGTCGCGGGCACCGCCGTACTGGGCGCCGGATACGCGCACGCGCTCCCCGGCATCCCCCTGCCGACCGGGGCCGCCCAGCACGGCAGCGGCACCAGTACGGGCACGAGCGGTGGCCTCCAGCCCGCAGGGCAGGCGCCCGCGCCGACCGGGCAGGCGCCGCAGACCCAGTCGGGTGCGTCGTGAGCGCGACGTCGGCGGGCGCACGCGGCCGAGTCGGAGGCGGTACGGGCGCCGCCCTCCCGGCGGCGACCGGTCGTACGGTCACCACTCCTCCCGCCTTCGCCGCTTCGGCCGTCGCCGAGCCCGCGACCGCGGTCTTCTCCGCGCTGGGCACCACCGCCGTACTGCTGACCGCGGACCCGGCCCGCGCCGACGACGCGCTGCTGATCCTGCGGGCCGAGCTGGCCGCCATCGACGCCGCGTGCAGCCGGTTCCGTCCCGACTCCGAGCTGTCCCGGGTCAACTCCACCGCGGGCCGCGGGCCCGTACCGGTGAGCGCGCTGCTCGCCGAGGCCGTGGAGGTGGCCCTGCGCGCCGCCGAACTCACCGACGGAGCCGTCGACCCCACCGTGGGCCCGGCGGTCGTGGCACTCGGCTACGACCGCACCTTCGCCGAGGTGGCCGCGCGACGGCCCGACGACGCCGGTCCCGCGACCGCGCTCCGGCCCGCAGCCGGCTGGCGGTCCGTCCGCTGGGACCCGGCTCTACGGCTGCTGCGCCTTCCCGCCGGTACAGCGCTCGACCTCGGCGCCACGGCCAAGGCCCTGGCCGCGGATCGTGCGGCCCACCGCGCCGCCGCCGCGGTGGGCTGCGGAGTCCTGGTCAACCTCGGCGGCGACCTGTCGGCGGCGGGTGAACCGCCGGCCGGCGGCTGGCGCGTCGCCATCGCCGACAACCATGCGGGCCCGGAGGGCGGTTGGCGGGCCGGGATCACGGACGACCGCACAGCCTCGAACGCGGGTACGCAGGCCGCGACCGCCGATCGCCACACGGCCCCGCACACCGGTCCGCAGCCTGCGACCACCGACAACCACGCGGCCCCGGACTCCGGCCCCCGACCTCCGGTCGTCTCGATCCGTGACGGTGGTCTCGCCACGTCCGGCACCACCGTACGGACCTGGCGGCGCGGCGGCCGGACCCTCCACCACATCGTCGACCCGGCCACCGGCGACGTCCCGCCGCCCGTCTGGCGCACCGTCAGTGTCGCCGCGGGCAGCTGTGTGGACGCCAACACCGCGACCACCGCCGCGCTGGTCCTCGGCGAACGCGCCCTCGACTGGTTGCGCGGCACCGGCCTGCCGGCCCGCTTGGTCCGCACGGACGGAAGCGTGCTGCGCCTGGGAGCCTGGCCCGCCGAGGGAGGCGCCCGATGAACGGCGCCGTCCTGCTCGCCGCGGGAACCTCCGGCCCCAGCCCGCTCTGGTACGCCACCCGGGCCGGCGGCACCGTCTCGCTGGTCCTGCTGACCGCGACGGTCGCGCTCGGCATCGCGACGGCGGGACGGTACGCGCCGGTGCGCCTGGGCCGGTTCGAGGTGTCCGCGCTGCACCGCAACCTGTCGCTGCTCACGTTGGCCTTCCTGGGGATGCACATCGTCACCGCCATCGCGGACAGCTACGCCCATCTCACCTGGCCGACGGCGTTCGTGCCGTTCGTGGCCTCCTACCGTCCGCTGTGGGTGGGCCTGGGCGCGGTGGCGCTCGACCTGCTGCTGGCGGTCGCGGTGACCAGCGCGGTCCGCGGACGCCTGGGCCTGCGCCGCTGGAAGGCTGTGCACTGGCTGGCGTACGTGTCCTGGCCGGTGGCGCTCTTCCACGCGGCCGGCACCGGCACGGACACCCGTCTGGGCCCGCAGCTGGTGCTGTACGCGGGCTGTCTGCTGACCGTCGTGGCCGCTGTGTGGTGGCGGCTGGTCCGGGCCGGAGCGGGAGCGGTCCGGGTGCGACGGTGGGCGACGGCGGCCCTGGTGCTGGTGCCCGTGGCACTGGTCGCGTTCCTGGCCGACGGCCCGTTGCGGCCCGGCTGGGCACACCGCGCCGGCGGCATGGCACAGGCCCCGGCGTCGCCCACCGCCCCGGCGGTACCCCATCAGTCGCCGACCCCACAGCAGCAGTCCGATCAGCAAGCCGAACACGAGGGAGACGACGCCGAATGAACTCCGACACCGGGGCCGGGACCGTACTCGCCGGAGAACATGCGGCGGCCCCTGGCGGGCCTTACGGCGAACGCCTGCTCCAAGGCTGGTACGACACCGGCCGGACCGCCGACCTGACCGAACATCTCGGCCGGTACGGCCCGCTCCCGCTGTCCTCGGCACGCAGTCGCGGGGCCTCCATGCCGCTGGTACGCGCCGTTGAGGAAGCCGGGCTCACCGGCCGGGGCGGCGGGGGCTTCCCCACCGGCCGCAAACTCCGCTCGGTCGCCGGGGCGGGGAGCCCTGCCGTGGTCGTCGCCAACGGCATGGAGAGCGAGCCCGCCAGCCACAAGGACGAGGTGCTGCTCTCTCTCGCCCCGCACCTCGTCCTGGACGGCGCGGTGCTGGCCGCCGTCGCGGTCGGCGCGAACGTGGTGCACCTGTGCGTGCCCCGCACCCGGGCGACGCAGGCGGACCAGCTCACCGCGGCGGTCGCCGAGCGGCGCCGCGCCCGGCTCGACCCGGTACCGGTGAAGGTCCACACCCTGCCCCACCACTTCGTCTCCAGCGAGGAGACGTCCCTGGTGAGCTGGCTGAACGGCGGCGACGCCCGCCCCCTCGCGACCCCACCGCGCCCCTTCGAGAAGGGCGTCGGCAAACGGCCCACGCTGATCGGCAACGTGGAGACCCTGGCCCACCTCGCGCTGATCGCCCGCTACGGCTCCGCCTGGTTCCGCGAGAGCGGCAGTCCCCGGGCACCAGGCAGCACGCTGGTCACGGTCTCGGGCGCCGTCCGGCACCCGGGGGTGTACGAGATCCCGGCGGGCAGTCCGGTGCCCACGGCCCTGGCCCGGGCCGGCGGCCCTCAGGGACGGCTCTGCGCCGTGCTCGCGGGCGGCTTCTTCGGCAGCTGGCTGCCGGTGCCGCTGAGCACCACGGCCCTCGAACGCGGCGCGGGTGTCCTGGTGGCGTTGCCCGAAGGCACCTGCGGCCTCGCCGAGACGGCAGCCGCGCTGGCGTACCTCGCCGCGCAGAGTGCCCGACAGTGCGGGCCGTGCCGGTTCGGGCTGCCGGCCGTCGCCGAGGACTTCGCCGCGCTCGCCCGGGGCAGCGCCGATGCCCAGCGGATCGACCGGCTCCACCACCGCCTCGGGCTGCTCCCGGGACGCGGCGCGTGCAGCCATCCCGACGGTGGAGCACGGCTGGCCGCCTCCGCGCTGCGGGTCTTCGCCGACGACGTCCACCAGCACGTACACACAGGGCCGTGCCGTGCCGCCTACGGCCCCCTCGTCCTGCCCGTGCCCGCACCCCGGCCCCCCGAGGAGGAGGAATGGCGATGACCCGCGCCCCAGCCGAAGCCCAGGTTCACGTACTGGCCGTCGATTTCGCCGCCTGCGACGGACACGGCCTCTGCGCCGAACTGGTACCCGAACTGGTCGGCCTGGACGAATGGGGCTACCCCGTGCTCCACAGCGCCACGGTCCCGGCCGAACTGCTCCCCCACGCCCGACGCGCGGTCGCCGCCTGTCCGGTGATGGCGCTCCGCCTCAACCGCGTGCCCGCGCCCCCGCCCGATCGCCCCTGAGCCGCATCAAGGGCACCCGCGGACGTACGAAGCCGCTGCTCGGCGGCTCGCCGTGCGTGAGCGATGCGTGAGCGGACGAGGCGGCGGAGGCCCGCACGGTATGGACCGAGCGCGGAGCAGTACCTGCCCTTGCCTGGCGGTTTCACACATCGAGTCAGTGTCTGGAACCACCAGGCAAGATCCAGCCAGGACTACACCACCGTCGCGCCCTGGATCGTCACCGACGACACCGGAGCGTTCCTCGACTTCGCCACCCAGGCGTTCGGCGGTGAAGAACTCGGGCGGGTGGCGACCGAGGACGGATTGATCGGCCATGAGGAGATCCACGTCGGCGAGACCGTCGTGCCGGCCTTCGACCGGTACGCGGACCGGCCGGCCATGCCAAGTCTGCTGCGCGTTTTCGTCGCGGACGCGGACAGGACGTCCTCCCGCGCGGTCGAAGCCGGCGGCCGGGCGCGCGTGGCCCGGGAGACGCTGGACGCCGAGCTGAGCGGGCGGCCCGACGGACGGAGCAGCGCACCTCCAAGGGCGACCGACTGGCCGAACAGGGTTCGACAAACGGCATGACCGGTACGGAAAACCAGCCGACACACGCCTGTTGACGACGTTCCCGCTCTCAACAGGCCCGCCACGGGCTCACCAGCGAGTTGCGGAGCGCCGTAGACTATACGAACTGGACGGTATTTTTACCGAGTTGGACTGCGCAGCTCACGCGTAACGAAAGGCGCCGGCCCATGGCAGGACCCAAGCAGGACCGGGCGATCCGTACCCGCCGCACCATCCTTGTCGCCGCGGCCGGCGTCTTCGAGGAGCGCGGATACCAGGCGGCCACGATCAGCGAGATCCTCACCGCCGCCAATGTCACCAAGGGCGCCCTGTACTTCCACTTCAAGTCGAAGGAACAGCTCGCCGAAGGCGTCCTCGCCGGGCAGAACGACAACCTCGCCGTCCCCGACCGCCCCTGCAAGACCCAGGAGCTCGTCGACACGGCCATGCTCCACGCCTACCACCTGCAGACCGACCCCATGGTGCGGGCAGGCGCCCGGCTCGCTCTCGATCAGCGTGCCGACGGCGTCGACCGCACCGGCCCGTTCCACCACTGGACCTCCCTCGTCACCGACCTGCTCGACAAGGCCCGGAGCCAGGGCGAACTCCTCCCCCACGTCGACCCGGTCGAGACGGCCGAGGTCCTCGTCGGGGCCTTCGCCGGCATACAGGCGATGTCCCAGGCGACGACCGCCTACCAGAACCTCCCTCACGCCACCTCCGCCCTCCTCCGTCACACCCTGCCCTCCGTCGTGCACTCGTCCGTCCTCACCTCCCTCGACCTCAGTCCGCAACGCGCCCTCGTCGTCCACACCGAGACACAGACCGACACGGCCTGATGCTGGGCGGCCCCTACCGGTGGGCGGGCCAGAGGGTGGCGAGCGGGAGGTCCTGGGCGGCTGCCACGGCCGTCGGCAGATCGGTGAACTGCGCGCACATGTCCCGGACTTGGGTCTCGTCGAGTTGTTTCGGCTGGTGTCGCACCACCATCGTGCAGGGCGATCCGGGGTAGAGCATGGGGTTCAGGGCGACATTCCAGTGGCCGCCAACACGTCCATCGGCGGCAGGTGTTGGTGTGCCAGCAGCTCCGCCTGCTCGTCGCGAAGCCGGGTCAGTACCTCGATGAAGGGCCTTTCGCTGTCGAGTCGGACCCGCAGCAGGGTGAGGTTCGCCGGCGGACGACGTCCTCCTCGCCGATCGCCCGGCCGAGCACGGCGGCCCAGGCTCCCTGGAAGACCGTACCCACTGTCATGCCGTGCCGGCCGGCGATGTCGGTCAGCGCCGCTGTCAGTTCCTCGAAGTAGCTTCGACAGGAGGAAACCTGAGCCAGGCCCGAGCAGGACGGGGAAGGACCAACCGTCCAGCACACGGTGGTCGTTGGTCATGACGAGGCGGTGCTCGTCCGCTCCGAGGCGGAGGAGGGTGAAGCGGAGCAGCGGAGGACGGGCCTGGGTCTCGTCGGCGACGACGAAGTGGACGAGACCGTTCTCCCCCTCGGTGATCGCCGTACGCAGTCTCTCGGGGTCGAGGTCTCCCCCGAGATGGACGGCCCACTGCACGGGACGTGGCAGTGCCTCGGTTCCGATGAATCCGACCCTCTGGTCCGGAGTCGGCGGGAGGACGTCCTCCAGTGCGGGGTGGGCGGCTTCCAGGGCCTCGGGTGTGCGGGTGCCGCATGTGGCGGACGATGCCGTGGACGGCCGTTTCCCGGAGCCGGCCGAGCCGGCGGATCTCGCTCTCGTCGAACTGGTCCGGTGACCAGGGCCAGTTGGCGGTCAGTCGCGGGCCGCCGGGGAGGTCGTAGGCGCAGGCGTTGATCTCAAGGCCGTGCCGGACGGGCCTGCGCCCCCGCATGGCGAATGAAGGCCTGGTTCCAAGCAGGCTGCGATGAGGGCTTGCGCAGGGGCGCTGCCTGATCGTGCCGCCGCTTCATGAGGAACATGAGAATTTGTGTGATCCCCGTCCGGCTGGGCAGACGCCGCCGTTATGAGCACCCTCCATCGAAGCGCGGTAGACGAGGCCACCGGACAGCGCCCTGACGCAAGAGACGTGAGACAGGGCTTTGCGTCCGGGCTGCGCGGTGGTGGGCGGGTGGCGGGGCTGGACGGGCTGCGGACGGTCGCCGTCGTGCTGGTGATCGTCTACCACGTGGAACCCGACCTGGTTCCCGGTGGCTCGGTGGGCGTGGACGTGTTCTTCACGATCAGCGGATTCGTCATCACCCGGCTGCTGGTCACCGAGTACGCCCGTGCCGGCCGTATCGGGCTGTGGTCGTTCTACCGCCGACGGTGGCTGCGGCTGATGCCGGCCCTGCTGGTGATGTGCGCGGTGACCGCCGTCCTGTCCGTGGCGTTCGCGCTGCCGCTGTTCCAAGGGGCGTGGATGGCGGCGGTGTTGGCCGCGGGCTCGGTCGTCAACCTGGTCCGGGCCGGGAACGCCGGGACGTACTCGGATCTCACCGCGCCGCTCAGCCACACCTGGTCCCTGGGCGTGGAGGAGCAGTTCTATCTGGCCTGGCCCCTCCTCCTGCTGGTGCTGCTCCGGCGTGCGAGGGCGCGTGCGGTGCTGGGCTGGGTCGCGGTGCTGTGCGTGCTGCCGGTGCTCTGGCGGACCGTGCTCTGGGATCCCTCGGCGGCACACCGCATCTACAACGGCCCCGACACCCGCGCCGACCAGCTCCTCGTCGGCGCCCTGTTGGCCCTGGTGCTGGCCCGGCTGCGCGCCGACGATCTCCGGCTGGCGCAGTTGCGCCGCTGGGCGGGACGACTGTGCTGCCCCGCGCTGGTGGTGCTGGGGCTGATCGCCTGGCAGATCCCGATCACCGAGGTCAGCGGGTGGAATCCGGTCTGGTACACGGTGGGATTCCTGGTCGCCGCTCTGCTGACGGCCTGCGTGGTGGCCGCGTTGGACCTGTGCCCCGAGGCGTGGCCCACCCGTCTGCTGTCGCTGTCCGCCCCGGTGTGGATCGGGCGCAACCTCAGCTACGGGATGTACTTGTGGCACTACCCCGTCATCCGGTTGCTCCACGACCTCGGAGTGCGGGGCGATCCGCTGCTTCCGGTCGGCCTCGCGGCCACACTCCTCGCGGCTCTCGCCTCGTACGCCCTCGTCGAACGGCCCCTCATGCGCCGTGAACGGTTCCGTGTACGGCGGCTGCGACCCGTCGCCGTCCCGGGACGCTCACCGGCGATGTGACCGGTGCTGCGCGACACCGCGCAGCACCGTCGCCGTGGTTCAGCCGTGCAGGCCGATCGCCGCGCAGGCCGTCGCGTACTTCGCGGTGCAGATGTCCTTGACGGAGTAGACGCCGTCCGCGATCACCGTGTCCTCGATGTTGTCCTTGGTGAGGGAGACGACCGGCACCAGCATCGCGGGGATCTTCTTCTCGGTGGGGCTGTCGACCGTGTCCCGGGTCAGCGCGTCGAACTGGATGTCCCGGCCCTGGATTTTGTACACCGCCATCTCCGCGGCGCGGGTGGCCTCCTCCAGGAACGGCTTGTACGCGGTCATGTACTGCTCGCCGGAGACGATCCGCTGCACCGCGTCCAGGTTCGCGTCCTGGCCGGTCACCGGCGGGATCCTGGTGGCGCCCGCGTCCTTGAGCGCCTGAATGACGGCGCCGGCCAGGCCGTCGTTGGCCGCGTAGACGGCGTCGATGTTGTCGAGGCCGACCGCCTGGATCGCCTTCTTCATGTTCGCCTCGGCGACCTTCGGCGACCACCCGGTGGTGTCGTACTCCTTGGCTATCCGGACCTTGTTCTCAAGTTCGCTGAGAGCGCCCTGCTTGTACTTCGCGTAGTTCGTGTCCTCGGGGTCGCCGTTCATCATGACGATCTTGCTGGTGGCCGCCTTGCTGCCGAGCGCCTCCAGGATGGCGCGGCCCTGGACCTCGCCGACGAGTTCGTTGTCGTGCGAGACATACGCGGCGATCGGGCCCTGGGCGAGCCGGTCGTAGGCGATGACGGGGATGCCGGCGTCCTTCGCCTTCTGGACGTCCGGGGCGATGGCCTTGGCGTCCAGCGCGTCGACCAGGATGATGTCGACCTTCTGGTCCACCATCTCCTGGAACTGGCGGCTCTGCTTGTCCTGGCTCGCCTCGGCGTTGGCGTAGACGACCTTGCCCTTGCCGTGTGTGAGGGTGGCGACCTCCTTCTCGATGACGGGGTGGTCGAAGTCCTCGAAGCGTGCGGTGTCCTTGTCGGGCAGGAGCAGGCCCACCGTGATGTCGTCGCCCTTCTTCGGGGATGCGGAGCTGCCGCTTCCGCCGATGCCGTCGACGACACCGCACGCGGTGAGCGCGAGGGCCGACGCCGAGGCGGTCAGGACTGTGGCGAGGCGACGCACAGGGGTGTGACACAGGACAGGAGCGCTCACGTCAGGAGCCTTCCGGTTAAAAGGAGAGCGGGTAGCGGGGTGACTTTCGCGCGGCGCACGCGGCCGCGTCCTTGCGGAGCTGATTCCTCCACGACCTCCGACCGTCACCGGTGCACTTCCACCACGCGGACGGGGCAGTGCTCGCGGAGAGAGGGGTGGCGGCGATGACGCCGTCCAGGTTCAGTCGATGGCGCCGATGACGTTCTGGTCCCAGTCGATGACGGACCCGGTGACCACTCCGCTGCGCTCCGAGAGGAGGAACACGACGAAGTCGGCGATCTCGTCCGCCCGGCCCAGGCGGCCCATGGGCAGGTTCTTCCCGGCCTGTTCCCTCCAGTCGTCGCCGGCGCCGTGGAAGACGCGCTGGGTGGCGTCCTCGCCCTCGGTGTCCGTCCACCCGATGTTGAGCCCGTTGATGCGGATGCGGTCGAAGCGGTGGGCGTGCGCGGCGTTGCGGGTGAGTCCGGCCAGGGCGGCCTTGGCGGTCGAGTACGGCGTCAGGAAGGACTGGCCGCAGTGCGCCGAGGTGGAGATGATGTTGACGATCGTCCCGTGGGCGTGCCGGGAGAGCATGTCGGCGACGGCGCCCTGCATCAGGAAGAACGGTGCGCGCAGGTTGACGGCGATGTGCGCGTCGAACAGCTCCGGCGTGGTGTCCAGCAGCGAACCGCGTGAGGTCAGGCCCGCGGAGTTGACCAGGCAGTCGACCCGGCCGAACCGGGCGACGGCGGCGGCCACCGAGGCCCTGGCCTGCTCCACGTCGGCGACGTCGGCCCTGACGAAGGCGGCTTGGGCTCCCAGGGCGGTGAGTTCGGCGGCCAGTGCCTCGCCGGGCTCGGTCCGGCGACCGGTGAGGAGCACCGACGCGCCCGCTCGGGCCGCGGCTCGGGCGACGGCGCCGCCGACTCCCTGGCTGCCCCCGCTGACGAGCACGACCTTGTCGTCCAGCAGTGTCATCTCGATCTCTCCTTGGAACAACTGGCGGGCATCCACTCGGGGTTGGCGAGCGCGGCCGGTCGGCGTCCGGCCAGTACGTCGGCGACGCCTCGGGCCGCGTCGGCGTAGGTCGCGGCCTCGGCGCGGATGCTCATGCCCATCAGGTGGGGGGTGAGCAGTACGTCGGGGTGGTCGAAGAGCGGGTGGTGGGCGGGCGGTTCGGGGTCGTAGACGTCCAGGGCGACGCCTGAGAGGCGGCCGGTGAGGAGCGCGTCCTGTACGGCGTCGAGGTCGACCAGTCCGCCGCGACCGCAGTTCAGCAGCACGGCCCCCGGTTTGACCGCCGCGAGGAACCGGTGGTCCACCAGCCGGCGGGTGGCGTCCGAGAGCGGCAGGTGCAGGGTGATGACGTCGCTGTGCGCGACGAGTTCGGTCAGATCGGGGCAGTTGACCGCGTCCGGGGGCGTGGCGAACGGGTCGTGGGCCAGCACCCGCATCCCGAAGGCCTCGGCGAGTACGCCGACCCGGCGCCCGATGCGGCCGTAGCCGATGATCCCGATGAGCGCGCCGGACAGGTCGCCGACCGGGATCTCCGTGCGCCGTGCCCACTGGCCCTCCCGCACCAGGCGGTTCAACGGTCCGAAGCGTTTGACCAGGTGCAGTGCCATGCCCAGGACGCCCTCGGCGACGGCCTGGGAGCCGCTGTCGGGGGTGATGACCACGGCGATGCCGCGCGCGGTCGCCTCGGCCACGTCCACCAGGTCGACGCCGACGCCGGTGCGGGCCAGGACACGGCAGTTGGGCATCCGGTCCAGTGCGTCACGGTCGACCACGGCGTCGGCACGGACGATCGCGCCGACCGCCGCGGCCAGGTCGTCCGGCCCCGGGCGGGGCACGAAGGCGGCCTGTCCCGACAGCGGGCCCTGCACCAGCGCGGGGTCGACGCTGCCGAGGGCGACGACGGTGGGATCAGGCATGGCTCGCCTCGACGTGCGGTGTGCGCCCGTAGGCGGCGTCGGGGACGGTGCTGACGGGGTGCCAGCGTCCGTCCTCGGCCGAGGCGGCGACGGCGGCGAGGACCTCGGCGTCCTGGTGGGCGTCGTAGATGGTCGCGTTGCGCTGTTCGCCGCCGGCCAGCGCGGTGAGGAACTTCTTGGCCTCGATCACCTTGAGGTCGTCGAATCCCATGCTGTTGGCCGGTCCGGGCTGGAAGCGCGCGTAGTCGCCCATGGAGGCGTTGGCGAGGACCGTGGTGTAGCCGACGTTGGGGCCGCCGCGCCCGAGGCACAGTTGCAGCTCGTTGAGCCGCTCGAAGTTCCAGGAGGCGGAGCCGTCGGTGCCGTAGACCTCGATGGCGAGTCCGCACTGCGGGCCGACGATGACGCGGGACGCCTCCAGGGTGCCGACCGCGCCGGTGGTGTGCGGGCCGTCGGCGAAGCGGACCAGGGCGGAGACGTGGTCGTCGTTCTCGACCGGTGCCATCTCTCCGTCCTCGATGACGGCGAAGTGCGTGCCGGAGCCCATGGGCAGGACGGGCCGCTCGGTGTACACGGTGGAGAGCAGCGAACTGGCCTCGCGGATCGGTCCGACGACGTACTGGACGAGGTCGACGACATGGCTGAGCAGGTCGCCGAGTGCGCCGCTGCCGGCGAACTCGCGGCGGAAGCGCCAGGAGAGCGCGCCCTTGGGCTCGGCCGCGTAGCCGCAGTAGAAGACGGAGCGGACGTTGGTGATCCGGCCGAGCGTGCCGTCCGCGACCAGTTCGCGGATGCGCTCGACGGCCGGTGCGCCGCGGTAGTTGTAGCCGACGGAGGTCTCGACGCCTGCCGCGTGGGCGGCGGCGGCGACCGCGGCGGTCTCGGCGACACTGCGTCCGACCGGCTTCTCGATCCAGAACGGCTTGCCCGCCTCGGCGGCGGCGACGGCGATCTCGCGGTGCACGTGGTTGGGCCCGCAGATGGAGACCACGTCGACCTCTGGGTCGGCGAGGACCTCGCGGTAGTCGGCGGAGGCTCTGGCGTAGCCGAGCACGTCTCGGGCGTAGGCGGCACGGTCGGGTGCGGTGTCGGCGGCGTGCACGAGTCTTGGCCGCAGTCCGAGTTCGGGATAGACGACGGGGATGGCCTGGTAGGCGCGGGTGTGCAGCTTGCCCATCCAGCCCACGCTGATCAGGCCCACACCGAGCGTTGCCGCGTCCTCGGAGCCGTCGGATTCGTTGCCGTTGGTCATGGTTGTGCTCCAGGGTTGTGCGGGATCAGGACGCGGTGCGTGCCTGCTTGAGGTGGGCGGTGACGGCTGCGGCGAGCAGGGTGGAGTCGGAGCCGATGGCGACGAAGGTCCAGCCTTCGGCGATCCGGGCCGCCGCCCCGGCGCCGTCGTTCACCAGCAGGCCGCTTGCCTTGCCGTGTGCTGCTGCGGCGGCGCGGACCTTGTCCAACGCGGCTGTGTAGACAGGCGAGTTGAACTGTCCGGGGACACCGAGGTCGTGGCTGAGGTCGCGGGGGCCGACGAAGAGCACGTCGGCGCCGTCCAGTGCGGCGATCTTGTCGACGTCGTCCAGTGCGGCGGCCGACTCGATCTGCACCACACCGAGGGGCCGGTCCTCCTCGCGGTCCAGCGCCCCGGGGTCGAGACCGAAGCGGCAGGCCCGGTTGTAGGTGGCCACACCCCGGTCGCCGGTCGGCGGATAGCGCAAGTGCCGCAGCGCGGCGACGACTTCGTCCGCGCTGTCCAGCCGGGGCAGCATCACACCGGCCGCGCCCAGGTCGAGCACCCGCCCGACGCGGATGCGGGCCGCGGACTCGACGCGGACGACGGTCGGCACCCCGTACGCGGCGGCGGCCGGCACGAGCGCGCGCGCCTGCTCCTCGCCGCCCGCGCCGTGCTCCAGATCGAGCAGCAGCCAGTCGACTCCCGCGGCGGCGCAGACCTCTCCCACGACGGGGGCGGCGGCGCCGACGAACGTGCCCACGGTCGGTTCCCCGGTGGCCAGTCGGCGCCGCAGACGGCCGTGGTCCAGCGGCGAGGGGATCATCCGAACCACCTCTGCTCGGCGAGCCCGGCCTCGTACTCGGCGCGCAGTGCGGCCACGGTCGGCTGTTCGGCGACCTCTGCGGGGGCCACGTCCCACCAGACGCCCGCGCCGGGCAGATCGGCATGTGGGATGACAGGGACGACGATGACCACCGGGCCCTGGTGGTCCCGGGTGGAGTCGAGGGCCTCCGTGAACTCGTCGGCGGTGGTGGCCCGGAGAGCGCGGGCACCGAGCCCGGCCGCGACGCTCACCAGGTCGACGTCGAGGTAGTCGCTCTCCAGCCGGGCGGGCTTGCCGTCGGTGAGGTCCAGGGCGCTGGTGCGGTAGCGGAACTCGTTGCCGAACTCGGCGCCGTTGCGGCCCATTTGGAGGCGGTGGATGACCTGGTAGCCGTGATTCTCGGCGATGACGATCGTGACCGCGGCGCGTTCCTGGGCGGCGGTGACAAGTTCGGTGGGAGCCATCAGGAAGGTGCCGTCACCGATGAACGCGGTGACACGGGCCTCCGGCCGGGGTTCGGCGAGCCGGACCCCGATCGCGGCGGGCAACTCGTAGCCCATGCAGGAGAAGCCGAATTCGAGATGGCAGTGGCGTCCTTCGGTGGCGTCCCAGACCTTCTGCAGGTCGCCGGGCGGTCCTCCGGCGGCGGCGATGACGGTGTCGCCGGGCCGGGCGTGCTCCTGGAGCACCCCGATGAGCTGGCCCTGGGTCAGTACCGCGTCCGTGTCGGTGACCACGTCGGAGTCGGCCGGCACCGCGGACTTGTCGAAGGGGACGCCCGGGTCGATGGCCCGGGCACGGACCGGGACCCACCGGGCGTGCGCGGCTTCGACCCGCTGCCGCCAGTCGGCGGGAGCGGCGATCCGCCGGGCCTCGACCTCGTCGGCGAGGGCGGCCAGGGCCCGCTTGGCGTCGGCCACGATGCCTACGGCGCCCAGCCGGCCCGCGTCCTGGACGTCCAGGTTGATGCTGGCGAAGCGGACGTCCGGGTCCTGGAAGAGCGAGTGGGAAGCGGTGGCGAAGTCGGTCAGCCGGGAGCCCACGGTGAGCACGAAGTCGGCTTCCCGCGCCAACTCGTTGACGGCGGGCGTGCCTTCGAGTCCGATGCCGCCGAGCTGCCACCAAGTACGCTGCTGCACCGCGCCCTTGCCGCCGAAGGTCTCGACGACCGGGACGCCCGCCAGGTCGGCCAGCCGCTCCAACTCCGCTGTGGCGCCTGAGTAGTTGACGCCTCCGCCCGCGATGATCAGCGGTCGCCGGGCCTCGGCGAGCAGCGAGGCGACCTGGGTCACCTCGTCCGGATCGGCGGCCGGGCGGCGGATCCGCCAGACCGTGTCGCGGAAGAGTGCGGTCGGGAAGTCGTACGCGTGCGACTGCACGTCCTGCGGCAGGGAGAGGACCACGGCGCCGGTCTGGGCGGGGTCGGTGAGCGCCCGCATCGCCGCCGGAAGGGCCGTGAGCAGTTGCTCGGGCCGGGTGATGCGGTCGAAGAAGCGCGAGACGGGCCGGAAGGCGTCGTTGACCGAGGTGTCGGCCTCGATGGGGTGCTGGAGTTGCTGGAGCACCGGGCCCTGACGACGCGTCGCGTAGCTGTCGCCGGGGAGCAGCAGGACCGGCAGCCGGTTGACGGTGGCCAGGCCCGCGCCGGTGACCATGTTCAGCGCGCCCGGCCCGATCGAGGCGGTGACGGCGAGGGTGGCGTGGCGCCGGGCGTGCTTGGCGAAGCCGGTGGCCAGGTGCACGAGGGCCTGTTCGTTGCGACCCTGGACGAACGGCATCCGGTCGGAGAACTGGTCGAGCGCCTGGCCGAGTCCCGCGACGTTGCCGTGGCCGAAGATGCCGCAGGTGGCCGGGATCAGCCGCCGCCGTTCACCGTCGGCGTCGCTGTACTGGTGGGAGAGATAGGAGACGACGGCCTGGGCCACGGTCAGTCGGGTGGTGGGCTCGGATCGGGACACACTCACAGGGGATTTCCTTCCGTACAACGCTGTACGAGGGGCACGGACCGGGGTTGTTCACCAGGGGCGGCCGTGCAGGATCACGGTCTTGGCCTCGGTCATCTCCTCGACCGCGGCGCGCGGGCCCTCCTTGCCGATGCCGCTGCCCTTGAGCCCGCCGTAAGGCATGAGGTCGGCGCGCCACAGGGGGGTCCAGTTGATGTGCACGGTGCCGGCGTCGATCTCCCGGATGGCGCGGACGGCGCCGCTGACGTCGCTGGTGAAGATGCCCGCGCCGAGTCCGTACGCGGTGCCGTTGGCCTGGGCGATGGCCGACTGCCAGTCCTCGGCGGTGCTGACGGCGACGGCGGGGCCGAACAACTCGTCCTGGCTGAACGGCGATCCGGGTGCCACGTCCGCGACCACCGCGGGTGTGACGACGGCGCCGTCCCGTTCCCCGCCGGTCAGCAGCCGGGCGCCGCCGGAGACCGCGTCGGCGATGGAGGCGTGGACGCGTTCCGCCTCCTGCCGGGTGATCAGCGTGCCGATACCGGTGTCCGCCGAGGCGGGGTCGCCGGTGCGGATGGCCTCGACCTTGGGCACCAGCGCGTCCAGGAAGTCGCCGCTGATCGCGGGGTGGGTGATGACGCGTTGTACGGAGATGCAGACCTGGCCCGCGTTGATGTAGCCGCCGAGGGCGACGGCGCTCGCCGCGGCTTCGATGTCGGCGTCCGGGAGTATCACCACCGGGCAGGACGCGCCCAGTTCCAGCGAGAGCTTCTTCACGCCGGCGACGCGGGTGATGTGTTCGCCGGTCCTGGTCGAGCCGGTGAAGGAGACCTTGCGCACCCGGGGGTCCGAGACCAGCGCGTCGCCGAGTTCCCCGCCCGGTCCGGTCAGCACGGAGAGCACGCCCTCCGGCAGGCCCGCCTCGACGAAGCACGCGGCGAGCGCGAGCGCGGTCAGCGGTGTCGTACGGGCGGGCTTGAGTACGACCGCGTTGCCGGCGGCGAGCGCGGGGGCGAGCTTGTGAAGTACCAGCAGGGCGGGGTAGTTGAACGGGGTGATGGCGACGACCACTCCGCAGGGCTGGCGGACGGTGAACCCGATCTTGTCGTGGCCGGTGCCCCGGTTGGCGTCCAACGGCAGGGTGTCGCCGTAGAGATGGGCGCCCTCGAACGCGGCCAGCCGGATGATGTCGCCGGAGCGGCCCGCCTCGCCGGTCGCCTCGGTGATCGTCTTTCCGGTCTCGGCGCTGATCAGCCGCGCCGTCTCCGCCGCTCGCCGGTCGGCGAGCACGGCCGCGCGGAACAGAATCCGCATCCGCTCGTGGGCGGGGGTCGCGCGCCAGACGGCCGCGCCGGCCTCGGCCGCCGCGAGCGCGGCCTCCACATCCTTCACTCCGGCCACGGGTACGGTCCCCACGGCCGCGCCGTCGAACGGCGAGGTCACTTCCTCGGCCACGCCCGAGAGCGCGGGCGTCCAGGTACCGCCGATCAGCATGTCCACCATGACAACTACCAATCCACAGGGGTTACTTACGGGAGGTGAGGGCTCAGCGGTTGGTGCTGAACGCGGCGTCGAACTGCCGGTCGGAGGCCTCCGCGGCGACCGAGCGGACGAAACGCAGCGCCTCGGGCGCGGCGGTCTCCCGGTCGAGGCCGACGTCCTCCCACTCGACGGAGAGCGGGCCGTCGTAGCCGAGGCGGTTGAGCGCGCGCATGATCTCCTCCCAGTCGATGCCGCCGCGTCCGACGGTGCGGAAGTCCCAGCCGCGCCGGGGGTCTCCGAAGGGGAGGTGGGAGGCGATGATGCCGTTGCGGCCGTTGAGGCGGCGGGTGGCGTCCTTGCAGTGGACGTGGGTCACGCGGTCGCCGTGGCCCTCCAGGAAGGCGACCGGGTCGACCTGCTGCCAGTGCAGATGGCTGGGGTCGAAGTTGATGCCGAACGCCGGGTGCTTCATGGCGTCGAGGGTGCGTTCGGTGGTCCAGTAGTCGTAGGCGATCTCCGCGGGGTGGATCTCCAGGCCGAAGACGACGCCCTCGGCCTGGAAGACGTCCAGGATCGGGGTCCAGCGCTCCACGAAGTCGTCGTAGCCCGCGTCGATGGTCTCCGCCGAGACGGGCGGGAAGCCGGCCAGCATGTACCAGATGCTGGAGCCGGTGAAGCCGTTGACCCGGGTGACGCCGAGGGCGGCGGCGGCCCGGGCGGTGTCGGCCATCTCGGCGGCGGCCCGGGCGCGTACCCCCTCGGGTTCGCCGTCGCCCCAGACGTGGGGCGGCAGTACGTCACGGTGGCGGTGGTCGAGGGGGACGTCGCAGACGGCCTGGCCGGTCAGGTGGTTGGAGATGGCCCAGACGTTGAGGTCGTGGCGCTCCAGGAGTGCGCGCTGCCGTTTCACGTACCCGGGGTCGGTGACGGCTTGGCGGACGTTGAAGTGGTCGCCCCAGCAGGCGAGTTCGAGGCCGTCGTAGCCCCACTTGCCTGCCTTCTCGGCGAGTTCCTCGATCGGCATGTCGGCCCACTGGCCGGTGAAGAGCGTGACGGGGCGTCGGCTCATGGTGGAGGCTCCGATTCAGGCGTTTCCGGTGCGCAGCCGCAGCTGCGCCGGACGATCAGGTCGAGTGGCACCCGGGTCTCGGTGGGGTGCTCGGTCTTGGGCGCGACGCCGGACTTGCGGCCTTCGAGAGCGTCCAGCAGCATGCGCGCGCTGATCTCGCCGAGTTCGCGGTCGTGCCGGCGCAGGGCGGTCATCGGCGGGTCGAGCAGGTCGCTGGAGACCGGGTCGTCGAAGGAGACCAGGGCGATGTCCGTGCCGACCTTGTACTGGTCGGCCCGGAGTTGACGGAGCGCGCCGAGGGCGAGGGTGTCGCCCGCCGCGATGATCGCGGTCGGCGGCTCGGCCACCCGCATCAGTTGGGCCACCGCCTGTTGCGCGCTGGCCTCGGTCCACTCGTGGTCGCCGTAGACCAGGTACTCCGGGGGCACCGGCAGCCGCCGTGCGCCCATGACGTGGCGGAAGGCCTCCAGGCGTTCGGTGGCGGGGGCGTGCTCCATCCGCTGGGTGCGGGCGGTGGGGCCGGGCGGGACGCCCAGGAAGGCGATCCTGGTGTGGCCGTGGACGGTGGCGAGGTGTTCCACGAGGGTGGTCATGCCGCCGGCGTTGTCCGGGCTGACGTAGCCGAGGCCCGTGTCCGGGATGACGTGGTCGAAGAACACGACGGGTCCCCGGTCCGGGACGTAGCCGCCGCTGGTGGCGACCAGCAGTCCGTCGACCTGGCGGTCCTGGAGGGTGCGCAGGGCGACGGTCTCGTGCTGGGCGTCGCGCTCGGTGTTCATGACGACGACCTGGTAGCCGGCGGCCTCCAGCACGTTCTGGGCGGCTTTGAGGACCGTGGCGTAGAAGGCGATGGCGATGTCGGGGACGACGACGCCGACGAGCATGGAGGACTGGGTGCGCAGGGACCGCGCCGAGATGTTGCGCCTGAAGCCCAGCGCGGTCGCCGCCTCGACGACCTTCTGCCGGGTCTCCCCCGGGATGCGGGGGTTGCCGTCCAGAGCCCGGCTGACCGTGGACACGGACACTCCGGCCATCGCGGCGACGTCCGTCAGGGTGGGACGGCGTCGGCGGGAGGGGTCGACCGGACCGGGGGTCTGGTCCTGGCTGGAAGGCATCGGGGCTCCTTACGAGGGCGGTCTCGGCGGCGGACCCGCGCTACTTGGTCGCTCGGGCGAAGACACTGCCACGGGTGAGGATCGAATCCACAGTCGCCGCGAGGACGAGGATGGATCCCTCGGCGACGTACTTGACCACCGTCTCCGCACCGATCAGGTCGAGGCCGTTGGAGATGGAGCCGATCACCAGGGCGCCGAGCAGGGCGTCCCAGACGCTGCCGCGCCCGCCGAAGAGACTCGTTCCGCCGATCACGGCCGCCGCGATGGACTCCAGCAGAACCGTTCCGGTACCGGAGGAGGCCGACACCCCGAGCAGCCGTGAGGCGGCGAGGATGCCGCCGAGCGCGGCCAGTCCACCTGCCAGGCTGAAGGCGATCATCTTGGCGCGGGCCACCGGGATGCCGGCCCGGCGGGCGGCGTCCGGGTTGGCGCCGACGGCGTAGAGGTGCAGGCCGAAGCGGGTCTGCGTGGTGATGTAGCTGAACACGATGAGCAGCGCGAAGAGGATCACCACGGGCAGAGGCACACCGAGATAGCTGTTGAGCACCGCCACGGCCGTCACACTTGCGGCGCCGACGAGGATGCCGGGGGCGACGACCTCGCGGACCAGGCTCATGTCGATGCCCCGGCGCCGGGACTCGCCCAGGGCGAGCAGGCGCAGCAGGACGAACGCGACGATGCCCGCGGCCGTGAGCGCCCACCCCAGGGCGGGTGGCAGATAGGTGCTGGACAGGGTGGCGATGCCGGTGCCGAAAAGGCTGACCTGTCCGGTGCCGCCGGGCAGCAGCACCAGGATCGCGCCGAGCAGCATGAGCTGGGCGCCCAGCGTGACGACGAACGACGGCACCCCGAACTGGGTGACCACGGCTCCCTGGATCAGGCCGATCACCGCCCCGGCCGCGATCCCGGCCAGCAGGCCGAGCCAGGCGGGCCAGGAGTGGTTGACCACGAGGATCGCGGTGAGTGCCGCCGCCGCGCCGCTGTTGGCGGCGACCGAGAGATCGATCTCGGCGAGCAGCAGGACGAAGACGATGCCCAGGGCGATCGTCGCCGTGACGACGATCTGCACCAGCAGGTTGGTGATGTTGCGGTTGCCCATGAACGCGCTGTCCTGGGCGGTGAAGAAGGCCCAGATCACGGCCAGCATGAGGATGACGGGGACGAATCGGTACCGTCCGGCGATGGCGTCGAGCATCTGCCGGCGGCGGGACTGGCGGCCTTCGACGCGCGCGACGGGCGGCGGGGAGGACGTGGCGGCGACGGCCGCGGGCGACTGGTTCGATGTGGTCATGGGGCCGAGATTCCTGTGATGGCGGCGACGAGCTGGTCCGAGCTGGTGGTGCGGTCGCTGTTGTCGAACTCGGCGACCTTGTTGCCCAGGCGCAGGACGACGATGCGGTCGGCGACCTCCAGGACGTCGCGCAGGGCGTGCGAGATCAGCACGATCGCGCAGCCGTGCTCGGTGCGCAGCCGGCGGATCAGGTCGAGTACGCCGGTGCTCTGCTCGACGCCGAGCGCCGCCGTCGGTTCGTCCATCAGCACGAGCCGCGGGTTGGAGAGGGTGGAGCGGCAGACGGCGATGGACTGCCGCTGGCCGCCGGAGAGACGGCCGACCGGAGTGCGCAGGGAGGGGATCTTCGCGCCCAGGCGGCGGATGGTCTCCTGCGCCCGGTGCTCCATGTCCGCGCGGCGCAGTCGCGCGCCGCGCAGGAAGGAGCTGGTCTCCTCCCGGCCGAGGAAGAGGTTCTGGACGGTGTCGAGGTTGTCGCAGAGCGCGAGGTCCTGGTAGACGGTCTCGATGCCGAGCGCGGTGGAGTCGACCGGGCGGCGCAGTTCGACCGGCTTGCCGTCGAAACGGATCTCGCCCCCGTCGGCGGGCTGCAGCCCGGAGATGATCTTCATCAGGGTGGACTTGCCCGCTCCGTTGTCGCCGACCACGGCCACGATCTCGGCCGGGCGGACGGTGAGATCGATGCCCTCCAGGGCGTGCACCCCGCCGAAGAGCTTGACCACCTGGCGGAGTTCGAGGAGCGGGGCCGCCGTGGTCACGGCGGCCGTTTCCTTGCTCATCCCATTTCCTTCTTGCAGGTGTCCGTCGCCGCGGTGGCACCCGTGCAGATCTGCTTCCAGGTCCACACGCCGTCCTTGACGAGCGTGGAGACCGTGTCGGCGTGCAGGTCCTGGACGGGCAGGAAGACCGCCGGGACGCCGGGCTTCATGAAGCCGTTGTCCACGTAACCGGAGATGTCGCTCTTGGCGATCTTGCCGTTCTTGAGCAGCTGGACCGTCAGTTCGGCGGCCTTGGAAGCCTGCAGCTTGAACGGCTTGTAGACGGTGCTGTACTGGTAGCCGAGCAGGATGTACTGGACGGCCTGCAGGTCGGCGTCCTGACCGCCGATCACAGGCACCTTGCCGGTCAGCGACTGGGCCTTGAGCGCGGCGATGGCGCCACCGGCGGTGCCGTCGTTCATCACGACCACGGCGTCGATCTTGTTGCCGGTCTTGGTCAGGCACTGCTCCATCTCGGACTGCGCCTTGGCCGGGTCCCAGTTGGGCGTGTAGGTCTCGCAGGCGACCTTGACCTTGCCGGCCTTCACCAGCGGCTGGATGTACTGGTCCTGGCCCTTCTTGTACTGGGTCGTGCCGTAGTCGCCCTGGTTGCCGTAGATGCGGGCGATGACCTTGGGCTTGGCGGTGGTGCCGCCGGCGAGCAGCTTGGCGGCGTCCTGGCCCTGGTTCTGGCCGACCGACAGCGAGTTGAACACGACCTGTGCCGCCGCCGGACCACCACGGGCGTCGTGGTCGTAGAGCAGCACGGGGACCTTGGCGACGGACGCCTTCTGGAGCGCGCCGCCGGCTATGTAGGGGTCGGCGGCGACCAGCACGATCGCGGACGCGCCGCCCGAGATGGCGGTCTCGACCTGCTGGACCTGCTTCTGCGGGTCGTTCTCGGCGTTCTGGATGACGACCTTGGCGTCCGGCATGGCCTTCTTCATGGCGGCCTTGAAGTCGGGGCCGTCCTGAGTGGTGAAGCGCACGGTCGTGGTGTTGGGCAGCAGCATGTAGACGGTCTTGCCGCCACTCGCGCTCCCGCTGCCCCCACTGGAGCCGCAGGCGGCGACCAGAAGGGCCGCCGCCGGCAGGGCGGCCAGGCGTACGGCGATTCTTCGTGAACAGGGCAAACGGCGCATGGATGACACTCCTTCGTGAATCCGGCCCTCAGAGTGCGCAAACCTTTGCACCGAGGTTTCTGGCGGGTCAATACTTTGAGCCAAAGAAGATGCGGGCGCCGAGATATCGTTTGCACAACGACGAGACACGGCGACGCGGGGCAGGTGGAAGAAGCGCAGGTTGTCGCCGTTTACCGATGAGTAGCGCCGTCGGCCGCCGTCACCGAAAAAGCCGTCCCGCGCATGTTTCGATTCGGACAACTGCCGTGAGCACGCATATGTCAGCCGCGTCGGCCGTATTCAGTCGTGTCAGATGCCTCAGACGTCTCAGGCGTCTCAGTCGAGGGGCTGCGAGGCCCAGATGACCTTGCCGTGCGCGGTGTAGCGGGTGCCCCAACGGTCGGCGAGCTGGGCGACCAGGAACAGACCGCGCCCGCCCTCGTCGGTGTCGGCGGCATGGCGCAGGTGGGGTGCGGTGCTGCTGCCGTCGGAGACCTCGCAGATCAGGGTGCGGTCGCGGAGGAGCCGTACCTGGATGGGTCCTTTGGCATGCCGGATGGCGTTGGAGACCAGCTCGCTCAGGACGAGTTCGGTGGTGAAGGCGGCTTCGTCGAGTCCCCACTCGGAGAGCTGACGCAGGGCGGCGGCGCGGATGTCGGAGACGGCGGCGGGATCGTCCGGCACGTCCCAGCACGCGATGTCCGCGGGCGGAAGCGCGCGGGTCCTGGCGACGAGCAGGGTGACGTCGTCACTGCTGTGCGGGGTGGGGAGAGCGTCCAGGACGGCCCGGCACGTCTGTTCCGGGGTCCGGTCGGGATGGGCCAGCGCCCGGTGCAGAAGGTCGAGACTGTCGTCGATGTCCCGGTCGCGGTCCTCGATGAGCCCGTCACTGTAGAGCACGAGCTGACTGCCCTCGGGCAGATGCAACTCGCCCGTTTCGAAGGGCAGGCCGCCCAGGCCGAGGGGCGGGCCGGCGGGCAGGTCGGGAGTCTCCACCGTGCCGTCGGGGTGCACCACGACGGGCGGCGGATGGGCCGCGCGGGCCAGCGTGCAGGACTGCGAGACCGGGTCGTAGACGGCGTACAGGCAGGTGGCGCCGATGATCTCGGCGTCGTCCGGTCCGCCGGTCCGGCTCCGGTCGAAGTCGATGACGAGGTCGTCGAGACGGGCGAGGAGTTCGTCCGGGGCGAGGTCGAGCGTGGCGAAGCTGTGCACGGCGGTACGCAGCCGCCCCATGGTGACCGCGGCGTGCAGGCCGTGCCCGACGACGTCACCGACGACGAGCGCGACGCGGGCCCCGGACAGCGGTATGACGTCGAACCAGTCGCCGCCCACGTCTGCCTGGGCGGGCAGATAGCGGTGGGCGACCTCGACCGCGGTCTGCTCGGGAAGCTCCCGGGGCAGGAGGCTGCGCTGCAAGGTGAGCGCGGTGGCGCGTTCGCGGGTGTAGCGGCGGGCGTTGTCGAGGCACAGCGCGGCCCGGGTGGCGAGCTCCGAGGCCAGGGCCGCGTCGTCCTCCTCGTACGGTTCCGGCTGCGTCCGGCGGTAGAAGCTGGCCACGCCCAGGGTGACGCCACGGGCGATCAGGGGGACGGTGATCAGCGAGTGGATCCCCTGCGCGAGGATCCGCTCGACGCGTTCGGGATCCTGCGCCTTCCAGCCCGGAGCGGCGCGCAGGTCGGCCTCCAGTACGGCTCGGCCGGCGGCCAGACAGCGCGCCTGCGGGGTGGTGGCCAGGAAGCCGGCCACATGACCCACCGGGTACAGCGAGAGTCCCTCGTGGAACCCGTGCAGCGCGGTACGACGCAGCATGGTGCCCGCTGCGATCGCGCTGCCCGGTTCCTCCCCGCGCAGGACGGGCTCCGCCAGGTCCACCATCGCCAGGTCGGCGAGTTCGGGCACGGCCGCCCGGACGAGTTCCTCCGCGGTACGGGTCACGTCGAGGGTGGTGCCGATGTGCGCGGCGGCCTCGATCAACAGCCTGAGACGCCGCCGCGACGCGACCGCGAGACGGCCGATTCCCTGTTCTCCCACGCTGATCAGCTGTACGCCCGTGGCGCGGCGGGGAACGGCGGGCCCAGTGCCGTCGGGTGTACCGGCCATCGGGTACGACGCCGGGTCCGGACGGTTCGGTCGCGGTGCCGGAGGGGTGTCGGCGCTCGCACGCTGCGGACCCCCTGGCTGCGGCACCTCGACGGTGTCCGGCACACTCGGCGTGACGTGCTGGAGCGGCCCATCCGGAAAGAGGGCCTCCACGGCGAACCCCGCCACCCCGGAAGGAGTCACCAGCGGCCTGCACAGCAGCGTGGCGGTCAGACCGTGTCCCAGCGGCACCTCTACGGCGGCCCGACGCCCCGCACCGACGAGTTCGGCGGCCCTCTCCCGCAGGATCGGCGGAGTTTCGTGCGCGCCCCGGCCGCCGGACAGCGCGTCAGGGGCCACCGGCGTTCCCGCGGAGTGGGCCAGTGCGTGCACGCGCCGTTCGGCCGCCACGTACGTCCGCAGCAGGGCGCGTTCGCGCTCGCTCGCCTGCTCCAGGATCCGCAGTTCGATCGCGTGGCCCGCCTCGTACATGAGGTACTCGGCCTCAGGGGTGACATCGGCTACGTCGCACGCGAAGTCGATGACCCCTTCCAGGTGCCCGTCGAGCGGGTTGCGGATCGGCACGCTCACGCAGGCATCGCGCTGGGTGTGCTCGGTGAAGTGCTCCGCGCCCAGGACGTGACAGGGACGCCGTTCGACCAGTGCCAGGCCGATGGCGTTGGTGCCGACCGCGTGTTCGGCGAAGCAGAAGCCCGGGGCGTCGGAGACGGCGTCGAGACGGCCGGCCAGGGACGCCTCCCCCACGCGGCGCAGCAGCTTCCTCCCCTGGCTGTCCGCGAGTGACACACGGGCCCGGGTGCCGGTGATCCGGGACTGCAGCCAGTCGAGCATCGGCCCGGCCGCGCGGACCAACGGGGCGTCCAGGTCGAGATCGGCCTCGTAGGGCGGGGCCCATCGGTCGGGATTGATGGCCAGTGACCGACACCGCTGCCACGAGCTGAGGATGGCACCGCGCGGGCCTCCCAGGACGACGTCACCGGACAGCAACCTCTCCCGGGCCCGCGCCGTGACCAGGTCCGGGTCACCCCAATCATCGGTCACCGGAATCACTTCCCTAGGCCGGCCGTGCGGGCCGTCTCGATGCCACGCCCCCCGCTGGGACACAACACCACATTTCAATCTACTGCGGTGTCAATCCCCTCGGCGTGCAGTGAGGCGCCGACGCGGGTTCCGACCCACCATGACCACCGACAACCGAGGCTTCTCCCGCATCGACGGGCATGGGCGCGGCAGCGTTGTCGCCCTGCCGGACGCCGGTCGCACCCTCTTGTGAGGCGGTGATGTACGCCCTCCTGGCCCCCTCGTCTTCGTTCTCGTCAGATCAAGGAAGAGGAAGTCGAATGCGCGGAACCAGCGGCTGCGGAACTAGTGGCTAAGGATGCGTCGCACCGTGCGGCGGCCGAGTTGCCCGTGATGGCGCACGCCCCTCGGCGATGTTGTCCCGTCTCGCCAGGCGGAGTATCAAGACCTGTGGACGGCCGAGGCGATGGCGGTCGCCCGTCCGGGCCAGGAGACGCGGTACGCCGGCCCAGGCGAGTCCATGGCCCGGATCCATGCCGTGGACGAGGGCGTCTCCCCCGGTGAACTGGAGCGCCGGTGACCATGACGATCTGCGACGGGTTGGCGGCGGCGAGCGGGGCGGCATCGTCCAGGCTTCCTGGACGGCCACCCAGCGACAAAGTCGGGGCTGCCGCAGTGTTCGCGGCCAGAGAGACCGCGATACCGAGAAAGAACGCGGACCACACAGCGCCTCGGGCCCGGCAAGTGTCGGCCCAGGAAGCCTTCAACAGGCCGACCGTGGCCAAGAAGCAAGAGACCGTTCACGGACAGCGGCCACAACGAGGCGCTTACCGTGCCCGCCCCACCCTGCAACGCGAACTCCCGCTGATGCGCGATGCGCACTTCAGCACTGATGCGAGCCAGGGGGTGGACTGCAGCAAACGCTCATCACGTTCTGTAACGAATCCGCTTGGCACGGCGGGGTATCAGCAGGGTGACGCAGGTGCCCTCGCCTGGCGTGGAACCAACACTGAGGTGTCCGTCCAGCAGGTGGCCTCGCTCACGCATGGCCGACAGCCCCGTGCCTGTGGAGACCACCGTGCGGAGCGCCGACCGGTTGACCGATGCTGACGGTTGCTGGTCCATCCCGCGGCCGTTGTCCCTGATCGCCACGCTGATCGCATGGTCGTCGCTGTCGAGTTCCACGAGAAGCCGGTCTGCCTGAGCGTGCTTGACCGCGTTGTTCACCGCTTCCTGCACGATGCGGTAGACGTGGGCCTGGGCCTCCGGCGACAGTTCGTCCTCAATCCCGCGCCACTCCGCTCCGAGGCGCAGTCCGACGTTCAGGTCGAAGGTTTCCTCGGTACGTCGGCACAGCGTCTCCAGGGCGGGCGCGAGTCCGAGCTGGTCAAGAGCGAAAGGCCGCATTTCCAGGATCAGGTGGCGCAAGGAGGTGATCTGGTTCGCGATCAAGCTCCGGGCCTGGTCAATGGCCTCGTTCATGACAGCGGACTGTCCCGTGCCGGATGCTGCCGACAGAACGATCTGAACAGCGGCCAGCTCTTGAAGGGTCTCATCGTGCAACTCGCGGGCCCAGCGCCGACGTTCTCGTTCTTCGCCGTCACTGCGGGCCTGAGCCCGCTCCCGGGCGAGACTCCTGCGGCGCGCTACCGCACTGCGGCCCAGCATGAAGGCGCAGCCGATCAGCAGCAGCGGCACGATGTTCAAGCCGTTGAAGAGTGGCTCCTTGGTCATGTTGGTCATGCGAACCAGCTGTGACACGGAGAGTATGAGCGCGAGTCCGCACAACGCCGCCAGCCATGCCCTCCGTACGGCGTTGCTCAGTGCCGCCGCGACGATGAGGACGACGGCGGCGCCGAGCGAGAAGCGCATCACCCAGCCAGGCTGCTGCTGGAGGACCTCGACCGCGAAGGCGACGACGAGCAGCGCGGCACCGGTCGCCTCCATGATCGGGCCTGCTTTGGCGCGCAGCGCGCCGTTCATCCCAGCAGCCCGCGCTCGCGAGCGGCGGCGATGAGTTCCGCCCGCGTCTCGGTCCCGAGCTTGTCCCGAACCCTGGCGCGGTGGGTCTCCACCGTCCGGACGGAAACGTAGAGACGCCGCGCGACCTCCTGGTTGGTGTGGCCCAGGGCGAGCAGCGAGAGGACCTGAAGCTCGCGCGCTGTCAAAGAGATGCGTGAGAATCACTCCGCTGCGCGGCGCGGGCGTCGCCTGGTACAAGTGCCCCGCCTGCCGCCTCAAGTGCCGCCCCACCGCCATCGGCGCGGAGGGCTCCTGCCCCCGGTGCGGGAACGCCCACATGATGCGGCTGTCCTTCGGCGGCCGGACCACCGCGTCCACGCCGGACAGCGACGACGGCCGCTGACCCACACCCGGCACGCGGCCCGACGAAGGGGCATGTGTCGTGCGTGACCGGGAGGGCCGGTCCAGGAGCGGGATCCGCTTCGAGTGGGGGCCGCGGCGCAGAAGGCAGCCGCCGTCTACGCACAACAGTCGGGCGCTCGGCCGGCTGTGGCCCGCCGTGCGGTCACGGCCGACAGCCCCTGGTCTCTCTCCCCGGCCCACCTGCGCCGCGCTCCCTTCGTCGCACGCCCGGTGCGGCCATCGCGACAGCCGCACCGCCTCAGGTACGGGTGGTCGCCGCCTGGCTGCGCAACATCACCGCAGTCGGCAGCCCGCGTCCCGTGCTGGAAGACCTGCTCTGCGCCGGCGCCCTCGTCTCCGACCTGCATCACCAGGGCGCGGGACCGCTCTCCCCTGAGGCAGCCGCCGCGAAAGTGGCCTACACGAGGGCACTGCCGATCTCGCGCGCGGTCGCGACCGGTGCGTCCGGCCGGGAACCGACCGCTGCCGGCTTCGCCGAGGACGTGGCCGTCGCCACGGAGGAGGACCTCTCCGCCATCGTCCCGTGCGGGACGGCGACGGCGCCTCCGTACCCGGCTGAACCCGCCGGGCTCACGCGCCCGCGTCGTCTCCCGTCGGCCACCCTGTCGTGCGCCACTCGTGGCGGCCCTTCACCGGCTCACCGTGCCGGGTGCTGTGTGCGGCGAGCGCACCGGCCCGGTCGGCGTGGACGGGAATGGGCGGGCCATCCCCGTCGGGGACAAGGGATCCGTCGGCGGGGATCGCGGCCAGTTCCAGGCCGCGGCCCACGGCGGCCAGACGGCGCGCGGCCTCGGTGATCGCCAGCTGCCCCTCGGCCGACCATCCGCGCAGTCCGGTCAGATCGACGACGACCGGACCGCTGCCGCGCCCGACCACCCAGCCGACGGCACCCGCGAAGCGGTGGACGGCGTCCGGGCCGAGGTATCCGGTGACATGGAGGATGCCGAGATCCTGCTCGACGGTGTAGCGCCACTCGATGGTCATGGTCGTCAACTCCCTTGCGCGGTCGGCCTGCCGGTTCGTGGATACGGGTTCAGAGAGGCAGGGTGATCCAGATGCTCTTGCCCCTGTCGTCGGCGTCGCCCCGGACCACCGCGGTGCCGCCCAGGCCGAGGGTGAGCTCCATGACAGTGGCCAGGCCGCCCGCCCCGGTGCCGACGACCGCGCCATGGAGGGCAGGCTGGTGAGGGTGGCGGTCGTGCACGGCGAAGGCCAGACAGTCCGCGCCCGCCGCATAGATCACCGTCATCTGTGGTGAGAGCACGGCGGCGTGCCGGACGCTGTTGGTGACCAGCTCGCCGAGTATCAGCAGGGCCGGGTCGACCGTGGGGTGGCGCAGGCTGATCCCCCACTCGGTCAGCGCGCGCTCGGCGGTCTGCCGGGACAGCCGGACG
The DNA here is from genome assembly GCF_044457385.1 of Streptomyces sp. NPDC050548. NCBI lineage: Bacteria > Bacillati > Actinomycetota > Actinomycetes > Kitasatosporales > Streptomycetaceae > Streptomyces > Streptomyces sp. NPDC050548. Next base: position 36,276 of record NZ_JBITGV010000028.1, read on the forward strand.
GCGGACGGCTCGGTGGGCAGGGTGAGGACATGCCGGTGGGGCAGGGCTTCGAGACGCGTGGCCATCAACTCGCCGTCCCGCGGGCCAGCCGGAAGCCGGAAACGGTCTGGGGATGCAGGCGGACGATCGTGTCATGGGGGCCGTACGTCCAGCCGGTGAGCGTACGGCGGTAATGCGCGGCCTCGTTCGGATCGGTGATCACCTCCGCGGGCCCGGCCACCGTCACCGTCCAGCCGGTGCCGGTCGCGGCACGTACCTCGTCCACCTGGTACGTCGCCGTCAGCGGAACCGCCGCCGCCTGCACCGGAGCGCGCACCACCAGGCGCCCGTACTCCCAGGTGTGCCGGCCGGGCCGGATGACGGTCAGGCCCCGCTGCGGGTACACCAGCCGCCCCAGCTCGCTGCCCTCCAGCAGCCACAGGGCCTCCGTGCCGGAGACCTCGACCATGCGCAGCGGTGCGGGCGCAGTACTCATCCGACGGTTTCCCCTGAGTCCTCGTTGACGGGCCGCCGCGTCCGGGCGGGGAGCGGCGGCATGACTCCCGCGCGCTCCAGGTGGCTGCGGGCGCCCCGGATCGCCTCGGGTGTGGTGGTGTACTCGCGTTCCTCCAGGCGCAGCACTTCCAGCGCGCCCACGGATTCCAGGACCTGGCGCTGGCCAGGACGTATTCCGGAGGTCATGACGACGATGCCGCGCCGGTTCAGCTTGTCCACCACGTCCTTGAGGACGAGGGCACCGGTGGCGTCGATGGTGGTCACGCGGGACATACGCAGGATGACGACCCGTACGTCGGCGACCTCGGCCAGTTCGAGGAGGAAGCGGTGGGCGGCGGCGAAGAACAGCGGCCCGTCGATGCGGTACGCCACGATGTGCTCGCCCAGCAGCGCGTGCTCCTCGGCGCTGTGGTCGCCACGGTCGAGCGGGACCTGGTCCAGGCGGGCCTGCATGGCCACCGCACGCAGAGCGAGCGCGCCTGCGGCCACCAGGCCGATGATCACGGCGTACACGAGGTCGAGCACGAGCGTCGCGACCGCGGTCAGGACAAGGATCAGCGCATCGGAGCGGGTGGCCTTCGCCATCGCACGCAGCGAGCCCACCTCCACCATGCGGATCGCGGTGGCCAGCAGCACCCCGGCCAACGCGGCGAGCGGGATCCTGGAGACCAGGGGCGCCGCCGCGAAGACGATCACCGCGAGGACCGCGGCGTGGGTGAGCGCGGCCAGCCGGGTCCCTGCCCCGGTACGGACGTTGACCGCCGTGCGCGCGATCGCGCCCGTCGCCGGCACCCCGCCGAACAGCGGAGCGGCGAGGTTGGCCAGGCCCTGCCCGAACAACTCCCGGTCCGGATCGTGTCTCTGACCCACCGTCATGCCGTCGGCGACCGATGCCGACAGCAGCGATTCCAGCGCGGCGAGGGCCGCCACCGCGACAGCCGGGGCGAGCAGGGAGCCCAGCGCACCGAGGTCGAGGAAGGCGAGGGAGGGTGAGGGCAGGCCGGACGGCAGGTCGCCGATCGGCGTCACGGCGTCCAGGCGTGCCGCCTGGGCCACGACGGTGGCCACGATCACCGCGAGGATGGAGAACGGGACGGTGGGTCGCAGGCGGGCACCGATCAGCATCACGGCGGCAACCGCCGCCGCGAAGGCGATGGAGGTCCAGTTCGGTTCCTTCGCGAAATCCTCCAGCGCGCGCCAGGTCACCACGAGTACACGCTCGCCCTCCGGCTTGGGCACCCCCAGGGCGTTGGGGACCTGTTGCAGACCGATCACGCAGGCGATGCCGAGGGTGAAGCCCTCCACAACCGGAGCGGGCACGTACTGCATGTACTTCCCGGCCCTCAGCAGGGCGAGCCCTACGAGCATCACGCCCGCCATCAGCCCCACCATGAGTACCCCGGACGGTCCGTGCGCGGCGACGATCGGCACCAGCACCACGGTCATCGCGCCCGTCGGCCCGGACACCTGCAGATTCGAACCGCCGAACACCGCCGCCAGCGCACCGGCGACGACCGCGGTCGCCAATCCGGCCTCGGCGCCCAGCCCGGAGGAGACACCGAAACCGAGCGCGAGCGGCAACGCCACGACCGCCACCGTGAGACCTGCCAGGAGATCGCGGCGCGGGTCGCGGCGTGCCTCCGCCAGGTCCGTACGGCCGGGCAGCAGCGCCGCGATCCTGCCCCGGATCCGGGTGAAGGCGATGATCATCGCGCGACGGCCTCGGCTTCCCGCAGCTCGGTGAGCAGTTCCTTTCGCCCGGAGAGCATCTCGGTCAGGATCCGGCGCGCGGCCCCCATGAGGTCGGCGACGTCCCCGCCGGCCAGCTCGTAGACGACCGTGGCCCCCTCCCGCGTCGAGGTGACGATCCCGGAACGGCGCAACACCGCCAGCTGCTGCGACAGGCCGGCGGGCTCCACCTCGATCGCGGCCAGCAGATCCCGCACGGGCATCGGCCCGTCCTGCAGCAGCTCCAGCACCCGTATCCGTACGGGATGTCCCAGCATCCGGAAGAACTCGGCCTTGGCCTGATACAGCGGAACGGACACGACCCCTCGGCTTCCCCGACAGCGCCCCCACCCGGGAGGCAAGTGAAGGCTGCGACTGCGGCTACATGCAGACTCAGCCAACAAAGCATCTAGCCAATTGCTAAATTTTGCAATTCAGCATCCGACTACTGCCGGATCGCCCCGGCGAGTGGGGGGTGGGTCAGCCCTTCTTGACCACGCTCGACTTGAGCTGCATCGCCCCGAAACCGTCGATCCTGCAGTCGATGGGCGACCTCCTCAGTCACCGCTGGAACACCGCCGCTGCAGGGCGCGTCGATTTGGGGAGCAGCCGCGCGCTCGGCCCTGAGACGGGCGAGGGATTCGTGGAGCCGGGGTCGATGACCGGTCGCCCTACCTGGCGTCGGGCCAGGCAGGGCAACACGTCGGAGCAGGGGCCCGGCAGCGCCTCACGCCACGAGAATCGCTGCCCAGTCAATGGCGTACGGCAGTCCGCCGTGTTCCTGGACCGCTGCTCGACCCTCCACTCCGTGGATCACCGGTGCCACACTACGACGGTGGTCCAACTCGCCCTTCCTGTCGTGACGTTGTCCCTCGTCGTCCGGCACACCACTCCCTGGGCGCTGCAGTACAGCGCCTTCCTGCTCGTCGTGGCCGCGGGCCTGGCCAGCCGGTCCGTGCGTGCCGTCTGGCGCCACCTGCCGCCGCTGCGCCTGGTGCGGATGCAGGTCCTCTGGATCCCGCTGCCGGTGGTCGCGGGCCTGTTGGCCGTGGGAGTGAGTTCTGGGCTCGTGGGCGGCAGCCTCCTGGACGGACTGCGCGCCTGGGTCGACCAGTGGGAGACCCATCCATGGCTCTGGGCGGGGCTCGGGCTCTGCGCCTTGGCCGCGTGGTGCGTGTGGGTGCCCTGGACCGCGTTCATCTCTGGTCGGTACTGGTTCCTGGCCCGCGTTCTGCGGGTGATGTCGCACGCATCGTCCCGGGGCGACGCCGCCACGGTACGGAGGGTCGTGGCGCCCCTGCTCGAACCGGTCGGCGTAGCGCCCGTCGACGCGTTGAGCCGCTCCATGGCGCTGGGCTTCGAGGCCCAGGCCCTGCTCTCGGACGTGAGGCACAACGACGACCGGACGTCACTGGACCTCGGCCTCGCGCTCACCCGGGAGAGCCTGAATCTGGCGGCGAACCGTTCCGTGCGGCTGATCGGCGAGTGGCTGGCGTTGTCGGCGCGGGACGACCTCGCCGACAGCCTCTGGTATCGCTACCAGGACGCGCACAGCCTGGACGCCCTGGACGAGGTGATCAGGATCCGCCGGTCCCTGCCCAACTGGCCCTGGCCCATCTGGCTGCTGGAGAACCGGCAGGATCTGGCGGAGGCGCTCGGGGCCCGGTACCAGGAACGCGGCGACCCCGCCGACGCGCGCGAGGCTCTGGCCCATGCCCGCCGCGCCGCTCGACACCCGAGCCGTTCGAAGCGGAGGCGGGCGGCGCGGCTTCTCGTGCTCGGCAACCAGTACCTCCATGTCCACGACGCGGATCCGGAGGACGCCACCGCACTGGATGCCGCCATGACCGCCTACCGGAAGGGAGCGGCTCTGCACGACGGCCTCATGGGCCGCCACTGCCGGAGCGGCCTGGTGCGCGCGCTCCTGCTACGGGCCGAGGCTCGGGGCGAATCGGACGGAGACCGGGCGGCGGCCGAGGACCGGGCCGAGGCGGTCCAGTTGGCCCGGCGGCTCGCCGCCGACGCCGAGCCGGAGTCCAGTGAGCGCGCGGAACGCGACCTCATGCTGGCCCTGGCGTTGAGGGGGCAGTTTCTGGCACCCGGAGGAGGCAAGGCCGAAGCGGAGGAAGCGGTGCTCTCTTTCCGTTCCGCCGCGCACAACACCTGGGGCTTTCCCAGAATCCGGCTGAACGCCGCGTACACACTGGCCTACTTCCAGGTCGTCATCGCCGCGTCCGCCGCACAGGAGGAGAGCCTCGCCTCGGCTGAGGTCCGGCTCGCCCTGTGGTCCGACGCGGCCGACGCCTTCGACCTGGCCGTGTCGCTGCAGCCGCTCGCCGCCTGGCGCGGCATCGCCCATCCCGACCAACGGCGGATCCTGTCGGAGTGGAGCGAACTGGCCGTGGACGCCGCCGCCGCGTGCATCCGCGCCGCACGGCCCGAGCGTGCCGTGGAGCTTCTGGAACAGGGGCGCACGGTGATGTGGTCCCAGATCCTGGAGCTGCGCAGCGGGGAACTGGCCGGGCTGCGCGCCACGGACCCCGAGCTTTTCGAAGACCTCGACGAGATCCGGCGGGAGTTGGACGCGCCACCGGCGTCTGCACACGGGGAGCGGTCCGCCGCCGAGGAGGAGCGGCGCACCGCCCTGGCCCGCGCCTGGGACGAACTCGTGCGTGACCACGGCCTGTTGCGTGTCCCCGTGTACGCGGACCTGCGCGCGGCGGCGGCCGACGGCCCCGTCGTCATCGTGAACATCAGTCTGCTCGGCTGTCACGCGCTCGTGGTGACCGATGCGGACGTGCCCCTGGTGATTCCCCTGGACGAGGTCGACCACCCCGGGCTGCAACAGGAGTTGGACCGGCTGGCACAGGCCGACGCCCGTGTCGCCTCGGCTCGTGCCGATCTGTACGAGGCCCGCACCGCCGAGGAGCGCGAACGGGCCGGGACGGCGGTCGTCCACGCCGAGATACGCCGGTCCCGGGCCGTCCTGCGGATGCTCGACCGACTCTGGGAGGGCATCGCCCGGCCGGTACTGGACGCGCTGCCCGAACTGGCCGGGACGGAGGGCGGGTTGCCCCGGCTGTGGTGGTGCCCGACCGGGCTCGCGACCTATCTGCCCCTGCATGCCGCCGGCGCGCGGGACGGCGCGCCGGGTCAGAGCGTCTCCGAGCGCGTCGTGCCCTCGTACGCACCGACGCTGAAGTCGCTGATCCACGCCCGCAGACCGCGTACCGAGGACGAACAGGCCGTGTCGGAACTGTTGTTGGTGACCGTGCCCGAGCCGGATCTCCCGGAGGTGGAACGGGAGGCGGAGGTGGTGACGGGCAGGGTGCCCGGGACCCGCCGGCTGCACGGCGCCGACGCCACCGTCGATGCCGTGGCCCGGCTGCTGCCCCGGCACCGCCATCTGCACGCGGCCTGTCACGGGGTGGCGCGCGAGGGGCTGCGGCTCTACGGCGGTGCGTATCTGTCGCCGCTGCGGCTGTCCCGGATCCCGGCCACGTCGGCCGAGTTCGCCTTCCTGTCGGCCTGCGAGACCGCGACGCCGGATCCCGAGGTCCTGGACGAGGCGGTCCACCCCGCCGCCGTGCTGTACTTCGGCGGCTTCCGTCAAGTCGTCGCGAGCCTCTATCCCGTTCAGGACGCCACCGCTGCCCTGGTCGCCGACTCCGTGTACGCGGGCATGACCGAGGAGGACGGGCTTCGGCCTGCGCGCGCCGCACGGAGCCTGCACGCCGCTCTCGCCGAACTGCGCCGCGCCCACCCGGCGTTGCCCGGACGTTGGGTTCCCTACATCCACGTAGGAGGATGATCTCGTGAACGTACGACGGGGGCGGAAGCGATGACCGACGAAGACCGGGCGGCCGAGCGGCACGCCCGTTCCTGGCTGTGCGCGCAGTACGCCGTGCTGCGCTCGGACGCCGAGGAAGACGGCTTCCTGGACGAGTTCGACGACGTGATCGACGAGGTGCGCGGCGGTGGCAGTGCGCTGGCGGCGCTGCGGGCGCTGGGGCATGATCCGGCGCGGTCGGGTGGGTCCCGAGGTACGGATCTGCTGGGCACGTCGCAGCTGTGGAGCGCCCCCGAGGTCAGCGGTGTCTTCCGGTGTCCGCGCAGCACGGCCCGGTGCAGCGCCCAGGTGAGCCGGGACGCCTCGGGGGCCTGGCCGGAGTGCCGGCTCGATCCGGAGCACCCCGACGGGGTGCCGATGAAACCGGTGACGGGAGCCGGCCGCTGATGGAGGGTTTCCTCGGCACGGTCGGCAGCAAGCTCGTCGACCGCTGGCTGACCCGGATCGTGCTGCCGGGGTTGCTGTTCGTGGTGGCGGTCGCGCTCGCGGCGACGCCGGGACGGCACCACGTGATCGACATGACGGCGACGACGCACTGGCTCGACCGGCTGCGCGCCACTCGGTACGCGACCCCGTCCGGCAAGGCCGCGGCGCTGGTCCTCGGCCTGCTGGCGATGTCGGGCCCGGCGCTGTTCGCGGACTGGCTGAGCCAGTGGGTGACCCGCCTGTGGCGGCGGCCCTGGGCCCGGGTCTCGGCCCCGCTGCGCGATGTCGAGGAGCGGGTGCGGATCCAGCACGGGGTGTACATGGCACTGGTCTGGCCGCGGCTGTGGCAGCTGGCGCCGGACGCGGCCCGGCAGGACGTGCGGGCCGCGTGGATCGGCTATTCGGGCGCCGCGCTGCGCACCGCCTGGGCCCTGCCCTACGCAGTGCTGGGTGCGTCGCTGCTGTGGTGGCCGGGGCCGTTGATCGCCGTAGCGCTGGCGGTGAGTGGCTGGCGGGCGGGGCAGGGCAGCGTCCGGGTCCTGGGCGAGACGATCGAGGCGACCGTGGACACCGGCCTGAACGGTCTCGCGGCGGCCCTCGGCGTCGACCTGCGCCACGGCAGGGTGCGCACGGCCGAGGGCGCGGAGATCAACGAACTCCTGAACAAGGGCCGGACGCGCTGATCCTGCGGCACCTCGTCCGCCACGCCTCCTGGAGCCGCTCGACGCGAACCGGCCCACCGGTGCCGGCGGACCTGACGGCCGCGGGAGCGATCGTCAGGGCGGCGCGGGCGGCATCGCCGTGGCCGGCCGTCGTGGAGCGCCAGGTCACGGAACCGGCTGCAAGAGTGACCGCTCCGGAGGAGGAGAGCGGGCCGCGAGGCCGGCGGCGAAACCCCGCGCAGTGCCTGCCGGCATCCGGTCGAAAGCTCGTAGCCTTCTGACAAGGCCGTACTACATAGCGTGACCGAAGGGCTTGCTATGGGAAGTCGCCCCGCTGCGCGACTGTCGCAGGTTCGAACCACAGGACTGAGACTGATCTCGACGGCAAACTCGCTGCCGTCCTCGCGCAGTCCGTGCAGGTGCCGGTGTGTCCGTCGAGCCGCGGACGGGCCACCGGTGAGTCACGGCGAAGCCACCCCGCCGAGGTAAGACGTTCCTGCCCTGCGCCGTCCCCCGGCAAGGGCTGCCCGTCGTCAGGCGTGGTGCGGCAAAGGCAGGCCATCGGAGTGTCCGAAGGTCAAGGGGATGTCAATTCCCGGCGATACGGGCGGTGTTGCCACGGAAAGCGTTGACATGACCATGCTTGCGCAGCAGAGTGGCGGCGTCCTTCAGCACGTCCTGCACGATGTTCGGTTCGGCCGGGCTCCGCCCGCTCTGATGGTGCGGACGTGTACGAGGCATGCTCCCGACCCCACTTCGCGACGCACCGATGCCGGACGTGCCCCTTCCGTGAAAGGGAACGGATCATGTCCCTGGCATCCCTGCTCCACCGTCTGGCGAGACCCGGGCTGGTGACGGCTGCACTCGCGGCCGGCGCGCTGGCCCTGTCGACGACTACCGCCGGCGCCGCGCCCGCCCTCACCCAGATCAGCACCGACCCCTACACCAACTCCACCAGCCAGCACGCCACCGAGGTCGAGCCGGACACCTTCTCCTACGGCTCCACGATCGTCTCCGCCTTCCAGGTCGGCCGTTTCAACGACGGCGGCTCCTCCAACGTCGGCTTCTCCACCTCCACCGACGGCGGCGCCACCTGGACCAAGGGCTTCCTGCCGGGGATCACCACGCAGGCGGGCGGCACCTTCCAACGGGTCAGCGACCCGTCGGTGGCCTACGACGCCAAGCACAACACCTGGCTGATCTCCACCATCCCCATCACGTCCTCCGTCACCGTGCCCCAGGTGTACACGAGCCGCTCGACCGACGGCGGCCTGACCTGGAGCAACCCCGTCATCACCGCGACCGGCTCCAGCCTCGACAAGAACTGGATCGTCTGCGACAACACCGCCACGAGCGCCTTCTACGGCAACTGCTACACCGAGTACGACAACAACGGCGACGGCGACCGCATCAAGATGACCACCTCCTCCGACGGAGGACTCACCTGGGGTGCCTCGAAGAACACCGGCAACAACGCCACCGGCCTGGGCGGACAGCCCGTCGTCCAGCCGAACGGCACCGTGGTGGTACCGATCGCCAACGCCTCGGAGACCGCGATCCGCGCCTTCACCTCCACCAACGGCGGCAGCACCTGGACCAACGCCACCACCGTGGCCACCGTCAGCTCGTTCACCGTGCGCGGAAGCCTGCGCAGCGGCCCGCTGCCCTCCGCCGAGATCGACGCCGCCGGGAAGGTGTACGTCGTCTGGCAGGACTGCCGCTTCCGCGCGAGCGGGGGCTCCTGCACCGCCAACGACATCGTGATGGCGACGACCACCAACGGCACCACCTGGTCGTCGGTGACCCGCATCCCGATCGACGCGACGACCAGCACCGTCGACCACTTCATCCCCGGCCTCGCCGTCGACCCGGCCACCTCGGGCAGCACCGCGCACCTGGCGCTGGCGTACTACTACCACCCGGTCGCCAACTGCACCGCCGCCACATGCCAGTTGGACGTCGGGTACGTCTCCTCGACCAACGGCGGCAGCACCTGGACGGCGCCGACCCAGCTGGCCGGTCCGATGACCCACTCCTGGCTGGCGAGCACCACGCAGGGCACCATGGTCGGCGACTACATCTCGACGTCCTTCTCCGGCGGAACGGCCCACCCCGTGTTCGCCGTTGCCTCGGCCCCCAGCGGATCGGTCTTCAACGAGGCGATGTACACGCCGACTTCGGGCCTCACCGCGGCCGCCGGCACCGCCACCGCAACGACCGCCACCGCACGTGACAACGCCCGCTCGGCCCGCCTGGCCGCGATCGCCTACGCACAATGGCTGGCCAACGGCGGCACCGGGGGCGGCGAGGACAGCCCCTGACCGACAACCCCTGATCGCAACAGCCGCCCCGGCAAGTTCGCCGGGGCGGCTCCGCGCCACGTCTCCTTCGAGCCGGAGGACGAGGAGGTGGACGTGGCGCCGACGGACCCGCGCTCGGCGCCGTTCTGATGAACACCGGCAGGTCCAGCGCCGCTGTATCACCCGTCAGCGGATGCCCGAGTCGGTACAGGTCAGGTAGTCGAAGGCGCTGCGGCAGGCCGGCGCGTCGGGCCGATGAGTCTGCAGACTGCCTGAAGTCTTCCTCGTGACAAGGCCGCCCCGGCGGCGGATCAGGAAACACCCGATCCGGTGTCATGAAGGAGAGATGGGGGCCAGGATGAACAATCCGATTCGGCTGCACATGTCGATGTCGCTCGACGGCTGTATCGCCGGCCCGGACGATCGGCCGGGGCAGGAGCTCGGACACGACGGTGGACGGCTCTTCAACTGGCTCGACGACCGGGAGTCCGACGGCCCGAGCGGTCAGGTCTACCGCGAAGCGCTGGCGACCGACGCGGTGATCTCCGGCCGCCGGACCTTCGAACTCGCCGGGCGCCGGCAGGGCGATCACCACGACGGCGTGCCGATCTTCGTCCTCACCCACCAGGTGGATGACGGGGACGTGCCGCCCGGCCACGCGCGTTTCGTCACCGATGTCGAGGACTGCGCCCGTCAGGCTCGCGCGGCCGCCGGGGACCGGCCGGTCATGGTCCATGGAGCGGGGGCGGCTCAAGCACTTCTGCGAGCCGGGCAGGTGGACGAGATGGAGATCCACCTGGTTCCGGTCCTCCTCGGGGACGGTCGAGCGCTGTTCGACCACCTCGGTGGTGATCACATCGAACTTGACCTCGTCCGACGGCTGGAGGATCGAGACGTTACGCATCTCCGCTACCGGGTGCATCGACCCAAGGAGGCCGTATGAAGACGCTCTTCGTCTCCTACCGCGTCACCGACCTGGACCGCTCGCTCGCCTTCTACACCGCCTTGGGCTACGCCGAACTGGGCAGGGTCGAGGGCGGCGACGGGGCTCGCCTCGTGATCCTCAAGTTCCCCGACGAACCGGCGGCCTCGCTCGAACTCGTCCACCGCCCCGGCGACGGACCGGTCGACGTGGGCAACGGTTTCGATCACCTCGCGATCCAGGTGGAGAGGCTGGCCAGGACCCTGGAGACGCTGACCGAAGCCGGTCCGAGGCCCGAACCCCTCCAGTACCCGGGCGGCCCCCATGGCCCGAAGACTTCGTGGCTCACGGACCCGGACGGTTACCGGATCGAGTTGGTGGAGTGGCCGACCGGACATCCCGCCGGCATCACCGCAGCGGACTTCGCCTGAGGCGGCCAAGGCCCGCGGAGTGATGAGGTTTCCCCGGAGCCCGACCGTGGCTCGTGACGGCGTCGGGCACTCCCCCGAGTTTGCGATCCCAAAAGGTTCCGTGAGACCCCGCATCCGTACTGCTGTAAGTGCGGGTTCCGAAACGGGCAGGAGACACGGTGCTCGTTTCACGGAAAGCGGCGGGAACCCTCTTCGTGGGTGGTGCGCTCGTCACCACCCTCGGGGCACTTCTCTATCCCGCCATGCTCAGACTCCAGAAGATCAACAGCGCGCCCGAACGGGTCATCGCCACCCCGGCGACCGGACCGCTGACCGAAGCCGACCGGGACTTCGTGGTCGAGGTGCGCGCCGCCGGGCTGTGGGAGTACCCCGTCGGTCAGACGGCGTTGCGGAAGGGCACGACGAAGGCGGTCAAGACCGCGGGGAAGCACCTGATCGATGGGGATGCCTCGCTGGACGCCGCCTCCCGCACGGTTGCCGGCCAGTTGGACATCACGATGCCCAACCAGCCGTCGCCCCAACAGCAGAGCTTCGTAGCGAAGTTGAACGCGGACAGCGGCAAACAGTTCGACACCGACATGGCCACCCTCCTGCGTGCGACGAACGGCCGGATCCTCTCCACGATCGCGAGTGTCCGCACCACCACGAAGAACACGCTGGTCCGCGCCCTGGCCGACCGGGCCAACGGCATCGTCCTGGACCACATCACGGTCCTGGAGAACACCGGCCTGGTCGACTTCGGCCAGGCACTCTTCCAGGAGACCACCGCGCCCACGCTCCCGGCCCAGGACGTGACCCCGCCGCCCCCGGCCGCGACACAGCCGCAGGTCGTTCTCACACCGCCGGCGAACAGCACGCTCTCACCGAGTCCGTCGGCCGGCTGAAGACGCGGGCCGCACCTCCTACGCCGACCAGGCCGTCGTGTCCGGCCTCAGCCTCCCGCCGATCTCCGCGGCGCACTGCTGGTCAGCACCCTCTCAGGGCGGCAGTTCCACCGCCGTACCGGAGAGGTCGGCCACGCACCGTCAGCTGTCCGTCCGGGTGGAGTTCAGCACTTCGGCGGCGGCGTCCTCCGCCCACCGAAGCTCCTCCGCCTCCAGTTGTTCGGGCACAGGCGCAGGGCATTGCGGTGGGACTTCACCGGTGCAGGTGCCGTCGGTCACGAGCTGGAAGCCCTTTGTGGATGTCCGTGAACAGGGGCGTCCGGTCGCCGCCGATCGGACCTCGACCTCTGGTCACCGGCAAGGTGCGTGAGGAAAGCTGCGCCCTTCCGGGAGCTGCCGGAGCAGGTTCCGCGAACGCGCGGTCGGTGAGCCCGAGCCGCATGATCCCGATGTGCGGCTCGGGCCGGACAAGGCGTCAACTTCTATACCAGTCAGGGCAGTTCTGGCTCATCAACAGGTCCCGTCGGGCCGTTGTTCGATCGTCGCGGGTCAGTCCCGAAGAGACTCCCCACGGGTGAGGGCTGCGTGCCTACGGTCCGGACACCGAGGCGGGCCGGCAACAGCGGTCCGCCGCAGTCACGGCAACACAAGAGGAGGCATCGTGGCGAGTGTGGAAGTGTCGCTGAAGGAAATGATGGCCGGCATCGAGGGGGCGTTGGGGGCAGCGGTCGTCGACTACACCAGCGGGATGGCGCTGGGCACGCTGGGCGGCAGCAAGACCCTGGACCTGACGGTCGCCGCGGCCGGCAACACGGATGTGATCCGGGCCAAGGTGCGCACCATGGAACAGCTGGGCCTCAAGGGCCAGATCGAGGACATCCTGATCACGCTGGACAGCCAGTACCACCTGATCCGCCTGATCACCGGTCGCGGCGGCAACGGCCTGTTCCTGTACCTCGTGCTCGACAAGGCCCGCTCGAACCTGGCCATGGCCCGCCACCAACTCAAACGCGTCGAAGGGCAGATCGAGATCTAGCTCGTCCCGGCATGCAGGGCTCACGTCTGCCCACGATGTGAAGACTTCTTCAACTCATCACATCAACATGATCGCAATATGCGGACCGGGCAGGGCCGTTCGGCGCGGTCGACGGCCCCGACCAGCCTTCTCTGCCGGGGCCGTTCGGCCCTTGTCGCTGGTCGGACTGACTGACTTCACTGATCTCGCGGTCCCGTTCACGGGGAGGCGGGCGGGACCGTCCAGTACGAGGAAAAACGGCACAGTGCCGTCCGGACAGTACGGCGAGGAGGTGAGCGCGGAGATGATCGCGGCAGTGGGGCATGCCGACCTGACCGCGGGCACGCTGAAGCTCGTGGAGGCCCGTCTGCGGGCGCGGCTGGAGCAGACGTCCGACAGGGGGCCGGGGCTGGTGCGGGCAGGTGCCGGTGTGCCGTTGGCGTTCGGCCGGGCACTGCGGGCGGCCGGGCGTCAACTGGTCGTGGTGATGCCCACGCAGGGGATGGTGCCCGCGTTGCTGCCGGGGCGGGATCGGGTGGCGACCGGCGAACTGCTGACCCTCGCCTGGCAGGTGCGGCTGCTGGCGTACGACCCGGCCGACCGGGACGCGTGCGTGGGTGCGGACGAGCGGATGATCGCGGGTACCCGGCAGCTGCTGGCCGTCTGGGACGGCTCCCCGTCCAGCGGATGTGACGCCACCGCACATCTGGTGGCCTATGCCCGGGCTCATGGCGTTCCGGTCGAGATCGTGTGGCCGCGGGGCGCCGTACGCGAGGGCATACGCATCGCACCGCAGCCGGAACGCGGGCGCGGTCCGCGTGGCGGCGGACACTCGTCGACCACCGCGGGCCGCCGGCCCGCCCCGACCGCCACCGAAGCGAGAACCCTCCGATGACCGGCATCACCACGACCGCGCACCACCTCGTCACCAAGGCCCGGCGGGACGGAGGCGACCGGGAGATCACGGCGGTGGGCGCGAGCGGCGCCTCGCGCCGTTTTGCCTGGTTGTTGATCGTCTCGGGCGCCCTCGGGATCCTCGCCTCCTTCGTGATCACCATCGACAAGTTCCAGCTGGTGCAGGACCCGGGCTTCTCGCCGTCGTGCAACATCAGCCCGGTGCTGTCGTGCACGAACGTGATGCGCAGTCACCAGGCGTCCGTCTTCGGCTTCCCGAATCCGCTGCTGGGCCTGATCACGTATCCGGTGGTCGTCGCCGTCGGTGCGGCGTTGCTGTCCGGAGCCCGCCACCGCCGCTGGTTCTGGCTCGGCTTGAACCTCGGCACGCTGTTCGGCGCGGGTTTCTGCATGTGGCTGATGACCCAGGCGCTGTACGAGATCGGCGCGCTGTGCCTGTGGTGCTGCCTGGCCTGGGCGGCCACCATCGCCATGTTCTGGTACGTCACCGCCCACAACCTCCGCCACGGCATCATCCCGGCACCACGCGTACTCGTCGCGGGCGTGCGGGAGTTCCACTGGGTGGTGCCGGTGACCTGGTACCTGAGCATCGTGATGCTGATCGCCACCCGCTTCTGGACCTACTGGCAGACGCTGCTGTGAACCCGTCCGACCACCGGGCAGGGAGTCCCCGAACCATCCTGCCGGGTTCGTCCGACGGCGAGAGCACCGCTGGGATCTCGTTGTGGGTCAGTCGGCGTCCTCGGTGAAACAGCCGCGCCAGATTTCGAGGGAGCCGTCGGCAAGGGCGGTGGCGTAGTTGAGGACGCGGGTGTAGCCGTCGTCGAGGAGCATCGGGAGTGCGGGTCCGGCGGGCAGGCCGTTCGCGAAGGTCTTGGTGATCCGGTCCTGGACCCAGGTCGACTCGTTCGTCCATTCGACCGTTGCGAACCCCGCGTCCTTGATGCCGGCGAGCAGTGTTCCGGCGGACACGAGGAAGCTGTCGGTGCCGTCGAGTGACCACGGCATGGGCCAGGGCAGGTCCGCCTGGTGTGGTTGGCAGACCTCCCAGACCGCCAGGCGCGCGCCGGGCGTGAGGCGCTCGGCGATGTGACGGAACCAGATGGTCTTGTCCCGTACGTTCATCTGGACGTGCATGGTGAGCGCGGCGCCGAAGGCCGGATCGGGCGGGAATTCGGCGATGCCCCCGGCATGGAACCGGACGAGGTCGCCGAGTCCGGCCCGAGCGGTGAGGTCGCGTGCGGCGTCGACGTAGGCCGGGGTGATGTCGATGCCCACGACGTGGTTGCCGGTGCGGCGGGCGATCTGGCGTGCGGGGCCGCCGAATCCGGAGCCGACGTCCAGGACGACGTCACCGGGTGCGAGGGCGAGGGTGGGGATGAGCAGTTCGACGGCGTCGGCGCCACCGATGTGGAACTGGTCGAGGTTGTCCAGGGCTCCGTCGGCCGCGGCGTCGAGATCGTGACGGTCGCTCAGGAGCCGGTCGACGGTCTGGCTGACGGCGGTCTCTTCGTAGGTCATGACACCGGGTCCTTCCGGTCGCTGGTGGTGTCGGCAGACTCGGCCGGGAGGTGTGCCGGTCCGGGCTGCTGCGGGGGTTGAGCGGGCAGGAAGACGGCGGCGAGCAGCGCACCGGCGACCGCGACGACTCCGGCCACGACGCATCCGACGCTGAGACCGTGGTCGAAGGCGCCGGTCGCTGCCTGCCGTACGGCGTCGGCCACGGCGGGCCGACCGTCGGCGGCAAGTTGGCCGGAGACGCCGAACGCCGCCCCGACGGACTGGTGGGCGAGGTCCGTCAGCGCCGGGGGCAGTGCCGGGAGAGCGGTGTCGAGCCGGGCGCCGTACAGCGAGGCGTACACGCTGCCGATGACCGCGACGCCGAGGGTTCCGCCGAGGAGGCGGGTGGAGTCGTTCACGGCGGATCCCACGCCGCCCTGGTCGGCGGCGACCGCGCCCATGATGGACTCGGTCGCGGGCGCTGAGGTCAGGCCCATCCCCAGGCCGTAGACGACCATCTGGACGGCGATGACGCCGTAACCGAGAGTCGGAGAGATGTCGCCGGCGACCCAGAAGTAGAAGACCGCCTGGAGGGCCAGTCCGGCGGTGACGACCGCCTTGGTGCCGGCCCGAACCGCCAGCCGTGTCCCGAGGGTGGATCCGACGGCGACAGAGACCGCGACAGGCAGCAGGTGGACGCCGGTGGACACGGGACTGTACGTCCGGACGAGCTGGAAGAACTGCGTCATCAGGAAGATGAACCCGAACAGCGTGAAGAACGCGATCGTGACCGAGGCGCTCGCGGCGCTGAAGCGCATGTCCTTGAAGAGCCGCACGTCGAGCATCGGCTCTTCGGCGCGGCGCTCGCCGGCGATGAACGCGACCAGCAGGAGCACGGCACCGGCGAAGCCCGCGAGTGACGCCGGTGATGCCCAGCCACGGTCCGGGGCCTCGATGATGGTGTAGACGAGCAGCCCCATGAATCCGCCGGACAGGACCAGGCCCAGGAAGTCCAGGCGGTGCGGGAGGGGATTCTGCGACCTGGGGACGAACACCGCCACCAGGACGATGACGGCCAGGGACACCGGGCCGAGGGCGTAGAAGATGCTCGACCAGCTGTAGTGCTTGAGCAGGAAGCCGCCTGCGATCGGCCCCAGCACGATGGCCATACCGGCCGTCGCGCCCCACAGGCCGATGGACAGCGCCCGCTCTTTGCGGCTGGTGAAGACGCCGATGAGCAGGGAGAGCGTGGCCGGGAACGTCATCGCGGCCCCAAGACCCATCACGGCCCGGGCCGTGATCAGCTCCGCCGGGGTGTCGGCGTATCCCCCGGCGAAGCTGGCCACGCCGAAGACCAGCAGGCCGGCCAAGAGCATGCCCTTGCGACCGAAGCGGTCGGACAGACTGCCCGAGGTCAGCAGCAGGGCGGCGAACACGAGGTTGTAGGCATCCACCACCCATTGCAACTGCGCGGTGGAGGTGCCCAGTTCACGTATCAGCGTGGGCAACGCCACGTTCACCAGAGTGGTGTCGAGATTGATCACGAACGATGCCGCCAGGAGCGCGACGAGCACGAGCGGTTTCGACGGTGTACGAGTCATGGTGGAAGACTAGACCCGGCTGGTTGATTTTTTCTATCACTCAATTTTGAAAATAAACCACCCGGGGCTAGGCTTGGCGTATGCGGAGTTACGGTCAGTACTGTTCGATCGCCCGGGCCCTCGACGTCGTGGGAGACCGCTGGACGCTGCTGATCGTCCGGGAGTTGCTGCTGCAGGGCCCGTGCCGGTTCACGGACCTGAAGAACGGGCTGCCGGGCGTCGCGGCGAACCTGCTGTCGGCCCGCCTCAAGGAACTTGAGGCCGCCGGACTGATCACTCGCGAGGACGCGCCGCCACCGGTCGCCACCGCCCTCTACACCCTGAGCGAGACGGGCCTGGCGCTGGAGCCGGTGCTGAAGGCGCTCGGGCTGTGGGGTCTGCGGTTCATGAGCGTCGAACGGCCGGACGACGCGTTCCGCGCGCAGTGGCTCGCCTACGGTCCCGCATGGTTCACCACCGACGCCGATCCCGACGCCCCGCCAGCCGTCATTCAGCTGGTCGCATCCGACGAGTCGGCCGTCATCGAGCTGCGAGACGGCCAGGTCCACACCCGGCTCGGCCGCGCCACCGACCCGGACCTCGTCCTGGACGGCCCACCCCGTGCCGTCCTCGGACTGCTCAGCGGCATGCTCGATCTCGAACGGGCCGCCCAACTCGGCCTGTCCGCCCGTGGCCGACGCGACCTGCTCAGCCGTCTCCGCCCCGTCACGCAGGACCCGACAGGCACTCAGGACCAGGCCCGCCAATGAACCGCGACACCGACCGGACGGCCATGATCGCGCGCGAAGATGCCCGGATCCGACGCCACGTCCTGGGTCGTGTCCGCAAAGTCCCGTCGTCCGCCAGGAGGGCGGGCCCCGCGGCGTCCGGTGTGCGATCTGGGTGCGGCGAGTGGGGGCACCTCCCACGCCCTTAAGGCAGTTGGGGAGCGTGCCGGGCGTCGCGGGGCTGGGGGCACCCCCTCTGGGGGAGGAACTCTGCGGACACGTCGGAGGTCTTCACCGCGCCCGGCGTGTCCTGTCGGCTGCCTGAGCGCCCTGGCGTGATCAGCCCTTTGCAGGTGTGCGCCGCGTCGGGAGTTCCTCGGCGTCCCCGGCGATCATCCAGCGTCCTTCAGGAGTGTCAGCCCGGCGAGACCAGCGCGACGCGGTGGACCTTGACTTCGAACACTGCCAGTACGGGCTCGGCGCCAACTTCACGGAAGAGCCGAGGCGCCGGCGGGCCGCCCGGGGCGGCGCGCACAACATCGAGGGCGGCGCGGTCCCGCCACAGCGACTGAATACGCCAGCATCCGTCCCGTCCGCTCAGCAGTTCCGTTCGCACCAGCCCATCGGGCAGTGGGCGGGTCACAAGCGCGCCGTAGGCCGCGACGAGGTCGGCTTCACGCTCGGGGGCGACGACGGCACTCACCTCGCTCAACACCTGTCCGGTCATGACCTCATCTCCTCCCCTTCCACGCTACGCGTCAGGCCCACGGACTGCCTGCGCACCACTTCCGACCGACAGAATCGGGCTCTGCAGCTGGAGCATCGGGCCCCGACTGCAGCCCCCGAACAGACGACACTGGCCTTGCCGTCCCCCGGCGGCACATGCCGCGTCTGACCGTGCAGGACTGGTCCCGCCCGGAACAAGAGTGTCGGGGGGATCGAGATCGGAGCGGGCCTGGGCTCCCACTTCGCCCACCACCCGCCGGTGGTCGAACAAGTCGACGCCGTGGAGCCGGAGCCCAGGCTGGTGATCCCGGTCGCGATCATCTACAACCCCGTCAAACCACGCGGTGCAGGCTCACCGTGCCCCGGCGGTGGATCGCCCGGGACGAGTAGACCTTGTCCGCCAGGGCACCCGTAAGCGAGCCATGACCTGCACGAAGACGGAGTGGTTCTCGGTTGTCCGTCCACCGTGGGAGCGTCCGAGGGCGTGGCCGGGGGGCTCGGTCGGCCGGGGCCCTGTCTGACGGGGCCCCGGCGGCGTGCCGGGCGTCAGCCAACGACACGCATCGACCGACGATCCGAAGGGACGGTCTAGGGGCGGAGCATCTCCGGCATGGGCGACTGCGACGGGATCAGGCCCGGCAGCAGCCAGGGCTGGAAGAGGCTCAGTACCGCGAGTACGAGGAAGGCGGCCCCCACGACCTGCGCGAAGACGGGGCCCAGCCGCCAGAGCTTCTCCACGAAGATCACCACGGCCACCGCGGCCATCGCCAGGACGTTCATGACGCCGAGCGGGACGAGCACGACCATCAGACCCCAGCAGCAGCCCACGCAGTACGCCCCGTGGTGCGCTCCGACCCTCAGATCGCGGGCCCGGGGCCGGAAGCCCGCGTAGCGCACGAGCTGGCCCATCGGGCTCCGGCAGTGCCGCAGGCAGAGGTCCTTCCACGGGCCGAACTGGTACAGCCCGGCGACCAGGAAGGCCCCCGCGCCGATCCAGCGCCCGGCGCCCGGGTGCTCGTCCACCAGGAGCCCGGTCCCGGCGAGGAGCCCGTAGGCGATCAGTCCGAAGGCCGTCCAGGCCAGCAGGTACCCGCCGACGAACTGGGCGGTACGAGCCACCCGCACGACCCCCGTGGACGACTGGCGCCCGATGGCCCGCGCCCAGGTGAGGGCCACCGGGGCCACCGACGGGAACATCATGGCGATCATCATGACCAGCCACAGCAGCAGGAACAGCGGGACGCCCATACCCATGGTTCCCGGCTCGACCCCCATGTCACGGGCCTGAATGAGGGATTCCCATGGCATACGACGAAGGGCTGGCCGAGCGCGTGCGCGAACGGCTCGGCGTGCATCCGGGCGTCACCGAGAAGCGGATGTTCGGCGGGATCGCCTTCCTGTACCGAGGGAACATGGCCGTGGGCATCAGCGGCAGCGACCTCATGGTGCGCGTCGGGCCCGAGCGCACCGACGCGGCCCTGGCCCAGCCCGGCACCCGCGTCTTCGACATGACCGGCCGCCCGATGCGCGGCTGGATCCTGGTCGACTCCTCCGTACTGACCGAGGACGACACGCTCGGCCGTTGGGTCGACGAGGGGCACGCCTTCGCCGCGACCCTGCCACCCAACTGAGCGGAACCGGACCGCGCCCGGCTGGACGAACCGGAGCCGCAGCCCGAGGGGTCTCCAACGTGGCGACGCTCGCCCGCACCAGCGTGCTGCAGCCGCGCCGATCTGGGCCGACCCGTGCTCCAGCACGCGCCGTACACCGGCCAACACCGAGGGCCCTTTTCGCTGAAGAGCCACCCGTTCCCACGCCGCCACAGGCGCCCTGACCAGCATCCCAACGCGCCTGACGCCCCATCAGAACGAGCGTCACAAGTGCTCGCGACGGACTGATCCGCAAGGTCCCAGCGAGCCTGGACCCCGTGCCCGGGGGTCCTTCCGGTTCATGCGGGTGTCAGAGCGAGCACCGTGTTGTGGCCCCCGAAACCGAGGGAGTGGCTGAGGGCGAGTCCGAGGCGTTGGTGGCGGAGGGCCCCCGCGACGACGTCGATGCCGGCGGTGGTGTCGTCGGGGGCTTCGAAGTTGGCGGTGGGCGGGATGGTGCCGCGGGCGATGGTCAGCACGGTGAGCGCCGCTTCGACGGCGCCCGCGGCACCCATGGTGTGCCCGAGGGCTCCCTTGGCCGAGGTGACCGGCGGGTGCCGGGCGGCGAACAGGTCGCGGATGACCGCGGCTTCGGCCCTGTCGTTGAGCGGGGTGCTCGTGCCGTGGGCGTTGATGTGGTCGACGTCGTCGGCGTGCGCCCCGGCATCGGCGAGAGCGCCCTCGATGGCCGCGCGCAAGCCGACCCCCTCGGGGTGCGGTGCGGTGGGGTGGTGGGCGTCGCTGGTGCTGCCGTGACCGGCCAGGAGAGCCAGGACCCCGGCGCCCCGCGCCTGAGCGTGCCGTCGGCGTTCGAGGACGAGGAGGGCGCTTCCCTCGCCGAGGACGAACCCGTCGCGCTCCTTGTCGAACGGCCGTGAGGCCCGGCCGGGTTCGTGCTCGCGCCGGGAGAGCGCCCCCATCTTGGCGAAGGCGGCGGCGCACAGCGGCGTGGCCATCGCGTCGGTCCCGCCCGCGACGGCGATGTCGCAGGCCCCGGCCCGGAGGAGCAACAGGGCGGTGATGAGGGCCGTGGCCCCGGAGGCGCAGGCCGTCGAGGTCTGCAAGGAGGGGCCCCGGACACCGAGTTGGAGGGCGAGGTGGCCCGCGGCCATGTTCGGGAGGAAGGCGGGCAGGGTCATGGGGGACACGGTGGCGTGCCCGGTGGTGAGCAGCTTGCGGTGCTGGGTCTCCAGGGTGTCGATGCCGCCCGCCGCGGTGCCGACGACCACGGCGACCCGGGCGGGGTCCCACTCCCTCCCGGCAAGGCCCGCCGAGGCGAGGGCTTCCTCGGCCGCGAGCAGGAGGAAGCGGGTGCTCCGGTCGTAGCGCCAGAGTCTGCCCGGGAGTTGCTCGTGCGCTGGTACGCGACAGGAGAGGGTCACGGGCAGGCTGTGCAGGTCGGGGTCGGTGCGCGCCGCGGAACGTCCGGCGCACACCGCTTCCCAGGTCGCCTCGGTACCGACCCCGCCCGGCGTGACCAGACCGATGCCGGTGACGGCGATCTCCTCCGGGCGCGTCCCGCCGCTCCCGCGCATCACGCCGCTCCGCGGTGGGGATCCCCGAGGAGCTCGGCCACCGCGCGGGTCACGTCGGCGACGGTGAGATCGCCGGAGACCGTGGAGTCGTCGAGGGGCACCTGCCACTCCTCCTGGAGGGTGACGTACAGCTCCACCACGGCCAGTGAGTCCAGCTCCAGGTCGTCGAGGGTGGCGGCTTCGCTGATCCGGTCGGCGGGGACTTCGAACTTGTCGCCGAGAATGGTCACGAGGCGGGCGTGGATGTCGGCGTGGTCGAGGTCCATGAGTGACTCCTTGAGAGGTCGGCGGTGCACAGTGGCGCGGTGTCCGGGCCGGCGGGCGGCGCCTGCGAACAAGGCACGGCGTCCGGCCAGTTGAGGGCGACGGAGGCCCAGGTGAGGCCCCCGCCGAAGGCCGTGAGCAGGGCCCGCGCGCCGGGCCGGACGGCCGCGTGCACGGTGCTGTCGGCCATGACGAGGGGGATGGACGCGGCCGCGGTGTTGCCGGTGTGGTGGATGGTGCCGAACCGGCGGTCCGCGGCGATGCCCAGGCGTTCGGCGACGGCGTCGAGGATGCGCTGGTTGGCCTGGTGGCCGATGAACGCCCCGAGGGTGTCGGGCGGCCATCCGGTCCGCCCCAGGACGGTCCTGGAGGACTCGGTCATACGGCGCACGGCATGGGCGTACACCGTGCGTCCCTGCATGTGGAAGTAGTGCGCGTCGGGTCCGGGCGGAGGCAGTCCGCGGGGGTGGCGGGAGCCGCCGCCGGGCACGGTGATGAGATCGCTGCCGCTGCCGTCGGCCCCCAGGTCGGTGGCGAGGACCGCGCCGGGGGCGTCGCGGCCACCTGGTCGGAGCAGGACCGCGGCGGCGCCGTCGCCGAAGATCGGCGCTGTCGCCCGGTCCCGCGGATCGACGATCGTCGTGTAGGTGTCGGCGCCGATCACCAGCGGGGTCGAGCAGGTTCCGGCGCGGACCAGGGCGGTCGCGGTGACGAGTGCGTACAGGAATCCCGAGCAGACCGCGGCGAGGTCGAACGCGGGGATCGTGCCGAGGCCCAGCCGGTGGGCGACGGCGGGGGCGGTCGCGGGGCAGGGGTGGTCGGGGGTGCTCGTGGCCAGGAGGAGCAGGTCGGGCCGGTGGTCCCCGGCGGAGTCGAGGGCCGCGCGACCGGCGCCGACGGCGAGGTCGCCGGTGCTCGTGCCCTGCTCGGCGTGGCGGCGGCGGGCGATGCCGGTCCTGGTACGGATCCAGGTGTCGTCGGTGTGCAGCGCGCCGCGCGCGATGACCATGGCGTTGTCGACGACGTGTTCCGGAAGACAGGCGCCGATTCCCGTGATGACGGCGGTGGCGTTGCGCTCGGCGGCGGACATCACGCACGGCCCCTCACGCGGCGAACGGCGAGGGCGGCTTGGGATGGCCGGCCAGGCCCCCGTCGGGCACCGCCAGTCCGCCGTCGACGACCAGGGCGTGCCCGGTCACGAACGACGAGGCGGGTGCGGCGAGGAAGAGCGTGGCGCCCACCACCTCGTCGGCGGTGGCCCAGCGGCCGAGCGGGACATGGCTGGTGAGCCAGTCGGACAGGGGCTCGGTGTCGGCGGCGAAGGCGGTCATGTCGGTGCGGGTCCAGCCGGGGCACAGGGCGTTGACCCGGATGCCCTGGCGTGCCCAGCCGACGGCGAGCGAGCGGGTCAGGGACAGCTGGGCGGCCTTGGTGGCGGCGTAGGCCTCCATCATGGGGGTGCCGACCAGTCCGGCGACGGACGACATCAGGATGAGACTGGCCCGCCCTGAGTCGGCCAGGTGCGGGTGGGCGGCGCGGCACAGGGCCGCCGTGGCGTTGAGGTTGACGGTGACGACGGTGTCCCAGTCCTCCTGCCGGGCGTGTTGCAGGGGCACCAGGAGCGGTGCCCCGTCGCCGGTGGTGGGGAGCGTGCCGGCGTTGTGGACGACCACGTCGAGGCCGCCCAGCGCGGCGGCGGCCCGGTCGACGAGGTCTGCGGCGGCACCGGGTTCCGCGAGGTCCGCGTCGAGGGCGACGGCCTTGCGGCCGCGGTCCTGGACCGACCGCACGGTGTCGTCGAGGGCGGCCGGGGTACGGGCCGACAGCGCCAGGTCGCAGCCGGCGTCGGCCAGCCCCAGGGCGACGGCTTTGCCGATGCCCCGCGAGGCACCGGTCACCAGGGCGCGGGCGCCGTCCAGGCGGAAGAGGTCAACAGCGTTCATCGGGCGGATCCTTCTGTCTCGTGACGTGCGGGTGGAGCGGTCCGGGTGGGCGCGGTGGGGGCCGGTGCGCCGGTCCAGGTGAGCAGTCCGCTCCCCCAGGTCATGCCGGCACCGAACACGGCGAGCAGGACCCGGTCGCCGGCCCGCAGTCCGTTCCGCGCGGCGGCGGCGAGGGCGTACGGCGTGCTGGCGGCGCCGATGTTGCCCACCTCGTCCCCGACGACGACCAACCGGCCGTCGGGGATGCCCAGTTCGGCTCCGATACGGCGGAGCAGCACGGGGTTGGGCTGGTGGGCGACGACTCGGTCGATGTCCTGGAGCGTGAGGCCGGCGCGGTCGAGGGTGTCCGTGATCAGGCCCGGGAAGACCTCGGTGATGAAGCGGCTGATGGTCCGGCCGTCCATGCGGATGCGGTGGTCGCCCCGCGCGACCGTGGCCGCGTCGGCGGGCAGACGGCTGCCGCCGGCCGGGATGAGCACCCGGTCGGCGAGGGTGCCGTCGGAGCCGAAGGAGAAGTGGGCGAAGCCCTGCGGGGCGGCTACCGGGGCGAGGATCGAGGCGGCGGCTCCGTCGGCGAACAGCACCGCGGTGCCCCGGTCGGCGGGGTCGAGGAACTTCGAGTACGCCTCGACGCCCACGACCGCCGCGTACCGGATCTCCGGGGTGGCGAGCAGCCAGTCGTGCGCCACTTTCGCCGCGAAGAGCCATCCGGAACAGGCCGCGCCGACATCAAGGGCAACGGCCCGGGAGGCGCCCAGCGCGGCCTGGATCCGGCAGGCGGTCGACGGGCCCAGTTCGTCGGGTGTGGAGGTCGCGCAGACCAGCAGCCCGATGTCGGACACGTGGATCCCGGCGGTGTCGGCCGCGGCGCGCACCGCACGGGCGGCCAGGTCGGAGGCGGCCTCGTCGTCGGCGGCGACATGGCGTTCCCGTACGCCGGTGCGCTCACTGATCCATTCGGCGGTCACCCCGGCGTCGCGGGCCACATCGGCGTTGGAACGCACCTGGGCCGGCAGGTATGTGCCCATGCCGAGGACACCGATACGGCGGCCGGCGGCGTCCGTCATGCCGCGCCTCCGAGTGTCCACGTCAGCCTGGCGTCCGTCGCCGCGTTGACGTCCGGTGCGGCGAGCGGGGCGGCGGCGATGTCGTCGGGGAAGGCGAACGCCTCGGTCAGCAGCGGGAGTCGGGGCAGGAGCGCGTCGCACAGCCGGTCGGCGGCAGCGGTGAGGGCATCGACGTCCGTGGGCCGCAGCGTGCCGCGGGCGAGCAGTGCTCCCGCCCAGCGGCGGGCCGTGGTGACGCCGTGCAGTGCGGCCAGGGGCGCGAGGGCCCGGGTGAGTTCGGGGTCCGTCGTCCGCGCGAGGGTGTGCGCCACGTCGTCGGCCATGAGCCGGGTCGCGTGCAACTCGCCGAGCAGGCCGGCGTCCTCCAGGAGGGGGTTCCAGAGGTCGAAGGGGTCGGCCGTCTCCCGGGCACGGAGGTCGTGCCGCTCTCGTAGGTGCTCGGTCAGCAGGTGCTCGTGGCGTCGGGCGAGCGTCGGCCACCACAACGGCGAGTCGGGGGACGGGTCGTCGGGAGCTGGAGGTGCCGGGACCGGGACGTACTGTCCGACCAGCGTGCGACCGATGTCGTACAGGATGAGCTGGCTGTCTCCGCCCGCGGTGTCGAAGGCGTGGTGGAAGCCGTGGTAGCCGGCCAGGCCGTTGGCGTCCAGATGGCCGGAGAAGCCGCAGCGGCGCTGGCAGTCGGCGGCGACACGGGCCGCCGTACGCACGGCGAGGGCCTTGTAGGCGGCCAGGGGGGCGCTGACGGCGGCCCAGGGCGTGAACCCCAGGGCGGTGTCCGCCTGTTGGGTGTCGCCGGCCGTGAGGGAGTCGGCCCACAGGGCGCTCGCCCGGTGCGCGGCGCAGGTCAGGGCGAACGCGTCGGCGAGGGCGCCCAGCACCGCGCGCTGCTGGCTGCGGTAGCCGAGCAGCGGTGCGCCGGGGGCGAGCCGTCCCTGAGTACGGCGCTGCCGTGCGTAGTTGACGGCCTGCACGGCGGACTGGCGGCAGGTCGCGGCGGCCACCGCGGGCATCGTCGCCCACAGCCCCTGGCCCACCCGCAGGGTGCGCTGAAGCCGCAGATCGGCGGAGCCGGCCGGATCGTGGAAGGTGCCGTCACCGCCGATGCGGGCGCCGTCGGAGAGCCAGTGGGCGAAGGGCAGGCGGACGTGGTGGAAGCGGATGTGGACGTAGTCCAGCGGCAGGGCGCCCAGTTCGAGGCCCGAGGACATCTCGACGCCGGGCAGGGGCCCGTGCTCGTCGGTGATGTCGGCCACGAACGCGAAGACGCCCCGGTCGACGCCCCAGGCGTACAGCCGCGCGAGGACCACGCCGGTCTGCGGGACGGTGCGTGATCCGGCGCTGCAGAATTTGGCGGCGCCCGGGTCTGGGGTGTGCAGGACGAACTCGCCGCTCGCCGGGTCGAATGCGGCGCGGGTGGCCGTGGCGAGGTGGCTGTTCGCCTGGCCCACCTCGGTGATCAGGTAGACGCCCTTGGCGCGTCCGGACTCCAGTGCCGCCATGCGGGCTTCCAAGGCGGCCGGTTCGCCGGAGAGTTGGGCCATGGATCCGAGGCAGAGCAGGTAGTGGACCAGCGCCGTCAGGCACAGGGCGGGATCCGCCACGGCCGTCCAGGCGTGCAAAGCGGCCAGCTGGGCCGGGTGCTCGAAGAGGCGGCGGGCGGGCGGCAGTTCCTCGCCCAGCGCCCGCAGCCGACGCAGTAGGCGCTCGCCGCGGACACCGTCCGTCCCCTGATCGCCGGCCAGCGCCTTGTGGAGGGCGGAGAGGAAGGAAGGGTCGCAGGGGCCGTCGACGAACTGCCGTAACGCTTCACGGGCGGCCACGGGAGGAGGAGGTGCGGAGGGCATCGGAAGACTCCAGGGCGATCGGCGGGGAAGGTCATCGGGAGAGAGGGCCGAGTTCGGCGAGCGGAGCGCGTACGAGTGTGGGGTGCCCGGACAGGACCGCGCGGGCGCTGGACGCCAGGGCGCTGCCGGTGCCGGCCTCGAAGACGACGTCCGGTTCGCACAGCGCCACCTGGCGCAGCACGTCGGGCACCCTTGCGGGCCGGACCAGGCAGTCGGCCAGCCGTCGGGGGAGGTCGTCGGCGGCGGTGTAGGCACGGCCGGCCACGGCCGAGTGGACGGGAAAGTGTGCCTCGGCGCGGGGGTAGGCGCGCACGGCCTCGGCGAACGCCTCCGACTGGGCCTGGAGCGCGGGGTGGTGGGAGGTGAACGGCAGGCGGAGACGGTGGGCGGTCACCTCGGTCCGGGCTGCCCTCTCCTCGACCCGGGTGAGTTCGGCGACGGGCCCGGCGACCACCACGGACCGGTCGTCGTTGACCACGGCCACCACCACGTCCCGGGTGCCCGCACGGTCGATCAGGTCCCGTGCGGTCCGTTCCGGACAGGACAGGAGGGTCAGGCCCCCGGGACAGGAGGAGAGGACGCGAGCGAGGTCGTGCGCGGCCCGGGCACCGTCGCCCGGGGTGAGAACACCGGCGGCGGTGAGCGCCGCGATCTCTCCGAAGCTCACCCCGACGACGGCCAACGGCGCCCCGTGGGCACGGCACAGTGCCTGATGCACCGTCATGGAGGCTCCGAACAGGGCGAGTTGGGCGACTCCCACGGCCTCGTCGGCCAGCTCGCGAGCGGTCGGCGGTGTCGGGCCCAGCAACCAGGGCCCCAGCGGCCGCAGGCCACGCTCCCCCGCGACGCCGTCGATCGCCCCGAAGACCTGCTCGGCGGCCGTGCGCATCGACGCGTCGGCCCGTACGGCGCGCACCAGGGTGCCGACGGAGAAGTCACCCTGCCCGGGAAAGAGATGCACTGTTCTCCACCGGCCGGACGCATGATCGGGGATCCGCGAGCGACCGGGGATCCGCGATGCGCTCGCGTCCGTCTCCATCCTTTCCATTTCCATCCTTCGCTCCAGTTATGAGTCACGGCATGAGGGGCGCACGACTGCGGTGGATGCGCCGATCTTGCGCACTGCACACCGCCGCGAGCGCGCTCCACACTGAGCCTGCTCGCACGAAAGCGCTTCCATCGCAGGTGCGGGCGACCAGGACGTTGAACCTGAGCGGACGTTGAACGTCCTCATCGCATCAACCGGTTGTTCCGCATCCACCGGCTGTCACGAAAGCGAGGGAAGGGCCGTGCGATCTGCCAGCACACCGAACCAGGACTTACGAAGCCTCCTGGGCCAGGCGGGATGGAGCGGCGCCCGGCTGGCCCGGGAGGTGAACGCGCTCGGCACCGAGCAGGGAACGGCGCTGCACTACGACCGCACATCGGTGGCCCACTGGCTGGCGGGCAGCCGGCCCCGGCCGCCCGTCCCCTCTCTCGTCGCCGAGGCCCTCTCACGCCATCTGGGCAGGCCCGTCCGCCCGCAGGACACTGGGCTGACCGCACGCGGACAGGACCCGGGTGACCTGCCCGGCGCCCCGCCCGGCGAAGGGAGCGGAGTGGACCGCCTCGATCACCTGCTGCGCCTCACCGACCGACGGACCGCCGCCCTGCTGGGCGCCTACTCACTCGGGGCGCTGGCAGCGCCCCGCTGGCCCTCCTCCCCGGTCCGGGGACCTGTCGCCCCTCGCAGCGGAACAAGGTCGGCCATCCGCATGGCGCACGTCGAGTCGGCGCGCGAACTGCTCGATGTTCTCGCCCGCGGCGACGCCGTCTTCGGAGCCGGCCGGATACGGCAGCCGCTGCGCCGGTACCTGGCCACAGCGGTGCTGCCCTGGCTGAAGGCGGACCTCAAACCCGCCGTCCGCAGGGAGCTGTTCAGCGTGGCCGCCCGGCTCACCTACCTGTGCGCGTTCGCCCACTTCGACACCAACCATCAGGCCGCGGCCCAGCACTTCTACCTCACGAGCGCCGAACTCGCCCGCGAGGCAGGGGACCGCGTCGGCTACGCCCTGGCCCTGCGCGGCCTGAGCGTCCAGGCCCACGCGCTCGAACACCACGCCGCCGCCCACCGCCTCGCCGAACAGGCCGTACGGGTCGGCATCCGGCACACTCCCCAGCACCAACAGGCTTTCCTTCTGGGCCAGTTGGCGGTCACCGGGGCGGCCCTGGGCGACCGCGGCCATGTCCGCCATCTCGTGCGGGCCGAGAAGTGTCTGGACAGCGCGTCGGGCGGTACCAACTCACCGGTCGGCTCCTTCCATCCGGGCTCGCTCGCACTCCAGCACGCGGCAGCGGCCCGCAGCCAGGGCCGCCACCAGGCCGCCGTGGAGGCACTCGGCCGCGCCCTGCGCCACCGCCCCGCCGACGAACGACGCTCCCACGCCATCTGCCTCGCCGAACTGGCGGAGACCCAGCTGACGATCGGCCACCTCGACCAGGCGTGCCACACCTGGCACACCTTCCTGGACCTCTATCCCCACATCTCCAGCGCCCGCGCCGACGACCGGCTCCGGGCCCTGACCGCGCGGCTGCGCCCGCACACCGTCAACCAGTCCGCCGCGCTCCTGATCGCCCGGGCGCGCGAGACGCGGAGGAAGCAGAGGGCAGCCGGGGCCTCCCGTGGCGATCACTGATCCATTGGGGTGGCGCT
Organism: Streptomyces sp. NPDC050548; assembly: GCF_044457385.1. Classification (NCBI taxonomy): domain Bacteria; kingdom Bacillati; phylum Actinomycetota; class Actinomycetes; order Kitasatosporales; family Streptomycetaceae; genus Streptomyces; species Streptomyces sp. NPDC050548. The sequence goes on from NZ_JBITGV010000028.1 coordinate 65,435, forward strand.
CACCGGCAAGAGCGCCACCGGGGCCGACCGGCCGTCTTGGATGACGCTGTCGCGTGTCCTCAACCTCCCCTTCAGGAACGATGAACCGAAGCGTGCTCTCCGAAGTGTTCCGCGCAACCGCACCACTCCTCGCACCGGGAACACTGGAGGTGGCCACATCGTGGACGCACCCGGTGCGCGGCCCGATCGACTGCCCCGCCCACCACCTTCTGACGGCACACGCACGACGAGCCGGATACGAAGCCCACTCCCAGGTCCTGCGCCAACCCGTCACCCACGCCGACGGCCCGACGCAGACGACCGTCTTCGCCGTCTCCTACGAGAATCCGGACTGCGGCCACAGCGGACTGGCCATCGCCGTCCACGGGTCGGACACCGCCACGGCCGCCTTCGCCCGCGAACAGATCTCATCCTGGTCCACCGCACTCCGCACCCGCCGGATGCTGTACGTACGCCTCGACGCACCGCAGGAGCACTTGGACACCGCGGGTCGAACCGACACGTCGCTGCCAAGACAACAGCCCGGCCACTCCCCCACCTCATGGCGGGCCTGCGGATGCCCCGGCACGACCGCGTGCGCGGCTGCGGAGTACGCCACCCGCTCGTTGCACCGCTTCCTGGACCGAGGTGACGACGTGCTCATCGTCGGCGTACCGAACACCCCCGGCTCCCGAACATGGCGGGACGGAATCCTCCATGCGCAGGGACGCCCCGTCGCGACGCTCGACCAGGCCGAATCCCTGACGGTCCCGGACCCGGACCGCCTGGCCTACGTCGTCGCCCCGGGCACCGTCATCACCGAGGCGACACGCGTGCTCAACGTGCTGCGCCGACGATTCCCCCGCCTGAAGGGCCAGCACCCGCGCGAGTGGTGCTACACGATGGACGACCTGAACACCGCCGTCGGCTCGGTGCTGGCCCAGTCCGACGTCCTTCTCGTGACCGGCCGCGGAGACAGCCCCGTCGTCAGGACCGCACTGCCCCAGGCGGCCCGCATGGAAGTACGTGTCCGCCACGTTCCGGCCCTCGACCACCTGCGCCCCCAGGACACCGACGCCGCCACGATCGCCGTCCTGGACGCCTCCCCCGACGGACGGGTCCGCCGACAGGTGACACAGGCTCTCGACGGCCTCGGACCGGCAAGCCACGCCTGCCGACAGGTGCGCACCACCACGCCGGGGTCCTTCACGTTATGTGCCGGACCGACGAAACCCACCTTGACGGAAGGCCACGACTGACCCGCCCAGGAGGCCTGAAACAGGTCTCTGCCGGGACAGCTGACCGCCCGGGCGTCCAGCGCCGGAACCCCCGGCTGGCCGAGCACAGCGTCGATGGCGCCTCGCCCGTTGCCACCGGCCCGAGATGATCAAAAAGCCGGGACTCCATGCTCCTTGAAGCATGCGCGGACGCTCTCGATCAGAGCGGGGGCAGGCCCCGGGGTGTCCTGCAGCGGGAAGGGAACATCGAGCGCTTCGTACTTCGAGGCGCCCAGCTTGTGGAACGGCAGGACATCGACCCGCTCGACCGCGCCGAGACCCGACACAAAGCGGGCCAGGGCGTCCACGGACGCCAGGTCGTCGGTCCAGCCGGGGACCAGGACGTACCTGATCCACATCGGGACGCCGAGCCGGTCGAGGCGGGTGGCGAAGTTGAGGGTGGGGGCGAGCTCGCCGCCGGTCAGCTTCCGGTAGGTGTTGACGTCGAAGGACTTGATGTCGAGGAGCACCAGGTCGGTGTCGGCGAGGAGTTCGTCGGTGGCGCGGGCGCCGAGGAAGCCGGAGGTGTCGAGGGCGGTGTGCAGGCCCGCTTCCTTGCAGCGGCGCAGGATTTCGCCGGTGAAGGCCGACTGGAGCAGCGGCTCACCGCCCGTGACCGTCACTCCGCCGCCGGCCGTGGTGATGAAGGCGCGGTATTTCTCGATCTCCCGCATCACCTCGTCGACCGTCGCCTCCCGTCCGTCGCGCATGTGCCAGGTGTCGGGGTTGGCGCAGTACAGGCAGCGCAGCGGGCAGCCGGAGACGAAGAGGACGAACCGGGTCCCGGGACCGTCCACGCCGGTGGACAGGTCCCAGGAGTGGATCCGGCCGGTCGTCGCGGTGCGCACGGTGCTCACAGCGATCCGTGGAAGGTACGGCTGATCACGTCGAGCTGCTGCTCGCGGGTCAGGCGGACGAAGTTGACGGCGTAGCCGGACACCCGGATCGTCAAGTCCGGGTAGTTCTCCGGGTGTTCCATCGCGTCTTCCAGCGTCGCGCGGTCGAGGACGTTGACGTTCATGTGGAAGCCGCCCGCCGACATGTAGGCGTCGAGGATGCCCACCAGGTGGCCGGCGCGCTCGTCGGGCGCGTGGCCCAGTCCCTCGGGTGTGATCGTCGTCGTCAACGAGATGCCGTCACGGGCCTGTTCGTAGGGCAGCTTGGCCACCGAGAGGGCGGAGGCGGCGACTCCGTGCCGGTCGCGGCCGTTCATCGGGTTGGCGCCGGGGGCGAAGGGCTGTCCGGTACGGCGGCCGTCGGGGGTGTTGCCGGTGTGCTTGCCGTAGACCACGTTCGAGGTGATCGTCAGCACCGACTGGGTGTGTTCGGCGTCCCGGTAAGTGGGGTACTGGCGGACCTTCGCCATGAAGGACTCCACCAGGCCTACGGCGATGCTGTCGGCGCGGTCGTCGTTGTTGCCGTAGGCCGGGAAGTCGCCCTCGGTGCGGAAGTCGACGGCGAGGCCGGTGGCGTCCCGGAACACCTTCACCCGGGCGTACTTGACGGCGGAGAGGCTGTCGGCGGCGACGGACAGGCCGGCGATGCCACAGGCCATGAAGCGGTGCACGGAGTAGTCGTGCAGAGCCATCTCGATGCGCTCGTAGGCGTACTTGTCGTGCATGTAGTGGATGACGTTGAGCGCGTTGACGTAGGTCCGGGCCAGCCAGTCCAGGACGTGGTCGTACGCCGCCGACAGCTCGTCGTAGTCCAGGTACTCCCCGGTCAGCGGGGGCGTCGGGGTCGCGACCTGGTCGCCGGTCATCTCGTCCCGGCCGCCGTTGACGGCGTAGAGCAGCGCCTTGGCGAGGTTGACCCGGGCGCCGAAGAACTGCATCTGCTTGCCGACCTCCATCGCGGAGACGCAGCAGGCGATCGCGGTGTCGTCTCCGGTGCGTGGGCGCATCAGGTCGTCGGACTCGTACTGGACGGCACTGGTGTCGATGGAGACCTGGGCGCAGAACTCCTTGAAGGCGAAGGGGAGTTGGGGGGACCACAGGACGGTCAGGTTGGGTTCGGGTGCGGGGCCGAGGTTGTAGAGGGTCTGGAGGAAGCGGAAGGAGGTGCGGGTGACCAGGGGGCGGCCGTCGGTGCCGATGCCGCCGATGGACTCCGTCACCCAGGTCGGGTCGCCGGAGAAGAGGGCGTCGTACTCGGGGGTGCGCAGGAACCGTACGATCCGCAGCTTGATGACGAAGTCGTCGATGAGTTCCTGGGCCCGGGACTCGTCCAACACGCCTTCGTCCAGGTCGCGTTGGAGGTAGACGTCGAGGAAGGTGGAGGTGCGGCCGAGCGACATCGCGGCGCCGTTCTGCTCCTTCGCTGCGGCCAGGTAGCCGAGGTAGAGCCACTGGACGGCCTCGTGGGCGGTGGCGGCGGGGCGGGAGACGTCGCAGCCGTATGTGGCCGCCATCCGCGTCAGTTCACCCAACGCCCTTGTCTGCTCGGCGAGTTCCTCCCGGTCCCGGATGATGTCGGCGACGGACGCGCAGGCGTCGAGCTTGGCCCGCTCGACGCGCTTGGCCTCGATCAGCCGGTCCGTGCCGTAGAGCGCGACGCGCCGGTAGTCGCCGATGATCCGGCCGCGGCCGTAGGCGTCGGGAAGCCCGGTGATGATGCCGGCCTTGCGGGCGGCGCGCATTTCGGGGGTGTAGGCGTCGAAGACACCGTCGTTGTGGGTCTTGCGGTAGGTGCCGAAGACGCTCGTGACGAAGGGGTCGGCCTCGTAGCCGTACGCCCTGAGGCCGTTCTCGACCATGCGCAGGCCGCCGTTGGGCATGATCGCGCGCTTCAGGGGGGCGTCGGTCTGGAGGCCGACGATCAACTCCCGTTCGCGGTCGATGTATCCGGGGGCGTGCGAGGTGATCGTGGAGGGGGTCTTCGTGTCGACGTCGAGGATGCCCCGGCTGCGTTCCTCCGGGAACAGGGCGCTGACCTTCTCCCAGACGGCGCGCGTGCGGTCGGTGGGGCCGGTCAGGAAGCCGGCGCCGCCTTCGTACGGCGTGTAGTTGGCCTGGATGAAGTCGCGGACGTCGACGCGCTCGCGCCAGGAGGTGCCGGCGAAGCCACGCCATGCCTCGGCTGCGCGTGCTCCGGCTTCCGCTGTCGTTGTCATCGCCGGTTCTCTCCCTTGCTTCGCACTGGAATGCCTCACTACCGATACTCGTGCGGCTCCTCCGCCGACGAGAGGGCCGGTCAGGGGCCTGACCTTGGCCGTTCGACCCCTTGGTGGGGCCGAACGGCCCTCACCCGTCGGGACGCGCTCACCCGACGGGCAGGTCGGGGCGTACGAGGGTGCCCGACCTGCCGTGGACGATCTCGTACGCCGCGTCCAGGGCTCCTATCGCGGCCAGTCCCCCGGTGCGTTCGACGAACCGGGCGGCGGCCTCGGTCTTCGGTCCCATGGAGCCGTCCGGGAAGTCGCCGTCGCGCAGTTGCTCGGGGGTGGCGCCGAGGACGGGCCGCTGGTCGGGGGTGCCGTAGCCGGAGTAGACGCAGGGCACGTCGGTGAGGATGAGCAGGAAGTCGGCCTTCAGATGCTCGGCGAGCAGGGCTGCCGTGAGGTCCTTGTCGACGACGGCCTCCACCCCGGTGAGCGCGCCGGTGTCGTTGTCCGCGGTGACGGGGACGCCTCCGCCGCCCGCGCAGATGACGAGCGTGCCGCCGCTCAGCAGGTCGTGGATCGTCTCGGTCTCCAGGATTCGCTCGGGCACCGGGGAGGGGACCACACGGCGCCAGCCGGTGGACTCGGCGCCGATGTGCCAGCCGCGTTTGCGGGCGAGCGCGGACGCGACGTCGTGGGGGTACACCTGGCCGACGAACTTCGTGGGGTGCTCGAAGGCCGGGTCGTCGGCCCTGACCAGGGTGTGGGTGACCAGCGCGGCGATCCGCTGTCCGGGCAGGGCGTCGTGCAGGGTGCGCACGAGCAGGGAGCCGATCATGCCCTGGGTCTGGGCGCCGAGCAGATCGAGCGGGTAGGGGGCGCTGAGGGTGGGGTCGGCGGCGCTCTCCACGGCGAGCAGGCCGATCTGGGGGCCGTTGCCGTGGGTGATGACGATCTCGTGGTCGTGGGCGAGGGCGGCGATCGCGTTGGTCACGCGGTCGATGTTGGCCTCCTGGACGGCCGCGTCGGGGCGTTCGCCGCGGTGCAGCAGGGCGTTGCCGCCGAGGGCGATGACGATGCGCATGGTTCAGTCCTCCAGGGTGGCGACGAGTACGGCCTTGATGGTGTGCAGGCGGTTCTCCGCCTGGTCGAAGACGATCGACGCGGGGGACGAGAACACGTCGTCGGTGACCTCCAGGCCGTCGAGGCCGTAGGTGTCGAAGAGGTCCTGGCCGAGGTGGGTGCGGTGGTCGTGCAGGGCCGGCAGGCAGTGCATGAACTTGACGTCCGGGTTGCCGGTGGCGGCCAGCGTCTTGTCGTTCACCTGGTACGGGAGGAGCAGCTCGATCCGCTTCCGCCAGGAGTCGGCGGGCTCGCCCATGGAGACCCACACGTCGGTGTGGAGGAAGTCGGCCCCCTGTACGGCAGTGTCGACGTCCTCGGTGAGAGTGATCCGGGCTCCGCTGTTCTGGCCCAACTCCCGGCAGGCGGTGACCAGTTCGGCCGCGGGCCACAGCTCCTTCGGGGCGGCGATGCGTACGTCCATGCCGAGCAGGGCGCCCATGGACAGCAGCGAGTTGCCCATGTTGTTGCGGGCGTCGCCGAGGTAGCAGTAGGCGATGTCGGGCAGCGGTTTGGGGCTGTGCTCGTGCATGGTCAGGACGTCGCACAGGCTCTGGGTGGGGTGCGCGGTGTCGGTCAGGCCGTTGTAGACGGGGACGCCGGAGTACGTGGCGAGGTCGGTGACGAGAGCCTGGTCGGAGCCGCGGTACTCGATGGCGTCGAACATGCGGCCCAGCACGCGGGCGGTGTCGGCGATGGACTCCTTGGTGCCGATGTGGGTGTCGCCGGGGCCGAGGTAGGTGGTACGGGCGCCCTGGTCGGCGGCGGCGACCTCGAAGGCGCAGCGGGTGCGGGTGGAGGTCTTCTCGAAGATCAGCGCGAGGTTGCGGCCGGTCAGCCGGGGTCGCTCGGTGCCGTCGCGCTTGGCCGTCTTGAGGTCGGCGGCGAGGTCGAGGAGGTGGTGGATCTCGGGGGCGGTGAAGTCGAGTTCGCCCAGACAGGAGCGGCCTCGCAGGTCGACGGTCATGGTGAAGTCCCTCGTTCTCGGGTCAGGTGGCCGGGTCGCGTTCGATGGGGCAGCTCATGCAGCGCGGTCCGCCCCGGCCGCGGCCGAGTTCGGCACCGGCGATGGTGACGATCTCGATGCCCTGCTTGCGGAGGTAGGTGTTGGTGGTGACGTTGCGCTCGTAGCCGACGACCACGCCGGGGGCGAGGGCGAGGAAGTTGCTGCCGTCGTCCCACTGCTCGCGCTCGGCGCTACGGATGTCCTGCGGCGCGGACAGCATCCTGACCTTGTCCAGGTCCAGGGCCTCGGCCAGGGCTCCGGCCAGGTCGGAGTTCGGGGTGACGTCGAAGCCTGTCCCGCGGGTGTCGCTCGGCCGCAGCGTCCACGAGCGCAGGGAGTCCGCGAGGCCCGGATAGACGGTGAAGGCGTCGCGGTCGACCATGGTGAGCACGGTGTCGAGGTGCATGTAGGCGCGGGCGGCGGGGAGTTGGACGGCGATCAGACGGTTCGCCGTGCCGGTGGCGAAGAGCCGGGCGGCCAGGTTCTCCACGGCCTGGGCGGTGGTGCGCTCCCCCATGCCGACCATGACGGCGCCGTTGCCCAGGACGTGGACGTCGCCGCCCTCCAGGGTGCCGACGGCGCCGTCCAGGAGTGGCGTGGTGACGGTGCCGGCGAACATCGGGTGGAAGCGGTAGATCGCCTCGGCGTGCAGGCTTTCGCGGCGCCGGGCGGTCCTGGCCATCGGGTTGACCGACAGACGGTCGTACATCCAGCAGGAGTTGTCGCGCGGGAAGAGGTGGTTGGGCAGCGGGGTCAGCGCGAAGTCCTCGGCGTCGAGCGCGTTCCAGACCAGGCTGTGCGGGGTGGCGAGCGGAAGGTCGCTCTTGAGGATCCCGCCGATGAGGCGGGCGGCGAGCGTCTCCCCGTCGAGGTCGACGCACAACTCCCGCAGCGGGTCGATCAGTGCGGGCCCGACGGTGGCCGGGGTGAAGACCCGCTCCAGCAGCCAGTCCCGGGCTTCGGGAGCGTCGAGGGTCTGGGCCAGCAGGTCGGCGAAGTAGTGCACACGGGCCCCGTGGTCGCGCAGGACCTGGGCGAAGGCGTCGTGCTCCTCGCGGGCGCGCTTGGCCCACAGGATGTCGTCGAAGAGCAGGGCGTCGACGTTGCGCGGGGTCAGCCGGGAGAGTTCCAGGCCGGGGCGGTGCAGGATCACCTGGCGGAGGCGGCCGACCTCGGAGTCGACGTGGAATCTGGTGGTGTTCATGGCGGGGCTGCTCCTGTGGTCGTACACGTGCGGTTGATGCGGGGCGGCGCGGTCAGTCGCCGTGCCGGAGCGGATTCCTCCGGAGGCCGCCGGTGCGGGTGGTGGGCAGTCCGCGGGAGATCCGCTTGGCGGGCGGTGTGACGGTCTCGGGGGCCCGGCCCTCGGAGACCGGCTTCCGAGTCGGCTCCTCGCCGTAGACCCCTTGGCCGCGCTTCAGCCAGATGTACACCGGCAGGCCGAGCAGCAGGACGAACAGGCCGTAGTAGACGGTCTGGTAGCCGCTTCCCTGGATCGCCCAGTACGAGAAGGCCATCGCCAGGACCGAGACGGTGACGTCGCGGGCCAGCCGTCGGCCGGCGATGCTCTCGCGTCCGCGCACGACCAGCCAGTACAGCTGGGCGGCGGCGGAGAACAGGTACGGGATCACCGCCGTGAGCACGCTCAGCAGCACGATCTTGGTGAACACGTCGTCGAAACGCGTGTAGCTGAACACGGTGATCAGCGAGGCCAGCACGGTCGAGGCGATGATGCCGAAGACCGGGACGCCGCTCTCGCCGCGCAGCTTGGCGAAGGCGCCGGGGAAGAGTCCGTCGCGGGCGGCGGCGTACGGCATCTCGGCGCACAGCATGGTCCAGCCGTTGAGGGCGCCGATGCCGGAGACGATGGCGGCCACGGCGACCGTGTCGCCGCCCCAGGTACCGCCGAGGATGTTGTTGGCGGCGTCGGTGAACGGGGCGGTGGAGGCGCCGAGTTGGCCGTGCGAGACGGTGCCGAAGACGGCGAGGGTGCCGAGGATGTAGATGACGGCGCAGGCGAGGGTGCCGTAGATCGTGGCGCGCGGCACGTTGCGGCCCGGCTCGCGGACCCGTCCGGCGACCACCGAGGCGGCCTCCAGGCCGATGTAGCTGAACAGCGCGATGGGTGCGGCGGCCGAGATGGCGCCCATGGCCGACTGACCGCTGGCGTTGAACGAACCGAAGTTGTGCGGGTCGACGAACAGCAGTCCGATGGTGGCCATGAAGAGCAGCGGGACGAACTTCAGCACGGTGGTGAACACCTGGAAGGCGCCCATGTTCCGTACGCCGGTGAGGTTGATCGCGGCGGGTATCCAGAGCCCGATCAGCGCGATGAGTATCGAAATCGCCGTCTTGTGGCCGGTGTTGACGAACACCTCGACATAGCCGACCCAGGCCACCACGATCGCGGCGTTGCCCGCCCAGGCGGTGATCCAGTACGACCAGGCGTTGAGGAATCCGGCGAACTCACCGAAGGCCTCGCGGGCGTAGACGTAGGGTCCGCCGCTCCCCGGGACGCGCTTCGACAGTGCCCCGAAGGTCACCGCCAGGGCGAGTGCGCCGAGGGTGACGATCCCGAAGGCCACGAGCGAGATCGGCCCGTACGGTGCGAGGGCCGAGGGGAGTGCGAACACTCCGGTTCCGATGATGGTGCCGACCACGAGCGCGGTCGCGCCGGAGAGGCCGAGGGCGGCTACAGGAGGTGACGAGCCGTCACTTCGTCTGGTCCTGGGCATGGTTGTGCTCCCTGTGCGGGTCGGGGCGGACCGGTCGATCCACGCACGATCCTTCTCGGACCCGGCGCCCGTGATCAGTGGCCGAATATCCCCACCCGGGACCATTGGTCCCGACCGGCACGGACCGATCGGCCCAGTGATCGGTCGAGCAGGACGGTTCGGTCCTTGCCGCTCTCGACATTGGCTTGAAGTCCAGCCGATGGAGGTGCCGTGAGCTGATGTGATGGTGCTGAGCGGCATATGACAGGTGCATGGAGTACTGCCCCAGGTGCACTGGTCGGGTGGGCCCGCGTGTCTCGCCCAGCCGGGGGGGGTGCCAAGGTGCGGGAGTGGGTGGGGCGTTGGCCCTTGGTGGGGCGCGGGCCGGAGTTGGAGCGCTGGGCGGCGGCCTTGGCGGACCCGGACTGCCGCGGGTTCGTGGTGCGCGGGGCTGCGGGGGTCGGAAAGTCCCGGCTGGCGGAAGAGTGCCTGGACCGGGCCGCGGCGGCAGGCTTCCGGGTGGGGCGGGCCACGGCGAGTGTCGCTGCGGGCGCGGTGCCGTTGGGGGCGATCGCGCATCTCTTGCCGACGGGGGTGGACCTGTCGGAGCCGGTCGCCGGATTCGCCGTGGTGGCAAGGGAGTTGGCCGTCGGGACAGGGCGGCAGTGGGTGCTGTTCGTCGACGACATGCATCTGCTGGACGCGGCCTCGACAGTACTGCTGCGGCAGTTGATGGACACCGGCGTTCTGCTGCTGATCGGCACCGTCAGCACCGGTCAGCCGTGCGGGGAGGCCGTCACCTCACTGCGGCGCGGGGACGCGGTGTACGAGGTCGACCTGACCGTACTGAACTCCCGGCAGATCGAGGAACTGCTCCAGGTGGCTCTCGGGGGGCCGATCGACCGGCGTGCCCTGCACGAGCTGTCGGTCGCCAGTGGCGGCAACGTGCTCTACCTGCGCGAGCTGGTCCTCGGCGCCCTGGCCACCGGGGAGTTGGCCGGGGACGGCGAGATCTGGCACCTGCGCGCGGGCCGTCTGCCGGGCACGGCGCGGCTCACGGAACTGATCGCATCGCGACTGGCCACCGCCGGCTCCGCCGGGCAACCCGTCCTGGAACTGCTGGCGTTGTGCGAACCGCTGCCCCTGACCGATACCGAAGCGCTCGCTTCCTCACAGGTGCTGACGGCCCTGGAACAGGCGGGGCTGATCCGTGTCGCTCAGGACCGACGCCGTACCACCGTGTCGCTTGCCCACCCGTTGTACGGCGAGGTGTTGCGGGCCGGTCTGCCGGTACTGCGCCGCCGGACCCTCTTGCTGGACCAGGCCGCGCGCGTGGCGGCCCACGGCGCCCGTCGCCGCGGCGACCTGCTGCACATCGCCTCGTGGCGGCTGGCCGCCACCGGCACCGCCGACCCCGTCCTCCTCGCCCAGGCCGCCGTACTTGCCCGGCACGCTCACGACTACCCCCAGACCATCGCCCTCCTTCGGGCCCTGCCCGAGAAGCACCGCACCACCTCCACCGGGTTGCGGCTCGGCGACGCCTATTTCCAGCTGGGCCGGTGGGATCAGGCCGAGGCGGTCCTTGCTCGGGCCGACGCCCTTGCCGTCGGCGAGCGGGACCGGCTGGCGGCGGCCCTGGCCGCCGACGATCCCGACCAGCTCCTCCAGGCCGCCGACGCGTGCCAGTCGGTCGGCGCCGACCTGCTCGCCTCCGAGGCGGCCACCGCGGCCTCGGCGGCCTGGCGCAAGGCGGACCAACCCCGCCGCGCCACCGGAGCCGCCCGGCGTGCGGCCTCGGCCCTGGCCCGCTGCGAAGGCGCCCGCACACCGTTGTCGACCGCCGCCCAGGCCACCGCCTCGTTGACCGTCCGCGAGCGCGAGATCGCTCTGCTCGCCGCTGCCGGCAACTCCAGCAAGGACATCGCCGACACCCTGGCCCTGTCGGTGCGAACCGTCGAGAACCACCTCCAGCACGCCTACGCCAAACTCGGTGTCACCACCCGGCACGAACTCGTGCAGGCCGTCGGGGCATCGCCATCCGGCCGGCGCCCGGCTCGATCACGCCCTGACTCGCAGCCCGCCGACCGCCGCCCGGGCCCATGAGTACCGATTACTCATCCCCTGCCGCAGCGGCACGGGCACGCTGTCCCATGGCGGCACCGTTGTCGCCGAACGCCCAGTTCTCGTCATCGGGGGATGACCACATGGGATTGAGCAAGACCAACACGCGAGTGAAGTCACCCTGTCGTGTCGTGGCTGCGCAGCCACAGGCGGTGACCTACTACAAGCTGACCGACTACAACAGCGCCAAGTGCCTGGACGTGCCGGAATCCAGCACCGACGGCGGCTACCACCTCCTCCTCAACCCCAACAGCGGTAAGTGCGCGGCCGTTCGGCAGCAGAGCCAGGACAACAACACCGTGGTGAACCAGTATGGGCAGTTCGGCCGATGAGGGCGGCGCGAAGAGCCATATTCGTCGTCGTGGTGACAGTGCTGTGCGCGTTGGTGAGCCCCGGTGTCGGACGGGCGCACCCGGGTGACGCACCGTCTGCCGGAACCTCGACGGGCGGCACGACGCGGTCGGTCGCCCAGTCATCGCTCACCGTGGCGAAGCGTCCGGCCTGGCAGGTGACGAGCGGTGTGCCGAGACCGGGGATTCCGGCGGAGAAGCAGAACTCCGCGGCCTCTCCGGCCCTGTTGGCCTGTGACACGCACGCGGTCGGCACATGGGGACACACCGACCAGGCCGGCGTGTGGCGCAGCCAGATGAACATGCAGGTCCAGGTGCGGGACCACCTGACCGGCGCGCTGATCGTCGGGCTGACGGACTCCGTGGGCCACTACGACATCTGCTTCGGCGCCGCGCAGTTCACGCAGTTGTACCTCACGTTCAAGGCCGCCGTCAGCGCATGGCGAGTGCAGAACGGCACGGACGTCTACAACTGGAGTACCCCGATCCACGCCAATCCGGTGGCGGGCAGCACGGTGAACTTCGGATTCCTCCAACCCGGGACCACTGCGGACAACCGGGCTGCCCACGCGTTCGACGAGGCCAACGACGCCTGGCTGGGGACACCGCACCAGAACACTTGTTGGGATCCGAAGGACACCGTGTGCCGGCAGATCCAGATCGACTGGGCGAACAACCGGCCCACCGGAGTGTCCTACTACGATCCCACAGCCAACATCGTGCATCTGGTGACCGCGGCACCGGATGCCCGGTCGGACGTAGTGCACGAGATCGGGCACGCGATCATGGACGACGTCTACAACGACGCCTTTCCGACGAGCACGGGCTGCCCCATGCAACACTCTCCCTCCGTGGCCACCACGGCTGTCTGCGCGTGGACCGAGGGATGGGCGGACTTCTTCGCGCTGGCCATGTACCACAGCCCGATCTATGTGTTCACCGGTGGAGCCTCGTTCGACTTCGAGGGACCGACCTGGGGAACTCAGAATTTCTCCGACGGCGACATGACGGAGGGCCGGGTCGCCGGTGCGTTGTTCGACCTCACCGACAACTCCGGCACCGCCGAAATCTGGGACCAGCACGCCGAGGGCTTCGGAATTCCCTTCTACACGCTGTGGCATCACGTCGACACCACGTTCGCGTCGTTCTGGCGCAGCCGTAGTACGGATGGATTCGACGTGTCCGATTCCGCGCTGGGGTCGCTCCACCAGAGCACGATCGACTATCAGTACCGCAAGCCGCTGATCGACGGACGAGGCCTGGTTCTCCCCGGCCCGACGCCGCACAACTTCGCCTTCAACACCGTCGTCCACTCGTGGTCCGTGGTCGCGCTGGGTCCGGGATCGGGAGTCGACTTCAGCCTCAGGATGTACGACGACCGGGCGCAGACATCGCCCAACCTCCTCGCGAGCAGCAGTTCGACCAACCAGCCGGTCGACTTCGTGGCGATCGACTCGAACCTACGGCCTCTGGGCGACTACTACCCCCAAGTGGCCCTGCCCCAAGGCACCGTTCCCGTTCCCTACGCCCTCGAATATGTGGAGAGTGTCGCGACCCTGCCGCCGGCCTCGTCCAACACCTTCCACCTCGGCATCACGCAGTTCGCCGCCGTACAGGACACGGACCTGACGGCGGGAGTACCGGTGACCGTCACCCTGACCGGCACGGGTGCGCCGGCCAACCTGTATGTCATGGGTGACGATCCGAACGCGCCGTCGACGTTCGTCCAAGGCCGCGCCTCCGCCGTGGCGTCAGCCACCGCGCCCCCGGCCGGTGGGCCGGTCACCGTGACCTTCACGCCGACACGAACCGGGCGCTACGGCCTCGTGGTCACGGCGGCCGGTGGCGGCAACGGCGACTACACGCTGACACGCAGCTGAACCATCCACGGGGTGGTGCGCGGCTTCCGCCACGCGCCACCCCCTCATTCGTGCCGGGGCCGGCCGGTGCCGTTCGGCCCCAGGAGACAGGGCCGGTCGTCCGATGCCGAGTTGCATCCGCCTCCATCACCGTGGACCCACAAGATCGACCCCGTTCGGACCGTGGACTCCGCGGAGCGCCGGACCCTACGCGTGGGATGGAAGAGATGGCTCCCTTCAAAGACTCCGAGGGATCGCCCACCGGGGCGGCGCCCGGTACGAGCGTCACCCCGCCCAGGACAGTGACCGTGGGAACGGCGCTGAAGTGGATCGTTCCGGTGCTGGCAGGCCTGGTCGTCTATCTTCTGCCGCAGCCCGACGGAATCAAGTCCGGTGGCTGGGCGGTCCTGGCCGTCTTCACCGGGACCGTGCTCGGTCTGATCCTGCAGCCGCTGCCGCTGGGCGCGGTCGCCCTGGTCGGCCTCACGGTCACGATGATCACCGGCACCCTGGAGCCGGACGTCGCGCTCGGCGGTTTCTCCGAGCCGACGATCTGGCTGATCGTGGCGGCGTTCTTCATCTCCCTCGGCTTCACCAAGACCGGCCTCGGCCGTCGTATCGCCCTGCTGTTCGTCCGCGCTCTGGGCCGCAGCAGCCTGGGACTTGCTTACGGCATCACCCTGACCGACCTCGTGCTGGCCCCGGCCACGCCCAGCAACACCGCTCGCTCCGGCGGTGTCATCCAGCCGGTCATCCGCTCGCTGAGCGCCAACGCCGGCTCGCACCCCGGGGACGAGAGCCGCCGCACGCTGGGCGCCTACCTCACCGTCACCGCCATGCAGATCAACACGGTCACCAGCGCCATGTTCCTGACCTCCATGGCCGCCAATCCCCTGGTGCAGAAGCTCGCCGCGGACCACGGCATCCACCTCACCTGGACCTCCTGGGCCCTGGCGGCGATCGTTCCCGGCCTGGTCGCCCTGCTGGTGCTCCCCGCGCTGCTGTACCGCGTCTTCCCGCCCACCGTCCGTGCCACGCCTCAGGCGCCGGGTCAGGCCCGCGCCCAGCTCGCCGAGCTCGGCCGGATGTCCCGTCAGGAATGGACCATGGCAGGGGTCTTCGTCCTGCTGCTCCTGCTGTGGTCGGTGGGCGGCCAGGTCTGGGACCTGTCGGCCACCGTCTCCGCCTTCACCGGCGTGGCCCTGCTGCTCGTCACGGGCGTACTGACGTGGGGCGACCTGGTCGCGGAGAAGTCGGCCTGGACGACGCTGGTGTGGTTCTCCGTCCTGGTCATGATGGCCGGTCAGCTTCAGGAACTCGGGGTGATCGGCTGGTTCAGCGACACCATGACCAAGGCCACCGACGGCGTGGGCTGGCAGACCGCGTTCGTGATCCTGACGCTGGTCTACCTCTTCTCCCACTACCTCTTCGCCTCCAACACCGCGCACGTGGCGGCGATGTACGCGGCCTTCCTCTCGGCCGCGATCGCCACCGGCGCACCGCCGGTGATGGCCGCCCTGGTGCTCGGCTTCATCAGCTCGCTGTACGGCGGTCTGACCCACTACGCCTCGGGTCCGGCCCCCGTCCTCTTCGGCGGCGGCTACGTCACCCTCGGCGAATGGTGGCGCACCGGGCTGATCGCCGCCGGCGCGAACATCGTCATCTGGATGAGTGTGGGGGCCCTGTGGCTGAAGGTCCTCGGCCGCTGGTGAGGCCGCTCCCCCACCTGTCGGCCGGTCCCGCCGGGCGGCCGGCCCCGGGACCATCTGCCGACGGGTAGGGACCTCCGGCCCCTGCCCGGTCGATCACCCCGTGAGTTGACTGAACACCAAGGCCGCCACGCTCGTCCCGAGCACCTCGGCGCCGCCCGCCGCACCCCACACCGCGAAACCAGAGCAGGTGTCCGTGCCCGGGTCCTGAACACTGTCGACCGCCCGCACCCACCCGGGCGGCAGAACGGAGGGACGTCATGGCAGACGCTCCGCACTCATCCCATGCCTACCTCGTCGGCGGCGGCATCGCCTCCCTCGCGGTCGCCGCCTTCCTCGTCCGCGACGCGGACTTCCCCGGCGAGCACATCCACGTCCTGGAGGAACTCCCCGTCGCCGGCGGCTCGATGGACGGCAGCGGCGAGCCCGCCGGGTACGTCACCCGGGGCGGACGGATGCTGGAGGAGGAGGCCTACACCTGCCTGTGGAACCTCCTGGAGACGATCCCCACCCTCACCGACGAGACGGTGTCGGTACGCGAGGAGATCACCGAGTTCAACGCCAAGTGGCCCACCGACGCCAAGGCCCGTCTGATCGGCCGGGGCACCACGATCCTCGACGCCGCCGACTACGGCCTCGACACCCGCGACCGCCTGGAACTGACCCGTCTGCTGGTGCTGCCCGAAGGGGTCATCGGCGCCCGCAGGATCGAGGACTTCTTCTCGCCGCACTTCTTCGCCACCAACTTCTGGGCGATGTGGCGCACCACCTTCGCCTTCCAGAACTGGCACAGCGCCATCGAACTGAAGCGGTATCTCCTGCGCTTCATGCAGGAGTTCCCGCGCATGCACACCCTCGCGGGCGTGCGCCGCACCCGCCTCAACCAGTTCGACTCGATCGTCCGGCCGCTGCGTTCCTGGCTCGATGCCCGTGGTGTGGTCTTCGAGTACGGCGTGCGGGTCACCGACGTGGACTTCACCACCGACGAGGAGGGCGTACGACGCGCTCGCCGTCTGCACCTCGAACGCGACGGGCGACCCGACACGTACGAACTCACCGCCGACGACTACGCGTTCCTCACCCTGGGATCGATGACCGCCGACGCCGCCTACGGCACCGACGACAGCGCGCCGCAACTCGTCCGCGACAAGCGGGACGGCGGATGGCGGCTCTGGGAGACCATCGCCGCCAAGGCCGAGGACTTCGGCCGGCCCACCGCCTTCAACGGCAACGTGGACGAGGCCAAGTGGGAGTCCTTCACCCTCACCATGCGCGACCCGCTGCTCCTGCACCGCATCGAGGAGCTGTCCGGCAACCTCCCCGGCACGGGCGCCCTGATGACGTTCAAGGACTCCAACTGGCTGATGTCCGTGGTCGTACCGCACGCCCCGCACTTCGACGGCCAGCCCGAGAACGTCTGCACCCTGTGGGGCTACGGCCTGTTCACCGACCGCGACGGCGACTTCGTCGGCAAGCCGATGGCGAAGGCCACGGGCCGGGAGATCCTCACCGAACTCCTCGGCCACCTCGGGATGTCGGACATCGAGGAACAGGTCGCGGCGACCACGACCGTGATCCCGGTGATGATGCCGTACATCACCAGCCAGTTCGCCCCGCGCACCGTCCACGACCGGCCCCTGGTGATCCCGCGCGGCTCCGCCAACTTCGCCTTCCTGGGCCAGTTCACGGAGATCCCCGAGGACGTGGTCTTCACCGTCGAGTACTCCGTGCGCGGCGCCATGCACGCCGTCTACGGCCTCCTCGGTCTCGACGAGCGCGAGATACCCGGCATCTACCACGCCCTGGCCGATCCGACGACGGCCTTCGACGTGCTCAGGTCCACGCTGGCCTGAGCGGGAAACCCCGACGAAGGGAACGGGATCATGACCGACACCGGATCGCTCCTGGCGAAGGTGGTGGGGCCGGAACACATGCTCATGGAGGACCACGTTCCGGAGGAGTACGGGCACGACGAGTCGCTGGCCGTCGCGGCCCGACGGCCGAGGTACGTGGTGCGTCCCGCGGCGACCGCCGAGGTGTCGGAGATTCTGGCGGTCGCCGCCATGCAGCGGGTCCCCGTGACGGCACGGGGTTCCGGCACCGGGCTGTGCGGTGCCTGCGTGCCTGCCACGGGCGGGATCGTCGTGTCCTTCGAGCGGATGAACCACGTGGTGGAGATCGACGCCGACAACCACGTAGCGGTGGTGCAGCCGGGTGTCACCCTGGCCGAACTCGACGACCACGCAGCCGAGTTCGGGCTCTGCTACCCGGTACGCCCGGGTGAGTCGAGCGCTTCGGTCGGCGGCACCATCGCCACCAACGCCGGCGGCATGCACGCCGTCCGGCACGGCGTCACCCGCCACCACGTGCTCGGAGTCGAGGCGGTCCTCGCCTCCGGCGCGATCGTGCGCAGCGGCGGGAAGTACGTCAAGACGAGCACCGGCTACGACCTGACTCAACTGCTCGTCGGCTCCGAGGGCACCCTCGCCCTCGTCACCGAGGCGGTCCTGCGCCTGAAGCCCCGCGCCGGGCACGGCGCGACAGTGCTGGCGCCCTTCGCGACGGCCGAGGAGATCGCCCGCGCGGTACCGCGCCTGCTGGCCACGGGCCTGGATCCGCTGGCCCTGGAGTACGTCGACATGCTCACGATGGCGGCGATGACCGCCCAGCAGGATCTCGGGCTCGGCATCCCGCAACAGGTCCGCGACACGGCGCTCGCCTATCTGGTCGTGGTCCTCGAAGACCAGTCGGCCGAACGGCTCGAAGCCGATGTCGAGTCACTCGGCGGGCAGTTGCTCGAACTGGGCGCGACCGACGTCTACATGCTGCCCGCGGCAGCCGCGCGCCAGCTGATCGAGGCCCGGGAGCGGGCGTTCTGGGCCTCCAAGGCGGCCGGCGCCGACGAGATCGTGGACATCGTGGTACCCCGCGCCTCCCTGCCCCGGCTGCTCGCGGCGGCGGACGTCATCGCCAAAGACAGCGGATCGATCATCACCGGCTGTGGGCACGCGGGCGACGGCAACGTGCACCTCGCGGTCTTCCAACCGGACGAGCAGCGACGGGAGAAGGTCCTCCGACGACTGTTCCGGGCGGGCGCGGACCTCGGCGGGGCGATCTCCGGCGAGCACGGCATCGGTACGGCGAAGAAGCGGTACTTCCTGGAACTGGAGGACCCCGCCAAGGTGGAACTGATGCGCCGGATCAAGCACGCCTTCGACCCCGACGGGATCCTCAACCCCGGTGTCCTCTTCGACTGACCGCATCCACATGAAGGGCGGAAACACCGTGAACGGTGCCCATGCCGTTGCCCGCACCCTCAGGAACTCCGGCGTCGAGGTGTGCTTCGCCAACCCCGGCACCTCCGAACTGCACTTCGTCGCCGCCCTGGACGACGAGCCCACCCTGCGCGCCGTCCCGTGCCTGTTCGAAGGCGTCGCCACCGGAGCGGCCGACGGCTACGGCCGGATGACCGGCCGTCCCGCCGCCACCCTGCTGCATCTCGGCCCGGGGCTCGGCAACGGCCTGGCCAACCTTCACAACGCCCGCCGTGCCGCCACCCCGGTGGTGAACCTGGTCGGCGACCACGCGACGTCCCACAAGAAGTACGACGCGCCGCTGGAGTCGGACGTCGACGCGCTGGCGCGTACCGTCTCCGGCTGGGTCCGCCGCTGCGCCGACCCCGCCACGGTCGGCGGTGACGTGGCGGAGGCGGTGGCCGCCGCCACGGGTCATCCGGGGCAAGTGGCCACCCTCCTGCTGCCCGCCGACGTGTCCTGGTCGGACGGTGCCCAGCCCGCGCCGCCGGTCGCGCCCCCGCCACCTGCTGCCGTACCGGAACAGACCATCGCCACCGTGGCCGCGGCCCTGCACTCCGGCGAACCCGCCGCCCTGCTCCTCGGCGGCGCCGCCACCCGCGAACCGGCGCTGAGCGCGGCCGGCCGGATCGCCGCCGCGACCGGCGCCCGGCTGCTGTGCGAGACGTTCCCGGCACGCCTGGAACGCGGCGCGGGCCTGCCGACGGTGGAGCGACTCGGGTACCTCGCCGAGGGCGCGATGGCCCAACTCGACGGCGTACGGCACCTGGTGCTGGTGGGCGCCCGCGCCCCGGTGTCGTTCTTCGCCCACCCGACTCTGCCCAGTCAGTTGGTGCCGGACGGCTGCCAGGTACACACCCTCGCCACGACGGCCGACGACATCCCCGCTGCCTTGGGCGACTTGGCGGACTCCGTCGCGGCGGACGTATCGGCGGTGCTTCAGCCCGCCGCACGGCCGGCATCGCCGACCGGCGCGCTGACCGCCGAGTCCGCCGCCATGGCCGTCGGGGCGCTGCTGCCCGAGGGAGCGATCGTGGTCGACGAGGCCAACACCTCCGGCCTCTGGCTCCCCGGGGCCACGGCGGGCGCACCGCGCCACGACTGGCTCACCCTCACCGGCGGGGCCATCGGCCAGGGCCTGCCGCTCGCAGCCGGTGCGGCGATCGCCCGCCCGGACCGGCCGGTGCTGTGTCTGGAGGCCGACGGCAGCGCCATGTACACCATCTCCGCGTTGTGGACCCATGCCCGCGAAGGGCTCGACATCACCACCGTGGTCTTCGCCAACGGCTCGTACGCGATCCTCACCATGGAGTCCCAGCGACTCGGCACGCGTGCGTACGGCCCCGCCCACCGCGACCTGCTCGATCTGACCCGGCCCGGCCTCGACTTCGTCGCCCTCGCCCGGGGCATGGGTGTACCGGCGTCGCGCGCGACCACCGCCGAGGAGTTCACGGACCGGTTGCGCGAGGCCTTCGCCGAGCCGGGGCCGCATCTGATCGAGGCGGTTGTGCCGGTGTTGTTCTGAACGGTCGCCGACCGCCGGTGCACGTGTCGGCCGATGCGGCTCGCTCGTTACGATCATGGCCCTCGCTCCGCCGACCAGGGGGTCCTGTGACGAACGAAAGGCCCCACACGCCACCATGGCTCAGCGTTTGCACGATCAAGGTCCCTCTCGACTCGGCCGGTTCGGCCTGTCCCCGGAGCCGCCCGCGGTCCACGCGAAGGTGCTGCGGGACGAACTCGTGGCGGCGGCCGAGTGGGCCGCCCGGTATCTGAGCGAACTGCCGCTGGGACCGGTCGCCCGTCCCCTGCCTCCACAGGTGCGGTCCCGGCTGCGTACCGGAGGGCTGCCGCAGCGGGGCGGCGAGTTCGGTGAGGTGCTGGACTTCGTCCGCGACGAGATCGCACCGTACCCGACCGGGAACGGACACCCCGCGTTCTTCGCCTGGGTCAACTCGCCGCCCGCGCCCGCCGGGATCGTCGCCGACCTGCTGGCCTGTGCCGTCAACGCGACCTGCGGTATGGGCGAGAACGCCCTGATGGACCTGGAACGCGGCACCGTGCGCATGCTCGCCGACCTGGCGGGGCTGCCCGAGAGTGCGGGCGGGGTCCTGACAAGTGGCGGCTCAATGGCCAACCTGCTCGCCCTGGCCACCGCCCGCACCTGGTTCCTGACCCGGCGCGGCTCCGCCGACGGCCCCACCTTCGACCGCGACCACGCCCGCCTCACCCTCTACTGCAGCGACCAGGCACACATGTCCGTCGCCAAGGCGGCCACCTGCATCGGCCTGCCCGCCCACCGGCTGCGCCCCGTCGCCACCGACCCGTACGACCGCCTGGACCCCGTCGCGCTGCGCGCCGCGGTGGCCGCCGACCTGGACGCCGGCCTGCTGCCCTTCTGCACCGTCACCACGCTGGGCACCACCGCCACCGGCGCCGTGGACCCGCTCGAACCGGTCACGGAGCTGTGCCGGAGCGTGGGGATGTGGCACCACGCGGACGGAGCCTGGGGCGGACTCGGCGCCGCCGTGCCCGCCCTGGCACCCCGGTACACGGGCGTCGGTGGTGTCGATTCGCTGACCGTGGACCCGCACAAGACGCTCAGCGTGCCGGTGGGGTGCGGGGCGCTGCTCGTCCCCGACCCCGAGCACCTGCACACGGCCTTCGCCCACCAGGCCTCGTACCTCACCGCCGGTGAACCGGACGCCCTGCCCTGGCTGTCCCACGCGACGATCGAGCTGACCCGTCCCGGCACCCGCGCCCTCGGCCTGTGGGCCACCCTGCGCCACCTGGGACGCGAGGGCGTCACCGGGCTCATCGAGCACTACCTGGCCCTCGCCGGCGTGTTGCGCGAGCGGATCACCGCCGAGCCCCGGCTTCATCTGCTGGCCGGCGGGCCGTGGCCGGTCGCCTGCTTCCGGATCACCGACCCCGACGGGGGCGACCCGGACGGCCTACACACCCGCGTCGCCCGGCGCGTCCAGGACGGCGGACGGGCCTATCTCGCCACCGTCGCCGTGCACGGCCGCACCGTCCTGCGCGCCGCCCTGTGCAACTACCGCACCACCGTCGACGACCTCGACCTGCTGATCCGCGAAGTCCTCCACGCCGCCGACGCCGAGCACTCCGCCCCCGGGACCGGTCGGCCGCCGCGGCACCGATGACCGCAGGCCGAGGCGAGCACAGGCCCGCGGTCGTGGAGCTGCGACGCTCCTTGATCGACCGGAGAGACCTGTGCTCGCGCTGCCTTCCTGGCTGACCGACCGGCTCACCTGCTGTCGCTGCCTCCAGTGATGTCCATGAGGGCCGCCCGCCCCGCCTCCAGCCGTGCCGCCGGGATGCGGAACGGCGAGCAGGAGACGTAGTCCAGACCCACCCGGTGGAAGAAGTGGATGGACTCCGGGTCACCGCCGTGTTCGCCGCAGACCCCGGTCTCCAGACGGGAGTTGACGCTGCGGCCCGCCTCGACGGCCAGCTCCACGAGTCGGCCCACGCCCTCCTGGTCGATCGTGTCGAACGGCGACACGGTGAAGACGCCCTTCTCCAGGTACAGCGGGAAGAAGGAGGCCTCGGCGTCGTCGCGGGACAGGCCCCAGGTGGTCTGGGTCAGGTCGTTGGTGCCGAAGGAGAAGAAGTCGGCGTGCTCGGCGATGCGTCCCGCGGTGAGCGCGGCGCGCGGCAGCTCGATCATCGTGCCGATCGGGCAGTCGAGGGTCGTGCCGGTCTCCTCCTGGACCTCTGCGAGGACCCCTTCCGCCTCGGTGCGGGCCAGGCGCAGTTCCTCGACCGTCCCGACGAGCGGGATCATGATCTCGGCGCGTGGCCGGCCACCGGCCCGCAGCCGTTCGACCACGGCCTCGGCGATCGCCCGCACCTGCATGGCCATCAGTCCGGGTACGGCCAGGCCGAGCCGGACGCCGCGCAGGCCGAGCATCGGGTTCTGCTCGTGCATGCGCTCGACGGCGGCGAGCAGTTCGCGGTCGTGGGGGTCCGGGTGCTCGGTGCGGGCCAGGCGTACGGCCAACTCCGTGCGGTCCGGCAGGAATTCGTGCAGGGGCGGGTCGATGAGCCGGATGGTCACCGGGAGTCCGTCCATCGCCGTGAGGATGCCGGTGAAGTCCTCGCGCTGGGGGGGCAGCAGGGCGGCCAGGGCCTCCCGGCGGGCGTTGTCGTCGCGGGCCAGGATCATCGCCTCGACCAGCGCCCTGCGCTCGCCGAGGAACATGTGCTCGGTGCGGCAGAGACCGATGCCCTGCGCGCCCAGGCTGCGGGCTCGTACGGCGTCCTCGGGGGTGTCGGCGTTGGCCCGCACTTCGAGGCGTCGTACGGAGTCGGCGTGGGTGAGGGCTCCCAGGACCGCCTCCGTCAACGGGCCGCTCGCGGTGCCGGTCTCCAGCGCGCGGCCGACGTCGGACGCGGTCAGCGGGAGCGCGCCGAGGTGGACGGTGCCGGCGGTGCCGTCGACGGAGATGGTGTCGCCCTCGTGCACCAACACACCCGATTCCGTGGTGAACTGACGGGCCGTCGGGTCGACGGTGAGGGCTTCGGCACCGCAGACGCAGACCTTGCCCATGCCGCGCGCGACGACGGCGGCGTGGCTGGTCTTGCCGCCGCGGCTGGTCAGGACGGCCTGTGCGGCGATCATGCCGGGGAGGTCGTCGGGGGTGGTCTCGCGGCGGACGAGAACCGTGGCCTCGCCGGCCGCGGCGCGTCGTACCGCCTCGGCGGAGTCGAAGACCACGACGCCGACGGCCGCACCCGGGGAGGCGGGGACGCCGTGGGCGAGGGGAACGTCGGCCGGGGTGGTGTCGAAGCGCGGGAACATCAGCCGGGTCAGCTCGGTGCCGTCGACGCGGACCAGGGCCTCGTCCGCGCCGATGGTGCCCTCCTCGCGCAGGTCGTGGGCGATGCGGAACGCGGCCTCGGCGGTGCGCTTGCCGACGCGGGTCTGCAGGATCCACAGCTTGCCGCGCTCGACGGTGAACTCGACGTCGCACAGGTCGCGGTAGTGCTGCTCCAGGGTGCGCAGGTGATCGCTGAGCTGGACGTACGCGCGCGGGTTGAGCCGCTTCAGCTCGATCAGGGGCAGTGCGTCGCGGACGCCGGCGACGACGTCCTCGCCCTGCGCGTCGGGCAGGTAGTCGCCGTACATGCCGCGTTCGCCGGTGGCCGGGTCGCGGGTGAAGGTGACGCCGGTGCCGGAGTCGTCGCCGAGGTTGCCGAAGACCATCGCCTGGACGTTGACGGCGGTGCCGAGGTCCTCCGAGATGTGTTCGCGGTGGCGGTAGACGCGGGCGCGTTCGCCGTTCCAGGAGTCGAAGACCGCGCGGATCGCGCGGGTCAGCTGCTCGGCTGGGTCCTGCGGGAAGTCCTCGCCGGTCTCCTTGCGGATGATGGCCTTGAACTCCTCGGCGATCAGGGCGAGTTCGGCGGCGTCGAGGTCGTGGTCGCCGGTCACCTCACGGCGTGCCTTGTGCGCGGCGATGGCCTCCTCGAACAGGTCGCCGTCGACACCCATCACGGTGTGGCCGAACATCTGGATGAGCCGCCGGTAGGAGTCCCAGGCGAACCGCTCCTGCCCGGACGCCTTGGCGATCCCGGTGACGGACCGGTCGTTGAGGCCGATGTCGAGGATGGTCTCCATCATGCCGGGCATGGAGAAGCGGGCGCCCGATCGGACGGACACCAGCAGCGGATCGTCGGGCGCGCCGAGGGTGCGGCCCATCGTCCGTTCCAGTCCGGCCAGCGCGCGGGCCGTCTCGATGGCCAGCTCCGGCGGCTCATCGCCCGTCTTCAGGTAGACCTTGCAGGCCTCGGTGGTGACGGTGAATCCGGGCGGCACGGGCAGCCCGAGCCGGGTCATCTCGGCCAGGCCGGCGCCCTTGCCGCCCAGCAGGGCGGCCATCTCCCGGCTGCCTTCGGCGAACTCGTACACGTACTTGGTCGGCGCAGTCATCAGGACTCGGGCCTCTCACTCGTGGGGTACGACGGCCACGGGGCAGCCGACGTGATGGATGGCGGTATGGGTGACGGGGCCGATGCGCGGACCCGCCGGCCTGTCGGTGAGGTGCCGGCCGACCACGAGGAGGCCCGCCTCGGAGGCGGCCCGGAGCAGCGCGGACTGTGCCCGGCCCTCCGCGACCGTCTCGGCGACCTCGACGCCGGGGTACTTGTCGCGCCACACCTGGAGTACGGCGGACAGGAAGCCGTGCCATTCCTCGGCTAGCTGCGGGCCGCTCACCAGGGCGATCTCACCGGGGCCGAGCCCCAGTAGGGACGGCGGCTGCCAGGCGTGGACGGCACGGAGGCGGGCGCCGCGCACCCGGGCCGCCTCGAAGGCGAACTCGATCACCGCGTCGCAGGGATCGCCGAGGTCGACGCCCAGGACCACGTCCCGGTTACCGGTCAGGACGGAGGGGCGTCCGTCGCCCGCCGGAAGGTGCTCGTCGGCGGCCTTCTCGTCCGCCCGCACAAGCACCACGGGATGCGTGGCGCGGGCCACCACGCCCTGCGCGACCGAGCCCACCAGCAGCCCGGTGAACCCGCTCAGGCCGCGGGAGCCCAGCACCAGCAGCTCCGCCTCCTCGGCCGCCCTGAGCAGGGCGGCGGTCGCGGGACCCTCCACCTGCTCCTCGTACGGGCGGACCTCCGGGGCGACGGCACGGCACCTCGCCCTGGCCTGCCGCAGGACGCGGCCCGCCTGCTGCCGCTGGGCGGCCGTGACGGGTTCGCCGTCCTCCTGGCGCGGATGCCAGTTCCAGACGTGCACGAGCCGCAACGGCAGGTGGCGGCGTGCCGCCTCCCTGGCGGCCCAGTCGGCCGCGGCGAGACTCTCCGCGGAACCGTCGACTCCGGCGATGACGGGCGGAAGCATGATCCCGCACCTCCTGCGCTCGGTCAGCTCCTCCCTTCCAGGGTCGTCCCGCGCTCCGGCCGCAGGTATGGGCCGCCAGGTCTCCACCCGGGGTCCGTTCGGCCCCAGCACACGCCCGGCCCGGACCGTCATGGTGGAGGGGCCACGGACCTGGAAGGCGGCACACCATGGAACGAGTGATCATCGCCGGAGTCGACCGGTCGGCACGCAGCCGTGTCGCCGCGGACTGGGCCGCGCGCGAGGCGCTGCGGCGCGGGCTGCCGCTGCGGGTGGTGCATGTGGCGCCGCCGGAGAACCTGGACCCGGTGGAGCACTGGCCCTACCGGCCGGACGCGGTGGCGGACCACGTGGTCGCCGAACTCACCGCCCGCCATCCGTCGTTGACCGTCCGGGCGGTGAGCCTGGCCGGGGCACCCGTCCCCGAGCTGCGGGCGGCGAGCGCGCGGGCGGAACTGGTCGTGCTCGGTCTGCGCGGCGAGGGCCAGCACACCCGGATGCCCCTTGGCTCGACCGCGGCGGCCCTGGCCACCGGGTGCGCCGGGCCGCTGGTGCTCGTGCCCGGGACCCTCGCGGGGCTCGATGTGCCGGGTCACACGGACGCCGTCACCGTGGGGGTCGACGCCCGGGACCCGTCCGGCGGCGCGCTCGCCTTCGCCTTCGAGGCGGCCAGGCTGCACGGCGTCCGGCTGCACGCGGTGCACGCCTGGGCACTTCCCGCGAGCGCCGCCACCTCGCTCCTCCCGCTGTCGGAGCAGGAGCGGGCCGCCCGGGAGGACCACGAGGAGGACCTGCTGTCCGACGTGCTGCGCCCGTGGCGCGGCAAGTACCCGGACGTCGAGGTCCGGGCGGACGTGCTGCTGTTCCCGCCGGCCGAGGCCCTGGCCCACGCCTCCGAGACGTCCGGACTGGTGGTGCTCGGCCGGCACGACGCCCCGGGCACCACCGCCCTGGCCCTGCTGCGGCATGCGCGCTGCCCGGTCGCCGTTGTTCCGGCCTAGGTCGCGGCGAGGTGGGCTGGTCCGGTGCCCATCCAGGTCGCGGCGAGACGGGTCGGCCCGGCACCCACCCGAGCCACGGCAACACCGGTCGCCCTGGCGCACACCTGAGCCACGGCGAGGCGGGTCGGCCCCGGCGGATGGGTCGTTCGGCCCCTGTGGGAGCGGGCGGCGGTGGCGCACGGTGAGAGCCATGAGGACGCGTACGCGCATCGCCGTGATCGGGGTCGGGAACGAGTTCCGGCGCGACGACGGCGTGGGCTGGGCCGTGGTCGAACGGCTCCGGGAGCGGGACGAGAGCGGGCCGTCTCCACCGGACACCGTGTTCGCGACCTGCGACGGCGACCCCGGCCGGCTGATCGGGCTGTGGGAGGGCGCCGCGCTCGCCGTGGTCGTCGACGCGGCCCACGCGCACCCGGGTACTCCCGGCCGAGTCCACCGGCTCGAACTCGACGGGGGACGCCTCGACCGGCCGCAGACGACCAGTTCGCACGGGCTGGGCCTCGGCGAGGCCGTCGAACTGGCCCGCGTCCTCGGCCTCCTGCCCGACCACCTGGTGGTGTACGCCGTGGAGGGCGCCGACGGTTCGTTCGGCACCGGGCTCTCCCCCGCCGTAGAGGCCGCCGTGGATCCGCTCGTGACGGCCGTGGGGAACGAACTCGCACGGCACCGGGACGCGACGGCCGGGGGGCGGCGGTCATGATGTTGCGGCGATTCCGCGTGGACGGCACCGTCCAGGGCGTCGGCTTCCGGCCGTTCGTGTACCGCACGGCGGCCGAACTCGGTCTCGACGGCTGGGTCGCCAACGTCGACGGGCACGTGGAGGGCGAGGTCGCCGGACCGCCTCCCGCCATCGCCGAGTTCGCGGCCCGGCTGCGGACCACCGCCCCGGTCCTGGCACGGGTACGCAGAGTCCAACTGGCCGACGCCACACGGCAGTCGGCGTACCGTCCCGGCTTCCACGTCCGGCACAGCGCGCCCGCGCCCACCGGTCGCACGGCGCGCGAGGTCCCGCCGGACGCGGCGATCTGCGCGGCCTGTCTGCACGAACTGCGCGATCCCACGGACCGCCGGCACCGCTACCCCTTCATCAACTGCACGGACTGCGGGCCACGCGCCACGATCATCGAGGACCTGCCGTACGACCGGATCCGCACGACCATGAACCGCTTCCCGATGTGCCCGGTCTGTGCGGCCGAGTACGCCGACCCCGGCGACCGGCGCTTCCACGCCGAGCCCATCGCCTGTCCGGTGTGCGGTCCCGAGCTGGCCTGGGAGGAACTGCGCGGTGAGGCGGCCCTGCGGTCGGCGGTGAAGACCGTCGCCGGGGGCGGGATCGTCGCGCTGAAGGGGCTCGGCGGCTACCAACTGGTGTGCGACGCGGGCGATCCGGCGGCCGTGGCGGAGCTGCGGCGGCGCAAGCACCGCCCGGCGAAGCCGTTCGCCGTCATGGTCGGGGACCTCGGCGCGGCGGCCCGGCTGGCGCGGATCGGCGCCACCGAGCGGGGCGTCCTGACCTCTCCGGAACGCCCGGTGGTCCTGCTCGCCCGCCGCGAGCGGCACGGTGCCGACCCGCTCGCGCCCGAGGTGCATCCCGGCCTCCACCACATCGGCCTGTTCCTGCCCACCACCGGCCTGCACCACCTCCTGCTCGACGAGCTGAACCGGCCCCTCGTGGTCACCAGCGGCAACCTCGGCGACCAGCCGATCGCCATCGGGGACGACGAGGCCCGGCGCGCCCTGGCCCGCGTCGCCGACGGCTTCCTCACCCACGACCGGCCGATCCGAAGCCGCTACGACGACTCGGTGGTGCAGTGCGCCGGCCGCACCCTGATCACGGTCCGCCGGGCCCGCGGCCTGGCCCCCTCCCCGCTGCCGCTGAACGCGCGCGAACCGGTCGCGGGGGTCGGCGCCCAGCTGAAGCACACGTTCACGCTGGCCGCCGACGGCCAGGCCCATCTCGGGCCGCACACGGGCGACTTGGCGGACGTGGCCACCCACGAGGCGTTCCTGGCGTCGTACGAGCACCTCAAGCGGCTCACCGGTATCGAGCCGGTCGCCCTCGCGCACGATCTGCATCCCGGTTATCTGTCCACGCAGTGGGCCGAGGCCCAGCAGGTGCGCCGCGTCCCCGTCCAGCACCATCACGCGCATGTCGCGGCCTGTGCGGCCGAGCACGGGGTGCGGGGTCCGTTCCTCGGGGTCGCCTACGACGGCCTCGGGCTCGGCGACGACGGAACGCTGTGGGGCGGCGAGATCCTCGTCGCCTCTCTGAGCGGCTACCGCCGCGTGGGCAGGTTCGCGACCGCGCCCCTGCCCGGCGGCGACGCGGCGGTACGCCGTCCCGCCCGCACGGCCCTCGGCCGGCTCCTCGGCGGGGAGACGCTGGGCTCCCCGCTCCCCTACCCATGGCTCACGCGGTCCTTCACCGACCGGCTCGATCCGGCGGAGGTGGACATCGTGCGCGCCATGGTCGCCCGGGACGTCAACTGCCCGCTCACGTCCAGCGCCGGACGCCTCTTCGACACGGTCGCCGCGCTGCTCGGCCTCTGCGACCGGGTGAGCTACGAGGGCGAGGCGGCCGTCCTCCTCGAAGCGGCGGCGGGCGACGAGCACGCCGTACCGCTCGCCCACCGTGTCGTACGGGCGCAGGGCCTGTGGGTGTACGACCCCGCGCCCACCCTCACCGACCTGCTGGAACGGCAGGCCGACGGGGAGCCCGTGGCCCGGCTGGCCGCGGCTTTCCATGTGACGCTCGGGCTGGTCACCGCGGAGCTGGTGGCACGGGCGGTGGCCGAGGGCGCGCCGCACACCGTCTGCCTCGGCGGCGGCTGCTTCGTCAACCGGCGGCTGCTGACCGAGGTGAAACGCCGGCTGCACGCGCAGGGCCTGCGGGTGCTGGTCGGCGGCCAGGTCCCCGTCGGGGACGGCGGAATCAGCTACGGCCAGGCGGCGGTCGCGGCCGCGCGGCTGGCCGGGGAGAGGTGAACGCGCATGTGCCTGGGCATACCGGGACGGATTCTGGAGATCCACGACGACGCGGGACTGCGGATGTCCACGGTCGACTTCGGCGGCATCCGGCGCGAGGTCTGCCTCAGCTGTACGCCCGAGGCGGAGGTCGGGTCGTACGTCATCGTGCATGTCGGCTTCGCGATCACGCAGGTCGACGAGGTGGAGGCGCGGCGCACGCTCGATGTGTTGCGGGCGATGGCGGGGGCGGTGGAGGGGGAGCTGGGGGAGCCGCTTCCGTAACGCACGGCTGGGTGCGGCTGGGGAACTCCGGGTCGTTTCGAGGCTGCGGGCCGTCTGTGGCTGGTCGCGCAGTTCCCCGCGCCCCTTGGGCGGCGCTGCGCGCCAGCGTGCAGACGGGACCACGCGGGTCGTCTCGAAGCCGCGGGCCGTCCGTGGCCGGGCGCGCAGTTCCCCGCGCCCCTTCGGGAGCACTGCGCGCCCGCCTGCAGACGGGAAACCACAGGCCGGTTCGAAACCGCAGGCCATCCGTGGCTGATCGCGCCGTTCCCCGCGCCCCTCAGACGGCACCGCGCGCCAGCGCCCAGACGGGAAACCACAGGCCGGTTCGAAACCGCAGGCCGTCCGTAGCTGGGCGCGCAGACCAGGAGACCACCGGTCGCCTCTGAGCCGCAGGCCGTCCATGACCGGGCGTGCCGTTCGGCACGTCTCTTTCGGTTGATCCGGTCGGCTGGTGCGGCAGGGCCGGTTGGCCCCTGCCGTGGGGGCCCTTTCGCGTCGGAAGCTGAAGGTGGAGAAGCGCGATCCACCCAGTACGAGGAGGACCGACATGACCGCCCCCGCAGCCCCGGCCGCCGTACTCGACCGGCACGGTCTGGACGCACTGGTCGCGGCACTTGTGGCTCAGGGACGCACCGTCGTCGGGCCGACCGTCCGGGACGGTGCGATCGTGCTGTCAGAGCTGGACTCTGCGGACGCGCTCCCCTACGGCTGGGGCGTCGAACTGGACGCCGGGCGCTACCGGTTGGTCCGCCGTGAGGACGGGGCCGCCTTCGCGCACAGTGCGGGGCCGCAGTCCTGGAAGTCGTATCTGCATCCGGCGCGCGAGCGGCTGTGGAGTGCCGACCGGACGCCGGAGGGGCGGGTGGTCTTCACCGAGCACGCGCCCGAGCCGCCGGCGTACGCGTTCCTCGGGGTCCGGCCCTGCGATCTGCGGGCCATCGCGATCCAGGACCGGGTGCTGACCGGCGGGCGGTACGAGGACAGCGGGTACGGGAAGCGTCGGCGGCGGGCGCTGCTGATCGCCGCCGAGTGCACCGAACCGGGCGCTACCTGCTTCTGCGTGTCCATGGGCGGCGGGCCCGCGGCCGATCCCGGCTACGACCTCGCGCTGACCGAGGTGATCGACGAGGACGGTCATCGGTTCCTGGTGCGTGTCGGGAGCGAGGAGGGGGCCCGGCTGATCGAGCAAGTCCCGCATCGCGCGGCCGACTCGGGGACCGAGACCACTGCCCGCGTATCTGTGGACGCGGCCCGCGACCGTATGGGCCGCTCGATGCCGCCGGTCGACCTGCGGACGCTGATGAGCGGGAGCCTGGACGCCGAGCGCTGGAACGACGTCGCCGAGCGCTGTCTGACCTGCGGCAACTGCACGATGGTGTGCCCCACCTGCTTCTGCACCACCACGGAGGAGGTCACCGACCTGACCGGTGACCACACCGAGCGCTGGCAGCGCTGGGACTCCTGCTTCGACCTGGACTTCTCGTATCTGCACGGCGGGCCGGTCCGCTCCACGCCCCGCAGCCGCTACCGGCAGTGGCTGACCCACAAACTCTCCACCTGGCACGACCAGTTCGACACCTCCGGCTGTGTGGGCTGCGGGCGCTGCATCGCCTGGTGCCCGGCCGGTATCGACATCACGGAGGAAGTCGCCGCGCTGGACGCCGAACACGGAACGGAGACGGACTGATGCCTCCCTCGATCGCTCTCCGGATGAACCACGCGCTGCCCCCGGACCACCGAGAACGGCTCCTGCGCCTCGGCCGCGACGTCACCTTCGCACCGGGTACCCGGCTGTTCGAGGAGGGCGGGCACGCGAACCGGTTCTGGATCATCCGGGACGGTACCGCCGCGCTCGACATGCATGTGCCCGGTCGCCGGCCGCCGGTCGTCGAGACGCTCGGGATCGGGGATCTCGTCGGCTGGTCCTGGCTGTACGAGCCGTACGTCTGGCAGTTGGGCGCCGCGACGGTGACCCAGCTGCGGGCCTACGAGTTCGACGCGGTCGCCGTCCGGCTGATGTGCCTGGACGACCCGGCCTTCGGGCAGGCCGTCGAGCACTGGGTCGGCCGGGTGCTGGCCCACCGGCTGAACGCGGCCCGCGCCCGGCTGGTCGACCTGTACGGGACGTACGAGACGAAGGAACCGCGATGACCGCCGTACCGGTCCCCCATCGCGTGGTCGCCCGCCGGCAGGAGACCGGCGACACGGTGACCCTGCGGCTCGAACCGGTGGACGGCGCGCTGCCCGACTTCGTGCCGGGGCAGTTCGCGATGGTGCACTGCTTCGGGCGCGGCGAGATCCCCGTCTCGGTGAGTTCCGTGCAGGCCACGGGAGGTCTCGCGCACACGATCCGCTCCGTGGGCGCGGTCTCCGACGGACTCTGTGCGGCCCGGGTCGGCGATGTCGTCGGTATTCGTGGTCCGTACGGCACGAGTTGGGAGCTGGAGCGGGCGCGCGGCCGGGACGTGCTGGTCGTGGCGGGCGGGATCGGGCTCGCCCCGTTGCGGCCGCTGATCCTGAGCGCACTGGCCGAGCCGGAGGCGTACCGCCGTATCAACGTGCTGATCGGGGCCCGCACCCCGGATGACCTGATCGGCCGGAAGGAGATCGAGAGCTGGGCCACGGCGTACACCGGCGTGATGGTCGACCAGCCCGACGCGGAGT
Source organism: Streptomyces sp. NPDC050548 (assembly GCF_044457385.1). NCBI lineage: Bacteria > Bacillati > Actinomycetota > Actinomycetes > Kitasatosporales > Streptomycetaceae > Streptomyces > Streptomyces sp. NPDC050548. The sequence goes on from NZ_JBITGV010000028.1 coordinate 97,771, forward strand.
GGCGCGGGGACATCGGTGTGGTCACCCAGTTGCTGGGGCGGGCACACTTCGATCCGGAGGACACGACGGCGTTCGTCTGCGGTCCGGAGCCGATGATCCGTGCCACCGCCCGTGAACTCGCCCATCGTGGTGTGGCGCGGGACCGCGTCCGGGTCTCGCTGGAACGCAACATGCGCTGTGCGACCGGCCATTGCGGGCACTGCCAGCTCGGTCCGCTGCTGGTGTGCCAGGCCGGTGCGGTCGTCGGCTGGGACCTCGCCGAACCCCTTTTGTCCATTAGGGAGTTGTGAGATGGCACCCAAACTCGCGGTGTTCAAGCTGGCCTCCTGCGACGGCTGTCAGCTCACCCTGCTGGACTGCGAGGACGAACTCCTGGCGCTGGCGGGCAAGGTGGAGATCGCGCACTTCCCGGAGGCGTCCAGCACGATGGCGCCCGGACCCTACGACCTGTCCCTCGTCGAGGGCTCGGTCACCACACCGGAGGACGCCGAGCGGATTCACAGGATCCGGGCGGACTCCCGCCATCTGGTGACCATCGGGGCGTGCGCCACCGCCGGCGGCATCCAGGCGTTGCGCAACTTCGCCGACGTGGACGAGTACCGGCGCACGGTCTACGCGCACCCCGAGTACATCTCCACGCTGGCCACCTCCACCCCCGTCTCGGCCCATGTGGACGTCGACTTCGAACTGCGCGGCTGCCCGGTCGACCGGCGGCAGCTCATCGAGGTGATCACCGCGTTCCTGGCCGGCCGCAAGCCCGACGTCCCGGACCACAGCGTGTGCTTCGAGTGCAAGCGGCGCGGGACGGTCTGCGTGACCGTCGCCCACGGAACTCCGTGCCTCGGCCCGGTCACGCACGCCGGGTGCGGTGCGCTGTGCCCGGCCTACCATCGCGGCTGCTTCGGCTGCTTCGGCCCGGCCGGCACGGTGAACCTGCCCGCGCTGATCCCGGTGCTGCGCCGCGACGGCCTCGACGAGGACGCCGTGGTGCGGTTCCTGCACACCTTCAACGCCCCTGCTTTCGACAAGGAGTTGGGAAAGTGACGCACCGTGGATCCCGTGTGCTGCACGTCGGCTCGCTGTCGCGGGTCGAGGGCGAGGGGGCGCTCAGCCTCCATGTGCACGACGGCACGGTCACCGGCGCGCGGCTGGAGATCTACGAGCCGCCGCGCTTCTTCGAGGCCTTCCTGCGCGGCCGTTCCTACACCGAGCCGCCGGACATCACCGCCCGGGTGTGCGGGATCTGCCCGGTGGCCTACCAGATGAGCGCCTGCGCGGCGATCGAGGACGCCTGCGGGGTGAGCGTCGACCCGGTGATCCGCGACCTGCGCCGGCTGCTGTACTGCGGCGAGTGGATCGAGAGCCAGGCCCTGCACATCTACCTCCTGCACGCCCCGGACTTCCTGGGCCGACCGAGCGCGATCGACCTGGCGCGTACGCATCGCGCCGAGGTCGAGCGGGGGTTGCGTCTGAAGAAGGCCGGCAACTCGTTGATGGAGCTGCTCGGCGGGCGGGCCGTGCACCCGGTCAACGTGCGCCTCGGCGGCTTCCACCGGGCTCCGGCGCGCACCGAACTGCGGTCGCTGACCGAGGAGTTGAAGCAGGCGCTCGACGACGCGTGGGAGACCGTGCGCTGGGTCGCGGGCTTCGAGTTCCCGGACGCGAGCGTCGAGGCCGACCTGCTCGCCCTGGCGGAACCGGACACGTACGCCATCGAGGGCGGCACCCCGACCGTCCTGCGCGCCGACGGCACCACCTCCTCCTTCCCGGTACGGGAGTTCACCGAGCACGTCGTCGAGACCCATGTCGCGCACTCCACCGCCCTGCACTCGCGGCTCGACGGGCGCCTGCATCTCACCGGCTCCCTCGCCCGGTTCGCGGTCAGCGGGCGGCTGCTGTCGCCGGTGGCGCGGGAGGCGGCGATCGAGGCGGGGCTGGGCGATCCGCGCGAGGGGGCCGTGTGCCGCAATCCGTACCGGTCCATCCTGGTCCGCGCGGTGGAGACGGTGTACGCCCTCACCGAGGCGCTGCGCATCATCGACGGCTACGAGCCGCCCGCGCACCCCTACACGGAGGTGCCGCCGGTCGCCGGTGTCGGGCACGGCGCCACCGAGGCCCCGCGCGGGCTGCTCTACCACCGCTACGAACTCGACGCCGACGGCATCGTGCGCAGCGCGCTGCTGGTGCCGCCGACCGCGCAGAACCAGGGTGCGATCGAGGACGACCTGCGCCGCCTGGCCCAGCACGCGATCCGCGAACACGACCCGGACGACGACGAGTTGACGGCCCTGTGCGAGCGGGCAATCCGCAACCACGACCCGTGCATCTCGTGCTCCACCCACTTCCTCGACCTGACCGTCGTCCGAACCTCGGACACAACCTCGGGAGGCTGTGATGTCTGAATCCCCGTACACCGTGAGCGATGTGATGACCCACACCGCCGTCGCCATCGGCAGTGAGGCGCCCTTCAAGGAGATCGTCGAGCTGCTCGACCAGTGGAAGGTCAGCGCCGTGCCGGTGCTGGCGGGCGAGGGACGGGTCGTCGGTGTGGTGTCCGAGGCGGATCTGCTGGCCAAGGAGGAGTACCGGGGCGCTGTCGAGGGCGACACGCCGATACCCGCCAAGGCGGGCGCCGTGACCGCGGGCGAGCTGATGAGCGCCCCGGCGGTGACCGTGCACGCGGACGCCACGCTCGCCGAGGCCGCCCGCATCATGGCCCGGCGGCACGTCAAGCGGCTGCCCGTGGTGGACGCGGTCGGTTTCCTCCAGGGTGTCGTCAGCCGCAGCGATCTGCTGAAGGTGTTCCTGCGGGGCGACGAGGAGATCGCCGAGGAGATCCGGCACCACGTGCTCGGCCGCCTCCCCGTCACCACCGACCTGACGGTGAGTGTCACCGAGGGCGTGGTCACGCTCGGCGGTGTCCTGACCGACCGGTCGCTCGTGCCCGTGGTGGCCCGGGCGGTGCGGGCCGTGGAGGGGGTCGTCGACATCCGGCTCGACCTCACCCACCGATGAAGTACCTGGACGAGTACCGGGACCCGGTGCTCGCCCGGCGGCTGCTGGACGAGCTGCGGCGGACAGCCACGCGACCCTGGCGGATCATGGAGGTGTGCGGCGGCCAGACCCACACCCTGGTCCGCCAGGGCATCGACGAACTGCTGCCCGCCGGCATGCGGATGATCCACGGTCCGGGCTGCCCGGTCTGCGTCACCCCGCTGGAGACCCTGGACCGGGCCATGGCCGTCGCGGCCCGCCCCGGCGTGATCCTCACCAGCTTCGGCGACATGCTCCGGGTGCCCGGCACGGACACCGACCTGCTGTCGCTGCGGGCGCGCGGCGCGGACGTCCGGGTGGTCTACGCCCCGATGGACGCCGTACGCCTGGCCGCCGAACACCCCGACCGCGAGGTCGTGTTCCTCGCCGTCGGCTTCGAGACGACGGCGCCCGCGAACGCGATGGCGGTGCTGCACGCGGCCCGCCTCGGGCTGGCCAACTTCTCGATGCTGGTCAGTCACGTCCTCGTGCCGCCGGCCATGACTGCGCTGCTCGACGACCCCGACTGCGAGGTGCAGGCCTTCCTGGCCGCCGGGCACGTGTGCGCGGTGATGGGCTGGCACGAGTACGAGCCGATCGCCAACCGGTATCAAGTCCCCATCGTGGTCACCGGGTTCGAGCCGCTGGACCTGCTGGAGGGCATCCTCATGGCCGTACGGCAGCTGGAATCGGGCCGGTACGAGGTGGAGAACCAGTACGTGCGGGCCGTGCGGCGGGCCGGGAACACGGCGGCGCAGGACGCGGTCCGCCAGGTGTTCCGGGTGACCGACCGGGCCTGGCGCGGGATCGGCGAGCTGCCCGACAGCGGGCTCGAACTCGCCGCGGAGTACCGGGAGTTCGACGCCGCCAGGCGTTTCGACGTGGGCGGGCTGTGCCCGGTCGAGGACGCCGAGTGCATCGCGGGGTCCATCCTCACCGGGGCCCGGCTGCCCACCGACTGCGCCGCGTACGGGACCCGTTGCACACCCCGTCATCCCCTCGGCGCGCCCATGGTGTCGTCCGAGGGCACCTGTGCCGCCTTCCACGCGGCCGGACGCACGCCCACGAGGAGTACGGCATGAACATCCAATGCCCCACCCCGGCCCACGAGGACGAGGTCGTCCTGCTGGGCCACGGCGCCGGCGGACGGCTCACCGAGGAGCTGCTCGACCGGCTGGTGCTGCCCGCCGTCGGCGGCGGCCCGGGACCGCTGGAGGACGCGGCGCTGCTGCCCGGACACCCCGGACTGGTGATGAGCACGGACAGTTTCGTCGTCAGCCCGCTGTTCTTCCCCGGCGGGGACATCGGGTCCCTCGCCGTGCACGGCACGGTCAACGACCTGGCGATGCGGGGCGCGTGGCCGCTCGCGCTGTCGGTCTCCCTGATCGTCGAGGAGGGGCTGCCGTTGGCCGAACTCCGGGCCGTCATGGAGTCGTTGGGCAAGGCCGCCCAGGACGTCGGCGTGCCCGTGATCACCGGGGACACCAAGGTCGTGGGGCGGGGCGCGGCGGACCGGCTGTTCATCAACACCACCGGCGTCGGGCAACGGCACGAACTCCTCACCCCGTCCGCCGCGTTGGCACGCCCGGGTGACGCCGTCCTGCTGTCGGGGCCGATCGGGCTGCACGGCACGACCGTGCTCAGCACCCGCGAGGGCCTCGGTTTCGAGGGGGACATCGCCTCCGACTCCCGGCCGCTGCACCGGCTGGTGCGGGCCCTGGCTCCGCTGGGCGGTGCCGTGCACGTGCTGCGCGACCCGACGCGGGGCGGGCTGGCCGCCTCGCTCAACGAGATCGCCCGCGACTCGTGCGCCGCCGTGGAGATCGAGGAGAGCGCGGTTCCGGTGCCGGAGGCGGTCGCCTCGGCCTGCGACCTGCTCGGCCTGGACCCTATGGTCGTCGCCAACGAGGGCTGTCTCGTCGCCTTCGTGGACGCGGGCGCGGCGGAGGACGCCCTCGCCGCGATGCGATCGGTGGCCGAGGGGGCGCGGGCCGTGCGGATCGGCGAGGTGCTGCGGGAGGGATCGCCAGGGCGGGTGACGCTGCGGACCCTGGTCGGTGCCCGGCGCATCGTGGAGATGCCGCTCGGCGAGCAACTCCCGCGCATCTGCTGACCGTTGATCACGGGCTCGTCAGCCGGTCTTGTGACCCCACTTCGGACCGACCCGCGCCCAGTCGGCGTCCCACTGGTCCAGGCGCCGCCGTTCCAACCGCCCGGACAACACCCGGCCGACGAGGAGCACCGCCCCTGCGGCACCCGCGGCGGCCCAGACACCGAGCACCGCACCCTCGATCCGTGCCTGGGTCGCGGTCGCGGGGGTGGGCACGAGTCGGCCCCGGCCGTCCAGCCAGACGTGAGTGGTGGTCCCGACCTCGCTGCCGGGGTCCACGTGGGCCAGACCTGTGCGCCGCGTTCCGTCGGCCGCGGTCCAGCGCACGGTGGCCCGGTAGCTGTCACTGCCCTCGGCCGTGCCCACGGTGCGTACGGCGTCCTCGATGAGCACGGCCGACACCGAGTGCCGGCCGGCCCGCAGGGCGTCGATGTGCCGCTCGACCGCGAGGGCCGTCCAGGCGCCCGTGCCGACCGCGGCCAGGACCGCGAGGACCGAGGCCGCGAGGAGCAGCCAGGCCTCGACGAGGTAGCTGCGGCGCCTGAGGGGGTTGCGCCGAAGCCGCCACCAGCGCATCCGGGCCGTCTTTCCGCGCCTGCCGGGGGTCACGATCCTCACCTGACCTGCATGTCGCTGTGGAGCAGTGTCTCGGCGGGCCCGCGCCGTGACGTGGCCCAGGTCTGGTTCGTGTGGCCGAGGCGCAGGACGAGCTGCGGGAACCGGCCGAAGGCGATGCCCGTGCGGACCTCCGCACGCACCGCGGGCACTTCGAGGGGCTGGGTGTGGAAGGCCGCCCGGACCCCGTGGGCCTCCGCGTACAGCAGCACGCGCTGGAGCGCCTGCCCCGCGCGCAGCCAGTCCGTTCGGGTGTCGTAGGGGGTGGTCAGGACGGCGACCGTGCCGGTGCGCGACACCCATTTCTGGGGCGGTACGGCGAACTGCCGGACGAGGCCCAGGTAGTCGCGGCCGGACAGCAGTACGCAGTCCGGGTGGTACAGGCACGCCTCGACCGGCACTCCCGCCGGTCCGACGCATCCCGCGATCTCGGCGGTGTGCCCCCGGTCGGCGCGGTGCACGTCCTCCGCCGTGCGCACCAGATCCGCGAGCCGGTCCAGCTGGTCCGGGTCCTCGACGACCTGGAGGGCGGCGCCCTCGGCCCGTGCCTGTTCCCGCAGGTCGTCGAGGAGCTCCTCCGGGACGGGCTCGGCGGCGAACGGCCCGCGGTGCGTGTGCCGGTGCGCCATCACGCCCGCCATCAGCGCCTCCTCGTAGGTCGCCGGGACATGGGCGGCGAAGGCCACACGGGCCAGGTAGGCCGGGTTGCCGGTCTCCGGGAGCAGGTCGACGGCGGGCCGGAAGCCGAGCTTGCGCACCGCGATCCGCGCGTTGAACAGTGCCGCCCCACAGGCGATGACCGTCTCGCGGCCGCCCGGATCGGTCAGGGCCAGGCGCCGCCCGCGGTCCGCGTGGATCTCGAAGCCGTGGTCGTGGCCCTCCTCGGCGAAGAACCACGGCTGACTGTTGTGCGGCGAGGGCGCGAGGGACGCGGCATGGGCCAAGTGCAGGGCCGCTCGGCCGTGTTGTTCGTACGACACAGACATGGTGCCCCCTTCGTCGGCCTTCTCATCCCAGGGTCCTCGCCCTTCCGCTCCCGCGCATGAGCCTTCCGGCCCTGGACACGGGTCGGGCGGCACTGGTGACCGCCCGTCGGGAGGAGTTCGCTGGAAGTGTCGGAGGAGAACGCCATGAACAACGCATCGTCACTCGCATCCACCAGCCACCGCCGCCGCACCGCCGTGCTCACCACGGCACTGGCGCTGCCTCTGCTCACGGTCACCGCGTGCGGTACGACCGCCGGTACGGGAACGCCGGCCGTCACCGGCCCGGCCTCGCCCTCCACCGTCGGCACGGGCACGTCGGGCGGCACCTCGGGCACACCCGCGCAGCCCGGCACCGCGACCCCGAGGACCACTGCACCGAAGACCACCGCACCGCCCGCCACCACCGGCGGCACGGCCGCGACCCGCGTCCGTACGGGGGTGTACTTCCTGCACGGTGAAAAGGTCTCCCCCGCCCCGCGCACCGTGACCGGGCCGGCGACCGCCACCGCCGCCGTACGGGCCCTGCTGGCCGGCCCCGACCACTACGAGCGCGCCCACGGCCGCACCACGGCGATCCCGTCCGGGACCCGACTGCGGTCCCTCGTCGTCCGGAACCACGTGGCCACGGTCGACCTGACCGGCCGCTACGACGACGGAGGCGGCAGCCTGTCGATGCGGGAGCGGCTCGCCCAGGTCGTGTTCACGGTGACCCGGTTCCCCACCGTCCACAAGGTCGCGTTCGAACTCGACGGCAAGGCGGTGACCTCCTTCGGCGGCGAGGGCGTCGTCCTCAACGGGCCGGTCGGCCGGGGGGACTTCGAGGACCGGGCGCCCGCCGTGCTGGTGGAGTCGCCGATGGCCGGTGACACCGTGCGCACCCCGCTGAGGGTGTGGGGCAGTGCCAACACGTTCGAGGCGCAGTTCCGGCTGAGGGTCACCGACACCGCCGGGCGCACCGCCGCCGACGTCCTGGTCAGGGCGACGTCCGGGACCGGCACACGCGGCACCTTCGACGTGACGTTCCCCTACAAGGCGGCCCGGACCGGCCCGGGGCTGCTCACCGCGTACTTCCTGTCGCCCAAGGACGGCAGGCAGGTGACCGTCGACACGGTGCCGCTGACCGTGAACCGCTGACATCGGCCCGCGGCACGGAAGGGCCCCGGCGCATCGGTTCCGCGCCGGGGCCCTTCCGTGCTCAAGGAGAGGTACAACAGGTCAGTCCTCCTTCCGCGCGGTCAGCAACTCGTCCGCGATCCGCTCCGCCCACTCCTCGATCGCGCCGAAGTCGCGGAAGTCTCCGCCCTTCCCGTTGCGCACGATCGACTGGGCGATACGCCCCTTGGCACCTTCCTCCAGACAGCCGCCGAAGGTGGCATGCCCCTTGGCGTCGAGCCGGGCCATGGCCCGCCGCACACCGAACACGGGCGGTATGTCCCGCTCCGAGGCCGAGGCGTCGAGCGGGCCGCTGCTGAACAACCACACCGGGCGCTCGGCCAGTTGACGGCCGTGCCGGTTCAGGAACCGGCGGGCGTCGCGGTGCCAGCGGCCGGCGTACAGCCCGCTGCCGAGCACCACGGCGTCGTAGGGCATGACGCTCAACACGGACGCGGCGGGCAACAGGTCAGTGGTGAGTCCCGCCTTGCGCAGGACGTCGGCCACGGCCTCGGCGATCTGCGCGGTCGATCCGTTCGTCGTTCCGTAGGCGACCAGCACGCTGGTGGGCATGGCGGTCCCCTCCTCTCATTTCACAGGTGGCGCAACCAGTCCTCGGTGACACCGCGATAGGTCTGTTCCTCGGGCTGGATGTGCGAGTCGTCCCGCCGGTAGGTGAGCTGGTCGACGACCGCCACGACACCGTCGATCTGACGGGTCATGGAGAGGGCGATCTCCGTCTCGCTCTTGCGCTCCATCTGACCGGCGAGGGTGACGACGCCCTCCACCACGGAGACGTCGATGCTGCGCGGGCCCTGCCACAGGGCACGGACCAGCACCTCTTCGACGACCTCGTCGTGGATGTCCGCGTCGGAGCGCAGGAAGACCTGGAGCAGATCGCGCCGCGTGACGATGCCGACGAGCCGGTCCTCCTCGTCGAGGACGGGCAGCCGTTCCACACGGTGCTGCGCCATGGTCCGGGCGGCCTCGACGATGGTGTCCTCGGCGTGCACGGTGACGGGCGGCTCGGTCATCAGCCGGCCGGCGGTGCGGGCCGTGGCCTTCGCGGCCCGCCGCTTGGCGCTGCGCGTCAGGTCGGCGAACCGGAACCTCTTCTTCGGCTCGTACGGGTCGGGGGTCTCGGCCTGGTGGGCCATCAGGTCCGTCTCGGAGACGACTCCGACGACCTTGTCGTCCTCGTCGATCACGGGCAGGCCGCTGATGCGGTGTTCGCCGAGCAGGCGTGCCACCTCCTTGAACGGCGTTCCGTAGGTGGCGCGAACAACCTCCGTGGTCATCACGGAGCCGACCTTGTTGTGCTTCATGGTGTTCCCTCCTCAGCGAAGTCGGCGCAGATACGGGTCCTGCGCCCCGCGGGGCAGCAGGCGGACACGGGCATCGAGGACGGAGACTCCGCCCGGTGCCGCGAGTACGGGGTTGAAGTCGGCCTCGGCCAGCTGCGGCAGGTCGCTCGCCATCCGGGACAGCCGCAGCAGCAGCTGTTCGAGGCCTTCGAGGTCGACGGGGCGGCTGCCGTGGGCGCCGAACAGGAGCGGGGCGCAGCGCGGGGCCGTGATCAGGTCGTGCACGTCGTGGTCGGTGAGCGGGGCGAGCCGGGCGGTGTGGTCGGCGAGGATCTCGGTGGCGGTGCCGCCGAGCCCGAACAGGACGAGCGGTCCGAAGACCTGGTCCTGGACGACACCGGCGAACAGTTCGGTGCCGCGTTCGGCGAGCGGCTGCACCACCACGCCGGTCAGCAGTCCGGCGAACCGGGTCTCCAAGTCCCGGAAGGCGGCGCGCACTTGGGCGTCGCCGCGCAGGTCGAGGTGGACGGCGTGCTGTTCGCTCTTGTGCAGCAGGCCGGGCCAGTAGCCCTTCATGACGACCCGGCCGTCGGCGCCGCGCAGCCGTTCGGCGGCGAGGACGGCACCGTCCTCGGTGTCGGCCCAGGCCCAGGCGAGCTGGGGAATGCCGTAGCAGCCGAGGAGTTCGGCGCACCGGCGCGGGTCGAGCCAGCCGCCGTCCGGGTTCGCGTCGAGGTAGGTCTCGACGACGCTGTGGGCGCGCGCGGTCTCGACTCCGTCGAGGTCGGGGATCGTCCCGGCGGGCCGGGCGAGCCAGGCCGCACGGTGGGCGGCGTGCGCCAACGCCCGTGCCGCCGCCTGGGGTTCGGCGTACGCGGGGACGGTATGTCCGTCCGTGGTGGGCAACAGCTCGACGGGCAGGGCCTGTTCGAGCCGTACTACGGCAATCGGCTTGGGCCGGCGTCCGGTTGCTCGGGTGAGGGCCCGGACAAGATCGTCGCCGGTCGCCTCGGCGACCGCCGTGGGGACCAGGGCCACGAGCACGGCGTCGACGCCGGCGTGGCGCATGATCCGGTCCACGCACTCCCTCAGCTGCTCCTCGCTCACGGCCGCGGTGGCGTCGATCGGGTTGCCGGTCGCGGCGCCCTCGGGCAGTACGGCGAGCAGGTCGTCCACGAGTTCCGGGGTGGGCGTCGGCAGGGCGAGCCCGGCCTCGGCGCAGGCGTCGGCCGCGAGGACCCCGGCTCCGCCCGCGTTGGTGACGATCGCGACCCGGGAGCCGGTGGGCAGCGGCTGGGAGTGCAACAGGGCGGCGGCTTCGAGGAGTTCGCCGACCGAGTGGGTCGCGGTGATGCCGGCCTGGGTGAACAGCGCCCCGCGGGTCATGGTGCGGGTGGCCGCTGCCGCGGTGTGCGAGGCGGCGGCACGGCGGCCGGCGTCGGTGCGGCCCGCGTCGACGGTCAGGACCGGCATACGGCGGGTCACGCGCCGCGCGGTGCGGGAGAACGCCCGCGGGTTGCCGAAGGACTCCAGGTGCAGCAGGGCGAGGTCGGTGGTGCCGTCGCTCTCCCACCACTGCAGCATGTCGTTGCCGCTGACGTCGAACTTGTCGCCCAGCGATGCGAAGGTCGAAACGCCGATGCCGAGCCGGGACAGCCCGTCGAGCAGGGCGATGCCGACACCGCCGGACTGTACGGCGATGCCCGCGGTGCCGGGGCTCGGGTGGCCCGCGGCGAAGGTCGCGTCGAGGTTCAGTTCCGGGTCGGTGTTGGAGACACCGAGGCAGTTGGGGCCGACGAGCCGCATGCCGTACGTCCGGCAAGCCGCCGTCAACGCCGTGGCCTGGGCGTGGTCGAGCCCCGCCGTGACGACGAGGAGGGCGCGTACGCCCGCCTTGCCGCACTCCTCGGCGGCGGCCGGGACAGCGGCGGCGGGTACGGCGACGACCACGAGGTCAGGGGTCCTGGGCAGGGCGCCGACGGAGGGATAGCTCGGTACGCCGAGTATCGAGGTGGCCGCGGGGTTCACCGCGAAGAGGCGGCGGGTGAAGCCGCCGGCCTTGAGGTGGTGCAGGATCGCCCGGCCCACCGAACCGGCCGTACGTCCGGCGCCGACGACGGCGACCGCGTCCGGGCGCAGCAACGGTACGAGGCTGGCGACGTCGGCAGCCCGGCCCCGTGCCTCGGTGGCCGACAAGTAGTTCTCGTCCTCGTCCAGCTCGATGGTGCAGCGCATCTCGGGGCCCTCGAAGCGGCGGGCGGTGCGCAGGCCGAGGTCGGCGAAGAGCCGCAGGATCTCGTGGTTCTCGCTGAGCGCGTCGGCCGTGAACGTGGTGATGCCCTCGGCGCGGGCGGCGGAGACCAGGTGTTCCACGAGGAGGGTGCCGACGCCCCGGTGGTGGAGTCCGTCGGCGACCGCGACGGATATGTCGGCCGCCGTCCCGGTGCCGCCGTTGTCGTACTCGGCGAGCCCGATCACCTGACCCTGGGTCTCGGCGAGCAGGGCCCGGTATCCGGGGTGCGGCCTGCAGGCCCGGTCGGCCGCCATCTCGGCGGAGCGACGGCTCACTCCGAAGAAGCGAAGCCGCAGGTTCTCCGGAGACATCTCCTCGTAGAGGCCCTGGAGTTGGTCGTGGTCGCGGGCCTCGACGGGACGGATGCACACGGTGGTGCCGTCCGCGAGCAGGGCGTGGACTGTGGGTCGGTTGAGCACGTCGTCCGTCATCGGGGGTCTCCTCCGGGGTTCTTCGACACTTCGAGCGTCCCGCGGAACGGAGAGAGGCCCCATGGGCTGCCTGGGGGCGGACCATGGGGCCTTTCGGCCCTCAGGAATCCGCCCACAGGCCCACCTCACGGGGCCTCTCGCGGTCGTGCTCAGTCGTCGGTGACCAGTGCCGTCAGGTCGAGGAGGCGGTTGGTGTAGCCCCACTCGTTGTCGTACCAGCCGAAGACCTTGACCAGGGTGCCGTTCGCCTGGGTGAGCGCCGGGTCGAAGATGCAGGACGCGGGGTCACCGATGACGTCGCGGGAGACGATCGGGGCCTTCGAGACGCGCAGGATGCCGTTGAGCGGGCCGTCGGCCGCCTCGGCGAACGCGGCGTTGACCTCGTCCACCGTCGTCTCACGGTTCAGGACCACCGCGAGGTCGGTGAGGGACCCGTCCTCGACCGGTACGCGTACGGCGATGCCGTCCAGGGCGCCGGCCATCTCCGGCACCACCAAGCCCACGGCGCGGGCGGCGCCGGTGCTGGTCGGGATGATGCTCAAAGCGGCCGAGCGGGCCCGGCGCAGGTCCTTGTGCGGGCCGTCGAGGAGGGACTGGTCGTTGGTGTAGCCGTGGATGGTGGTCATCATTCCGCGCTCGATGCCGAAGGTCTCGTGCAGCACCTTGACCATCGGGGCGACGCAGTTGGTGGTGCAGGACGCGGCCGAGACGATCCGGTCCTGGCGGCGGTCGTACGTCGTGTCGTTGACGCCCATCACGATGGTGGCGTCCACGTTCTTGCCAGGGGCGGACAGCAGCACGGTGTGCGCGCCCGCCTTGAGGTGCAGGGCGGCGGAGTCGCGGTCGCGGAAGCGGCCGGTGGACTCGATCACGATGCCGGCTCCGTAGTCGGACCAGTGCAGCGCGGCCGGATCGCGTTCTGCGGTGACCTCGATGCGCCGGCCGTCGACGGTGATCGAGGTGTCGTCGTGGGTGACCTCGCGTCCGATGCGGCCGAACGTCGAGTCGTACTCCAGGAGATGGGCAAGGGTGGCGGGCGAGGTGATGTCGTTGATGGCGACGACCTCGACGTCCTGGGTGCCCGCCTCGGCGCGGTCGAGTGCCGCGCGCAGATAGGTGCGGCCTATGCGGCCGAAGCCGTTGATGCCGACACGTACGGTCATGGCGGTGAACTCCTTTACTGGGCAGGGGTTTTCAGGCGTTCCAGGTCCAGTCGGCGACTTCGGGCAGGTCGGTGCCGTGTTCGCGGATCCAGGCGTGGTGGCGGGTGCGGGCGTCGGCCATCTGCTGGCGTACGGCGGCGGCGCGTACCGCGAGGCCGGGAACGCGGTCGATGACGTCCATGACGAGGCGGTAGCGGTCGAGGTCGTTGCGGACGACCATGTCGAACGGGGTGGTCGTGGTGCCGGACTCCTTGTAGCCGCGCACGTGCAGGTTGGCGTGGCCGGCCCGGCGGTAGGCGAGGCGGTGGATGAGCCACGGGTAGCCGTGGTAGGCGAAGATGACCGGCTTGTCGGCGGTGAACAGGCCGTCGTACTCGAAGTCGCTCATCCCGTGCGGGTGTTCCTCGCGCGGCAGCAGCCGGGTCATGTCGACGACGTTGACGACCCGGACGGCGAGCTGCGGCAGGTGGCGGCGCAGCAACTGGGCGGCGGCCAGCACCTCCAGGGTCGGGACGTCACCGGCGCAGGCCAGCACGACGTCCGGTTCGCCGCCGTTCTCGGTGCCCGCCCACTCCCAGATCCCGGCCCCGCGCGCGCAGTGGGCGCGGGCCTGTTCCATGGAGAGCCAGTCGAAGCAAGGCTGCTTGCCGGCGACGACCACGTTGACGTAGTCACGGCTGCGCAGGACGTGATCGGCCACCGAGAGAAGGGTGTTGGCGTCCGGCGGGAGGTAGACCCGTACCACCTCCGGGCTCTTGTTGAGGACGTGGTCGACGAAACCCGGGTCCTGGTGGGAGAAGCCGTTGTGGTCCTGGCGCCACACGTGCGAGGTGAGCAGGTAGTTGAGGGAGGCGATCGGCGCCCGCCACGCCAACTCCCTTGATGTCTTCAGCCACTTGATGTGCTGGTTGACCATGGAGTCGACGATGTGGACGAAGGCCTCGTAGCAGGAGAACAGTCCGTGCCTGCCGGTGAGGAGGTAGCCCTCCAGCCAGCCCTGGCAGGTGTGTTCGGAGAGGATCTCCATCACGCGGCCGTGCCGCTCCAGGTGCTCGTCGACCGGGAGGTACCCGGCCTGCCAGGCCTTGCCGCTGGCGTTGAAGACGGCTTGGAGGCGGTTGGAGGCGGTCTCGTCCGGTCCTACGACGCGGAAGTCGCGGCTGGCCGAGGTGTCGTGCATGACCTGTTCGAGGAGGTCGCCGAGCACGCGGGTCGGCTCGTGCAGGGTGGTGCCCGGCTTCTCGACCGGTACCGCGAAACGGTCCAGGGACGGGATCGGCAGGTCGCGCACCAGCAGGCCGCCGTTGGCGTACGGGCTGGAACCCAGTCGCTTCGTGCCCTCGGGGACGCAGGCCAGGACGTCGGCGACGGGCCGGCCGTCCGGGCCGAAGAGCTTCTCCGGGTGGTAGGAGCGCAGCCAGGCCTCCAACTGCCGTAGATGCTCCGGGTTTTCGCGAACCTCGGACAGCGGGACCTGGTGTGCGCGCCAGGTGCCCTCGACGGGGACGCCGTCGACCTCGGCGGGTCCGGTCCAGCCCTTCGGGGTGCGCAGCACGATCACCGGCCAGTGCACGCGCTCGGTGACGCCGTCCTCGCGGGCGGACTGCTGCATCACGGCGATGCGGTCCAGCGCGTCGTCGAACGCGGCGGCCATGGCCCTGTGCACCTGGAGCGGGTCGTCGCCTGTGACGTGGATCGGGTCGTGGCCGTATCCCCGTAGCAGTTCGTCGAGTTCGGACTCGGGGAGGCGGGAGAGGACCGTCGGGTTGGCGATCTTGTAGCCGTTGAGGTGGAGGATGGGCAGGACGGCGCCGTCGTGGACCGGGTCGAGGAACTTGTTGGAGTGCCAGGCCGCCGCCAGTGGGCCGGTCTCCGCCTCGCCGTCACCGATCACACAGGTGACCAGCAGGTCCGGGTTGTCGAGGGCGGCGCCGTACGCGTGGGCGAGGGAGTAGCCGAGTTCGCCGCCCTCGTGGATGGAGCCGGGGGTCTCCGGCGCCACGTGGCTGGGCACGCCGCCGGGGAAGGAGAACTGCTTGAACAGGCGCTCCATGCCCGCCCCGTCGCGGCTCACGTCCGGGTAGGTCTCGCTGTAGCTGCCCTCCAGCCAGGAGTTGGCGAGCACGGACGGGCCGCCGTGCCCCGGGCCCCACACGCACAGCGCGTCCAGGCCGCGCGCCTTGATCACGCGGTTGAGGTGGGTGTACACGAGGTTGAGGCCGGGCGAGGTGCCCCAGTGGCCCAGCAGGCGTGGCTTGATGTGCTCCGGCTTCAGGGGCTCGGTGAGCAGCGGGTTCGCCATCAAGTAGATCTGCCCGGCGGCAAGGTAGTTGGCGGCACGCCAGTGGGCGTCCAGGGTGCGCAGTTCGTCGTCGGTCAGTACGGTGCTCTGCTGGTCTTCGACCTTGGGCATCGGAGGCTCCGGAAGTCATCGGCGTGAGTCGAGAGAGACGTAACTACTGGGTCAACGGGCGGAGTTGGACAGGCTCGTACTCATGCGTGCTCAGGCACGATGACGACCGGGCAGGCGGAGTGGTGCAGCACTCCGTGGGCCACGCGGCCGAGTTGGAGTCCGTAGTGCCCGGGGCGGCGCTTGGCTCCGACGATCAGGAGGTCGGCGTCACGCGAGGCGTCCACGAGCACGGCCCGGGTGGGGCCCTCGACCGTACGGCGGTGTGCTTCGACGTCGGCGGGAACGTCCTGAAGGGCCGCTTCCAGCGCCTCCGCCGCCTCTCGCTCGTGCAGCCGGGCGGGTTCTCCCGACATCAGCGGATGGTCGGTGGTCTCGTGGGCGGGCCAGCGCCAGGCCCGTACGACATCCACCGGCACCCCGCGGCGCCGCGCCTCCTCGAAGGCGAACCGCACGGCCGCCGAGCCCGCCGGCTTCTCTCCGACGCCCACGACGACGCGGCCGTGGGTGGCGGTGCGGGCCTGGTTGTCGTGGTTGCCGCGGACGACGATCATCGGGCACTGCGCGTGCCCGGCCACGGTCAGGCTGACCGAGCCCAGCAGCGCCTCGGCGAGACCGCTGCGGCCGCGGGTGCCGGTCACCAGCGCGGAGGCGCTGCGGCTCTCCCGCACCAGCGCGTACTCGGGTTCCTCGGGCAGTACGTCGACGCTGACGTCGAGGTCCGGATGACGGCGGCGCGCCCGGCGGGCGGCACTGTCGACGATGTCCTCGGCCCGTACCTGTTCGGACGGCTTGTGGAAGTCGTCGGCGAGCGAGGTGCCCTCGTAACGCTCCCAGAGCGACGCGTACACCAGCCGCAGCGGAAGTCCGCGTACGGCGGCCTCGTCGGCCGCCCAGTCGACGGCCCGCAGGCTGGGCTCGGAGCCGTCGACGCCGACGACGATCGGCAGGGCCTTCGTCATCTCCGTCACCGTCCCATGGCGAGGTCGAAGACGATCCGGGCCTTGACGTCGCCGCGTAGCACGTCGGCGATGGACTCGTTGACCGAACTCAGCGGGCGGGTCTCGGAGATGACCTTGGTCCGTCCGGTGGCGTGCAGCTGGAAGACCTCGGCGAGGTCCTGCCGGGTGCCGACGATCGAGCCGATGACCGAGGTGCCGTTGAGCACGGTGTCGAAGATCGGGACCTGGATCGTGCCGTGCGCGGGCAGGGCGACCATGACGAGCTTCCCGCCGCGCCGCAGACCGGAGTTGACGGCGGCGAACGCGTCCTCGTTCACGGCCAGGGCGATCGCCGCGTGCGCGCCGCCGTGCCGCTTCAGCACCTCTCCCACGTCGTCCTTGCGGGCGTCGATGACGAGGTCCGCGCCGAGCGCGGTGGCGAGTTCGAGCTTCTCGTCGGTGACGTCGATGGCCGCGACCTGGGCTCCGGCGATCTTCGCGTACTGCACGGCGAGGTGGCCGAGCCCGCCGACGCCGGAGATCGCGACGAGTTGCGCGGGCCGCACGCCGGCGACCTTGAGCGCCTTGTACGTCGTGACGCCGGCGCAGGTCAGCGGGGCGGCGTCGATCGCGCTCACGCCGTCGGGCACCGGCTGGGCGAAGTCGGCCCAGGCGAGCATCTTCTCGGCGTAGCCGCCGTCGCAGCCGTAGCCGGTGTTGATCTGCTGCTCGCACAGCGTCTCCCAGCCGGACAGGCAGTGCTCGCAGCGCCCGCAGGCCTTGCCGAGCCACGGCACCGCGACCCGCTGACCGACGGTCAGGTGGGTGACGCCGTCGCCGAGCTTCTCGACGAGGCCGACGCCCTCGTGGCCGGGGACGAACGGCGGGTTGGGCTTGACGGGCCAGTCGCCGTGGGCGGCGTGGATGTCGGTGTGGCACAGCCCGGAGGCCTCGACGCGGACACGGACCTGGCCGGGGCCGGGCTCGGGGTCGGGGCGGTCCTCGATGACCAGGGGTTCACCGAACGCCCGTACAACTGCTGCCTTCATGGCTACTGCTCCTCAGGGGGAAAGACGGGGGTGGGTCACTTGTGTGCGACGACGGCAACGGGGGCGACGGCGTGGTGCAGGACGCCGTGTGCGACCGGGCCGATGTGCGCGCCGAGCGCGCCGCGGCGGATCCGGCGGCCGATGACGACCAGGGAGGCCTCGCGGGAGGCGTCCACCAGGTGGTCGGCGGCGCTGCCGACGCGGGGCTCCAGGGCGACCTGGATGTCGGGGTGCTTCTGGCGCCAGGGGCTCAGGGCCTCGGTGAGGGCGGTTGTCTCCTCGCGGGAGAGCTCGTCGTTCAGGCCCGCGTCCATCGCGAGGCCGTAGGCGTAGTACGGCGGCAGGTTCCAGCCGTAGACGACGCGCAGGCCGGTGCCGCGCCTGGCGGCCTCGGCGAACGCGAACTCGATCACCGCGTCGGCGGGGGTGTCGGCGTCGAGGCCGAGGACCACGGGCCGGTACGGGGTGTCGGTCGACGGGCTGCCCGCCGGGTCCGTCTCGTGCTCGTCGGCGGGTTGTTCGCCGGCCCGGACCAGGATCACGGGCAGTTCGGCGTGGGCAACGACGGAGAGGCCGACGGAGCCGACGAGGAATCCGCCGACGCCGCTCAGTCCGCGCGAGCCGAGGACCAGCAGTTCGGCGTCCTTCGCCGCGTCGAGCAGCGCGTCCGCGGGCGTGCCGGTCACCTGGTCCTCGGTCACGTCCAGACCGGGGTGGCGCAGGCGCAGGCCCTCGCCCGCCTCGCGCGGAATGCGCTGGCTCCAGTGCTGTTGCGTCTCGGCGCCCAGCAGCGGTGCCTGGGCCAACGGATCCGGGGCGGGCTCCCAGACGTGGACTACTTTCAGCGACAGGCCGCGCAGTTCGGCCTCGCGGGCCGCCCATTCGGCGGCGGCGCGGCTCTCGGGGGAACCGTCGAGACCTGCGACAACAGTGCGGACCATGATTCTTCCTCCTGAACGAATGTCTGATTCCAGCTTCGTGGCACAGGGGTTCCCCGGGCAGGGGCCGCAGGTCCCCGGCAGGGACCGTTCGGCCCAATGGGCAGCCGCACGGCGGGCCCCGCACGAGGGCCCGCCGTATCTGCCGCGGTCAGCGCAGCCAGTTGTGGTCGCGGACGACGGGGAGCTTGGCCCAGGCCTTGCCGAGGCCCCAGGTGGCGCCGGCGCCGACCGCCGCGAGAGCGATGATCACGAGCGCGTAGATCAGGTGGTAGTCGGCGAACGGGTTCGACGACATGCTCAGCGACCCGTCGGACAGGTGCTTCGCCGGCGGCCACTCCGCCATCCACAT
>NZ_JBITGV010000029.1:0-47047 GCF_044457385.1 Streptomyces sp. NPDC050548
CGAGTACGAACGGGACTTCTGGCAGAGCCTGGAACAAGTCCCGCAGTCCGCCTGAACCAACATCATCGGACTCTACGAAACTCGGGACAGCTCACTTGAGTCTCCAGTAAGGGGAGACGCAAAGGTGGGGACATGGACGGCGACCCCCTCTACTCGATCGGCGAACTCGCTCGGCTGACCGGTCTCACGGTCAAGACCATCCGGTTCTACTCCGATGGCGGAATCGTGGCGCCGACCGGCCGCAGCCCCGCAGGCTACCGCCTCTACGACATCGAAGCCGTCGCACGCCTGGACCTCGTAAGGACCTTGCGCGAACTGGGACTTGACCTCTCCACGATCCGGAGGGTCGTGGACCGGGAACTCTCGCTCCCCGAGGTCGCCGCGGCGCACGCCGAAGCGTTGGCCGTGCAGATTCGTGTCCTGCGTCTGCGGCATGCGGTGTTGGCGGCGGTGGCCGCGCGCGGGTCCACACCTGAGGAGACGGAACTCATGCATCGGTTGGCCCAGCTCTCCGAGGACGAACGCCGACGTCTGGTCGGGGAGTTCCTCGATGCAGTCTTCGGTGTCCTTGTCGCCGCCGTCCCCGCGTTCGCCGGGGTCATGCGCTCGATGACCCCCGAGCTGCCCGACAACCCGGATGCGGAACAGGTCCAGGCGTGGGTGGAGTTGGCCGAACTGTCCCTGGACCCGGAATTCCGCGCCTCCGTGCGGCAGTTGGCCGAGGAGCAGGCCGCCGAACAGGTTCGAGGCGATGCGTCGACGGGCCCGCGCCGCGATATCGCCGCAGTCGTGCGTGACCATGTCGGGCCGGCCCTCGCCGCCGGTGTCGAACCGGCCTCGCCTCAGGCCGATCCGTTCGTTGCGGCCTTCACGGCGGACTACGCGCACCTCTTCGGCCGCCCCGACGACATCGACCTTCGCCGCCGGCTGGCCGCTCGGCTGGAGCGCGTCAACGACCCCCGCAGGGAGCGTTATCTCCAACTGCTCGCCGTGGTGAACGGCTGGCCCGCCCCGGAGAGTCTGGCCCCGGCGCTCGACTGGTCCGTGCAGGCTCTGCGCGTCCGGACACCGCTGTGACAGGGCAGACATGAGACATGGCAGAGTGAAATCGGCGCCGCATATGATCAGTTCATGACCGCTCCCGTCGTACTTCACGTAGCCGCGACGCCGACCGCCCCCACCCTCGTTCTCCGCCCCTGGCGCCTCGCGGACGTTCCCGCTCTGGTCGAGGCGGGCCGGGATCCCCTCTTGCGCCAGTGGATAACTTCCCTCGTCGACAGCGAGGTCGACGGGGCGCGGTGGGTGCGGGAGCAGGAACGGGGCTGGGCAGCGGGGGAGCGGTTCGCGTTCGCCGTTCTTGAGGCCCAACTCGGTTCGGGTCAGGAGCAGTTGGTCGGCAATATGGTTCTCAAGGAGGTCACCCCCGGCAAGCCGGCTGTCGAGGTGGGCTATTGGACCGCCGCGCACGCTCGCGGGCGTGGAGTGGCGCCCCGTGCCCTCGACGCGGTCAGCGACTGGGCCTTCGACACCTTGGCCGCCGACGGGCTGGAGCGGCTCGAACTCTTGCACCAGGTGGACAACTTGGCCTCGTGCCGGGTCGCGGAGAAGGGTCGGTACGAGTTCGACAGTGTGCTGCCCGCCGCGCCGCCCGCCTTTCCCCGTGACGGCCACCTCCACATACGGCGGCGCGCGGACCGCTGAGATCCCGAACCCGATGGACAACGCCCCCGCCGGTCGTCACCGGCGGGGGCGTCGCTCTGCTGACTGAGGGGGGCTCAGGTCAGCAGGTCGATGCAGTCGAACGACGTGCCCGGGCTGAGGAACGCCGAACCCGTCGAACCACTGACTACGTTGATCTTCATCACGTTGTACTTCGTCGTGTCCGAACTCCACGCACTGGAAGGGACGTTGAAAACGAACGTGTGGTTGTTTCCACGGTAGGAACCCGTGGTGAGATCGCGCGTCGAGGGTTGTGTGGGTGGGGTGGGGATAGGGGAAACCCAGTCGTTCACGGTGACTTGGGGGCGGGCGTTGATGTACGCCGTTGTAACCCCGACCCGCAATGTGTGTGCTGCCGCTGCCTGTGCCGCCGTCAGTTTGAAGTAGACCAGGACGCCGTCGTTCACGTCCTTCCAGATGTACGCCGGGAAGGACTCGGCCTCGCTTCCGCTTCCGATCGTGACGTTCCCCGTCCACTTCGCCGCCCGCGCGTCGGACGGATGCGCGTACGTCATCAGCTCCGCGTTCTTGAACTCCCCTGGTGTGCCGTCCCAGTTGCCCAGGCGCCACACCGCCCCCGCGACGGACGGGTCACCCGTGATCGTCAGGGTGTGCAGCGACGTCGTACCTCCCGCCGTCACCGTCACCGACTGCGCCGTGTGCACCGCGAGTTCGCCCTTGAAGACCGTCAGTGTGTACGTCCCCGGCAGCATCCCCTTGCAGGAGAACGCGCCGGTGCCGGGCGCCGCCTTCGTCCAGTACTGGGCGTCCGGGTTGGAAAAGCCCACCGTGTACGGGTACTTGGGGTCCATGCCCTTCAGGCCGACCCCCGCCACCCTTCCGCGACCCGCCTTGCCCACCCAGCCCGTGATGCCCAGCGAGTCCACCCACGACGTGTCGAGGTTCGCCGCGAAGAGGGAGGACGAAGGTGTGCCGCCGTCCGTGAATGCCACCACGAACGGGCCCTGTAGACCGAAGCGTTCGGGCTCCGTCTGGGCCTCGTTGTAGTGCAGGATCTCGTACAGCCCCGCGCCGCCCTCGTTCGAGTGGCGCAGCAGGGAGCGGTAGAAGGGGCCGCCGGACGCCTTCTCGTGGTTGGAGCGGACAACCCACAGACCGACCGAGCCCGTCGTGAAGCCGACGTGGTCGTAGTCGATGGTCCGCTTGCCCGAGTAGTGCTTGGAGCGGGTCGTGCCGTCGGGGTGCTTCCAGACGTCACCCGCCTCGATGATCGTGTCCGTGGTCGAATCCCACGCGTCTGAGCCGGAGTTGGGGAACGCGCCCGGCTTAACCCGCACGATGTAGCGGGTCGCGGTGAAGGAGGCGTCCGCCTTGTTCGTCCACAGGTAGACGTTGTTCTCGCCGCTGCGGGCCGCGTACCACTGGGTGATCGGGCCGTGGACCACCTTCACCAGGATCGTCGAACCCGACTGCCCGATGGTGACCGTCGAGGCGCCCAGCCCGGACTCGACGTGCGAGTGCTTGCCGCCGTAGCCCTCGTACTCCTTGCCCTTGTAGGCGAGGGACGTGAGGTCGCCCGTCGATTTCGAGACCTTGAACACGAGCGAAGCGCCCGTGGTGATCACGTAGTGGGAGCCGTCGTCGGTGTAGCCGAAGGCTGCGGCGGAGGCGGACGAGAGGAGGCCGGTGCCGCCCGCGACGGCCGCGCCGGTGGCGGCGACACCGATCGCGGAGGCCCCGAGCACCCGCCTGCGGGTGAGGTGCTTCTTGTGCGTGCTCAAGCGACTTGCTCCGTGTGCTCCGTGCGAGAGGAACCTTGCGCTTCCTTGTCGCCGCCGGAGCGGAAAGGGTTGCCGCCCGGCCGGAGGTGATTTTCCGGGACCCCGCGGCTACGACTTCGTCGCCGCGAAGTCGCCCTTGACGGACAGCTGTTGGCCGGCCGCCGTGCCCGCCGCCGAGTAGCTGTCGTCCTTGGCGTCCCGGCCGCCGCGGTCGTGGTTGTACTGCCCGGCGAAGACCCACTCGCCGACCGCGACCGTACGGCCCTCCTTGAGCACCCACGTGTAGACCAGGAACCCGCCCTGCTCCGTCACCGTCTGCGTGAAGTCCTGCTCGGGCAGCGAGCGCCAGGCGCCCGCGGAGCTGACCCCGCCGGTCAGCTTGACCTTCAACTGGACGGTGAGCGAGGTGAGTTGCTTGGTCGTCTTGAGGGTGACGTCGCTCTGTGCCCAGAAGTCGCCACTGCCGGGATCGATCGAACCGTCCGACCACAGCGGGCCGTCCTGCGTACCGGAGGCGGGCGGGAGTACGGGAGTGGAGGCGGACGCGGTCGGGGACTTCGCCGTCGGCGAGGTGCTGGACTTCGGAGACTTCTGCGTGGTGTCGCCGGAGCCCGAACTGTGCGTCGGGGCAACCGGTTTGACCGGGGTACGGCTCGTCGCGTCCGGCGACGGCGTGGGCGTCGGGGTCGGTGAGACGGACACCGTCTGCTCGGCGGGGGAGTTGCCCTTCACCGCGGACGCCACCGCGTAGCCGCCGATCGCGAGGACGCTCGCCACCGCCGCCGTCGCGCTGACGACCCGCACCCAGCCGAACACGGGCGGCCGGGTGGCCCGGTGGTCGGGACGCGACTGCGCGGCCATGCCGCGTTCGAGCCGCGCCAGGATGCGCGCCCGGTCGGGCTCGTGGGCCTCGGCCGCCTCGTGCAGCCGGGCGCTCAACTCGTCGTCGTGGACGTCCTGGTGCCTCATCGGTTCCTCCCTCCGGTCTCGCCGCCGCGCACCATCGCCGCGTGCATCTGCAGCGGAGGGCTCTGCGGGCCGAGCAGGCGCTGCAACTCGGCCATGCCCTTCGACGTCTGGCTCTTAACCGTACCGACGGAGACACCGAGGGCGAGCGCGGTGTCCTTCTCCGACAGATCGAACGCGTGCCGCAGCACCACGCAGGCCCGCTTGCGGAACGGCAGCCTGCGCAGGGCCTCTTGGACGTCGACCACGCCGGCCACGTCCGGGTTCTCGGTCTTCTCCTCGCGCTGCGACCAGAACAGGGCGACCCGTCGCCGCTCGCGCACCGCGCTGCGGATCCGGGTGCGGGCCAGGTTGGCGACGACGCCACGGGCGTAGGCCGCGGGGTGATCGGCGGCGCGCACGCGGTCCCAGCGGTGCCAGAGCGCGAGCAGCGCGTCGGCCGCGAGATCGTCGGCGGCGTCCGCCTCGCCCGTCAACAGGTGGGCGAGACGGGACAGTTCGGCGTAGTGGCGTTCGAAGAAGGCGTGGAACTCCACGGAGGCGGCGTCGTCGACGACTGTGCCCACGGCGGACCTCTCCTCGCTGTGGTGTGTGCGTGTCATGTAGATGACACGTGATCATTCGGGGAGGACCCCGACCAGATCGGGAGCGTAGCAGTGATCAACTGGGTGGATTGGTACAGGCCTTCGAACATCGTCTGGTGGGCCGACCCTGATTCCGTAACACGGGGAAAACCTGAAACAGGTTCAACGCGGGAACAATCCAGCCAGCATCCGCGCACCGATCACTGAGGCAACGAGGAGTACCCGCATGTCCGAGTCACAGAAGGTGGCCGACCGGCCAAGTGCCGAACCACCGGCGGCGAACGGTGTCGACCGGTTCTTCAAGATCTCCGAACGGGGATCCACCTTCGGTCGTGAGATACGCGGCGGCTTCGCCACGTTCTTCACGATGGCCTACATCCTCGTCCTGAACCCGATCATCCTGGGCAGCGCCAAGGACAAGTTCGGGCACTCGCTCGACACCGGCCAACTGGTCACCGCCACCGCCCTGGTGGCCTGTGTGATGACGGTCATCATGGGTGTCGGCGGCAACCTGCCGCTCGCCATCGCGGCGGGCCTCGGCCTCAACGCCGTCGTCGCCTTCCAGCTGGCGCCGCTGATGAGCTGGCCCGACGCGATGGGCCTCGTCGTCATCGAGGGCGTCCTGATCTGCGTCCTGGTCCTCACCGGGCTGCGCGAGGCGATCATGAACGCGATCCCGCAACAGCTCAAGCAGGCCATCGGCGTCGGCATCGGGCTGTTCATCGCGTTCATCGGCTTCGTCGACGCCGGCTTCGTCAGTCGTATACCGGACGTCGCGCAGACCACGGTCCCCGTGCAGCTCGGCGCCGTCGGCAGACTGACCGGCTGGCCCGTCCTGGTCTTCTGTCTCGGCGTACTGCTGACCATCGCGCTGGTCGCCCGCAGGGTGAAGGGCGCGATCCTGATCAGCATCGTCACGATGACCGTCCTCGCGATCATCATCAACTCCGCCGCCGACATCAAGAGTTGGGGCCTGATGACCCCCAAGGTGCCGGACAAGATCGTGGACACGCCCGACTTCGGACTCATCGGCCACTTCAGCCTGTTCGGAGCCTTCGGTGAGACCAGCGCGATCACCGTGATCCTGCTGATCTTCACGCTGATCCTGTCGGACTTCTTCGACGCCATGGGCACGATCGTGGGGATCAGCGCGGAGGCCGGACTGCTGGACGAGGAGGGACAGGTGCCGAACATCGGCCGCGTCCTGTTCATCGACGGTGCGGCGGCCGTTGCCGGCGGTATTGGTTCCGCGTCCTCCAACACCGCCTACATCGAGTCGGCTTCGGGGGTCGGTGAGGGGTCGCGCACCGGGTTCTCGAACCTGATCACCGGTGGGTTGTTCGGGCTCGCGCTGTTCCTGACCCCGCTGCTGACGATCGTGCCGTTGCAGGCCGCCGCGCCCGCGCTGATCGCGGTCGGGTTCCTGATGATGACCCACGTCAAGCACATCGACTGGGACAAGTACGAGATCGCGATTCCGGCGTTTCTGACCATCGCCACGATGCCGTTCACGTACTCGATCACCGACGGGATCGGCGCGGGGTTCATCTCCTACGTCGTGATCAAGGCGGTGCTCGGCAAGGCGAAGGAGGTCAACTGGCTGCTGTGGGCGGTGTCCGCGCTGTTCCTCGTGTACTTCGCGATCGACCCTGTGGAGCAGATCCTGGGCGTCAAGTGAACGACGGCCCCGGCCACCCGGCCGGGGCCGCTCGCTAACTCTTCAGCGCCGCCTTCATCATCGCCTTGGCCACCGGGGCCGCCAGGCCGTTGCCGCTGATCTCGGACCTTGCCGCGTCCGACTGCTCGACCACGACAGCCACGGCGACCTCTTTCCCGGTGTCGTCGGACTTGCCGTAGGACGTGAACCAGGCGTACGGGGACTGGTCGTTGTTCTCGCCGTGCTGGGCCGTGCCCGTCTTGCCGCCGACTGTCACGCCCGCGATCTGGGCGTTCGTTCCGGTGCCGTCGGTGATGACCGTCTGCATCGCCGACTGGAGTTGCTGGGCGGTGCGCGAGCTGACGATCTCCTTCGTGGTCGTGCTGTCGTCGTAGTTGTGGACCACGTCGCCGCCGCTGTCGGTGGTCTCCGACACCATGTGCGGGGAGACCAGCTTGCCGTCGTTGGCTATGGCGGCCGACACCATGGCCATCTGGAGCGGGGTGGCGGTCACGTCGTACTGGCCGATGCCCGTCAGGGCCGTGGACGACTTGTCCATGTCCGACGGGTAGACGCTCGGGTACGCGCGCACCGGGATGTCCAGCTTGTCGTCGTTGAAGCCGAACTTCTCGGCCATCGCCTTGACCTTGTCCTGCCCGAGGTCGACGGCCATCTTCGCGAACACGGTGTTGCACGAGTACTGGAGCGCGACCCGGATCGAGGCGTTGGTGCAGGGCGCGGACGAACTCTCGTTCTTCAGCGGGGTGACCGTGCCCGGCAGCGTGTACGGCGAGGGGCTGGTCGTCTTCTCGTCCACCGAGGAGTACAGCCCGTCCTCCAGGGCCGCCGCCGCCACGACCAGCTTGAACGTGGAACCCGGGGGCAGCGGCTGGCGCAGCGCGCGGTTGGTCAGCGGCTTGTCGGCGTCCGCGTTGAGCTGCTTCCAGGCAGCGGCGGCGGTGTTCGCGTCGGTCAGCGACGAGGGGTCGTAGGACGGGGTCGAGACCACGGCGAGGATCTTTCCGGTCGTCGGATCGATCGCGACCGCGGCACCCTTCTTGTCGCCGAGCGCGTCGTACGCGGCCTTCTGCACATCCGGGTCGATCGTCGTGACCACGTTGCCCGGGGCGGCCCGCTCGCCGGTGATCGTGTCCATGACGGTCTTCAGGCCGCTGTCCGTGCCGTCGAGGAGGTTCGCGTAGATCCCCTCCAGCTGCGTCGGCGCGTAACTCTGCGAGGCGTAACCCGTCACCGCCGCGTAGAGCTTGCCGTCCGTGTAGGTGCGTTTGTACGCGAGGTCGCTGCTGCTCTCCGTCCGCGTCGAGCCGGTGATCGCGTTCCCGGCCACGATGATGTTCCCGAGCGGGTCCGCGTACGTCGCGATCGCGTTGCGCCGGTTGTCCTTGTCGTCCGCCAGCGCCTGGCCGTCGTAGAACTGCACCCAGGTCGCCCTCACCAGGAGGGTGAGCACCAGGAGCAGTGCGAAGACGGAGGCGCGCCTGATCGTCTTGTTCATCCCGCATGGAGGACGAGCGGACGGGAGGGAATCGTTCCCTTACGCCGCTTTTCTCATCGAGTGCTCATGAACTCAGCGTCAGGAGGAGCTCGTCGATCTCCTCGCCGCGCGCGTTCGCGAACCCCCGGTCGTGGCCGCTGACCACGAACCCGCACTTCTCCAGCACACGCCGGGAGCCCGCGTTGTCGGCGGCCACGCGCGCGTGCAGCGGGCGCTCGGGCACCTCGGCCAGCAGGTCGCGCAGCGCGGCCGTCGCGATGCCCTTGCCCCAGTAGGCGCGGTCGATCCAGTACGTCACCTCGCGCTCGCCGGGCCCGCCGTACACCGCGGCGCTGCCCACGACGTCACCGTCGACGAGGACCGTGCGGTTCACCACGCCGGGCAAGGCGCGGATGCGCTTCCAGTGGGCGTCGAAGGCGTCCCGGTCGGCCGGGTCCTCGTGTGTGAAGGCGGCCATCCGAAGGGACTCGGGATCGTTGGTCTGCCGGAAGAAGACCGGCAGATCACTGTCGTGGACCGGGCGGAGCGCGACGTCCATGAGTCAGAGCCTCCGGGTGGCGAGGGTGAGCCGGTCGCGGGCGTCGAACAGGGCGTCCTTCACCATCTGTTCGTGCGCCGGGGTCAGCCGGGCCACCGGCACCGAGCAGCTGATCGCGTCCCGCGCGGGGGTGCGGTACGGAATCGCGACGCCGAAGCAGCGCAACCCGAGCGTGTTCTCCTCGCGGTCCACGGCGAAGCCCTGCTCACGGACCTGGTGGAGTTCCTCGATGAGCTTCTCGCGGTCGGTGATCGTGTGCTCGGTGAGCGCGGGCAGCGTCTCCGGGAGCATCTTGCGGACCTGCTCGTCCGAGTAGGTGCTCAGCAGCGCCTTGCCCAGCGAGGTCGAGTGCGCCGGGAGCCGGCGGCCGACGCGGGTGAAGGGCCGTAGATAGTGCTGGGACTGGCGGGTGGCCAGGTAGACCACGTTCGTGCCGTCCAGGCGGGCGAGGTGGATGGTCTCCGTGGTGTCGTCCGAGAGCCGGTCCAGGGTGGGGCGGGCCGCCGCGACCACCTCGTCGCCGTCGATGTACGACGTGCCGACCAGCAGCGCCCGTACGCCGATGCCGTACCGCGTGCCCGTCGCGTCCGTCTCCACCCAGCCCAGCTCCACCAGCGTGCGCAGCAGCATGTAGAGGCTGGACTTGGGGTAACCGACGGCCTCCTGGACCGACGCGAGGGAGTGCATACCGGGCCGGCCCGCGAAGTATTCGAGCAGCTCCACCGTCCGCACCGCGGACTTGACCTGTGCCCCGCCGCCTGTCTCGCCTGCCGACATCGCCCTTGACCCCTTCGTTCGACGAGAACCTTGAGTTATCGTCTCCACGAGCATATTCATCATCAGAGACAGCGTTCAGCATATCGAACGAGCCTGGTGAATGACCCAGAACTGCGGCATTACATGTGGAGGGACCCGCGGTGGCAGCAGCACCAGTCTGGAGTGTCGACCCCCGAACCGGGAAGCAGCGGGAACAGGTTGCGGTGGAGGCCACAGCCCAGGAGGTGGACGCCGCCGTCCGCGCCGCGTACGCCGCCCGTGGTTCCCTCGCCGACCGCACGGTCCGCGCGGCCTTCCTGCGCGCCGCCGCCGACCAGCTCGAAGCGGCCAAGAACCAGCTGGTCGAGGTCGCCGACGCGGAGACCGCGCTCGGCCCGGTCCGGCTCAACGGCGAACTCGCCCGCACCTGCTACCAGTTGCGCGCCTTCGCGGACATCGTCGACGAGGGCGCCTTCCTCGACGTCGTCATCAACCACCCCGACGACACGGCCACCCCGCCGATCCCGGACCTGCGCCGCTACAAGGTGCCGCTGGGCGTCGTCGCCGTCTACTCGGCCTCCAACTTCCCCTTCGCCTTCTCCGTCCCCGGCGGCGACACCGCGAGCGCGCTGGCCGCCGGCTGCCCGGTCGTCGTCAAGGCCCACCCCGACCACCCCGGCCTGTCCGAGCTGGTCGCGAAGGTGCTGCGCCGGGCCGCCGCCGAGCAGGGGATCCCGGACGGGGTCCTCGGTCTGGTGCACGGCTTCGAGGCGGGCGTGGAGCTGGTCAAGCACCCGCTGGTCTCGGCGGCCGGTTTCACCGGGTCGGTACGGGGTGGCCGTGCCCTCTTCGACGCGGCCGCGTCCCGGCCCGTCCCGATCCCCTTCCACGGCGAACTGGGTTCCCTGAACCCCGTCGTGATCACCGAGGCGGCCGCGGCCGAGCGGGCCGAGGCGATCGGTACGGGGCTCGCGGGGTCGATGACCCTGGGTGTCGGCCAGTTCTGCGTGAAGCCGGGCCTTGTGCTCGTGCCGGCCGGCTCCGCCGGGGACGGGCTGGTCAAGTCGCTCACCGACGCCGTCAGCGACACGGACGCCGGGGTTCTGCTGGACCACCGGATGCGGGACAACTTCCTCGCGGGTGTCGCCGAGCGGGCTCAACTCCCCGATGTGGACTCGCCGGTGACGCCCGGCGCGGGCAGCGAGCACACCGTGAGCCCGGGGTTCCTGACGGTGCCGGCGGAGAAGCTCGCGGCCGAAGGGGCGTACGACCTGCTGCTCGAAGAGTGCTTCGGGCCGGTCACTGTGGTGGCCCGCTATGACGATGACGCGCAGGCGAATGCGGTGCTGTCGCGACTGCCGGGGAATCTTACGGCGACTGTTCACCTCTCGGCGGAGGAAGCGGCGGGGGAGGGGCGTGGGGCGGAGATCCTGGCCGAACTCACGCCGCTCGCCGGGCGGGTGTTGGTGAACGCGTGGCCTACGGGGGTTGCCGTCGCGCCGGCCCAGCACCACGGAGGGCCGTACCCGGCGACCACCTCTACGTCGACTTCCGTTGGCGGTACGGCTATTGAGCGGTGGCTGCGGCCTGTTGCTTACCAGAACACGCCTGAAGCGTTGCTGCCGTTGGAGTTGCGGGACGGGAATCCGCTGGGGCTGCCTCGGAGGTATGACGGGCGTTTGGAGCGGTAGCGCCGTTGGGGTGCGGTGAGTTGCGGAGTGCCGGTCCGTTGTGGCTGGTCGCGCCCACGCGGCGGAGCCGCAAATCGATACAGCCCCGCGCCCCTTAAAACCACTGCCTGGGCCTGAGATAGTTAGTGGATGGACTTGGAACTTCCCGAACTGCCTTTCCCCCTCCGTACTTATGGGCCCGACGGGCATTGGTCCTACGAGGACGGGGTGCTCACCGGGTGGGCCGGGCCCCGGCAGGACCGGTTTGTGCCGCCCACCGGGGAGGGGCTGGACCCCGCCTCCGACGCGCCGCGGTTGCTCGGGGCGCCGCACGGGGACTTTCAGCTGATCGCTCGGGTCACCGTCGGGTTCGCGGGGTCGTTCGATGCCGGGGTGCTTTACGTCCATGTGGGGGAGCGGGCCTGGGCGAAGTTGTGTCTGGAGTACTCGCCGGACGTGCCCACCGTCTGCACGGTGGTCACCCGGGGGCACTCCGACGACGCCAACTCCTTCACCGTGGACGGGAGTTCGGTGTGGCTGCGGGTCAGTCGTACCGGGCGGGCCTTCGCCTTCCACGCCTCCCGCGACGGCAAGCGCTGGACCTTTGTCCGGCTGTTCACGCTCGGGGACGAGAAGGAGACGGACGCCGCCCTGGTCGGGTTCATGACGCAGTCGCCGATGGGGGAGGGGTGTGTCGTGACGTACGACCACCTTGAGTTCAGGGCGAGTTGGCCGGACGACCTGAGAGACGGAAGCTGAGTGAGGCCGTCACCGCGAAGAGGGCCGCGCTGATCGCGAGGCTTTCCCGCAGGCCCGTCGTGAATCCGTCGGAGACCAGTGCCCCGAACACGGCGATGCCCAGCCCGCCGGCCACCTGACGCGCCGAGTTGAGGACCCCGGCCGCCAGGCCCGCCCGCTCGGCCGGCACCGCGTCCATCATCACGGCGGTCAGCGGCGGGACCGTCAGGGCGCAGCCGAGGGCCATCGGTACGAGCAGTGCGGCGACGAGGAGCGGGGGCGTGTGCTCGTCGACGTAGAGCAGGCCCAGCGCGCCCGCTCCGGCGAGCAACTGGCCTATCAGCATGGGCAGTCGGGCTCCGTAGCGGCCGGCCAGTTTGCCCGACACGATGTTCGTCACCGAGATCAGGGCGGCCATCGGCAGGAACATCAGCCCGGCGTACAGCGCCGAACGGCCCTGTATCTGCTGGAAGAAGAGCGAGAAGAGGAAGACCACGCCGTAGAAGGCGACGCTGCACGCCGCACCCGCCGCGACCGCCACGGACACCGTGCGGCTGCGGAACAGGCCGAGCGGCACCACGGGATGTGCCTGGCGGAGTTCGACCCGGACGAAGAGCGCGCCTGCTGCGAGGGCGATCAGCACCGCCACAACTCCCGTTGTTCCGCCCTCGATCACCGCGAAGGTCACGGCGGTGAGTGCCACCACCGCCAGCACCTGGCCCGGCAGGTCGAGCGGCGCGGGGCGGCGTTCCGAGCGTGGTGAGCGGATCAGCAGGGCCAGTGCCACCGCGCCCAGGGGCAGGTTGATGAAGAAGATGCCGCGCCAGTCCCAGGCTGTGGTCAGCGCGCCCCCGGCCACCGGGCCGAGGGCCACCGCGATCGAGCCGCCCGCCGCCCAAGTGGCCACCGCCCGGGCCCGCTTGGCCGGTTCGGGGTAGGCCTGCCGGACGAGGGACAGCGAGGCCGGGAGGACCACTGCGGCGGCCACGCCCTGGAGCACGCGGGCGGCGATCAGCGTGGGCAGGTTCGGGGCCAGGCCGCAGGCCGCCGAGGCGAGGGTGAACACCGCGATGCCGATCGCGTACGCCCGGCTCGCCCCGGCCCGGTCCGCGAAGGCGCCGGTGGACAGCATCAGGGCGGCGAAGGAGAGGGTGTAGGCGTCCACCACCCACTGCAGGCCCGACATCCCGCCGCCGAGCGCGTCTCCGATCGACGGCAGCGCCACGTTCACCACGGACGCGTCGAGGGTGATCAGCGCGAAGCCGAGGAGGGCGGCGGTGAGGGTGAGGGCGGGGGAGGGCGGGGTCAAGTCGCGGGTGCGGGGCGTGAGTTGGGTGGTGGGCGTTGGCATGTACCCATGCTGCGGAACCGCGACGGCATAGAGTAGTGGCCGGAACGCCATACAGCCGGAGGTTCTGGCCATGCCGAGTAACATGCCGAGGAAACGGCCCCCGCACCGCGTCGCGATCGTCGCGCCGTCCCCCGTCTCCATGTTCAACCTGGCCGTCCCGGAGATGCTCTTCGCCAAGGTCGAGGTCGACGGCGCCCCTGGTTATGAGGTGACCATCTGTAGCTCCGGCGGTGGTCCGGTGGTGACGACCGGCGGGCTGCACCTCCAGGTGGGCCGGGGCCTCGACGTGCTGCGTACCGCCGACACCGTGGTGCTCGCGGGCACCGGCCGGCGCTACGAACCCGACCCGGCCGCGGTCACCGCCGTCCGCGAGGCCGCCGCCGCGGGCAAACGGATCGCCTCCATCTGCAGCGGCGCCTTCGTGCTCGCCGAGGCCGGGCTGCTCGACGGCCGCAGCGCCACCACGTACTGGGGAATGGCGGACGAACTGCGCGACCGCTATCCGGCCCTCGACCTCAGGGGCGACGTCCTCTACGTCCAGGACGGCCAGGTCCTGACCGCCTCCGGTTACGCCGCCGGCATCGACCTCTGTCTGCACATCATCCGCACCGACTACGGCGCCGCCGTCGCCAACGAGGTCGCCCGCCTCGCCCTCGTCGCACCCGTACGGCCGGGCGGCCAGACGCAGTTCACCCAGACCCCGCTGCCGCCCGAACGCGGCACCGCCTGCGCCGACACCCGGGGCTGGGCCATGCGCAACCTCGACAAGCCGCTCACCCTCACCGACCTGGCCCGGCACGCGGGCGTGAGCGTCCGCACCCTCACCCGCCGCTTCCACGCCGAGAGCGGGGTCAGCCCCCTGCAGTGGCTGCTCCACCAGCGCGTCGAACGCGCCAAGGAACTCCTGGAGACCACCACCCTCCCCATGGACCAGGTGGCCCGCGCCTGCGGCCTGGGCACGGCGGACTCCCTGCGCGGCCACCTGGTCCGCCGCACCGGGCTGACCCCGAGCGCCTACCGGACGCAGTTCAGCCACCTGGGAACCGGAGCGGCGGACATCACGTCATCGGTCGCATGACGAGTGATCGCGACACCGACACCCTGATGATCCGCACGGCCCTGCCGGCCGAGGTCGACGCCATCGCCGACCTGCACCTGCGCGCCCGGTCGACCTACTACCCCGACGGTCTCCCACCGTCCGACTTCGACTGGCGCGCCGCCTGGCTGGCCTCCGTCGAGCGCCCGGACGGCCATGTGCTGTGCGCGGTCGAGGACGGCCGTATCGTCGCCATCGCCTCCTTCCGCACCGCGGAGGGCGACCCGGCGGACACGGTCACGCTGTTCCAGTTCCACGTCGACCCCGACCGCTGGCGCTCCGGCCTCGGTACGGCCCTGCACACGGCCTGCGTCGAGCAGTGGCGGGCCGACGCCCGGCGGACCGCCGTACTCGATGTGCATGTCGACAACGAACGGGCGCAGGCCTTCTACGTCCGTCAGGGCTGGGTCGCCGACCCGGCCGACGGCGATCACCATCTGGGGATGCGCCTGGACCTCGGCGGGGAATGAAGCGGACCGAAGGAACGTTCACGGGGGAAGCGGAGGCACTCTCCGTCAACCGCACACGTCCTGGAAAGAGCCGAAGAATGCGCGTCGAGATCTGGTCGGACATCGCCTGTCCCTGGTGCTACGTGGGCAAGGCCCGCTTCGAGAAGGCCCTCGACGCCTTCCCGCACCGCGACGGCGTCGAGGTCGTCCACCGGTCCTTCGAACTCGACCCGGGCCGCGCCAAGGGCGACATCCAGCCCGTGCTGAAGATGCTCACCAAGAAGTACGGCATGAGCGAGGCACAGGCGCAGGCGGGCGAGGACAACCTCGGCGCGCAGGCCGCGGCCGAGGGCCTCGACTACCGCACCCACGACCGCGACCACGGCAACACCTTCGACATGCACCGCCTCCTCCACTTCGCCAGGGAGCAGGGCCGCCAGGACGAGCTGATCCAGGCGCTGTACAAGGCGAACTTCGCCGAGGAGCGGTCCGTCTTCGGCGACGACGAGCGCCTCGTAGAACTGGCCGCCGGTGCCGGACTGGATGCCGAGGAGGCCCGCAAGGTGCTCGCGGACTCCACCGCCTACGCCGACGACGTCCGCGCCGACGAGCGCGAGGCCGCCGAACTGGGCGCGAACGGCGTCCCCTTCTTCGTCCTCGACCGCAAGTACGGCGTCTCCGGCGCCCAGCCCGCCGAGGTCTTCGCCCAGGCCCTGAGCCAGGCATGGGGCGAGCACTCGCCCCTGAAGCTGATCGACAACGGCGACGCGGAGGCCTGCGGCCCGGACGGCTGCGCGGTCCCGCAGGCCTGAACGCCGCAGGTCAGGGCCGACACATAAGCGTTGCTTAGAGGATTCACGCAAAAATACGCAATGGACGAGGCCCGAACGGCACCGCAGAGTGGTGCCATGGAGACCTTCGAGAGCCTCGTCCGCGCCGAGTTCGCCCCGAAGAACACCTACCTCAACACGGCGAGCACCGGCCTCCTCCCGAGGCGCACCGTCACCGCCATGCACACCGCCGTCGAGGCGGCCTCGGTCGGCACACCGACCGACATGTTCGACGACGTCGAGGCGTCCCGCGCCGCCTTCGCCCGTCTGACCCGGGTACCGGTCGACCGGGTGGCGGCCGGGGCCTCGGTCGCGGTCTACAGCGGACTGATCGCCGCGTCGCTCCCGCCCGGCGCCGAAGTCCTCACCGCCGAGGCCGACTTCAGCTCCGTCGTGAACCCCTTCCACATGCGCGCCGACCTCAAGGTGCGCACCGTCCCGCTGGAGCGGATCGCGGAGTCGGTACGCCCCGGCACCGCCCTCGTCGCGGTCAGCGCCGCCCAGTCCGCCGACGGCCGCATCGCCGACCTGCCCGCACTCCGGGCGGCGGCACGCGAACACGGGGCGCGTACGTACGTCGACGCGTCGCAGGCCGTCGGCTGGCTGGACCTCGACGCGGACGCCTACGACTATGTCGCCGCCGTCGGCTTCAAGTGGCTGTTCTGCCCGCGCGGAGTTGCCTTCCTGGTCACCCCGCAGGACCTCGGCGGCCTCAACCCGGTCTTCGCGGGATGGGTCGCGGGCGAGGCCCCGTGGGACAGCTGCTACGGCCCGGTCGCCGAACTCGCCCACTCCGCCCGCCGGTTCGACGAGAGCCCCGCCCTCTTCTCCTACGCCGGTGCCCGCCACTCCCTCGCCCTGCTGGAGGAGTTGGGCGTGGCCGCCGTACGCACCCACGACCTCGACCTGGCCGACCGCTTCCGCGCGGGCCTGGCCACGCTCGGCCACGAGCCGGTCCCGTCCCCCGGCGCACCGATCGTCTCCGTCCCCGGACTGGGCCACCGCCAGGGCGAGTTGAGCGCGGCCGGAGTCGAAGTCTCGAACAGGGCGGGGAACTTGCGCGCCGCCTTCCACCTCTACAACACCCCCGAGGACGTCGACCGCCTGCTGGACGTCCTGTCCCGCTGACGCCAGGAAGGGCACCAGGGGGTGGTGCCGGTGCAGCCGACGGGCAGCAGCACGTCCGTACCATCCGCCGCCGACACGGAGCTGCACCGACGGCTCGTGTACGGCGACGAGTCCGCGCTGACCGAGGCGTACCGGATCTACGGCGGCCTGGTGCGAGGGGTCGCCGCACGGGTCACCCGCAGCCCGGTCGCCGCCGAGGACGTGGCACAGGAGGTCTTCGCCCACCTGTGGAGCAGGCCCTACGCCTTCGACGCGCGCCGCGGTTCGCTGCGCACCTGGCTGTCGCTGCTGGCCCACCGGCGGGCCGTGGACTGGGTGCGCGGCGAGGCCAGACACCGCAAGCACCGTCATGCCGACGACTCGGCGCTGCACGCCATCCCGGACGCCGGACCGGGCCCGGACGAGACGGTCGTGGACCGCGAACGCGCCCTGCTCCTGCACACCGCGCTCGCCGAACTCCCGCAACCCCAGCGGGAAGTGGTGCACCTCGCCTACTTCGCGGGCCGCACCTACCGCCAGGCCGCCGCCGAACTCGGCATCCCCGAGGGCACCGCCAAGACCCGCCTGCGCACGGCGTTACGCACCTTGGCCGAGTCTTTGGCGGACCCACCGGACCCGGCGCTGGAAAGAGGCGCATGATGACGACAGGGAAGGGGGACGTCCGATGACCGACCACGACGGTGTACGGGACCTGTTGGCCGCCTGGGCCTTCGGCGCGCTCCCGCCCGCCGAGCGCAGGAGCGTCCAGCCGCATCTGGCCGAGTGCGAGAGCTGCTCCGCCGAAGCCGCCCGACTGCGCGAGACGGTACGCCTGTTGGACGGTCCGCCCACGAACAGCACCCCGGCCGAGGTGGCCACTGTCCTCACCCGCGCACTCCGCGCCCGCCCCGCCGCAGTCCAAGTAGCGCCGCACGCCGCCCCGTACGCCGCCGCGGTGGCCGGACTCCGCGCCCTGCTCCCCGAGTTGGAGGGCAACTGGGGTACTCCGGTGGTCCACGACTGGGACGCCCACGCGACACTCGCCCATCTCCTCGCCGCCGACGAGCACTTGGCCGTACGTCTGGGCATCGGCGCGCGCGTCCCGGCCTCGCGGATCGAGGAGGACGCGGCCTGGGAGGATGCCTGGGACCGCCGTACGACGGACGTCATCGCCCATGAACACGGCCGTGACCCCGGGGCGACGGTCGCCGACTGGTCCGCGCAGGCGGCGGACCTCCTCGCGACCCCGGAGGCGCGCGACTCCGAACTCGCGTCCTGCGCGACGCTGTTGATGGGGATCAGGCTGCCCGTGGCCGAGCACTTCGTGGTGCGGGCCTTCGAGACGTGGATCCACACCGACGACCTGGGCCGCGCCCTCGGCCTGCGCGTACCGCCGCCGCCCGAGGAACACCTCGGGCGGCTGGTCCGGCTGGCCGTCCGTGTCCTCGGCCTGGCGCTCGGTCCCACCGCGCCGCCGGTGCTCTTCGCGATCACGGGCGGGGGCGAGTGGGTGCTGGGTTCCGAGGACGAGCCCGTACGGGCCGAACTCGTCCTGGATCCCGTCGACTTCTGCCTGCTGGTGGGCGGGCGGTACACCCCCGACGCGGTGCCGCGCGGGGCTACGGGCGACGAGGACGCCGTACGGAACGTACTGGAGCGGGCCGCGGCCCTGGCCTGGCTCTGATCCCGTCCTTCAGCTCACCGGCGTGAAGTCCCTCGCCCCGATGAACTCCGGCCGGCGCACCGGCGCCGCGAACGGCTCGACCGCCTTGTTCTCCACGCTGTTGAAGACGATGAAGACGTTGCTGCGCGGGAACGGGGTGATGTTGTCGCCGGAGCCGTGCATGCAGTTGCAGTCGAACCAGGTCGCCGAACCGGCCCTGCCCGTGAACAACTTGATGCCGTACTGGGAGGCCATGTCGGTCAGCGCCTCGTCGGAGGGGGTGCCCGCGTCCTGCATCTGGAGCGACTGGCGGTAGTTGTCCTCGGGGGTCGCGCCCGCGCAGCCCAGGAACGTGCGGTGCGAGCCCGGCATGATCATGAGGCCGCCGTTGGTGTCGTGGTTCTCGGTGAGCGCGATCGACACGGACACGGTCCGCATGTTCGGCAGACCGTCCTCGGCGTGCCAGGTCTCGAAGTCCGAGTGCCAGTAGAAGCCGCTCGCGCCGAAGCCCGGCTTCACGTTGATCCGGGACTGGTGGACGTACACGTCCGAGCCGAGGATCTGCCGGGCCCGCCCGACGACCCGCTCGTCCCGCACGAGCCGGGCGAACACCTCGCTGATCCGGTGCACCTCGAAGACGG
Source organism: Streptomyces sp. NPDC050548 (assembly GCF_044457385.1). Classification (NCBI taxonomy): domain Bacteria; kingdom Bacillati; phylum Actinomycetota; class Actinomycetes; order Kitasatosporales; family Streptomycetaceae; genus Streptomyces; species Streptomyces sp. NPDC050548. Next base: position 19,024 of record NZ_JBITGV010000029.1, read on the forward strand.
ACCGGATCTCCTTCGACTTCGGCTCGACGATCGACCGCTCGTCGGCCCGGATCGCCGGGTCGGCGATGAGGCGCTCCAACTCCCGCCGGTAGACGTCGACTTCGTCGTCGCGGAGGAGTTCCGGCAGGGCGAGGAAGCCGTCGCGCTCGAAGGAGTGGAGATCCGCCGGCGGGATCGGTCCCGGTGCGTCGGGGGAGCCCCAGACGACGGGGTCCTTGCGCGGGACGGACACCTCGGTGGTGCCGCGGCTGGGGTACAGGTCGGTGACGGTGGGGGCAGTGTTCATGTTCGTCAGACCTCCTCGGGCTCGGTCAGGAGCGGGTAGACGCCGTTCTCGTCGTGGTCCTCCCGTCCGGTGACGGGCGGGTTGAAGACGCAGATGCAGCGGAAGTCCTCCTTGATCCGCATCGTGTGCCGCTCGTGTCCGTCGAGGAGGTACATGGTTCCGGGCGTGATCGGGTACGTCTGCCCGGTCTCGTCGTCGGTGAGTTCGGCCTCGCCCTCGACGCAGACGACAGCCTCGACGTGGTTCGCGTACCACATCGACGTCTCGGTGCCCGCGTAGAGGACGGTCTCGTGGAGCGAGAAGCCGACCCGCTCCTTGGCGAGGACGATGCGCTTGCTCTCCCAGGTGCCGGAAGCGGCCCTGATGTGCCGGTCGGTGCCTTCGAGTTCCTTGAACGAACGGACAATCACGGTGGTGCACAGCCTCCTTGACGAGGTATCAGACGGTTTCGCGAACGGCGCGGGCGAGAATGCTCAGCCCCTCGTCCAGTTCCTCGGGGGTGATGGTCAGCGCGGGGAGCAGTTTCACGACCTCGCCCTGCGGGCCCGACGTCTCGACGAGCAGGCCGAGTTCGAAGGCCCGGGCACAGATCCGTCCGGCGCGCTCGGGGTCCTTGAACTCGATGCCCCAGACCAGTCCGCGGCCCCGGTACTCCTTGACGTCGGCGAGGTTCTCCTCGGTGATGGAGATCAGCCCCTGCTCGACCTGCTCACCGCGGGCCCGGGTCTGCTTCTCCATCGCGGAGCCGTCCGCCCAATAGGTCTCCAGGGCGGCGGTCGCGGTGACGAACGCCGGGTTGTTGCCGCGGAACGTGCCGTTGTGCTCGCCCGGCTCCCAGATGTCCAGCTCGGGCCTGAACAGGCACAGGGACATCGGAAGGCCGTAGCCGCTGATGGACTTGGAGACGGTGACGATGTCGGGCACGATCCCCGACTCCTCGAAGGAGAAGAACGCGCCGGTGCGGCCGCAGCCCATCTGGATGTCGTCGACGATCAGCAGCATGTCCTGGCGTTCGCACAACTCGGCGAGCGCGCGCAGCCATTCGGGGCGGGCGGCATTGATGCCGCCCTCGCCCTGCACGGTCTCGACGATCACGGCGGCGGGCTTGTTGAGGCCGGAGCCCTGGTCCTCCAACAGCCGCTCGAACCACAGGAAGTCGGGGACCTGCCCGTCGAAGTAGTTGTCGAAGGGCATCGGGGTGCCGTGCACCAGCGGGATACCGGCACCGGCCCGCTTGAAGGCGTTGCCGGTCACGGCCAGCGAGCCCAGGGACATCCCGTGGAAGGCGTTGGTGAACGACACGATCGACTCGCGGCCCTTCACCTTCCGCGCCAACTTCAGCGCGGATTCAACGGCGTTGGTGCCGGTCGGGCCCGGGAACATCACCTTGTACGGCAGGTCGCGGGGTCGCAGCACGAGGTCCTGGAAGGTCTGGAGGAACGCGCGCTTGGCGCTGGTCGACATGTCCAGCCCGTGGGTGACGCCGTCGCGCTCCAGGTAGTCGATCAACGCCCGTTTCAGGACAGGGTTGTTGTGCCCGTAGTTGAGCGAGCCGGCGCCCGCGAAGAAGTCGAGGTAGGCGTGGCCGTCCTCGTCGTACATACGGCTGCCCCGGGCCCGGTCGAAGACGGTGGGCCAGCCGCGGCAGTAGCTGCGGACCTCGGACTCCAGGGTCTCGAAGACGCTGAGATCGGGCTGGGTGATGGTCACGCGAATCGCTCCTAAAGGGGTGTGGGGGGTTGCCGAGGCCGTGGCCTCAGAGACTCAACGGGCCGATCCGGTACAGCACTTCGGGGTCGTGCGGCCCGTCCGGGAAGTCACCGGCCTCGAACAGGACCGTGCGCTCGACGGTGGCGCCGTGGCGTTCGGCGTACGACGTGAAGAGGCGCTCGGAGGCGGTGTTGCCGGGCGTGATGGTGGTCTCGACGGCGGTCAGGCCGTACTCGGCGGAGACCCGCTCGGTGAGCCCGTCGAGCAGCCCGGCGGCCAGCCCGCGGCCACGCTGCGCGGCGTCGACGGCGACCTGCCACACGAGCAGAGTGCCGGGCCGGTCCGGCGGCACGTACCCGGTGACGAAACCGACCGGCTCCCCGCGCTCGTCCCGCACGACGGCGGAGGTGCCGGCGAAGTCCCGGCACCACAGCAGATAGCTGTACGACGAGTTCAGGTCGAGGGCGTTCGAGTCCTTGGCAATACGCCAGAGCGCGGCGCCGTCGGCCACCGTGGGGCGGTCTATGTGCAGGTCTGCTCGGGTGGCGGTCATGCAAATTGAATTTACCGAGGGAAATTCGAAATTGCATGGAGGGATGGGGTTACGTGTGGGGCTGCGCTGTGTTATCACGCGTGCGAGTGCGGGAGGTATGCGGAGGTTTGACCCGTAGATAAAGGGCGAAACGGGCTGCCTGTGTAACGGGTCACAAGGGTGTAACCCTCACGAGATCTACGCGAATTATTTGCGTTTAGGTGCGCGGAAATCGGGCAGAAGAATTCTGGAATTGCATCCGGAACCGCATTGGGTGGGAATCGGAATTAGGCGCCTGTTGTGCCGTCGATGCTTTCCCGCAAGATATCGGCGTGGCCGTTGTGCCGCGCGTACTCCTCGACCATGTGAATAAGCACCCACCGCAGACTGACCTCGGCCCCGGCCATCGGTCCGTCCGGGATCCGCCCGAGATCGTCCGGCTCCAGCCCCGCGCAGTGCGCCTGCCCGCGCTCGATCTCCCCGCGCCACACGGCGAGTGCCTCCTCCATCCCGCGCTCGGGGACAATGGCGTACCCGTCTTCGCTGTCGTAGACGGTCGGCACGTCGAGCCCGAACACCCGCTGGAACCAGTTCCGTTCGACCTCGGCGAGATGCTGGACCAGGCCCAGTAACGTCAGCGCGGAGGGCTCGGCCGCCGCGCGCCGCACCTGGGCGTCGTCCAGGCCGGCGCACTTCGCCTCCAGCGTCGCGCGATGGAAGGCGAGCCAGCTTTCGAGCATGGGGCGCTCGGCGCCGGTCATGAGGGGGATGGGGCGGCCGTCCGGGAGAGTCGCAGTCATGCCGGCCAGCCTAGGGAGCCGCCGCCGTCCGGCCGCGAGTTACAGCCACGCTCCGTCCACGGCCGCCCGAGCCCCCTCCAGGTCCACCTGCACCCCCTGCTCGGTCAGCACCGCGCCCAGTGCTGCCAGAGAGCCCTGTACCGCGTCCGCCGTCGCGTCGACCCCGTAGTGGTTGACCCGGATCATCTCCTTCGACAGGGCGCCGCCGCCTGCCGCCAGGGGCAGGGTCGGGTTCGCTGCCAGGGCCCTGGCCACCAGCTCCGAGGCGATGACGCCCGGCGGTGTCCTGAGGGTCGTAGCGACCGGGGCGGCCTCGGACGGGTTGTGGACGTACGGCTCCAAGCCGCCGCCCAGGGCCGGCGCGCCCGCCCGGGTCGCCGCAGCCGCTGCCGCGTGGCGGCGCATCACCGTGTCCAGGCCTTCCGACTCGATCCGTTCCACGCATGCCTCCAGCGCCAGCATCTCCAACTGGGCCGGGGCGTGGAGGAGGGTCTTGCGGCCCGCGTCCACCCAGCGGGCCTTCCAGTCGAGGAGGGAGAGGTAGGAGTGGCGTGGGGCTCCGGGGTTGGACGTCATACGGGCCCATGCCCGCGCGCTCACCGACACCGCCGACACCCCCGCCGGGCCGCCCATCGCCTTCTGCGCGCCGATTACGCACAGGTCGACACCCCACGCGTCCGGCAGTACCGGCTCCGCGCCGATGGAGGCCACCGCGTCGAGGTGGAAGAGGGCGCCGTGGGTGCGTACGACCTCGCCGATCTCCGCGACCGGGTTGGTGTTGCCGGTCGCCGCCTCCGCGTGGACGAGGGACACGAAGTCGATGTCGGGGCGCTCCGTGAAGGCCTCCCGGATCTGCTCCGCCGTCACCGCCGTGTGGAAGGGGACGGCGAGATCGATCACCTCGGCGCCGCAGTCCCGCAGCCAGTTCCCGAAGGTCTGCCCGTAGGGGCCGGTGATGACGTTCAGCGCGACCGTGCCCGGACCGGCCGTCGAACGGATCGCCCCCTCCAGCGGCAGCAACGCCTCGCCCTGCATGATCACGACATCCTGCTCGGTGCCGAGCAGCCGGGCCACTCGGTCCTCGATCGAGGCGAAGTGCGCGGCGCTCAGCGGGGCCAGGTCGAGCAAGGGGTGCGTCACGGCGGTGCTCTTTCACTCGCGGGGATCGATGGGAACGAGGGTAACCGGCGCCCCTGAGGCCCCTCTGACCGGCGACTTCTTAGCCCGTACGGCCCCCTGGGCGGTACCTCACCACGAGCGGGGCGCCCCGCTCCTCCGAATAATCGGAAGCCACAGTTCCGTCACAGGAGGCCTCCGTGAACACGCTCCTCGGCCGCCGGGCCCGCACCCTGGCCGCCACCACCGCGACGGCCGCACTCGTCCTCGTGGCCGGGTGCACGTCGAGCGACAGCGGCGGCAGCGGTTCGAAGACCGCCGCCGGTGGCGTCGAACTAGTCAAGGCCGGTCAGCTCACGACCTGCACCCACCTGCCCTACCCGCCCTTCCAGTCCGAGATCGACGGCAAGGTGCAGGGCTTCGACGTCTCCCTCATCGACCTGGTCGCCAAGAACCTCGGCGTGAAGCAGCAGATCCTCGACACCCCCTTCGAGAACTTCAAGACCGGCGCCTTCCTCAACGCCGACGAGTGCGACCTCGCCGCCGCCGGCATGACCATCACCGCCGAACGCAAGAAGAACGTCGACTTCTCCGACCCCTACTTCGACGCCACCCAGGCCGTCCTCGTCGACAGGAAGAGCGGGATCACCTCCCTCGCCGACGTGAAGACCAAGGGCAAGAAGCTCGGCGCCCAGGCGCAGACCACCGGCGAGGACTACGCGAAGAGCAAGGGCTTCGACCCCGTCTCCTTCGAGTCCTCCGACGCCGTCCTCAACGGCCTGCGCACCGGCCAGGTCCAGGCGGTCATCATCGACTACCCGGTCGTCCAGGGCTGGCTCAAGACCAAGGCGAACGCCGACGCCTTCCAGGTCGTCGACAACCTCAACACCGGTGAGCAGTACGGCTTCACGGTCAAGAAGGGCAACACGAAACTCCTCGCGGCCATCAACAAGGCGATCAAGGACGCGAAGGCCGACGGGACGTACAAGAAGCTGTACGAGAAGTGGATCGGTCCGTACGACGCCTCGGCCGCCTCGCCCTCGGCCTCATGACCGACCTGCAACTCCAGCCGAAGGCAAGAGGCCTGACGCGTCGTCAACGGCGCAGGCTGTCCAGGGGAGTTCAGTACGTCGTGTTCCTCGGCGCGGTGATCGCCTTCGCGGTCACCGCCGACTGGGGGCGCCTGAAGAACCAGTTCGCGCAGTGGAGCATCGCCAGGCAGATGTTCCCCGACGTCATCACGCTGGCGTTGAAGAACACCGTGCTCTACACCCTCTCCGGCTTCGTCTTCGGACTCGTGCTGGGAATGGTCGTGGCGCTGATGCGGCTGTCGTCCGTCGGACCGTACCGCTGGCTCGCCGGGATCTACATCGAGATCTTCCGGGGACTGCCCGCCCTGCTGATCTTCATCTTCGTCGGCGTCGCCGTGCCCCTCGCCTTCCCCGGCACGGAGATCGTCGGCGGTACGTACGGCAAGGTCGCCCTCGCGCTCGGCCTGGTGTCGGCCGCGTACATGGCGGAGACGATCCGGGCGGGCATCCAGGCGGTGCCCAAGGGGCAGTTGGAGGCGGCCCGTTCACTCGGCTTCTCGCAGGCGCGGGCCATGGTGTCGATCGTCGTCCCGCAGGCGTTCCGGATCATCCTGCCGCCCCTGACCAACGAACTCGTCCTCCTCTTCAAGGACTCCTCCCTGGTCCTGTTCCTCGGCGTCACCCTGGAGGAGCGCGAACTGTCCAAATACGGACGGGACTTGGCGAGTACGACCGCCAACTCCACGCCCATTCTGGTGGCCGGCCTGTGCTATCTCCTCGTCACGATCCCGCTGAGCTTCGTGGTGCGCCGCATGGAGACGAAGACCGGGGAGGCCGTGCGATGACCGCCCCGACCGGGAACCCCGAGATCGAAGTCCGGGGCCTGCACAAGTCGTTCGGCACGAACGAGGTACTGCGGGGCATCGATCTGGAGATCGGACAGGGCGAGGTGGTGTGCGTCATCGGTCCCTCCGGCTCGGGCAAGTCGACGCTGCTGCGCTGCGTGAACCTGCTCGAAGAACCCACGAAGGGGCGGGTGTTCGTCGGCGGTACCGAAGTCACCGACCCCGATGTCGACATCGACGCCGTGCGCCGCCGTATCGGCATGGTCTTCCAGCAGTTCAACCTCTTCCCGCACCTGACCGTCACCGAGAACCTCACCCTGCCCCAACGCCGGGTCCTGCGCCGGGACAAGGCGGCGGCGGAACGGGTGGCCGCCGAGAACCTGCGACGCGTCGGCCTGTCCGAGAAGGCCGCCGCCTACCCCGCGTCCCTCTCCGGCGGACAGCAGCAACGCGTCGCGATCGCACGGGCGTTGGCGATGGACCCCGAGGTGATGCTCTTCGACGAACCGACCTCCGCACTCGACCCGGAACTGGTGGGCGACGTACTCGCGGTCATGCGGATGCTCGCGAACGAGGGCATGACCATGATGGTGGTCACCCATGAGATGACGTTCGCGAGGGAGGTGGCGGACCGGGTGGTCTTCATGGACGGCGGGGTGATCGTCGAGGACGGCACTCCGGGCAGGGTCATCACCAACCCGCAGCACGATCGAACGCGCCACTTCTTGTCCCGGCTACTGGATCCGGCCATGGCTGATGTAGAAGACGACCAGGAAAGCGCCCCCTAAGGGGCGCGGGGAACTGCGCGACCAGCCACGACGAAACCCGCACCCGACGAACTATCGTGCGTGGCATGAGCGATCAAGCCGTGCTGCACGTGAAGGGCCGGGTCCTTGTAGGACCGGAGGACATCCGCGACGAACTCTGGGTCATCGACGGCCGCATCTCCTACGACCGCCCCGTCGACGCCGGTGACATCCGGACCGTCGACGGCTGGACCCTCCCCGGCCTGGTCGACGCCCACTGCCATGTGGGCCTGGGCGCCCACGGCCCCGTCGACGCGGCCACCGCCGAAACGCAGGCCCTCACCGACCGTGACGCCGGCACCCTGCTGCTGCGCGACGCCGGCTCGCCGTCCGACACCCGCTGGATCGACGACCGCGAGGACCTCCCGAAGATCATCCGCGCCGGACGGCACATCGCCCGTACCCGCCGCTACATCCGCAACTTCGCCCACGAGATCGAACCGGACGAACTCGTCGCCTACGTCGGCCGGGAGGCCCAACGCGGCGACGGCTGGGTCAAGTTGGTCGGCGACTGGATCGACCGCGACCTCGGCGACCTGTCGGCCTGCTGGCCGCGCGAGGCGGTCGAGGGGGCGATCGCCGAGGCCCACCGGCTCGGTGCGCGTGTCACCGCGCACTGCTTCGCCGAGGACTCGTTGCGGGACCTGGTCGAGGCCGGCATCGACTGCATCGAGCACGCGACCGGCCTCACCGAGGAACTCATCCCGCTGTTCGCCTCGCGAGGCGTGGCGATCGTCCCGACCCTCGTGAACATCGCCACCTTCCCGAAGCTCGCCGAGGGCGGCGACGCCAAGTACCCACGCTGGTCCGCCCATCTGCGACGACTGTACGAGCGGCGCTACGACACCGTGCGCGCCGCCTACGACGCGGGCATCCCGGTGTACGTCGGCACGGACGCCGGGGGGTCGTTGGCCCACGGCCTGGTCGCCGCCGAGGTCGCCGAACTCGTCACCGCCGGCATCCCGGCGGTGGAGGCGCTGTCGGCGACCGCGTGGGGCGCGCGGCGGTGGCTCGGGCGGCCCGGGCTCGAAGAGGGCGCGCCGGCGGACTTCGTCGTGTACGAGGCGGACCCGCGCGCCGATGTTCGCGTCCTGGCGTCGCCGCGACGAGTGGTGCTGAACGGGCTGGTGGTCGAATAGTCGCCAGTCGATTCGAATACGTTCACGGAAAACCCACGATGGGGTGAAGTGACGTGGGATCGCTGACGGTTCACCCTTCGTGGGTAATTCTTACCGGGTCCCAAGCATGTCTCTTCTGGGGGTCCCACACCTTGAACGGCACCAACTTCCGCATGCCCGCACGCCGTTGGGCCACCGTGGCCACGGCCACCGTCCTCGCCACCGGTCCCGTGGCGCTGGCCGGTGCGGGGTCCGCCCACGCGACCACCGACCAGGGGCGCGCGAGCGCCGTCGTCCTGCGTACCGGGCTCGACGTGTCCCTGCTCAACAAGACCGTGGACGTCCCGCTCGCGGTCTCCCTCAACGAGGTCCAGGCGCCGGGGAATGCCGAAAAGACCGCGCTCTCCGCCCAGTTGGACGGGGTGAACGGCGGGCAGCCCTTCAGTGTGCTCAGTGCCGACGTCGCCACGGCGAAGGCGACGGTGTCCGCGACCAAGGCCGAGGGGTACACCGACCTCGCCCATGTCCGGCTCCATGTCCCCGGGTTGCCGTTGCTCTCGCTCATCGAGGTCGACGCGGTCACGTCCAGAGCGACGTGCGAGGCGGGGAAGACGCCGGTCGCCGTGTCGCATCTGCCGGGGGCGGTGACGGTGCTCGGCAAGCGGGTCACGGTGACCGCCGGTGGTCCTACGGAGGTTCAGGTGCCGGGGGTCGGGTCGGTGCGGCTCGACTTGTCCAAGACCTCGACCACGTCCCGTACGGCGGCTGCGACCGCGCTTGAACTCAAGGTGTCCGTCAATCCGTTGAAGCTGAATGTGGCGGATGTGGAGGGGACGGTGACGTTGGCGCGGGCGACGTGTGAGGCGCCTTCGCCGTCGCCGGCGCCGGATGTGAAGCCGCAGGGGGCTCCGGTGGAGGAGGGGTTGGCCGAGACGGGGGGTAGCTCCATGACGCCGTATGTCGCGGGCGGGGCGGTGTTGCTGCTGGCGCTGGGTGGGGGAGCGGTGGTCACGGCGCGCCGCCGTCGTGGCTGAGCCAACTACCTTTCCCACCCACCCACCCACCCGTCTCGGATGCTTGAAAGGTGACCCCTCAGCCGACCGCGTCGGGCGGGTGGGGGGGAGTGGCTTGGGCGGTGACCACTTGGCCGAGCGAGTCGGGCGGCGGGTGGGCAAGGTTTGGGCGGTGATCTTTTGGCCGAGCGAGTCGGGTGGTGGGTGGGCATAGGCCGGGGTCCAGGGGGCGGAGCCCCTTGGTGCGGGAGGTCACTTGCCCGACAGCGTCACCGCCTGGTCCAGCGCCTGCAGGAAGCGGTTCACCGTCGTCCGGTCCCGTACCGCCATGCGGAGCCACTCCGCGTTCAAGCCCGGGAACGTGTCCCCGCGGCGAACCGCGAAGCCCAGGTCGCGCAGATGCCGCCGGACGGCGACCGCGTTGGGGACGCGGACGAGGACGAAGGGGCCCTCGGCCGGTTCCATGACCTGGAGGCCGTCGGGGGCGAACTCGGCGAGGCCGGCGACGAGATGGGCCCGGTCCGCGGCGATGCGGTGGGCCGCGTGGGCCGCCTCCGCGAGGGCCGGTGACTCCATGCACGCCTCCGCCGCGGCGAGCGCGGGCGTGGACACCGGCCACAGGGGCTGGGCCCGTTCGAGTTCGGCGATCGTCTCGGGGGCGGCCAGGACGTAGCCGATCCGCAGTCCCGCCAGACCCCAGGTCTTGGTGAGGCTGCGCAGGACCACCAGGCCGGGGATGTCGGTGCGGCCCGCGAGGGCCTCGCGCTCACCCGGCACCGCGTCCATGAACGCCTCGTCCACCACCAACGTCCGCCCCGGGCGGGCCAGTCGGGCGATCGAAGCCGCAGGGTGGAGGACGGACGTGGGGTTCGTCGGGTTGCCGATCAGCACCAGGTCCGCGCCCTCGGGAACGGCCCCCGGGGTCAGCCGGAAACCGTCCGCCTCCCGCAGCAGCACCCGCTCCACCGCGTGCCCCGCGTCCCGCAGCGCCGCCTCCGGCTCCGTGAACTGCGGGTGCACGACCACCGGCTGACGGACCTTCAGCGCACGGGCGAGCAGAATGAACGCCTCGGCCGCCCCCGCCGTCAGCAGCACACGGTCCACCGGCAGCCCGTGCCGCGCCGCGACCGCCGCCCGCGCCGCCCGCCCGTCGGGGTAGGCGGCGAGACCGGTCAGTGAGCCGGATATTCGCTCGCGCAGCCACGCGGGGGGCGTGTCCGCGCGGACGTTCACCGCGAGGTCGGTCAACCGGGCGCCGTCGTCCCGGACTTCGGCGTCACCGTGGTGACGGAGGTCATGGGTGTCGCGCGCGGGGTCGTGGGCTCTGTCAGTGTGCATGGGCGTGCCCACCGTGATGGTGATGCCCGTGGTGGTGACCGTCGTGGTCGTGACCCTCGTCGTCCGGGTGGAAGTGCGGCTGCTGCGGCTGCCCCACCTTGTCCTCGAAACCGGGCAGCGCGATGCGGTACACGCACGAGTCGCAGTTCATCCGCAGATCACCCTTGACCGCCTCCCGGTACCGCTCCATCACCAGGTCGAGCAACTCCGGCTCCGGGCCGATGACTTCGGCCGACCGTACCTCGGTCTCCGGGTGCGCCGCCGCCCAGCCCTCCGTCTGCTGCCGTACCCGCTCCGGCAGGATGCCCGTGAACAGGAAGTACGGCAGCACGACGATCCGTCGCGCACCCAGCTTCACACACCGGTCAAGACCGCTCGGTACGTCCGGTGCCGCCAGCGACACGAACGCCGGTTCCACACCCGCGTAGCCGCGCCCCTCCCACAGCAGCCGCGCCGCCTTGTGCACCTCGGCGTTGGCGTCCGGGTCCGTCGACCCACGCCCCACCAACAGCACCGTCACATCGGCCCGGTCCTCGGGCGTGCGCACCGACTCGCCCAGCGCCTCGTCGAGCCGCCGCTCCAGCACCTTCAGCAGCGAGGGGTGCGGGCCCAGCGGACGGCCGTACGTGTAGGAGATCCCCGCGTGCCGCTCCTTCTCCCGGGCCAGCGCCGCCGGGATGTCCCCCTTGGCGTGCCCGGCGGACACCAGCATCAGCGGCACGGCGGCGAACCGGCGCACCCCGCGCTCCACCAGCTCGGTCACCGCGTCGCCCAGCGGCGGCGGCGACAGCTCGATGAACCCGCCCGCGACGGGCAGTTCGGGGTGACGGCGGCCCAACTCCCGTACGAAGGACCGGAACGCCTCGGCTCCGGCCTCGTCCCGGGTGCCGTGTCCGGCGATGAGCAGGGCGGGCGGCGGGGTGGTCACGATTTCTCCTCGGACGGTGATGTGGGGTGGTACAGCAGGGCGTTGAGGGCGGCCGCGGCGACCGCCGAACCGCCCTTCTCGGACACGTTGCTCACGGCGGGCAGCCCGCTCTCGCGCAACGCGGCCTTGGACTCGACCGCGCCGACGAAACCGACGGGCAGCCCGATGACGAGCGCGGGGGAGGCGTCCAGCGTCAGCAACTCCTCCAGTGCGGTGGGCGCGTTGCCGATCACCCACAGGGCGCCGGGCCCGACCTCCTCGTAGGCGAGCCGGATCGCGTGCGCCGAACGCGTCAGCCCGGGACCGGACTTGGCATCCTTCAGTCGGCACACGGTCGGGCGCTGGGTGATGCCGGCCGCGACCATCGCCACGTCCACGACCACCGGCGCCCCCGCGTGCAGCGCGCTGTGCGCCTTCGCCAACTCGCCCTCGTCCAGGACGAGATCGGACGCGTACTCCAGATCGGCGGCGGAGTGGACGACCCGCTCCACGACCGCGCGGGTCAGCGGCGGGAGGTGCGAGGTGTCCAGGCGGGCACGCATCCGCCGGTAGGACTCCACCTCGATGGGATGAACCACCCGGTCCACGGGGATCATTCGGCCACCTCCTGCCAGCGGTACCCGCGCGGCGTCACCATGCGTCCGGCGATGTCCCGGGTGGCCGTGTTGCCCACGGTCACCACAGTCATCATGTCGACCGTCGCCGGATCCAGCGCCGCCAGTGTCGTCAGTCGGCTGGATTCGTCCGGCCGCGAGGCGTTCCGTACGACACCGACCGGCGTCGCCGGTTCCCGGTGCTCGGCGAGGATCGCGAGCGCCTTCGGGAGCTGCCAATCGCGGCCCCGGCTGCGGGGGTTGTAGAAGGTCACCACGATGTCCGCCTCGGCCGCGGCCCGTACCCGGCGCTCGATGATCTCCCACGGCGTGTGCAGATCGGAGAGGCTGATGGACACGTGGTCGTGGCCGAGCGGCGCCCCGAGGATCGCGGCGGCGGCCAACGCGGCCGTCACGCCCGGGACTCCGACCACGTCGATGTCGTCCGAGGCCTCCGCCAGCGCGGGCGAGGCCATCGCGTACACCCCGGCGTCCCCGCTGCCGATCAGCGCCACCGCCTGCCCCTTCCGTGCCTCGGCGACGGCGGTACGGGCCCGCTCCTCCTCGGCGCCGAGCCCCGACTCCAGGACCAGCGTCCCGGGCCGCAGCAGATCGCGGATCTGGTCGACGTACTGGTCGAGCCCCACCAGCACGGCCGCGCGCCGGAGTTCGGCCTTGGCGCGCGGGGTGAGCAGATCCCGGGCGCCGGGTCCGAGCCCGACCACCGCGAGCCGACCGCGCGCGAGCCGCCGTACGACGGCACAGGTCGCCATCGCGGGCCGCCCGTCGGCGCGCTCCGACTTCCGCTTGGGAACGAGGAGTTCGCCGCCCAGTGCGAGCGCCGCGGCCTCCGCCACCGACGGTGTGCCGACGGCCGCGAGCGGTGCCTCGGAGGGGTTGGGCACCTCCACGGCCGCCAACTCCTCGGCGGAGTAGGTCACCAGAGGAACACCGAGTCGCTGTGCCGCCTCGACGATGCCGGGCTCGTCCGATTTGGCGTCGACGGTGGCGAGTTCGGCGAGGGACGCGACGGACAGCCCCGCGTCGCGCACCGCGCCCTCGATGAGCCCCAGCACCTCGTCCACCGGGGCACCCTTGGACGCGCCGACCCCGACTACCAGCGACGGCGGCCGGAGTACGACCTCACGCTCGCCGGGTTCGGTCGCGCGATCGGTGACCCTGATGACGTAGGAGCCGTCGGCGGACACCTTCAGCGGCGGCAGCGGCCACGCCAACTCGGCCTCCAGGACGACCGGTTCGCCGTCGAGCAGTGCTCGTGAGACGCCCGCGACATCGCCCTCCACGGGGAACCCGAGGGTGTCCAGGCCGGGCACACCCACCGCGTCCGTGGCCGTCGTCACGACGGGCTGCGCGGCCAGCAACTCACCCACCTCCACGGCGAGTTCATTGGCCCCGCCACCGTGCCCGCCGACCAGCGACACGGCGTACCGGCCGCCCTCGTCGACGCACACGACACCGGGGTCGGTCCGCTTGTCGCCCAACAGCGGGGCGATCAGCCGCACCACGGCCCCGGTGGCGAGGAAACAGACGAGCTGCTCGCACTCCGCGAACGCGGCCCGGACGGCATCCCCGACGGGACCCTCGTACACGCGCGTACGGTCCGGCCACGCGGCGGCCAGCCGGTCGCGCGCCGTCGCTCCCGCCGCGGTGGCGGAGATGAGGCCGATCACTGAGCAACTCCTTCGACAGATGCCGGAGGCCGGACGCCCCACAGCAGAAAAACGGGATTGGTCGCCGCCAGCCGGGTCACGTCCCCCGGCAGCGGCGCGAGCCGGGACGACTGCAACAGCACCCCGTCGACCGCGAACCCGGCACCGCCGAGCGCCTCGCGCACCGCCGGTACCCGGTCCAGCGCGGCCATCGCGACGACCACGGTCCGCCGGGCCCGGCGCGCGCACGCGGTGACGATGGCGGGCAGTTCGCGCCCGCCGCCGCCGATGAACACGGCGTCGGGGTCGTCGAGATCGGACAGCACGGTCGGCGCCGCCCCGTGCACGGTGTGGACGTCGACGCCGTGCGCCTCGGCGTTGGCACGGATCCGTTCCACACCGTCCCGGGTCTTCTCGACGGCGGTGACCGCGGCGCCGAGCCGCGCGCACTCCACGGCCACGGAGCCGGAGCCGGAGCCGATGTCCCAGACCAGTTCGCCGAGCCGCGGCCCGATCCTGGCCAGCGCCAGCGCCCGTACCTCGAACTTGGTGATCATCGAGTCCCGGTGCTCGAACTCCCGCTCGTCCAGGGCCCATTGAGCGGGTCCGACGGCGGCCCCGGCGACCGTCCGCGTGGCACCGAGGCTCCGCGACTCGTCGAGACACAGGACGACACTCACCGCCGTACCCCAGTCGCGGGCGGCGGCCTCGGCGGGCGTGACCCGCTCCACCCGCTCCTCACCGGAGCCGAGCGCGGACGCGACGACGAGGACGCGCCCGGCGGTGCGATGGGTGAGGGCGGCGCCCAGTTCGGCGGGGCCGGAACCCGGTCCGGTGAGGACGGCGACCTTGGGATGCGCGCGGCACGCGTTGACCGCCGTACGGAGATCGCGTCCGTGCGCGCTGACCACGACCGCGTCGTCCCAGGTCAGGCCGAGCCGGGCGAAGGCGGTGGCGACGGAGGAGACGCCGGGGCGGACGTCGAGGGCGTCGGCGCCGAAGCGTTCCGCCAGCGCCCGGACGATCCCGAAGAACCCGGGGTCCCCCGAGGCCAGCACCACGACCGGCTCGCCCTTCTCGACGTACGCCTCGATGGTGTCGAGGGCGGGCGCGAGCGGGCCGAGGACGATCCGCTCGGCGCCGTCCGGGAGCGTGGCGGCGGCCAGATGGCGCCGGCCGCCGACGACGAGCCGGGCAGCGGCGAGCACGTCGGCCGCGAGCGGCGCGCCCGTCCCCGTACCGACGACCGTGATCATGTGCTCGCACCCCGCGAGCGCAGGGCCCGGCGGGCCTCCGGGTCGGCCTTGCGGTAGCCGTGGAAATGACCCGGGTGGTAGAGGTGCGAGCGGGTGCCGTGCGCGTCGAGGGCCGGGCCGACCAGGAAGAGGGTGTGCTTCCAGAGCTTGTGCTCCTTGACCGTCTCCTCCAGCGTGGCGATCGTGCACTTCACGATCAGTTCCTCGGGCCAGGTCGCCTGGTAGGCGACGACGACCGGGGTGTCGGTCGGATAGCCGCCCTCCAGCAGCTCCCGCACCAACTGCCCGCTGCGGGCGGCCGACAGGAAGATCGCCATGGTCGTGCCGTGGCGCGCGAACTCCCGCACCTCTTCCCCCGGCGGCATCGGCGTCTTGCCGCCGCCGAGCCGGGTGAGCACGACGGACTGCGCGACCTCGGGGATCGTCAGCTCGCGCTGCGCGAGGGCGGCCACGGCGGAGAACGCCGAGACACCGGGGACGATCTCGGTCTCGATGCCGATCGCACGGCACCGGTCGAGCTGTTCCTGCGTCCCGCCCCAGAGGGCCGGGTCGCCGGAGTGAATGCGCGCGACACGCAGCCCTTCGCTCCCGGCCCGCTCGTACACGGCGACGACGTCCTCCAGGGACATGGTCGCCGAGTCCAGGATCTCGGCGCCCTCGCGCGCGTGGTCGAGGACCTCCGCCTGGACCAGGCTGGCCGCCCAGATCACGACATCGGCCTCCGCGATGGCGCGCGCGGCACGGAACGTCAGCAGATCGGCGGCACCGGGGCCGGCACCGACGAAGGTCACCTTGCCGACGGTGGCATCGGTATCGGCCATGGGGTCGGATCCTCTCAAGCGGGACAAACAGACAAGCGGGACAAACGGAACGGGGAACGTCAGTGCACGTGGGGGTGGAGTGGCCCAGGATGTGCGCGAACAGGGGTTGATCGGATAGCAAGGGGACTATGGCGGTCTTCGTCGCGCTCGGCGCGTTCCTGATGACGCTGGCCGGCGGCTGGACGGCACAGCGCGTGACCGACCGCCGCCATCTCGTCCTGGGCCTGGCCGGCGGCCTGATGCTGGGCGTCGTGGGTCTCGATCTGCTGCCGGAAGCGCTGCGCGCGGCCGGTCGCGAGGTCTTCGGCGTACCGGCCGCGCTGCTGCTCTTCGTGGCCGGCTTCCTCGTGGCCCATCTGGTCGAACGCACGCTCGCCGCCCGCCAGGCCGCGCACGGCGCGGAGGAGAGCAACGGCCGCGCGCCCGAGGTGGGCCTGACGGCCGCCGCCGCGATGGTCGGCCACAGCTTCATGGACGGCGTCGCGATCGGCGCCGCCTTCCAGGTGGGCGGCGGCATGGGCACGGCGGTCGCGCTCGCGGTCATCGCCCATGACTTCGCGGACGGCTTCAACACGTACACGATCACGAGCCTCTACGGGAACGCCCGCCGCAAGGCCATCGCGATGCTGTTCGCGGACGCGGCGGCCCCGGTGGCCGGCGCCGCCTCGACGGCGTTCCTGACCATCCCGGCCCCGCTGCTCGGCGGCTATCTCGGCTTCTTCGGAGGCGTGCTCCTCTACCTCGCCGCGGCCGAGATCCTCCCCGAGGCCCACCACGAACACCCCGCGCCCGCGACCCTGTTGTGCACGGTCGCGGGGGCGGCGTTCATCTGGCTGGTGGTCGGCCTGGCGGCCTGATCTTCGGGGCATCACAGTTTCCCGCCCCGCCCGCCCTCGCGCCGCGCGGGGGCGATGAGCGTCGACAGATACGGCAGCGGTTCCCCGTCCAGTTCGGCGGCCGGCCGGATCGACTCCTCGGGCAGCCCGAGCGCCGACCCCCACACCGCGTCCTCGATCCGCCCGGTCTCCCGCAGCGCCTCCGCGACCTCCGCCGCCTGCCGCCCGAACTTGTACGCCACGACCGTCCCCGGCCCGGCCAGCGCGTCCTTGAGCACGGCGGACCCGGCGGTCACCGGCACGAGGGTGAGGGGTTCGGTCCCTTCCGTGAGTACGGCCCCGGAACGCGCGGCGAGATCCTGCATGGCGGTGATCCCCGGCACGGTCTCGACCACGACCCCCGGCACCAACTCCCCGATGGTCAGGGCGAGATAGGTGAAGGTGGAGTAGACGTTCGGGTCCCCGATGGTCGCGAACGCGACGACGTCGTGCGCGGCGAGCAGCTCGGCCACCTTCGCCCCGGCGGCATCCCAGGCGGCCTCGCGCCGGGCCCGGTCGGTCCGCTCGTTGAGCGCGAACACGACCCGCAGCACCTTCTCCTGGGGCACGTAGTGCAGCACGGTCGCCTCGGCGCGCCCGCGCTCACCGCTGTCCATGACCGGCACGACGACGACATCGGCGGCGCGCAGCGCGTTGACGCCCTTGACGGTCACCAGCTCCGGATCGCCGGGACCCACCCCGACTCCGATCAACCTGCTGCTGCTCATGACGTCCGGCACCTCTCCACGAACCGACGGGCCACACCGGGCTCGGCCGCCCAGTGCGTGTGCAGATAACTCGCGTGCACACCCTGTTGTACGAAACCTTCGACCCGCCGGTCAGGGGCGCGCACCCCCCAGGCGGGAGCCGCCCCCGAGCCGGGCTCGACGACGGTCCGGTGAAACTCGTGCCCGCGCATCCGCGTCCCGGCCACGGCCAGCACACTGTCGCTCAGCGCGACGGCGTTCCGGTAGCCGAGCGTCAGCCGCTCACTCATCCGCGCGGAGGCGTCCAACACCCCGCACATCGGCCGACCGTCCAACTCCCGGCACAGATACAGCAGTCCGGCACACTCGGCGGCCACGGGGGCCCCGCTCTCGGCGAGCGCCGAGACGGCCTTCCGCAACGGCTCGTTGGCGGACAGCTCGGCGGCGTACACCTCGGGGAACCCGCCCCCGATGACCAACCCGCGTGTCCCGTCCGGGAGTTGTTCATCCCGGAGCGGATCGAACACGACGACTTCGGCACCGGCCGCGGTGAGCAGTTCGGTGTGCTCGGCGTAGGAGAAGGTGAAGGCGGGACCACCGGCGACGGCGACTTGTGAACGCGATTGGGCACCTTCAGCCCGTCCGGCGTTTGAGGACGAGGCCCCTCCAGGACCGAAGCGGGGGTCTGGGAGCGCAGCCCCCAGGGACGGGACGGGCAGGGGCGGCGGGGGCGAAGAAGCCAGGACCTCGGCCGCATCCCAGGCCGCACACGACAACGCACCGGCACTACGCGCCAGCGCCATCAACCCCTCAAGATCACACCCCGCGGACACCTGCGCCCCCATCGCCGCGACCGCATCCACCGCCGCAGCCCGCCGCTCGGCGACCGGAACCAACCCCAGATGCCGCGACGGCGTATCCACCTGCGGAGCCCGCCGCAGCACACCCAGCACCGGCACCCCGGCAGCGTCCAACGCCTCCCGCAGCAGCGCCTCGTGCCGGTCCGACGCCACCTTGTTGAGGATCACGCCCCCGACCCGCACCTCCGGATCCCAGGACGCGAACCCGTGCACCAGCGCGGCGACGGACCGGGACTGCGAGGACGCGTCGACGACCAGCACGACCGGCGCCCGCAGCAACTTCGCCACATGGGCCGTGGACGCCAACTCCCCTTCGCCCGCGGCCCCGTCGTACATCCCCATCACACCCTCGACGACGGCGAGTTCACACCCGCGCGCCGCATGCGCGAACAGCGGACCGATCAACTCCGGCCCACACAGGTACGCGTCGAGGTTCCGCCCCACCCGCCCGGTGGCGAGCGCGTGGTACCCGGGGTCGATGTAGTCCGGCCCGACCTTGTGCGGGGACACGGCGAGCCCCCGCGCGGCGAACGCGGCCATCAGCCCCGTGGCGACGGTGGTCTTGCCGCTGCCCGAGGAGGGCGCGGCAATGACCAGCCGAGGCACAGAAGACATCACCACTCGATACCCCGCTGGCCCTTCTGACCGGCGTCCATCGGGTGCTTGACCTTCGACATGTCGGTCACGAGATCGGCGAGGTCGACGAGCTTCTCGGGCGCGTTCCGCCCGGTGATCACGACATGCTGGGTTCCGGGCCGGTTCCGCAGCACGTCGACGACCTCGTCCGTGTCGACCCAGCCCCAGTGCATCGGGTACGCGAACTCGTCGAGCACATACAGCCGGTACGTCTCGGCGGCGAGGTCCCGCTTGACCTGCTCCCAGCCCTCGCGCGCCTTCTCCTCGTTGTCCATCTGGGAGTCGCGCTGCACCCAGGACCAGCCCTCGCCCATCTTGTGCCAGTCGACGGACCCCCCCTCGCCGGAAGCCCCCAGCACCCGGAGGGCGTTCTCCTCGCCGACCTTCCACTTCGCCGACTTGACGAACTGGAACACCCCGATCGGCCACCCCTGGTTCCAGGCACGCAACGCCAGCCCGAAAGCGGCGGTGGACTTGCCCTTGCCAACTCCCGTGTGCACGACGACAAGCGGCCGATTCCGCCGCTGACGGGTCGTCAGTCCGTCGTCCGGTACGACACTCGGCTGCCCCTGCGGCATTACGCGGCCCTCCTCTGTACGTCCTTGACCAGCCCGGCGATCGAGTCGGCCCGCAACTCGTCGAGCGTCACCGCCGTACCCTCCAGCTCACCGGCCAACTGCCGGGCCAGGCCCAGCCGTACGGGCCCCGACTCGCAGTCCACGACCACGGAGGCGACCCCGTCGGCGGCGAACAACCGCGCCGCCCGCCCGGCCAGCGCGACCGGCTCGGGCCCACCGGTGGCCCGCCCGTCGGTCACCACGACCACCAGCGCCCGCCGGGCCGGATCCCGCAGCCGCTCCACCCGCAGCACGTCACGCGCCTTGAGCAGCCCGGCCGCGAGCGGCGTCCGCCCCCCGGTCGGCAACGACTCCAGCCGTACGGCGGCAGCGTCCACGGAGGAGGTCGGCGGCAGGGCGACATCCGCGGACGAGCCCCGGAAGGTCACCAGACCCACCTTGTCCCGCCGCTGATACGCGTCGAGGAGCAGCGACAGCACGGCCCCCTTCACCGCGCTCATCCGCCGCCTGGCCGCCATCGACCCGGACGCGTCCACGACGAACAGCACGAGGTTGCCCTCACGCCCCTCCCGCGTCGCCTGCCGCAGATCGTCACGCCGCACGACGAGGCCGCGCCCGGCCCGACCGCGCGCCAGCTGATGCGGGGCCGCCGCCTGCACGGTCGCCGCCAAGTGCAGCTTGGTGAGCGCCCCTCGGGGCCGCCGGGCCCCGGTCGTCCGCCCGTGCTCGGTCCGCGCCCGCGAACGCCGCCCGGCGGCACCCTCACCGATCCCCGGCACGCTCAACGCCTTGGTACGGAAGGGCTCGGAGGCGCGTACGGGCTGCTGCTCACCGGAACCGGAAGGCTGCGGCTGCCCGCCCTCGCCGGCTTCCGGCTGGGCACCGGTGTCACCGCCCTGCGGACCGTCCGAGTCCGAGGCCGGCGGCTGCCCGCCACCCCCACCGGAGTCATCCGGGCCCGGATCATCATCCTCGGGCGACTGTTCCTGCTCCTGCTCGGCGAACTCCTCCAACGTGTCGTCGAGCTTGTTCTCGTCAAGTCCCGGCGCGTCGAAGGGGTTTCGCCGCCTGCGGTGCGGCAGGGCGAGCAGCGCGGCCTGCCGTACGTCCTCGGCGAGCACGTCGGTCCGGCCGGCCCAGGCGGCCAGCGCGGTCGCCGTACGCGCCATCACGATGTCGGCGCGCATACCGTCCACCTCGAAGGCGGCACAGGTCGCCGCGATCTGCCGCAGCGCCCCGTCGCCCAGCCGCACGGACGGCAACAGGGCACGCGCGGCGATGATCCGAGCCCGTACGGAGGACTCCTCGTCCGCCCAGCGCTCGGTGAAACCGGCCGGATCGTCGTCGTAGGCGAGCCTGCGCCGCACGACCTCGACCCGCTGGTCGGGCTCCCGGGAGGCGGCCACCTCGACGGTCAGCCCGAACCGGTCGAGCAACTGGGGCCGCAGCTCGCCCTCTTCGGGGTTCATGGTGCCGACGAGCAGGAAACGCGCGGCGTGCCGGACGGAGACGCCTTCGCGTTCGACGTACGACGCGCCCATCGCGGCGGCGTCCAGCAAGAGGTCCACGAGGTGGTCGTGAAGGAGGTTGACCTCGTCGACGTACAAGATCCCCCGGTGCGCGTCGGCGAGCAGGCCGGGCTCGAAGGCCTTGACGCCCTCGGCGAGTGCCCGCTCGATGTCGAGCGCTCCGACGAGCCGGTCCTCGGAGGCGCCGACCGGCAACTCGACCATGCGGGCCGGGCGTTGGGTGCCGGGTCCGGTCTCGTGCGGGCCGTCCGGGCAGGCCGGGTCGGGTGCCTCGGGGTCGCAGGAGAAACGGCACCCGGGGACGACGGCGACCTCCGGCAGCAGCGCCGAAAGCGCGCGCACGG
Organism: Streptomyces sp. NPDC050548; assembly: GCF_044457385.1. NCBI lineage: Bacteria > Bacillati > Actinomycetota > Actinomycetes > Kitasatosporales > Streptomycetaceae > Streptomyces > Streptomyces sp. NPDC050548. The sequence continues at coordinate 40,416 of NZ_JBITGV010000029.1, forward strand.
CCGTCGACTTGGCGGTGCCCTTCTCGCCGCGCACCAGCACACCGCCGACCGCCGGCGACACGGCGTTCAGCAGCAGCGCGAGCCGCAGATCGTCCTGACCGACAACGGCCGTGAACGGAAAGGGAGTTGTCACTGGTCGTCGCCCTCCAGGTCGCCTTCGAGCTCCAGGTAGGTGGCCCGCAGTCGTTCCAGCGTGTCCGCGTCCGGCTCGGCCCACAGACCGCGCTCGGCGGCTTCGAGGAGCCGTTCCGTGATGCCGCGCAGCGCCCACGGGTTGGACTTCTTCATGAAGTCCCGGTTCTCCGGGTCGAAGACGTACTCGGCGCTGAGCTTCTCGTACATCCAGTCGTCGACGACCCCGGCCGTCGCGTCGTAGCCGAAGAGGTAGTCGACGGTCGCCGCCATCTCGAAGGCGCCCTTGTAGCCGTGCCGGCGCATCGCCGCCATCCAGCGGGGGTTGACCACCCGGGCGCGGAAGACGCGGTGGGTCTCCTCGCCGAGCGTGCGGGTCTTGACCTGGTCGGGGGTGGCGGAGTCGCCGACGTACGCCTCGGGGGAGGTGCCGGTGAGGTGGCGGACCATGGCGACCATGCCGCCGTGGTACTGGAAGTAGTCGTCGGCGTCGACGAGATCGTGCTCGCGGGTGTCGACGTTCTTGGCCGCTACGGCAATTCGCCGGAACGCCGTCTCCATGTCCCCGCGTGCCGCCCGCCCGTCGAGGCCGCGCCCGTAGGCGTAGCCGCCCCAGACCGCGTACACCTCGGCGAGGTCCGCGTCGCTGCGCCAGTTGCGCGCGTCGATCAGCGGCAGCAGACCGGCGCCGTACGCGCCCGGCTTGGAGCCGAAGACACGGGCCGTGGCCCGGCGGCGGTCGCCGTGCTCGGCGGTGTCCTCGTCGGCGTGCTTGCGGACGTAGTTGGACTCGGGCGGCTCCTCCAACTCGGCCACCGCCCGCACCGCGTCGTCGATCAGCCCGACGACGTGCGGGAACGCGTCCCGGAAGAAGCCGGAGATCCGCACCGTGACATCGATGCGCGGCCGGCCCAACTCCGTGACGGGCACGATCTCGAAGCCGGTCACGCGGCGCGAGGCGTCGTCCCAGACCGGACGGCAGCCCAGCAGCGCGAGGATCTCGGCGATGTCGTCGCCCTGGGTGCGCATCGCCGACGTGCCCCACACCGTGAGGCCGACCGACTTCGGGAACTCGCCGTTGTCCTGGACGTACCGCTGTACGAGCGAGTCCGCCAGTGACTGCCCGACCTCCCAACTCAGCCTGGACGGAATGGCCTTGGGGTCGACCGAGTAGAAGTTCCGGCCGGTCGGCAGGACGTTGACCAGACCGCGGGTCGGGGAACCGGACGGTCCCGCCGGGACGTAACCCCCGTCGAGCGCGAGCAGGATGTGGTCGATCTCGTCGGTGGTCCGGGCGAGCCGTGGGACCACCTCGTCACACGCGAACTCCAACACCGCGACAGCGTCCGGGAGTTCGGCGCCGATGACGGCACGCACGAGCGCCGGGACGGTCGTGACGTCCCACTCCTGGGCCTCCATGCCCTCCGCGAACCGGCGGCACAGCTGCTCCAGCAGATCGATCGCGTCGGCCGCCGAACGGGCCGGCCCCTCGACGAGATCCGTCAGCTCCACCGGCACCTTCACGGGAGCGCCCGGCTCACCGAGCAACTCCTTCTCGTTGAGCCCGAAATGCTGCGCCAGCGCTGCCCGCAGCCCCGGCAGCGCGTTCGCCTGCCCGCCCCACACCTGCGAGGCGCGCAGCACGGCCAGCACGAGGTTCACCCGAGCCTCGCCGACCGGGCCGCCGCCGAGGATGTGCAGCCCGTCGCGGATCTGCACGTCCTTGATCTCGCACAGATAGCCGTCGATGTGCATCACGAACTCGTCGAACGCCGCGTCGTCCGGCTGGTCGTCCACATGCAGGTCGTGGTGCAGCTCGGCCGCCTTCACCAGCGTCCAGATCTGCGCGCGCACGGCCGGGGCCTTCGTCGGGTCCAGGTCGGACACCAGGGCGTACTCGTCGAGGAGTTGCTCCAGCTTCGCCAGGTCTCCGTACGTATCGGCACGCGCCATCGGCGGCACCAGGTGGTCGACGACCGTGGCGTGCCCGCGCCGCTTGGCCTGGGTGCCCTCGCCCGGGTCGTTGACGATGAACGGGTAGATCAGGGGGAGTTCACCGAGTACGGCGTCGGGCGCACAGCCGCTGCTGAGACCGAGTCCCTTGCCGGGCAGCCATTCCATGGTGCCGTGCTTGCCCATGTGCACGATCGCGTCCGCGCCGAACGAGTTGTCCAACCACCTGTACGCCGCCATGTAGTGGTGCGAGGGCGGCATGTCGGGGTCGTGGTAGATGGCGATCGGGTTCTCGCCGAAACCGCGCGGCGGCTGGATCATGACGACGACGTTCCCGAACTGGAGGGACGCCAGCACGATGTCGTCGCCGTCGACGTAGAGGCTGCCCGGCGGCTCGCCCCACGCGTCCGACATGCCCTGCCCGAGGGTCGGTTCGAGCTTGTCGAACCATGCCTGGTAGTCGGCGAGCGGCACCCGCGCGGGCGCGGCGGCCAACTGCTCCTCCGTCAGCCACTCCACGTCGTGGCCACCGGCGTTGATGAGCCGGTGGATCAACTCGTCCCCGTTGTCGGGGTGTTCGTCGACCCCGTACCCGGCGTCCCGCAGCGCGTCCAGCACCCGGATCGCCGAGGCGGGCGTGTCCAGGCCGACCGCGTTGCCGACCCGCGAGTGCTTGGTCGGATAGGCGGTGAAGACCAGCGCGAGCTTCTTCTCGGCGTTCGGCTTGTGCTTCAACTGCGCGTGCCTGACGGCGATTCCGGCGACCCGCGCGGCCCGCTCGGGGTCGGCGACGTAGACCGGGACCTCGTCGGGGCCCTGCTCCTTGAAGGAGAAGGGAACGGTGATCAGCCGGCCGTCGAACTCGGGGATCGCGACCTGCATCGCCGCGTCCATGGGGGAGAGGGCGGCGTCCGACTCGTCCCAGGCCGCCCTGGACGACGTAAGGCAAAGTCCTTGCAGCACGGGCACGTTGAGGTCGGCGAGCGCGCCGATGTCCCAGGCCTCCTCGTCGCCGCCGGCCGAGGCCTGCGAGGCGTGCGTGCCGCCCGCGGCGAGGACGGTGGCGATCAGCGCGTCCGCCCTGCCGAGGATGTCGTACAGCCCGGAGTCGGCGCCGCGCAGCGAACCGCAGTACACGGCAAGGGCGTTGGCGCCCTTCGCCTCGATCTGCTCGCACAGGGTGTCCACGAAGGCGGTGTTGCCGGAGAGGTGATGCGCCCGGTAGAAGAGCACGCCGACGGTCGGGCGGCCCTCGACGAAGGCCCGCTCGCAGTGGACGCCGAACTCGGGCATCTTCTGGGGCTCTTCGAAGCCCTCGCCGGTGAGCAGCACCGTGTCGGAGAGGAAGCGGGCGAGTTCGGTGAGGTTGTCGGGCCCACCCTCGACGAGGTACCTGAGCGCCTCGGCCACGACTCCCGCCGGTACCGACGACTCGGCCATCAACTCCGGGTCCGGGACCGTCTCTCCGCTCAGCAGCACGGTCGGGATGCCCGAGGCCTTGAGCACGGCGAGGCCGTCCTCCCAGGCGCGCTTGCCGCCGAGCAGTCGTACGACGGCGATGTCCGACGCCGCGATGAGCGCGGGCAGTTCCTCGCCGGCGTCCACGCGGGACGGGTTGCCGATCCGGTACCCGGCGCCGGAGGCACGCGCCGCCAGCAGATCCGTGTCGGCGGTCGACAACAACAACACTGTGCTCATGCGGGCGCTCCCGGTGGAATGAAAGGCAGTCCTTGTGGCGCGCCGGACTCGATGAGCCGCCACAGCGCGTCCGTGTCCGCGTGCTGTTCGATGAGGTCGCCGAGCCGGTCGAGCTGCTCCTCGCGCAGCGCGGCGAACGAGGTGTCGGCGGCCGGCACGAACCGGCGCCCGGTGGCGGCGGCCACCTCGCGCAGGAACGCTCGCCGGAACCCGTCCGACTCCAGCGAGCCGTGCCAGTGCGTGCCCCAGGTCTGGCCGACCCGGCAGCCGTCCAAGAAGGCTTCTCCGCCCGTGAGTTGGGCGACCCCGTGATGGATCTCGTACCCCTCCACCCGCTCGCCGAGGGCTTCGCCCACCGGCCGGGTGAGGGTCTTCTCGCGCGCGAACCGCACGCGCAGGGGGAGTACTCCGAGTCCGTCGACCGAGCCCCGCCGGCTCTCGACCTCGTCGTCGATGTGCTCGCCGAGGATCTGGAAGCCGCCGCAGACACCGAGGACCGGCCGCTGTTCGGCGGCCCTGCGGACGAGGGCGTCGGCGAGGCCGCGCTCCCGCAGCCACTCCAGCGCCTGGACCGTCCCCCGGGTCCCGGGGATCACGACGAGATCGGCGTCGGCCAGCTCCTCCGGCCGGTCCACGAACCGCACCACGACACCCGGTTCGGCGGCCAGCGCGTCCACGTCGGTGAAGTTGGACATGAGCGGGATCGCGCAGACGGCGACCCGCAACACGTCCTCTCCGACCGGCGGCGCGGTGTTCGACTCACGGACGGTCCCGCGCAGCGAGATGCGCAGCCCGTCCTCCTCGTCGATCCCGAGCCCGTGTTGGAACGGCAGCACGCCGTACGTCCGCCGCCCGGTGAGGCCGTGCAGCATCTCCAACCCCGGCTCCAGGAGCGACACATCGCCCCGGAACTTGTTCACGAGGAACCCGGCGACGAGGGCCTGATCCTCAGGACTGAGCAGCGCCACCGTCCCGAAGAAGGAGGCGAAGACGCCCCCGCGGTCGATGTCGCCGACCACGAGCACGGGCAGCCCGGCATTGCGCGCGATGCCCATGTTCACGATGTCGGTCCGCCGCAGATTGATCTCGGCGGGCGAACCGGCCCCCTCGCAGATCACCGCGTCATACGTGCCCCGCAACTCGGCGAGACAGTCCAATACCGTGCCGAGCAGCGCCTCCTGCCGTCCCCCGTGATAGCCGCGCGCGCTCATCTCGCCGACGGGCTTGCCCATGAGGACGACCTGACTGGTCCGGTCGCCGCCGGGTTTCAGCAGAACGGGATTCATCAGCGCGGTCGGCTCGATCCGGCAGGCCTGCGCCTGCATGGCCTGCGCCCGGCCGATCTCGGCGCCCTCGCGCGTCACGAAGGAATTCAGGGACATGTTCTGGGCCTTGAACGGCGCGACCTTCACGCCCTGCCGCACCAGCCACCGGCAGATCCCGGCGGTCACGACACTCTTCCCGGCGTCCGAGGTGGTGCCCGCGACCAACAGCCCGCCGCCGCTCATGACTTCCGTCCCTTCAGCAGCAGCCGCCCGGCCACACTGACCCCGAGCGCGAGCCAGCCGACCCGCCGGGACAGCCGTACGGCACGGTCGATGTCCGGTACGGCGACGGCGCGTCCGGCGCCGTTGAGCACGGGCCGGTGCTCGACCCGGCCGCCGTAGGAGAGGGTGCCGCCGAGTCGCACGCCGAGGGCGCCCGCGAAGGAGGCCTCCACGGGACCGGCGTTGGGGCTCGGGTGCTTGGGGGCGTCGGTGCGCCAGGCGCGCACCGCTCCGCGCGGGTCGCCGCCCGCGACGGTCGCGAGGACGGCGGTGAGGCGGGCGCCCGGCCAGCCTGCCACGTCGTCGAGACGGGCCGAAGCCCAGCCGTAGCGGCGGTACTTGGCCGACTTGTGGCCGACCATGGCGTCCAGGGTGTTCACCGCCCGGAAGCCCAGCAGGCCCGGGACACCGGCGATGCCGCCCCACACCAGGGCGCCCACCACCGCGTCGGAGGTGTTCTCGGCGACGGACTCGACGACGGCCCGCGCGATGCCGTCGGCGTCGAGAGTTTGTGGGTCCCGCCCGCAGAGGTGCGGGAGCCGTGCCCGCGCGGCCTCGATGTCACCGGCCTCCAGCGCACGCGCGACGACCCCGGCCTCGCGCGCGAGAGAGGTCCCGCCGACGACCGCCCAGGTGGCGGCGGCGGTGAGGGCGGCAGAGGCCGTACGGGACGGTCGTAGGGCCGAAGTCGCCACGGCGGCCAGGGAGACGGTGCCGCCCACGCACACGGCGGTGTGCAGGGCGCCCCAGCCTCGGTGGTCGCGCCACAACAGCTGTTCCACGGCACCGGCGGCGCGGCCGAACGCGGCGACCGGATGCCCGCGACGGGGATCGCCGAGCAGGTGGTCACCGAGAAGGCCGGCGGCGGCGCCGTACGCGAAGACGCGATCGGCACGCATCGGCTCAGCCGGTCGCTGAGTCGGACACTGCGCTGGTACGGGACCTCGAACGACAGCCGAGCATGGCGATATGTCCTCACTCAGGGTGTCCACGCCCTGGTTCGACGAGACCGGCGGTGAGAGTTCCTGGCTCCCGGGGTTCTCTACCCCGGTGACAGTGGCGGGACCGCGCCGGATTCGCACCGGCTTCCTCTCCTGCCGCCGTACATGGCTCCGGCAGTCCACCACGGTGTTGGAAGGGGCGTCAACTTGCTGTTGACCTGCGGGGGAGGAGTGTGCTGATGCCCACACGCGGGTGGCCGGAGGGGGCACGAAGACGTGGGGGGGGGGGGGGGGGGGGGGGGGGGGGGGCCCCCGCCGGGGCGCGCGCGGGCGCGGACGGGCGGGCGGGCGGGGGATGAAA